>NZ_VFUA01000007.1 GCF_006440735.1 Mesorhizobium sp. B2-7-1 | reverse complement strand
TCTCACTCCGCTGGAACACCCCTCATCCGTCTCGGCGCTATCGCGCCGATCCACCTTCTCCCACAAGGGGAGAAGGAAGAATCTGTCCTACTCCGGCACTTTCCTGACCGCGCCCTTGTCGGCGCTGGTGGCGAAGGCGGCGTAGGCGCGCAGCGCCGTCGTCACCTTGCGCTTGCGCTTTTCCGCCGGCTTCCAGGCGTCCGCCCCCTTCGCCGCCATCGCCTTACGGCGTGCCTCGAGCTCGGCATCGCTGATGGCGAGCCGGATCGTGCGGTTGGGGATGTCGATCTCGATCGTATCGCCTTCCTGGACCAGGCCGATCGCGCCGCCTTCGGCTGCTTCGGGCGAGACGTGGCCGATCGACAGGCCGGACGTGCCGCCGGAGAAGCGGCCGTCGGTGATCAGCGCGCAGACTTTGCCGAGGCCTTTCGACTTCAGATAGCTGGTCGGGTAGAGCATCTCCTGCATGCCGGGGCCGCCGCGCGGGCCCTCATAGCGGATGACGACGATGTCGCCGGCCTTGACCTCGTTGGCGAGGATCGCCTTGACGGAGGCGTCCTGGCTTTCGAAGACGCGGGCCGGGCCGGTGAATTTCAGGATCGATTCATCGACGCCGGCGGTCTTCACGATGCAGCCGTCGAGCGCGAGATTGCCTTTCAGCACCGCAAGGCCGCCATCCTTGGAGAAGGGCGTCTTTGCCGAGCGGATGACGCCCGTCTCGCGGTTCGTGTCGAGCTCGTCCCAGCGGCGGTCCTGACTGAAGGCGACCTGCGTCGGCACGCCGCCGGGAGCGGCGAGGAAGAACTCGCGGACATTCTCGGCCGAGGTGCGCGAAATATCCCAATGGTCGAGCGCCTCGCCGAGCGTTGCGGTGTGCACGGTCGGCAGGTCGCGATTGATTAGGCCGGCATGGTCGAGCTGGCCAAGGATCGCCATGATGCCGCCGGCGCGGTGGACGTCCTCCATATGCACGTCGGACTTGGCCGGCGCCACCTTGCAGAGCACAGGCACCTTGCGCGACAGGCGGTCGATGTCTTCCATGGTGAAGTCGACCTCGCCCTCATGTGCGGCGGCCAGGATGTGCAACACCGTGTTGGTCGAGCCGCCCATGGCGATATCGAGCGCCATGGCGTTCTCGAAGGCGCCCTTGGAGGCGATGCTGCGCGGAAGTGCCGTTTCGTCGTCCTGCTCGTAATAGCGCTGGGCGAGATCGACGACGAGATGGCCGGCCTCGACGAACAGGCGCTTGCGGTCGGCGTGGGTGGCCAGCGTCGAGCCGTTGCCGGGCAGCGACAGGCCCAGCGCCTCGGTCAGGCAGTTCATCGAATTGGCGGTGAACATGCCCGAGCACGAGCCGCAGGTCGGGCAGGCCGAGCGCTCGATGACCTTGACGTCCTCGTCGGAAATCTTGTCGTCGGCGGCCGCGACCATGGCGTCGACCAGATCGAGCGCCTGCGCCTTGCCGGCCAATACCACCTTGCCGGCCTCCATCGGACCGCCTGAGACGAAGACGGTCGGGATGTTGAGGCGCAGCGAGGCCATCAGCATGCCGGGGGTGATCTTGTCGCAATTGGAGATGCAGACCATGGCGTCGGCGCAATGCGCGTTGACCATGTATTCGACGGAATCGGCGATCAGCTCGCGCGACGGCAGCGAATAGAGCATGCCGTCATGCCCCATGGCGATGCCGTCGTCGACGGCGATGGTGTTGAATTCCTTGGCGACGCCGCCAGCCTTCTCGATCTCGCGCGCGACGAGTTGGCCGAGGTCCTTGAGATGCACATGGCCCGGCACGAACTGGGTGAAGGAATTGACGACGGCGATGATCGGCTTGCCGAAATCGCTATCCTTCATGCCTGTGGCGCGCCACAGGCCGCGGGCGCCGGCCATGTTTCGGCCATGGGTGGTGGTGCGGGAACGATAGGCAGGCATTGATTTTCCTTAGCTGGCTGGCTGCGCTCGGTGCAGAGCGCGGCGGCGCTGAATTCGGATCGCAGGCGTTATAGACGCCACAGTCCGGCATGGCCAGAATTTTGCGATGCACCAGCAAGCTGGTTGACCATCGACGTCGATTTGTATATAGCTACTTAGGTATATAACTGATTGGCTATCTAATATGAATCAGCTCGATGCTACCTTTGCTGCGCTTTCCGACCCGACGCGGCGCGCCATTCTCGCTCGGTTGATCGAGGGGGAGGCCTCGGTGATGGAGCTTGCCGAGCCCTTCGCCATGAGTCAGCCGTCGATCTCGAAGCATCTCAAGGTGCTTGAGGGTGCAGGCCTGATCTCGCGCGGGCGCGACGCCCAGCGCAGGCCATGCCGGCTCGAAGTGAAGCCGCTGGCCGAGGCCACTGAGTGGCTAGAGCGTTATCGCAAGATCTGGGAAGGCAATTTCCAACGGCTCGATGCCTTGCTGGGCGCGCTGCAGGCCAGCAAGAGCCCGGGCGAGGCGGAACAATAGGCGGAGCCAGGCGTATCCGGCCCATGGCACGGCCCGATCAGAAAAATAGCAATCGTGTCGGGCCGGCGCCTGGCCGGACGTCCTTCGGCAAGCGAACACAAAAAGGACATTCCATGAGCACCACGAGATTGCCAGGCTCCACCGTCGCGACCTTGACCGTTACAACCCCCAGCGATCGCGAGGTCCGCATAACCCGCGTCTTCGACGCGCCACGCCCGATGGTGTTTGACTGCTGGACCGTCCCGGAATTGCTCAAGGGCTGGCTGCATGGCCCCGACGGCTGGCGGCTCGAGACCTGCGAAATCGACCTCAGGGTGGGCGGGACGGCACGCTACGTGTGGCGCCATCGTGACGGCCAGGCGATGGGCATGACCGCCACTTATCGCGAGATCGACCGGCCGAGCCTGATCGCGGCCAGCGAGCTGTTCGACGAGGACTGGACCGGCGGCGAGACGCTCGCAACCGTCGTCTTCACCGAGGCCAAAGGGAAGACGTTGCTTACGCAAACGATCCTCTACGCATCGCAAGCCGCGCGCGACGGCGCGCTTGGCACCGGCATGACCTCAGGCATGGCCGACAGCTACGGCCAACTCGATGCCTATCTCGCTTCGCTTCAGGACAGCGCCAAAGGCGCCGCCTGACCTCATTCCAAAACGCAAAGGAGAAAACGATGCCAAAGATCACCACCTGCCTGTGGTTCGACGGCCAGGCCGAAGAGGCGATGAACCACTACGTCTCCATCTTCAAGAATTCGAAGGTGCTGAGCGTCATGCGCTGGCCGAAAGGCCATGCCCAGGAAGGCCAGGCACTGGTGGCCACGTTCGAGTTGGACGGCGTACCGTTCCAGGCGCTGAATGGCGGGCCGCAATACAAGTTCAGCGAGGCGATGTCACAGTCGATCGACTGCAAGACCCAGGCCGAAGTCGACCATTTCTGGACACGTCTTACCGAAGGCGGCGGCGAGCCCGGGCCTTGCGGCTGGCTGAAGGACAAGTTCGGCGTTTCCTGGCAGGTCGTGCCGGAACAGTTGCCGCGGCTGCTCCAGGATCCGGACCGGGCCAAGGCCGGGCGCGTGATGGACGCCATGATGAAGATGGGCAAGATCGAGATCGACAGGCTGGAGGCGGCGGCGAAAGGGATGATCATAAGTGAGTAGTGAGTAGTGAGTGGCGAGTAGTGAGTAGTGAAATCACTACTGACCACTGACTACCGACTACTGACTACTGACTACTGACTACTGACTACTGACTACTGACTATTCACTTCTCACGGCGCCTTATCACGCACCTGGTAGTCCTTCACCGCGGTGAAGCGGATCGCTTTCCAGCGCTCGGCTTCGTAGTTGAGCGAGAAGGCGTGCTGGGCGAGGAAGACCGGGTCGTTGTCGAGGTCGCGGGCGATGTCGCCGCGATGCGCCTCGATGAAGCGCTGCACCTCTGCCTTGTCGTCGGCCGCGATCCAGCGGCAGATCGAGAAGCGCGACATCTCGAAATCCACCGGCAGCGTGTACTCGATGTTGAGCCGCTCCTTCAGCACGTCGAGCTGCAGCGCGCCGACCACGCCGACAATGGCCGGCGAGCCGTCTTCCGGCGAGAAGAGCTGCACCACGCCCTCCTCGGCCATCTGGTGCAGCGCCTCCTTCAGCTTCTTGGCCTTCATGGCATCGCCGAGGCGCACGCGGCGCAGGATTTCCGGGGCGAAGTTCGGCACGCCGCGGAACAGGATCTCCTCGCCTTCGGTCAGCGTGTCGCCGATACGCAGCGTGCCGTGATTGGGAATGCCGACGACGTCGCCGGCGAAAGCCTCGTCGGCGGTGACGCGGGTGCGGGCGAAGAAGAACTGCGGCGCAGACAGGCTCATCGGCTTGCCGGTGCGCACCAGCTTGGCCTTCATGCCGCGCTCCAGCTTGCCTGAACAGACGCGCACGAACGCGATGCGGTCGCGGTGGTTGGGATCCATGTTGGCCTGGATCTTGAAGACGAAGGAGGTCATCTTGTCCTCCGTCGCCTCGACCGTACGCTCATCGGCTTCCTGGGCACGCGGCGGCGGGCCGTAGGCGCCGAGCGCCTCGATCAGGTCGCGAACGCCGTAATTGCGCAGCGCCGAGCCGAAATAGACGGGCGTCAGATGGCCTTCGCGGAAGGCGTCGACATCGAGCGGGCGACAGGCTTCGCGTGCGAGCTCCAGTTCCTCGATGAAGGCTTCGCGTTCATTGTCCGGCAACAGCCCGGCGACGCGGTTGGAATCCGGGCCGTTGACCGGCGTCCGCTCCTTCTCGTCGTCGCTGCGGCGCACCGCGTTCTGCGCCAGATGATAGGTGCCTGAAAAGCTCTTGCCGCGGCCGATCGGCCAAGTGACAGGCGCGGTATCCAGCGCCAGCTTCTGCTCGATCTCGTCCAAAATCTCGAACGGATCGCGGCTTTCGCGGTCCATCTTGTTGACGAAGGTGATGATCGGGATGTCGCGCAGACGGCAGACCTCGAACAGCTTCAGCGTGCGCGGCTCGATGCCCTTGGCGGCGTCGATGACCATGACGGCGGAATCCACCGCCGACAGCGTGCGGTAAGTGTCGTCGGCGAAATCCTCGTGGCCGGGCGTGTCGAGCAGGTTGAAGACGTTGTCGTCATATTCGAAGGTCATCACCGAGGTGACGACCGAGATGCCGCGTTCGCGCTCGATCTTCATCCAGTCTGAGCGCGTCTGGATGCGGTCCTTCTTGGCCTTGACCTCGCCGGCAAGCTGGATGGCGCCGCCGAACAGCAGCAGCTTTTCGGTGAGCGTGGTCTTGCCGGCGTCGGGGTGCGCGATGATCGCGAAGGTGCGGCGGCGCGCAACCTCTTCGGGTATTGTTTCAGGCATTTCTTTTAAGGCGTTCCGTGTGACAGGCGGCGCTTCTACCAGTGCGGTGCCGGCCTGTCGACATGGGGCGGGCAACGCTTCGTGCCCGCCGCTACGGCTCAAGCCAGCTCGGCCGCGTTTTCCGCCGGAGCGATCCGCGGCAACCAGCCGGCAATGGCCTTGCCGATCGCATCGGGATGGTCTTCCTGCAGATAATGGGCGCCCGGCCCCAGATCGATGAAACGGCAGTTCTTCAGCCCCGCCGCGAATTCCCGAGCCGCCTGCGCAGAAATCAGAGCGCCGGGGTCGCCCGCGAATAGCAGTTTCGGATAGGAGGAAAGCCGCAGCGCGTGGTGATCGTGCGCGCTGATCGCGGCGACATCGGCCGGCTGACCTTCGATCGGCAGTTCCCTGGGCAGGCGCAGCGCCGGCTTGCGCGACTGCGGCGTCGGGAACGGCGCGCGGTAAGCGGCCATCTCGTCCTCTTTCATCGGCCGCAGGACCGAGGCAGGCAGGATTTTTTCCACGAAGATATTGTCTTCCAACACCAGCTTCTCGCCGGCGCCCGGCGTGCGCAACGCCTTGAAGAGCTCGCGCGCCTGCGGGCGCTGATGGAAATCCTCCCAGCGCTCGAAGGGCCTGATGAACTCCATGAAGGCCAGGCCCAGAACGCGCCGGGGCCGCCGCGCCGCGAAATGGAATGCCAGCGCCGTGCCCCAGTCCTGGGCGACGATCACCAGATCCTTGATGTCGAGCGCCTCGATGAAGGCGTCGAGATAGCGGACCTGATCGAAGAAGCGATAGTCGATGTCCGGCTTACCCGACTGGCCGTAGCCGATCAGGTCGGGCGCGATGCAGCGACCGAACGGCGCGACATGCGGAATGATGTTGCGCCAGATGTAGGAAGAAGTCGGATTGCCGTGCAGGAACAGCACGGTCGGGCCGGTCGATCCAGCCTCCAGATACGACATCGTTGAATCAAGGACATTAATCTCGGCGCGCCGCAGTTGCCGCCCATCGGTCGTCGAATTCACCTGAATCACTCCCTTCCGAACACGGTGCTGAAGATGATTTTCTTGAACCGCTCGAGCGGTTCCGGACTGCGCTCGACTTTCATGCGCAACATGGCTCCCTGCCAGGACGACAGCAGGAAATCGGCGAGGTCCTCGGCGTCGAAGGCTTTTGTGATCTCGCCCGCCGCCTGACCCTCGGCGATGCAGGCCGCGAAGGGCTGGCGCCAGCGCTCGAAAATGTCGACCAGCCTGAGTCGGAGCGGTTCACTGTGAACGGCCGTTTCCAGGCTGAGATTGCCGACCATGCAGCCGCGCGCCCAGTCATGCGCTTCGAGCTTGGAGGTGATGACGTCGAGATAGCGGCGAAGCCTGCCGACGGGCGGCGTGCCGTCACGCGTCAGCGCGCTTTCCACCAAGCCGCTGACATAGGCGAAGTAGCGCTCCAGCACCTCGCCGGCAAACTCCTCCTTGGAGGCAAAATGGTTGGTGAACGAACCCGGACGGGCGCCGGCGGCGGCAACGATGTCGCGGACGCCGGCCGCGGTGTAGCCGGAACTCCAGATGGTCTGGAAGCCGGCCTGGAGAAGGTTTTCGCGGAGTGATTGTCTAGCCATGGTGATATAATACGTACGTACGTATTGATGTCAAGCGCATGGATTGGACTGGCAAAAGATTGCTCCAAATCGGCAGTGGGATGCGGGACATCATCAGAGCCGCGTGCGGCGCGCCGGTGCCGACCTCATCGGCACTGTTGAAGCGGATGCCGTGGACCGTCGCCGCCGGAACCAGCCCGTCAAATCTGTGCACCGTCGTCCTGGCGGCGGCCGTGCCAGATGACCGACGAGATTTCCGAACGTTTGATGCGATGTCGCGCAGCAGATGGTCCGGCAACTCGTCCAGCCAGACGCGATCCCTGCGGAGGCGGACCATCCGTGCAAGCACGCGCGGGCCGGAGCGGCATATTTCGACGGCTGTCGCGAAGAAACGCCCGTCAACTGGCTGACCGGCGACGGGCTTCATTCCCATGCGAAGGGTTGGCATGATCATCTTTCCTTTTGTCTGAACGAAGGGATCGGGAGGGCCACGAATGGTCCTCCCGAAGCACACCGCCCGTCACACCGGTCAGGACCGGTCGTGCTCGCAGCTCACATAGGGGTTCCAGTCGGCGAACATGCCGGCCGGGTTGTGCCGCCAGTGCCAGACATGGAGCTCGTAATACGGGTCCACCGGGTGGACGCCCACCGTCGTCTTGCGCTGCAGGGTGCGGCCGAGGAATTCGGGCACGCCTTTTCCCTTCCAGTCCTTTTTGAAGACGATGTATTCCATGCCGACGAGCTGCATCGAGCCATCGGCTTCCGGCTCGTAGGTCAGCACGTCCGGCTCGCCGAGCACGAGCCTGCCGTCGCCGGCGCGTCCGGGATGGATGAAGTGAACGCCCATCGTGCCGTGCTCGTCATGCGTCGTGCATTCGAACAGCTGCTGGTAGCCGTCCGCCTTGGCGACCTCGATGTCGAGGTACTTGGCCGCCATGTCCCGCGACCGGTTGAGCACCGGATCGGGCATGTCATGCGCGACCGCGGTGCCGCAAAGCAGCGCCGAGGCACCGACGGCAAGGACGATTTCCGCAAAGCGCTTCACGATCGATCCCTCCCCGGCAGGCGGCGGCGTAAGCCGTCGTCGGATCGAACAGGCGCTTGACCTGCGTGATCTTGGTCGCCGGGAAGCCGCTCATCTTGGCGTGGCGCTGGATGATCGCCTCGTCCTTGGCGAGATAGACGCAAAAGGTCTTGTCGTCCAGCGCTGGCCGATGGCCTCCATCCAGGCGCTGACCGCGGAAGCCAAGGCGGAGCTATTCATGCAGGAAGAACGCCTCGCCGAGGCCGCCCGGGAGCTGCAGATCGCATGCTCGCGGTGGAACGAGATCGGCTCGCCGATCAACGTCGCCGACGCCAGGCTGTCGCTCGCGGCATTGCTCATCAGGATCGGCGATCGGGCCGGCGCTGACCTGGAGCTCGGCACAGCGCTGGCCGTTGCGAAGAAAGTCGATTCCTCACGGCTCAAACGGCGCTGTGACGAGTTGAGGGGCCTGATTGCCGGGGCGCCTGCGGTAGCAATGGGCGGCGCATAGCCGGCGCTCACTTGAGGTCCGGCCGGCGGGGTGGCATGACGGGGGAAATCTCTCCCAAAGGTCCGGCATGAGCAACGCAAAACAAGTCATCGTCATCGGAGCCGGCATCATCGGCGCCTCTATCGCCTGGCATCTGGCGAAAGCCGGCGCGCGCGTGACGGTCGTTTCCGAGAGCGGCGCCGGTGGTGTCGCCACGCCGAATTCCTTTGCCTGGATCAACGCAAGCTGGGGCAATCCGGAAACCTATTTCCGGCTGCGCATCCGGGCCATGGCCGAATGGAAACGGCTGGCGAACGACCTGCCGGGCCTGCCGCTCGCCTGGTGCGGCGGCCTGTGCTGGGACCTGCCAGCGGACGAGCTCGAAGCCTACGCGGCCGAGCATTCATCCTGGGGCTATGGCATCGAGCGGGTCGGACGCGAACAGGCGGCGCGCATCGAGCCCAATCTGGCGGCGCTTCCCGATTTTGCCCTTCATGTTGCCGAGGAAGGCGTGGCCGAGCCCGTGGCGACCATAAAGGCGCTGCTGGCGGATGCCGAACGGCGCGGCGCGCGGATCGTTGCGGGAGCCGTCGACCGGTTGGCGCTAGTCAACGGCAAGGTCACCGGCGTCGTCGTTTCGGGCGAGACCATCGCCGCCGACGAGGTGGTGGTTGCAGCCGGCGCCGGTGCTCCGGCGATCGCCGCGACGGCGGGCGTCAAGCTGCCGATCGAGACACCGCCCGGCCTGATCGTGCACTCGCGCCCCCACAAGAAGCTGCTCAACGGCCTGGTGCTGGCCGACAGGCTGCATATGCGCCAGACGGCCGAGGGACGCATCGTCGCCGGCTCGGATTTCGGCGGCGGCGAGCCGGGCGAGAACCCAGAAGCTGATGCGCGCGCGCTGTTCGCCGCGACGAAAGCGATGCTGCGTGGCGCGGACGGGCTGGAATTCGACTTTCACACGATCGGCTACCGTCCAACGCCGGCCGATGGTTTCCCGATCGTCAGCCGCGCCGACGGCGTCGGCGGCCTCTACATCGCCGTCACTCATTCCGGCATCACGCTGGCGCCCGCCGTCGGCCTGTTTGTTGCCCGCGAAATCCTCGACGGCGAGCGCGATGCGTTGCTCGCGCCTTACGCTCTGTCGCGCTTCGTTTAGCAGCCGGCCGATGGCGGAAGCCGCCAATGCCGAGGCTTCAGCTTGCCAGCGCCCACCGGGACGTCGCTGGCGCGAACGGGCGGATGCTGGTGCTGTCGTGGGTCATCGTCACGAAGCTCGATTGCGGAATCTCGTGTCAGGTCCGGCCGTCGCGATCGAACGGCTCGGAGACGATGCAACGGCCGACGCCTTTGGCGAAGGCGGCGGTGTAAAGCGTCGGTGCTTGATCGTCGGTGGCGTAGCGAACGGCATGAAGCGCCCTTCCGTTACTGAAGGCGGCCGTCAGCTTCAGGGACGGGTCGATGCCGACGCGGTGCGCAGCCTCGATCACGCGGCCGGTGGCGCGGGACACCGCGCCTTGCGGATCCTGCGCAAGGCCTTCGCCGAGCATCACGCGGAAAAACAGCTCGGAATCCGTGGTCCCTTCGATCTGGTCGAACAGCGCATCCGAGAGCGAGTTCTCGAGCGGACGACGGATCTTCTCGAAGCCACCGATCTGGCCGTTATGCATGAACGACCAGCGGCCCGAGGGGAAGGGATGGCAGTTCGCGCGGCTGGTGGCGCCGCCTGTCGAAGCGCGGACATGGGCCAGGAACAGGCCGGATTTCACCTGGCGTCCAAGGCTCCTGAGATTGGTGTCGGACCAGGCCGGGAGGGGGCGGCGATGACGTCTTCCAGGAAGATCGCGTCGCCGAGATAGGCTGCCCACCTGCACATTGTCCTGTCATCCTCTGTCGACGCGTTTTTGAGCGCGCGAATGAATTCGCCGCTCGTCTGGCGCCACAGATGACAGGAGGGAGGTTGGACGTCCTTACGCCGCGCTTACGTTTTGCTGATCTCTGCCTGAACGCGGCAGTTCGGGATTCTACTTCAACCGACGACCAGCGCCAGCTTGTTCGCCGCCGGCGCGAACGGCCGGATGCCGGTGCCGTCCCTGGTCATGGTGACGAAGCTTGCCGGAGGTATCGCCTGCCACTCGCCGCCGTCGCGGTCGAAGGGTTCCGAGACGATGCAATGACCGGCGCGCTTCGTGAAGGCGCCGGTATAGAGCGTCGGCGCATGGTCGTCGGTGGCGTAGCGAACGGCGTACAGCGCCTCGCCATCCGAAAAGGCCGCGGTCAGCTTCAGCGCCGGCTCGATGCCGGCGCGGCGGGATGCCTCGATGATGCGACCGGTCGCCCGTGACACCGCACCCTGCGGGTCGGTCGCCAGGCCCTGGTCGATCATCAGGAGAAAAAAGAGTTCGGAATCGGTAGTGCCCTCGCGCTGGTCGAAGACCGCGTCGGTGAGCGTGTTTTCCAGCGCGCGGCGGATCTTTTCGAAGCCGCCGATCTGGCCGTTATGCATGAACGACCAGCGGCCGGAGACGAAGGGATGACAGTTCATGCGGCTGGTGGCGCCGCCGGTCGAGGCGCGCACATGGGCCAGGAACAGTCCCGATTTGATCTGCCGGCACAGGCTCTTCAGGTTGGGGTCGGACCAGGCCGGCAGGATGTCGCGATAAAGGCCGGGCTCGGGCCGGTCGCCGTACCAGGCAAGGCCGAAGCCGTCGCCATTGGTCGGCGACTTGGCTTCCTGGGCGCAGTGGCTCTGGGCGATCAGCGAATGGCAGGGCGCGGTGATGATGTCTTCGAGGAAGACCGCTTCACCAAGATAGGCCGCCCACCGGCACATCGCATTCCACCATTTATCAGGCGCGATCCATCAGAGCCGCCGGCTCCTTGACCGCATGTGAGCCTCGGTTGTGCGTGCGCTCGTAGAGCTCGCGAACGATTCGGCTCGCCGTAGTTTCGAACAGAAACGGCAAGAAAGCGTGAACGAGCGCGGCACCGGCCGCCATCGACAGGCGCGAGCAGAACCAGGCGGCGAAGGCCATGTGGCCGAAATAGGTCTCGCCGACCTTCTCAGGGTGAGAGGTGAACAGTGCCGTAAGCCTGGTCGTCATGGTGATCCCTCCTGCCGGGATAAGCCCCGATGGTGAGTATCGTGCCACAGGGCTTTGGTTCATCGGTCCCAAATTGTCCTTGATTTTGATAGAACCATGAGACATTCATCCCAATATGCCGACAGAACTCGATGAGATCGATCGAAGATTGCTTGCCGAGTTGCAACGCGACGGCACGCTGTCGATCGACCAGCTGTCGGAGCGGGTGGCGCTGTCGCGCAATGCCTGCTGGCGACGCGTCAAGCGGCTGGAAGAGGATGGCGTCATCACCGGCCGCGTGGCGCTGGTCGACGCCGACAAGCTTGGCCTCGGCCTTTCCGTCTTCATCCTGATCCGCACCTCCAACCACGACCCGGACTGGCTGCAGAAATTCCGCGCGGCGGTGACCGGCTTTGCCGAGATCACCGGCGTCTACCGCATGTCGGGCGACCTCGATTATGTGCTGAGGGCCCGGGTAGCCGACGTGAAAGCCTATGACCGGCTCTACCAGCGGCTGATCGCCAAGGTGGCGCTGTCGGATGTCTCGGCCTCCTTCGTCATGGAGGAGATCAAGGAGACAACCGTGGTGCCGGTGGAACTGCGCTAGGTTGGCAAAGCCTCATCGCTTCGTCATCCACGGACGAAGCGACGAGCGTTCTCGCCAATCGCCAAAATGGATGGCGAGGTCATAGTCGCGCCAGAAAGAAAGCCGTTGATAGCATGGCGGGCGAGTTGACCGAATCGCCGCTCGCGCCGATAGGATCGATTTTATGCGCACAGCTGTCCATCCTTCCTCCGTCATCGGCCCCACCGTCGGTTTCGTCAGGCTCCCGCATGGAGAAGGCCTGCCTCTGCCGGCCTATGAAAGCGCCGGCGCCGCCGGCATGGATCTGCGGGCCGCGGTGCCGGAAGACCGGCCGCTGCTCATCCTGCCGGGAAAGCGGGCCTTGGTGCCGACCGGGCTTGTCCTGGAAATCCCGGAAGGCATGGAAGGCCAGGTGCGGCCACGCTCGGGCCTTGCCTTCAAGCATGGGCTGACCGTCCTCAACACGCCCGGCACCGTCGACAGCGACTATCGCGGCGAGGTGAAAGTGCTGCTCGTCAATCTCGGCGACGAGGATTTCTCGGTGACCCGCGGCATGCGCATCGCCCAGATCGTTTTCGCCGCGGTGACGCAGGTGGCCAGCGAGGAGCGCGCGCTGGCCGGCGGCACGACGCGCGGCGCCGGCGGTTTCGGATCGACCGGCACCGCCTAAATGCAAGTTCCAAAGCTGGTCATCTTCGACTGCGACGGGGTCCTGGTCGACACCGAGAACCTTGCCAACCGGCGCCTCGCCGAATGGCTGACCGCCGCCGGTTTTGCGACCACATTCGAATATTGCCGCAAGAATTTCTCCGGCCGCAGCATGGTCTCGGTGCAGAAAGAGATCGAAGAGACGACCGAGGTCCGGCTCGGCGCCAACTTCGTCGATCGCTGGAATGCCGGCCTGCCGGATCTTTTCTCGCATGGCGTCGAGGCAATCCCCTATGTGGGCGATTTCATCGAGACGGTGCGCAAAGCCGGCATCGCCTATTGCGTCGCCTCCTCGGCGCGGGTCTCGAAGATGCATATTACGCTTGGACAGACCGGACTTTTGCCGCTGTTCGAGCATGCCATGTTTTCCGCCACCATGGTCAGCCGCGGCAAGCCGTTCCCGGACCTCTTCCTGCATGCCGCAGCGACGATGGGCTTCGCGCCGGCCGACTGCGTCGTCATCGAGGACAGCGTTGCGGGCACCCAAGCCGGTATTGCCGCCGGCATGCGGGTGTTCTCCTACCATGCCGATCCGTTCTCCGATCGCGACGGCCTGGCGGCGGCCGGCGGCATCCTGTTCGACGACATGCGCGAACTGGCAGGGCTGGTACCTATCCACTGATCGCATTTGGCTGCGCGCCGTAAAACGCCGTGCTAGCGTGGGCTGATCCGAGGGGGGCGCGGTCCATGGTTTCCACATTAAGCCGTTTCATGCTCGCATGCCTGCTGCTGCCTTGCCTGTGGGCGGCCGCGCTGGCCCAGGCGGTCGGCTTTCCGGAGCTGAGCAGCGCCGTTCCCGGACATCAGGACGTCACTTATTTCGACCTTGCCAAAATGATCGTGCCTGACCTCAAGGCCGGCGATGACGGTTTCTACAAGGGCAGCGCGCCGATCGAGATGCGCGACATCCTCGGTGGCGACGACGGCGGATCGCCGCCTGAAACCATCAACCTGCCGAATGCGGCGGTGCTGGCCATCAAGGCCGGCGGCAAGGGACGGCTGACGATGCTTCTCGACCTCGGCCAGGCGCAGGACAGCGCCGAAGGATTTGCCGTGCTGGCGCTCTTCGATCTCACCGGCAAGCCGAAGCTGCTCGACGCGGTCAATGTCGGAACCGACCGGAGCACCTATTTTCGCGATCCTGGAAAGCTGGCGATCAGCCCGGATGACGACGCGCTCATCACCATGAGCACGCATTTCAATTCGAACCAGGGCTATGCCGGCACGATCCTGATCCTGGTCCGCAACGACCGCTTCGAGCCGATCGACCAGATCAATACGTTCGACGAGAATGTCTGCGCCTACAAGCGCACGCAGGACCTCTCCTTCCAGGCGCTCGGCGCTGAGAAGCCCTACGCGGCGATCAAGGTGACGGTGACCGACGCCACCGAGCCGAGCGAGGAAAGCTGCGAGGAGCCGGCGCCCAAGGCGGTCTCGCACGATATTTCCGTCACTTATCGCTGGGATGCCAAGGCGTCACGCTACGTGAAGGATTCCGACGCCTTCGAGAAATTGTCAGCAGAAAACGCCGAACGCTTCTGAGCCACACGCATTCGTTTGCCCGGTTCGAGCGGCCGCGATAAATTCCCCGCACGACCCCCACTCATGATTGAGGACCCGCCATGGACAAGGGCAAGATTTTTCGCGATCTGCATGCCTCCACCTTCGTCATGCCCAACCCCTGGGACATAGGCACGACCAAGCTTCTGGCCTCGTTCGGCTTCAAGGCGCTGGCGACGACCAGCGCCGGTTTCGCCTTCTCCCGCGGCCTGCCGGACGGCGCCGTGACCTTCGACGCCATGATCCATCATTGCCGCGAGGTGACGGCCGCGACGGAGCTGCCGGTTTCGGCCGATCTCGAACGCGGCAAGGGCGACAGCGCCGAACAAGCGGCCGAGACCATCTTCGCGGCCGAGGCCGCCGGTCTCGCCGGCTGCTCGATCGAGGACCATACCGGCGACGCCGCCAACCCGATCTATGATTTCTCGCACGCCGTCGAGCGCGTCGCCGCCGCCGTCGAGGCCGCCCGCGCGCTCAAGCACGATTTCGTCTTCACCGCGCGGGCCGAGAATTTCCTGTGGGGCAGGACCGACCTCGACGATACCATCAAGCGGCTGCAGGCCTTCGAGAAAGCCGGCGCCGACGTGCTTTATGCGCCCGGCATCGGCGACGTCGAAATGGTGCGCACGATCTGCTCGTCGGTGAGCCGGCCGGTCAACGTGATGGCCCGACCCGGTTTCACCATCGCCGACCTTGCCATGGCCGGCGTCAAGCGCATCTCGCTCGGACCGTGGCTGACCAATTTCGCCTATGGCATGCTGGAGACGGCGGCGCGCGAAATCCAGCAGGACGGCACTTTCGGCTTCACCCGGGCGGCGATGCCGTTCGGCAAGCTGCAAGCGCTGTTCCGTGAGGGCAAGGAGTAGGGCTAGATCGGCTCCCGCGCCGAAACCGCCTTGTGCAGATGCACCATCATGGCGGCCGCGAAAAGCGGCGTCAGAAGATTGAGCAGCGGCACCGCCAGGAACAGGGCGATGACCAGCCCGGCCAGGAACACGGTGCCGGCATATTTGCGGCGGAGCGCCTTGGCCTCGGGTTCGGAGCGAAAGCGCATGGTCGCGAACTCGAAGAATTCGCGGCCCAGCAGATAGCCGTTGACGATGAAGAAGGCGGCGATGTTGATGCCCGGGACCAGAAGCAAGAGCAGCGCGACGATGTTGCCGAGGACGACAACGCCGAAGAATTTGATCGCCAGCGCAAGCGAGCGCAGCGCCGGCACGGCATGGCCGGGCGGATCGTTGGGATAGTCGGTACGTTCGACGACTTCGGCGATATCGTCGAGGAAGAGACCGGCGACGATCGCCGTCACCGGCGCAATGAGCAAGGCCAGGCCCACGGCCAGAACGATGCCGGCGATGATGCCGCCCAGCCATCCGGCCCAGGACGGCAGGCCAGGCAGCAGCGTTTGCAGCCAGGGCCAGGCCAGCCATTCGAGCAGGCTCTCCAGGCCGAGCCAGAGCGCCAGCAGAGCGAGCAGCGTCAGCCCAAGCGTCTTCAGGAAGACGGAGCGGAATTCAGGCGAGAACAGCCGGCTGGCGGCGGCGCGTGCAGCGTCTAGGATCACGGCGGGTCCAGGCCCTCATCGAGTAATGACGTCCCCGAGATAGGCGGGCTTCTGCCCAGACGCAACCAAAGCGCGTCGCGCCGACGCGCTTTGGTTTAGTCTCGATGCATGTCGGTTATCCCAAAACCGTGTCACACTTTTGGGCGACATGCATTATCGCGCAAGCCTGACCTGCCGTGCCGGAATGGTCATGGCCGCAACGCCGGCGACGACAAAGCCCATGCCGACCCAGGCCATCGGCCCCAGGCTTTCGCCGAGGAAGACGGCGCCGATGCCGACGCCGATCGGCACGCGCAGATAGGCCTGCGAGGTGGTGCCGACCGAGCCCAGCGTGTGGATCAGGCGGAAATAGATGACGAAGGCCAGCGCCGTCGAGAAGACCGACAGGCCGAGCAGGGCCAGGATCGATGCGCCCGACGGCGCAAGCGTCCATGGCTGGTCCACGACCAAGCTCAGAGGAACAAGTATGACGGCGCCGCAAAGCATCGAACCCGCGGCGGGTATCATCGGATCGAGGCCCTTGAAGCCGCGGCCGAAGATCGCCGCCCCGGCATAGGAGACCGTCGCGATGACGATCGCAAGCTGCGCCCAGAGCTCACGGCCGAGTCCGCCGAGCGCCTCCGTGCCGATGATGAGACAGATGCCGACGATGCCGGCGCCGACACCGACCAGCTTGCGCGCCGTGACGGGCTCATGGCGCGTGATCAACGCCGTCAGCAGGAAGGTGAAGATCGGCGAGGTCGAATTGAGGATTGTGGCAAGACCGGCATCGACCGAGCGCTCGGCGGCGGCGATCAGCGTGAACGGCACGACGCTGTTGAGGCAGGCCTGGAAGGCGAAGCGGCGCCAGATTGCCGCGTCGGCGGGCATGGCGAGGCCGCGCCAGCGGATGATGGTGAAGAGAATAGCCCCGGCAATCAGCGTCCGGGCGGCAATGAAGGTCACCGGCGGGATCGTCTCGACGCCGATCTTGATGAAGGTGTAGGAAGCGCCCCACAGCACCGCCAAAACGCCAAGCAGCGCAAGGTCGGTGGACATTTCGGTCTTCTCGGACATTCGTGGTTCGCGCCTTCAGCCTGTCGCCGGAACGATCCGCTTTGTTCTTACGGTTCTTACGCAATTCCGGACGGAAAACCGCCACGCACTTTTCCTGGAATTGCTTCTAGCCCGCAACGTCGCGGAAATGTTTAGATCGCGGTGAAACCATAGCTGTCACGGTCGTGACTGTTGTGGGCCAGTTCGATACGAACGCTGCCGCAGCCGGCGAACAATCGGCGCCACGGTCGGTTCCGTGGAAGGCAATGGCGATTTTCGGGGTAGGCAAAGCAGCGCCAAGTCGCTAGACCCGCGCCCGGTCGGCATGCCAGATAGCCGGCCAGAAGCCTGATTGGCTCTTGGCGGAGATTTTGATGCCGGAATATGACGTGCTTTGCATCGGCAATGCCATTGTCGACATCATCGCGCAGTGCGACGAGGCTTTTCTCGAGACCAACGGCATCATCAAGGGCGCGATGAACCTCATCGACGCCAGGCGCGCCGAATTGCTTTACGGCCGCATGGGACCGGCGATCGAGGCTTCGGGCGGCAGCGCCGGCAACACGGCGGCCGGCGTCGCCAGCCTCGGCGGGCGGGCGGCCTTCTTTGGCAAGGTGTCGAACGACGCGCTGGGCGATATCTACACCCATGATATCCACGCCCAGGGCGTTGCCTTCGACACCAGGCCTCTCGGGGGCGAACCGCCGACCGCGCGCTCGATGATCTTCGTCACGCCCGATGGTGAGCGTTCGATGAACACCTATCTCGGCGCCTGCGTCGAGCTTGGCCCCGAGGATGTCGAGGCGGACAAGGCTTCCGGCTCTAAAGTGACCTATTTCGAAGGCTATCTGTGGGATCCGCCGCGCGCCAAGGAAGCAATTCGGCAGACCGCCAAGCTGGCGCATGCGGCGGGCCGCGAAGTGTCGATGACACTGTCGGACTCCTTCTGCGTCGACCGCTACCGCGACGAGTTTCTCGACTTGATGCGCTCGGGCACCGTCGACATCGTCTTTGCCAACAGCCACGAGATCAAGTCGCTTTACCAGACCGCGTCGTTCGAGGAGGCGCTCGCCGCCATCCGCAAGGATTGCAGAATAGCCGCCGTCACCCGCTCCGAAAAAGGCTCGGTGATCGTGCGCGGCGACGAGACCGTCGCCATCCAGGCGACGAAGATCAAGGAACTGGTCGACACGACCGGCGCCGGCGACCTCTATGCCGCCGGCTTCCTCTACGGCTACACGACCGGACGCAGCCTCAAGGATTGCGGCGATCTCGGTTCGCTGGCCGCGGGGTTGGTGATCCAGCAGATCGGCCCGCGCCCGCGCCAGAGTCTGCGCCGCGAGGCCGAGCAGGCCGGGCTCCTCTAGGGCCTCTACCTCCCCCCGTGGGAGGTCGGATTGTCCCGAATTGCGCTTCGCAATTCGGCTGGCAATCCGGGCGAGGGGTAATCGGCGCCAAGCTGGAGCACCCCCTCATCCGTCTCGGCGCTGTGCGTCGATCCACCCGGCTGCTCATAAGGGGAGAAGATAGTGCGCCGGCTGTCGCGGACCTGTCACGTTGGCCCTCTAAGATGCAAAATGAGGCGTTCCGCGACTGACATTTCGGCGCGCCAAACCAGGGGTGTGAAGATGCAAACCAGCAAGCTGCCGGGCCGCGGCGCCAGTTGCCGTCGCGTATTTTATTTTCCGCTATAAAATTTCAGCAATCGCCGGCGCCTGGGAGGAGCGCGGGCCGCAAGACAGATTCATGACCAGATTCCAGAACCCGTCCGACGGGATTTCACAAGAGGCATTGGCAGGCCTAATGGCCGAAGCCGTGCAACAGGCGTTGATGCAGCATGGCGTCATGCTGGATGCCGAGGCGCTGACGTCGGCAAGCAAGATCGCCGGCCATCTGGCTGCCGCCCTCCCCTTCCTGCCGCCTGCACAGCGCCTGGCCATCGGCTCCTTCAAGGGCGAGTGGACCGACCTTGCCTCCGACTTTCTTCGTGTGATGACGAACAAGGTCGCGAGCGACGGTTCGGCCGCATCCGAGCGCGGCCCTGAGCGCCCGGCGCGGAAATCGGAGACAGGGAGGCCGGCGGCCCAGCCGATCGCCGAGCGAGCCGCGGACCTGCAATCGATGCCGATCGAGGATTGGGCTGGCGAGGTCGCCGGCTCGACCTATCTGGAAGAGAAGCTCCGCATTCCGCGCTCCACGCTGCATCGCTGGCAAAGACGCGGCGAGGTCATTGCGCTCCGCAAGGGCGGCCGCAAGCATGTCTTCCCACTGGCCCAGTTCATCGACGGCAGGCCGGTTCTGGGTATCGGCGACGTGCTTTCGGCGATCGCCAATCCGCGGCTTGCCTGGTTCTGGCTGAGCCGGCCTTCGCCCGAGCTGGGCGGCCGCGTCCCCATCGAGATGTTGAGGGATGACATGGTCGAGGACGTGGTCCGCGCCGCACGCGCCCCTGTCCTGATCCGGAGTCGTTTTTTCCATATTCGTCCGAACTTTTAGAAATTTATTCGGCAAAATTCCTGTCATAAAACCATAATAATTGGCACATTTGGCACATTTCCAGGTCTTCCCCGCACTTAGGTTGTATAGATTGTGCAGTATGTCCCATTTTTACAGATGTATGACGTGATATTTGGGCAACAAGACCTTCATAAGATTCAAAAAGCCGCCTTTCAGACACAATCTCTGTTGTACGTGACGGCCGATTAAGCCATGTCCAAGGCGAAGAAGCGGCGCCGGTGCGCGACTTCTTCAACGATGGGGACGGGGGTGGCAAGAGCCGAACGGCATGTCAGGCCTGTCTTGAACCTTTGACTGGAGATTCAAGAAAATGAACATCAAGAGCCTTCTTCTCGGCTCCGCTGCGGCCCTGATCGCAGTTTCGGGCGCGCGCGCCGCCGATGCGGTGACCGTCGCCGAGCCGGAACCGGCCGAATACGTCAAGATCTGCGACGTCTATGGCGCCGGCTACTTCTACATCCCCGGTACCGAGACCTGCCTGCGCATCGGCGGCTACATCCGCTATGACGCCGGATTCGGCGATCCCGGCACATTGGACGGCCGGAGAGTCAGAGATACAATGGATCCTGGCCCCGACTCAGATCCGAATTTCAACAACAGCTGGAATAAGAACGCCCGCTTCGCGTTCAGGACCTGGACCGGCCAGGAAACCGAGCTCGGCACGTTGAAGACCTATACCGAGGCCCGCTTCAACTTCAAGAACGGCACGTCGGCGGTGAATCTGGAATTCGGCTGGGTCCAGCTTGGCGGCCTGCGCGTCGGTGTGGATGAGACGCCTTACGACCAGTTCATCGGCTATGCCGGCAACGTCGTGCAGGACACGATCATCCCGTACGGCATCAAGGTCACCAACGTCGTCAGCTACTATTTCGACGCCGGCAGCGGCTTCTCGGGCGTGGTCTCGCTCGAAGAGGGTGCGGACACCGGCGACATCCACGGCACGATCGATAGCTATGTCCCGCATGTCGTCGGCGGCCTGAAGTACAAGGGCGACTGGGGCGCGATCACCGGCGTCGTCGCCTATGACAGTAACTACGAGGAAGTGGCCGGCAAGGTCCGCCTGGACGTCAACGTCACCAAGGAACTGTCGCTGTTCGTCATGGGCGGCTACGGCACCGACGACAATTTCGTCGACCACGCCAGCGGCCGCGGCTTCTACAAGCCCTGGGGCGGCAACTGGGCCGTCTGGGGCGGCGGCACCTACAAGTTCAACCCGAAGACCGCCTTCAACCTCCAGGTCTCGGCCGACGACGCCAAGAACTTCGCCGTGGCGGCAAACGTAGCCTACACGATCGTCTCGGGCTTCACGGTCACGACCGAAGTCAACTACTACCACGATGGCAAGTTCGGTCAGGCCGACGACTACAATTTCACCAAGGCCTTCAGGAAGAACAACTGGGGCGGCATCGTCCGCTTCCAGCGCAACTTCTAATCGAATGCAAAGATCATAAAGAAAGGCCCGCGGCATCGCCGCGGGCCTTTCTTTGGTTCAAATAAAGAAACGATCGCTCTGCTACCTAGTGCGTTTTCGCCGTTTCACGGAAACGGCGAAACCCCCTGGCTCTTTGTTTCTTACGCAATTCCGGACGGAAAACCGCTCACACTTTTCCTGGAATTGCTTGGTCAATTCCCCGCCGTATAGGCCGCGATCGCCGCCATGTTGACGATGTCGGAGTCCTTGGCGTTCAACGACACGATCTGGACCGGCTTATTGAGGCCGACCAGCAGCGGGCCGATGACGGTCGAGCCGCCGAGCTCCTGCAGCATCTTGGTCGAGATCGAGGCCGAGTGGAAGGCTGGCATCACCAGCACATTGGCCGGGCCGGTCAGGCGGATGAAAGGATACTGCGCCATGGCGCGCGGGTTCAGCGCGACGTCGGCCGCCATCTCGCCGTCATACTCGAAATCGACGCGGCGCTTGTCGAGGATGCGCACCGCTTCCTGCACACGCTCGGAACGTTCGCCCTGCGGATGGCCGAAGGTGGAATAGGCAAGCATGGCGAGCCGCGGCTCATAGCCCATGCGGCGGGCGAACCCGGCCGCCTCCTCGGCGATGTCGGCGATCTGCTCGGCGTTCGGCATGTCGTGCACGGCGGTGTCGGCGACCAGCACCGTGCGGCCACGCGCCAGCACGATCGAGACGCCGATGACGCGATGGCCGGGCTTGGCGTCGATGATGCGGCGCACGTCGTCGAGCGCGGTCGAGTAGTTGCGGGTGACGCCGGTGACGATGCCGTCGGCATCGCCCAGCGCCACCATGCAGGCGGCGAAATGGTTGCGGTCGTTGTTGATCAGCCGCTGGCAGTCGCGGAACAGGAAGCCCTTCCGCTGCATGCGCTCGTAGAGATAGTCGGTGTAGATGCCGTTGCGGCGCGACAGCCTGGCATTGATGATTTCGAGGCCCGGCTTGTTCAAGTCGATGCCGGCATTGCGGGCATTGTCCTTGATGACGTCGTCGCGGCCGAGCAGGATCGCCGTGCCGAGCTTCTGGTTCACATAGGAGACGGCGGCACGCATCACCTGCTCCTCCTCGCCCTCGGCGAAGACGATGCGTTTGGGCTGGCGGCGCACGCGGTCGTAGATGCGCTGCAAGGTGGAGGCGATCGGGTCGCGGCGGGCGGACAGTTCCTGCGCGTAGCGGTCGAGGTCGAGGATCGGCTTGCGGGCAACGCCGGATTCCATCGCCGCCTTGGCCACCGCCAGCGGGATCGCCGAGATAAGGCGCGGATCGAACGGCACCGGGATGATGTAGTTGGGGCCGAATTTCGGCCGGTTGCCCTGATAGGCGGCGGCGACGTCGTCCGGCACGTCCTGGCGCGCCAGCTCGGCCAACGCCCTGGCGGCCGCGATCTTCATCTCGTCGTTGATGGTGGTGGCGCGCACATCCAGCGCGCCGCGGAAGATATAGGGGAAGCCAAGGACATTGTTGACCTGGTTCGGGTAGTCCGAGCGACCGGTCGCCATAATGGCGTCGGTGCGGATCTCGGCCACTTCCTCCGGGGTGATCTCCGGATCGGGATTGGCCATGGCGAAGATGATTGGGTTTTTCGCCATCGACTGCACCATGGCGGTGGTGAGCGCGCCCTTGGCGGACAGGCCGAGGAAGACGTCGGCGCCGTCCAGCGCTTCGGCCAGGCTGCGCGCCTCGGTCTTGACGGCATGCGCCGACTTCCACTGGTTCATGCCTTCGGTGCGGCCCTGGAAGACCACGCCCTTGGTGTCGCACAGAGTGACGTTTTCCGGCGCAAAGCCCATCGCCTTCATCAATTCGATGCAGGCGATGCCGGCCGCACCCGCGCCGTTGCAGACCATCTTGGTGGTCTTCATGTCGCGGCCGGTGACCTCCAGCGCATTGATCAGCCCGGCGGCCGAGATGATTGCCGTGCCATGCTGGTCGTCATGAAAGACGGGAATGTCCATCAGCTCGCGCAGCCGCTGCTCGATGATGAAGCATTCCGGTGCCTTGATGTCCTCGAGATTGATGCCGCCGAAGGACGGCCCGAGGAAGCGCACGCAGTTGATGAACTCGTCGGCGTCCTCGGTCGCGACCTCAAGGTCGATGGAATCGACATCGGCGAAGCGCTTGAACAGCACCGCCTTGCCTTCCATCACCGGTTTGGAGGCCAGCGCGCCGAGATTGCCGAGGCCGAGAATGGCGGTGCCGTTGGAGATGACGGCGACCATGTTGCCGCGCGTCGTGTAGTCGAAGGCGCGGCTCGGATCCTCGGCGATGGCGCGCACGGGAACGGCGACGCCAGGCGAATAGGCCAGGCTCAGGTCGCGCTGTGTCGCCATCGGCTTGGTGGCGACGATCTCCAGCTTGCCGGGCCGTCCCATGGCGTGGAACTCCAGCGCCTCCTCGGCACTGACGGAGGGGCCGCTGCTTTCAGTTTTCCTGGCCATGATGCCTGACGTTTTCCTCACCATTTCGCGCTCTTGAGGCGAGCGCATTCGTTTGAATTACCGGCTTAAGGCCATACTCCGCCGCTGTAAACCGCCAAGCCATGCAGTGACGATGTTCCTCGGCGTTGCCGGCGACAGTCAAATCTTGCCCGATGAGATCGCGGCAATCTCGCGCAGGTGCTCGCGCACCGGAGCCCAGCGCGTCAGCCCAGAGGTACCGGCGAACGGCCATTCGGAGAAGGGCGGATCATCGCTTCCCATGCGTTGCTTAAGCGCCGAGAGATAGGCCATCAATTCCAGCCGTTCCACCTTTACCCTTTCAAGCGTGCGGCCGCGTATCTCCTCCCGCGGTATGGCGCGGTCGCGAAGCCGCTCGACCGCGCGGCGGATCGCGGCCGGCTCCGGCTCGGCGATAATGCAGTAGTCCGGATCGAAATAAACATCGCGGCCGCCGATGCTCGGTGTCGAGACGATGGGCAGGCCGGCCAACAGATACTCCATGCTGGAATACATCGCCCCTTCCACCACCGACAGGCAGAGCCCGACCGCGGCCTGGTTGTAGACGCGGTTGACCTCTTGCGACGGCATCCGACCGGGCAGGCCATCAACGAGCGGATTGGCGATGCTGTGAAGCGGCGATTGCGCCTGCAGGCGGCGGATGAAGGCGCGGTCGCCGGCCGGCGGCAATTCGCCGATCGAGGACGTCACATGGACCAGTCTTTCGATCTCGAAGGCGAGATAGTGCCGCTTGGTGTGCGAGATGCGGCCGTTGTAGACGGCATCGTACTCGACCGGCACGTCCGGCAGCGGCCGGAAGACGTCTTCCGAAATCATCAGATTGTGGTTGGAGAAGATCGCTGTGCCGCCAACGCCTGCAATCAGGCGCCGCTCTTCCTCCGTGTTGCAAAGGAAGATCAGCTCATGGTTGGGGCAGACCCTGGCGAACCAGGCGAGATCCTTGCGTATCTGCTCGACGACGGCGGGCCTTTCCAGCGTCCAGTTCGGCATCAGAAGGAAGGTAGCGCGCCGTGGCGCCAGGCGCCGGCAGAAAGCAGCGAGCGCGTAGAGCGGGCGCCGGCCGCCGACAGGTATGTAGAAGATCAGCGGATCGCGACTGAAGATATGGACGGGCATATCGATGCCGCCATCGAGGCCTGAGAGCGGCCCGCGCGCCGGAAGGATGAAGGGCAACCGTATCCGCGTCCACGCCTTGATTTTGGTTCTGGTTCGATTGGCGCGGTTGGTGGCAAGAAGCCGAATACGGCCGAGCGACGAGCCGGCGGGGCCGACCATTTCCTCGAACGTCTCGTGTCCGTCCTTCTTCATCGCCCTACCATGTTCTCATGGGCCGACGGCATGAGGCAACATTCCTTCCACACCTGTCCTGCTTATGGCGGCAACCGCCCAGTCTTCCCCTGCTTTTCGCGCCGCCGGCATTAAACCGGGCTGCCACATCTGCTAGCGTTCGGGCATGAACATGCACATGCCGACAGACACCGACGTCCAGGAGACGACGACGCCTGCGCCCGCCACGGGCGGCGTCACGCCGATGATGGAGCAATTCATCGAGATCAAGGCGGCGAACCCGGATTCGCTGCTGTTCTACCGCATGGGCGATTTCTACGAGCTGTTCTTCGAGGATGCGGAGAAGGCAAGCCAGGCGCTGGGCATCGTTTTGACCAAGCGCGGCAAGCACCAGGGCCACGACATCCCAATGTGCGGCGTGCCGGTGCACGCCGCGGACGATTATCTGCAGAAGCTGATCGCACAAGGCTTTCGCGTTGCCGTCTGCGAGCAGATCGAGGACCCGGCCGAAGCCAAGAAACGCGGCTCCAAATCGGTGGTGCGCCGCGACGTGGTGCGGCTGGTCACGCCGGGCACCATCACCGAGGACAAGCTGCTCGCACCCTCGGAATCGAGCTTCCTGATGGCGCTGGGGCGCGTCAAGGGTGGCGGCGCGGCGACCAGCCAGGCCGGCTTTGCATTGGCCTGGATCGACATTTCGACCGGCGCCTTCCGGGTTGCCGAGACGAGCGCCGAGCGGCTGCTTGCCGATATCTTCCGCGTCGACCCGCGCGAGCTGATCGTCGCCGAGCCGGTTTTCCACGATCCGGAGCTCAGGCCGATATTCGATGTGCTGGGCCGGGTCGCCAATCCGCAGCCGCCTTCGCTGTTCGATTCGGCGTCGGCCACAAGCCGCATCGCGCGCTTCTTCGAGGTCGCGACGCCGGACAGCTTCGGCACGTTCTCGCGCGCGGAACTGTCGGCGATCTCGGGCGCCATCGCCTATGTCGAGAAGACGCAGAAAGCCGAACGCCCGCCGCTGTCGCGGCCCGAGCGCGAGGAGCAGGGCTCGACGCTGTTCATCGACCCGGCGACGCGCGCCAATCTGGAACTGCTGCGCACGCTGTCCGGCAGCCGCGACGGCTCGCTGTTCAAGGCGATCGACCGCACCGTGACCGGCGGCGGCGCGCGATTGCTGGCCGACCGGCTGATGGCGCCGCTGACCGATCCGGCGACGATCGCGGCACGGCTGGATTCGGTCTCCTTCTTCCGCTCCGAGACACGGCTCTGCCAAGGATTGCGGACAAGCCTCAAAAGCGTCGCCGACATGCCGAGGGCGCTGTCCAGGCTCGCGCTCAACCGCGGCGGACCGCGCGATCTGGGTGCTCTGCGCGCCGGTTTCGAGGCGGCAGGCGCGATCGCCGAACTGTTCTCGGCGTCCGCCCTGCCCGCCGAGCTCGGTGCAGCACTTGCCGCGATCCTCGCCTTGCCCGAGGCGCTTGCCCGCCATCTCAGCGAAGCGCTCGACGACGAGCTGCCGCTGATCAAGCGCGACGGCGGCTTCGTGCGGTCGAGCTACAATGCCGAGCTCGACGAGATGCGGGCGCTGCGCGACGAATCGCGAAAGGTGATCGCCGGGCTGGAACGCTCGCTGATCGAGGAAACCGGTATCCGCTCGCTGAAGATCCGGCACAACAATGTGCTCGGCTATTACATCGAGGTGACGGCCAACCATCACTCGATCATGACCGGCAGCGACGCCGCCAAGGCGCGCTTCATCCATCGCCAGACTATGGCCAACGCCATGCGCTTCACGACGACGGAACTGGCGGAATTGGAATCGAAGATCGCCAACGCCGCCGACAAAGCGCTCGGCATCGAGCTCGCCGCCTTCGACCGGCTTACGGCGGAAGTGGTGGGTGCGGCGGACAGCATCCGCGCCGGCGCCGAGGCGCTTGCCGTTCTGGACGTGTCGGCGGCATTGGCGCTGCTTTCCGAAAACGAAAGCTGGTGCCGGCCGCTGGTCGATTCGAGCCTCGCCTTCGAGATTTCGGGCGGGCGTCATCCGGTGGTCGAACAGGCGCTCAGGCGATCCGGCGACGGGCCGTTCGTCGCCAATGATTGCGACCTGTCGCCCGAGGGCAGCGCCAAGGCCGGCGCGATCTGGCTGCTCACCGGTCCCAATATGGGCGGTAAATCGACGTTCCTGAGGCAGAATGCGCTGATGGCCATCCTTGCCCAGACCGGCTCCTTCGTGCCGGCTGAAAGCGCCCATATCGGCGTCGTCGACCGGCTGTTCTCGCGTGTCGGCGCCTCGGACGACCTGGCGCGCGGACGTTCGACCTTCATGGTTGAGATGGTCGAGACGGCGGCGATCCTCAACCAGGCTGGCGAGCGGGCATTGGTCATCCTCGACGAGATCGGCCGCGGCACCGCGACTTTCGACGGGCTGTCGATCGCCTGGGCGGCGGTGGAATATCTGCATGAGAAGAACCGCTGCCGGGCGATCTTCGCCACGCATTTCCACGAGATGACGGTGCTGGCCGGCAAATTGCCCCGGCTTCACAACGTCACCATGCGGGTCAAGGAATGGGAAGGCGACGTCGTCTTCCTGCACGAGGTCGGCAAGGGCGCGGCCGACCGCTCCTACGGCGTGCAGGTCGCGCGGCTGGCAGGCCTGCCTGAAGCGGTGGTCGGGCGCGCCAAGGAAGTGCTGCACCAACTGGAAGAAGGCGAAGTTTCCGGCAAGACCAATCGGCTGGTCGACGACCTGCCGCTGTTTTCGGTGGCGATGAAGCGCGAGGCGCCAAAGCCGGTGAAGAGCGATGCGCTGGGCGAAGCGCTCGGCGCGATCAATCCGGACGAGATGACACCGCGCGAGGCGCTGGAGGCGCTCTACCGGCTGAAGGGGCTAGCGGATCGGTAATCAAAACAATCGGAACATCGGCGTCACCAGCCCTGCCGACTGGAACCAGCCGAGCAATTCGACCGCGAGTATCGCCGCAAGAAAGTAAGAGCTGTCGATGGAGGTCCGCCTCAGCGCCACCGAATCGAACGTGACGGGAGACGGGCCTAAGAGGTCGTCGTCATCGCGCCGCAGACGGGGAAAGAAGGCCGGCACGCTTCGACAATAACGCCAATAGGCCTCGCCAAAGATCGCGTCCAGCGCGATCGCTTCGCGCATCGCGACATAGGAAAAGACCAGACAGGTGAAGGCAAAGAGAAACGCCGAAAGGATCAGCGACCCGAATGTCAGCCCGACGCCGGCCAGTCCAAGGGCCGAGAAGAAATAGAGCGGGTTGCGCGTATAGGCATAGGGGCCGGTTGTGACGAGTTCACGGTTCTTGCGTCCGCCAACATAGAGCGATGCCCAGCAGCGGCCGCCGATACACATGAAGATCAGCACGGTACCCGCAAATTCCAGCATTTCGCGAAAGGTGCTGCCTTGCGGCCACCCGCTCTCCGCAAGCAGGATCGGCGCCAGGACGACGGGAGCAACCAGCCAAAGAAAGCGCATCCTTCTGCTTTGTTGAAAAGCTGAAAGCGGCATCGGGGACTTCTTCTGCATTTGCGTCACCGCCTCAGTCATTGCGCACCGCAGCTCCCTTGTCGGTCCAGGCCGGCGGCAATCCCATCCGATCGCCGACGAAGCCGACGAGACCGGGCGACTTTCCGAAGGCCTTGCAGGCGGGGTATTTAGGCCCGCCGCCGAACATGGCGCGCAATTCCGCCCTGGTCGGCAGCGACGGCAGCTTGTTCAACGGCGTCTTGCCGGTGACCAGGAGCTTGCTGAAATCGTCGCCGAACTTCGCCGCCAGGTCGTAGGCGTCGCCCTCGCGGGCGACCCGGCCGGAATCCAGCAAGGCATTGGCGCCGCGCCCCCAGATCATCGCCGCCGCCTGCTTGCCGTTGTCATCAATCGCTTCGGCTTCGAGCGACAGGCTGCCCAATCCGATCGGCAGGCGAGGAACCGGAACACGGACTTCGGGCATCGCTTCGGAAACCGCCGTGGACGCGACTTTCGAAACGCCGACCGCCAAAGCGTTCGTCGGCGTCACCATGGCATGGACCGTCAGGTCGGCGGGCTCGGTCAGATCGACCACCCGGAAGCGCTGGCTCAAGCCCGAGCAGAGCGTCCTGTCGACAGCGTTGGCGACAAGGCTGCGCTGCGCTGGAGACAAAGTCGATCTTCCGCCGGCGGACTGCGAGAAGCCCGTCGGAATGATCCGAACGGTCTTTGCCGCAAGCACGTCGTCCTTGCTCACCCGCATTAGTGAGCGGCTAACAAACTGTCCGACGGTTCAGCTCGTCATAGGATTGCAGCGAGCCCACCTGATCGAGCGGCGCGGCCGCGCAGCCGACGGCGAGCATGCTCAAGGCCAGCACAACCGGCCATCTCATACGGAGGTCCGCGCGACACGCGCGCGGATCGACGGGGGCACGACTGACGTGAGCCTCGCGACGGGAACGCAAGCAAGCTGCCATGGATGCCTCTGTCTGGGTGCGCCGGCGGGGCGTGCTGGGGAGCGTCAATAATTGCACTCAGTGCAATAAATTGATGGCGCCATTATGGCGAGGCGTGGCGACGGGACTTGAATGTGGGCCAAATTTCTTGTCGCATTTGAGGAAATGTCATGGCAGGAGCGCTCCATGAACGATGCGCCAAAACCGGAGGGCCTGCGCGAGCGGAAGCGGCGGGAAACGTCCCGCCGCATCGCCGACGCCGGCCTGAAGGCTTTCCTGGCCAACGGCTACGACGCGACCACGCTTGACGAGATAGCCGCGGCCGCCGGCATCTCGCGCCGGACGTTCTTCCACTATTTCAAGAGCAAGGACGAGGTTCTGCTTGCGTCTCTGGGCAACTACGCGAGCATGGTCAAAGCCATGATCCTTGGCGAGCCACCGACCGGATCGGCGATCGACGTCGCCCGAAGCGCATTGCTCAATCTTGCCGGCAGTGTCCAAGGATCGGAGATGATGGCGACCGCCAAGATCATGCGGGAAAGCAAGACGCTGCGCTCGCGCACGCACGCGGACTACCTGCAGCTCGAACAAGCCATTTTCGACGGCTTATGCGAGTTGCGGCCGGACCAGGCACGCAACGGTCTGCGGCTGGTTTCCCTGGTGGCGGTCGTGGCGTTGCGCCTGGCCGTGGAAACATGGCAGCAGCAACAAGCCAAGCATCCGCTGGCAGGATATGTCCGGGATGCCTTTGAAAGGCTGAAAACCGAGATTCGATAAGTCCAGCCGTCTGAGGCGCCGCGAAGAACAGAAGCTGTGTTGACTCATTGTACCGATCGGTACAATGTCGGTTATCGATGATCGAAACCGACAGGAGATTTCATGAGCCGCCCGCCATTGCCGCCCTTCACGGCCGAAACGGCAGCGCAAAAGGCGCGCCTTGCGGAGGACGCCTGGAACAGCCGCGACCCGGAACGGGTGTCGCTCGCCTATACCGAGGACAGCATCTGGCGGAACCGGGCCGAATTCGTCTCCGGCCGCGGCGAGATCGTCGGCTTCCTCCAGCGCAAATGGGCGCGCGAGCTGGACTATCGCCTGATCAAGGAGGTCTGGACCTGGAACGAGAACCGGATCGCGGTGCGCTTCGCCTATGAATGGCGCGACGACAGCGGGCATTGGTTCCGCTCCTACGGCAACGAGAACTGGGAATTCGACGAGGCAGGGCTGATGCGCCGACGCGTGGCGAGCATCAACGACCTGCCGATCACTGAAAGCGAGCGGAAATATCACTGGCCGCTCGGCCGCCGGCCGGACGACCATCCCGGCCTTTCCGAGCTCGGGCTCTAGAGGGCCGAGTGGATGCGGCGCATCGCGCCAGATCGCGACCAGCTGCTGGGGATCGTTGCCGAGGTGTTCCGCGAGCATGGCTATGAGGGCGCCAGCCTGACCCTGATCGGTGAGGCGACGGGACTCGGCAAGGGAAGCCTCTACCACTTCTTTCCCGGCGGCAAGGAAGAGATGGCTCGGGCCGTCATTGCCCATATAGACGGCTGGTTCGAGGACAATGTCTTCGTGCCCTTGCGCGACGCCGTCGAGCCGCTGGCCGGGATCGGGCAGATGCTCGAGGCGACCGACAGCTATTTCCGCTCGGGGCGCCGGGTTTGCCTCATCGGAGCCTTCGCGCTCGATGAATCGCGCGCCCTCTTCGCCGGCCAGATTGGAAGCTATTTCGGCCGCTGGGTCGTGCATCTTGCCCGCGCTCTGGAGCGATCCGGACATCCACCGGGCGAAGCCAGCGAGTTGGCCGAGGAGGCCGTCGCCGCCATTCAGGGCGCACTCACGCTTGCCCGCGCCGCCAACGACCTCGATGTATTTTCGAGGGCCTTGCGCCGACAGCGGATGCGGCTTGGGCTGCCGGCCAAGATCTAGCCCGGCTCCTACAAACCTTCGAAGCGGAAACCCGTTTCGGTTCGGGAAACCCGGCCGACGCCGGGGGAATCGAGATGCGCGCCGGCAACGCACCAAGCGCTGTCGGCGGCAAGCGCCAAGATACGCAGCCGGGTTGCCCGCGCCTGTTCCTGGTCGGCGTCGAATTCCCAAGTGATCTCAGGCCGGTCGAACTGGAGCGAGGGCACATGCACGAGGTCGCCCCAGACCAGCAATGTCTCGCCGCCGCTGGTGACATGGAAGCCGGTGTGACCGATTTCGTGGCCAACAGCGGCGACCGCCTCGATGTTCGCGCTCAGGCGCTGCCCGGGGTCTGAAGGTTCTGCTCGATCATAGAAGCGGCTCAACCTCGCTACCGACCGAAACATGTCGAGCTCGGCTCGAGGGACAAGCAAGCGGGAGAGTTGCGGGAAGCCCTCGCGGCCGTCCGGAAGGACGAGCCCGTGGATATGGTCGAGATGCGTATGGGTGAAGGCAACCGTACGTATCCGATCGACAGCGATCTTCGCCTCGCTCAGCGCCTTCGGCAGGAACCCCATCGTCGGGTGCCAGGCGTTCGAGGATCCCGTGTCGATCAGCGTGATTGCTTCGCCGTCGTCGATGGCAAAGGCATTGACCGACAATCTGAGCGCGCCGTCGAAGAGCGGTACTTGCGACGGGAAATCGTCGCCGAAAGGCTTGTCTCCCGGCTGGCGCAGCCGCCGGACCGGCATATCGACGTAACCGTCGCGCAGCGAGGTGACCTTGATGTCGCCGATCTTGTAGGTCGCGTGAAAGGGCCCGTCTGAAATTCGTTCCACGCTTGCTCTCTTTCAACCTGGGTTTCGGCTAGATCATCTCCAACCCGCGCTTGCGCGTCGGCGGCGGGAAGGCGCGGTCGAGATCGGCGATATCCTGCGCCGTCAGCTTGATGTCGAGCGCGGCGGCGTTCTGGCGGACATGCTCCTGCCGGCTGGCCTTCGGGATGGCGATGACACCTGGCTGCGCCATGACCCAGACAAGCGCGATCTGCGCCGCGGTGGCGTTATGCCGGGCAGCGACTGCCTCGAGCCGGGCGTTGCGCGCCAGCGCGCCCTGCTCGACCGGCGAATAGGCCATCAGCGGAATGCCGCGCTCTGCACACCAGGGGGCCAGATCGAATTCCGGGCCGCGCCGCGACAGATTGTAGAGCACCTGGTTGGTCTGGACGTTGCCGCCACGCGGCAGGCCGACCAGATCCTCCATCTCGTCGGTGTCGAAATTGCTGACGCCCCAGTGGCGGATCTTGCCTTCGGCCTTCAGCGCCTCGAACGCCTCCACGGTTTCGGAGAGCGGCACGCTGCCCGGCCAGTGCAGCAGATAGAGATCGATGCGGTCGGTGGCGAGCCGTTTCAGGCTGTTCTCGCAGGCGCGCTTCACGCCGGCGCGCGAGGCGTTGGAGGGCAGCACCTTGGAGACCAGGAAGGTCTCGTCGCGGCGCCCGGCGATGGCCTCCGCCACCACTTCCTCGGCACCGCCGCTGGCATACATCTCGGCGGTGTCGATCAGCGTGATGCCAAGGTCGAGCCCCAGCTTCAGCGCCGCGACCTCATCGGCACGGCGACGCCGATCCTCACCCATTTTCCAGGTGCCTTGACCCAGCACCGGAACGGCTTCGCCAGACGGCAGCTTCAAGGTTCTGATCGACGAGGTCATGGCTTTCTCCGTGTGAGGCCGGATCGCAGCACAGCCTTGGCCGGAAATCCAGACCGAAGGCTCGTGGCTGTCCGGATTCTGGGGCTGCCTTGAATTCCCGCAGCGGCTACTTCACCGGATGCTTGGCGAGCCAGTCCTGCATTTCCTTGATCTCGGCTTCCTGCGCCGCGACGACGCCTTCGGCGAGCTTGCGGATTTCCGGGTCCTTGCCGTTGGCGATCACCACCTTGGCCATGTCGATGGCGCCCTGATGATGCGGGATCATGCCGCGGACGAAATCGACATCGGCATTGCCGGTGTATTTGATCATCATGTCCTTGTGCATCTTCTTCATCGCCGCCTCGTAGCCGACGGTGGCCGGGCTCTGGGCGCCCATCGCCATCTTGGACATGTCGTGCTTCATCTCCTCCGACGAGGCCGGCACGCTTTCGAGGAAGACGGCAAGCAGCATTCCGGCGGCCATCAGCAGCAGCACGATTTTCTTGGCCAGGGTCATTCAGGTCTCCTTCTGTTGGATTTCGTATCTGGGTGTTTTGCTCAGAGTTTCATCGTTCTCAGCCGCAGCGCGTTGCCGATCACCGATACCGACGACAGGCTCATCGCCGCAGCCGCGAGCATCGGCGACAGCAGCGTGCCGGTGAGCGGGTAGAGCACGCCGGCCGCGACCGGCACGCCGAGCACGTTGTAGAGGAAGGCGAAAAACAGGTTCTGGCGGATGTTGAGGATCGTCGCCTGGGCGAGCGTGCGGGCCCTGACGATGCCGTTGAGATCGCCCTTGACCAGCGTGATGCCGGCGCTTTCGACCGCGACATCGGCGCCGGTGCCCATGGCGATGCCGACATCGGCGCTGGCCAAGGCCGGCGCGTCGTTGACGCCGTCGCCGGCCATCGCAACGACAGCGCCTTGGCCGCGCAGTTCTGCCACCAGCGCGCTTTTGCCGTCCGGCAGCAGGCCGGCACGGATCTCGTCAATGCCCAGCCTGCCGGCGATGGCTTTCGCGGTGCGCTCGTTGTCGCCCGTCGCCATGATGATGCGCAGGCCCTTGTCATGCAGCGCCTTGATCGCCTCGGCCGTCGTCGCTTTCACGGGATCGGCCACGGCGACCAAGCCGGCGAAGCTGCCGTCGACAGCCACGAACATGGCCGTCTTGCCGTCGGCCTGCAGCGCCCCGGCACTGGCCGCCGGCGCCTCCATGCCGAGATCCGCCATCATCGCCGCATTGCCGAGCGCGACCTTCCGGCCCGACACCGTGCCCGAAACGCCCTTGCCGGTGACGGCTTCGAAATCGACGGCATCGGCGAGCTTCAGACCGCGCGCGGTGGCGCCCTCGACGATCGCCTCGGCCAGCGGATGCTCCGAACCCTTTTCGAGCGCGGCGGCGAGGCCGAGCAACTCATTCTCCTCGATGCCGCCGGCCGCGACGACATCGGTGAGCCTGGGCTTGCCCTCAGTCAACGTGCCGGTCTTGTCGACGATCAGCGTGTCGACGGCGGCGAAACGTTCCAGCGCCGCGGCCTCCTTGATCAGCACGCCGGCATGCGCGCCGCGCCCGGTCGCGGTCATGATCGACATCGGCGTCGCGAGACCAAGCGCGCAAGGGCAAGCGATGATCAGCACCGACACTGCCGAGACGATGGCGAAGATCAGGCTCGGCTCGGGGCCGACGGCCGCCCAGGCAATGAAAGCGATGACCGCGACCAGCACGACGGCTGGAACGAAATAGAAGGACACGCGGTCGGCCAGCCCCTGGATCGGCGCGCGCGAGCGCTGCGCCTTGGCGACCAGCTCGACGATGCGCGACAGCGTGGTTTCGGCGCCGACCTTCTCGGCGCGCATGACCAGCGAGCCTTGTCTGTTCAGCGTGCCGCCGGTAAGCGCATCGCCTTGCGTCTTCTCGACCGGCAGCGGCTCGCCGGTGATCATGGATTCGTCGATCGCCGAGCGTCCCTCCAGCACGGTGCCGTCGACCGGCACCGCGTCGCCAGGGCGGATGCGAAGCCGATCTCCGGTCTTGACGCTGTCGAGCGGCACGTCCTTCTCGGAGCCGTCGGCGCCGATCAGCCTCGCTGTCTTCGGCGCAAGGTCGAGCAGGGCGCGGATGGCCGAGCCGGTGCGCTCGCGAGCTCTGAGTTCCAGCACCTGGCCGAGGAAGACCAGCGCGACGATGACGGCGGCGGCCTCGAAATAGACCGGGACGGCGCCGTCATGACCGCGGAACTGATGCGGGAAGACATCCGGGAACAGCGTCGCGACGAGGCTGAAGAGATAGGCGGCACCCACACCCAGCGAAATCAGCGTCCACATATTTGGGCTGCGGTTAAGGATCGATTCCCAGCCGCGATGGAAGAACGGAAACGCCGCCCACAACACCACGGGGCTCGCCAGAGCCAGCTCCACCCAGGTCTTGGTGCGGCCGTCGACGAGGTTTTCGAAGCTGAAACCCAGCATCGGCGCCATGGCGACGATCAGCAGCGGCAGGGAGAGCGCAGCGCTGACCCAGAACCGGCGCGTGAAATCGACGAGCTCGGGGTTAGGGCCTTCGTCGCCGGTCGGAACGCCCATCGGTTCCAGCGCCATGCCGCAGATCGGGCAGGAGCCGGGCTTGTCGCGGACGATCTCGGGATGCATCGGACAGGTGTATTGGGTGCCCTTCGGCATCGGCTGCGGCTCGGGCCGCCCGGCAAGGTATTTTGCCGGCTCCGCCTCGAACTTGCCCTTGCAGCCCGCCGAACAGAAGTAGAAGCCCTGCCCTTCGTGGCGAACGAAGTGCTTGGCGCTCGCGCGGTCGACATTCATTCCGCAGACGGGGTCGGTGGCCGCAAGATATGCTTGAGACTCGGCCTGGAATTTCGTCCGGCAGCGTTCGCTGCAGAAATGAAACGTCCGGCCGCCGTGCTCGGCCGTCGGCTTGCCGCCCGCCGGATCGACCATCATCCCGCAGACAGGATCGCGAATCACTGCATCGGCGGCAGGCGCGGCATCCTTGGCGGAACAGCAGGCTCCGCCATGCTTATGACGGTGATGGTGGTGGTCGGAATGGCTCATGACAACGCCTCAAATTTTCGAACTTGAGGCGGAGGTAGTCCTTCCAGCTACTGGAAGGTCAAGGGGCGGTTCGGATTTTTAGACTTTCGCCTTTCAGTTGCCCATAGCGTCTATCGCATACGACTGGAAACGTGGCGGCCCGCCCCATACACAGCGCCGCGAAAACAGGCTATAGACGCCGCCGAATGGCAAAGATCTCCCTGAAACTCGACGAAATGATCGATGGCGACGCGCTGCGCCGCGACCTGACCGCGCTGACGGCGGCAAGCGCCGGCGACGGCTCGGGGGCCGCTGTTCGCGCGGCTGTCCTCCAATTGCTCAAGGGCAGGATGGCGGAAGGACGAAAGATCGCCGAGGCCATGCTTATGCAGGATGGCGGCGGCAATGCCTGCGCCGAGCGGCTCTCGCATCTGATGGATGAGCTGATCCGGGCGCTCTATGATTTCGCCGCCACCCATGTCTACCGGGTCAAGAACCGGTCGGCGGCCGAGCGCATGGCTGTCGTGGCCGTCGGCGGCTATGGCCGCGGCACGCTGGCGCCGGGCTCCGACATCGATCTCCTGTTCCTGCTGCCCTACAAGCAGACGCCTTGGGGCGAGCAGATCGTCGAATACATGCTCTACATGCTGTGGGACATGGGGCTGAAGGTCGGCCACGCCACCCGCAACATCCACGAGTGCCTCAGGCTCTCGCGCGGCGACATCACCATCCGCACCTCTATCCTGGAAGCGCGATACCTGTGGGGCGAACGCAAGCTCTATGACGAGCTGCTCACCCGCTTCGACCATGAAGTGGTGCGCACGACCGGGCCGGAATATGTGCAGGCCAAGCTTGCCGAGCGCGACGATCGCCACGCCAAGGCCGGCGAAAGCCGCTATCTGGTCGAACCCAACGTCAAGGACGGCAAGGGCGGGCTGCGCGACCTGCAGACGCTGTTCTGGATCGGCAAATATTTCTACCGCGTGCGCACCGGCGAGGAGCTGGTCGAGAAGGGCGTCTTCACCGAGGCCGAATATCGCGAGTTCCAGAAGGCCGAGGATTTCCTGTGGGCGGTACGCTGCCACATGCATTTCCTCACCGGCAAGGCGGAGGAGCGGCTGCATTTCGACATCCAGCGCGAGATCGCCGAGCGGCTCGGCTACACCACGCATCCCGGCCTGTCGGCCGTCGAGCGCTTCATGAAGCACTATTTCCTCGTCGCCAAGGATGTCGGCGACCTGACCCGCATCTTCTGTGCGGCGCTCGAGGAAGAGCAGGCCAAGCACGTGCCCGGCTTCAACCGTATCTTCCTCACCTTCCAGCGGCGCAAGCGCAAGCTTGCCGGCACGTCCGATTTCATCGTCGACAACCACCGCATCAATATCGCCGATGACAGCGTGTTCGAGCGCGACCCGGTCAACCTGCTCAGGTTGTTCTGGTTCGCCGACAAGCATGGGCTGGAGTTCCATCCCGATGCGCTGAAGCTGCTCACCCGCTCGCTTGGCCTGGTCAACAAGTCGCTGCGGCGCGACGAGGAAGCCAATCGGCTGTTCCTCGACATCCTGACCTCGGACCGCAATGCCGAGCTCAATCTCAGGCGCATGAACGAGGCGGGACTGCTCGGCAGGCTGATCCCGGACTTCGGCAAGATCGTCGCCATGATGCAGTTCTCGATGTACCACCACTACACGGTGGACGAGCATCTGATCCGCTGCATCGGCGTTTTGGCCGAAATCGAGCGCGGCGACGGCGCGAAAGTGCATCCGCTGTCGCATTCGCTGATGCCGGGACTGAAGAAGAGCCGCGAGGCGCTTTATGTCGCGGTGCTTTTGCACGACATCGCCAAGGGCCGGCCGGAGGACCATTCGGAAGCCGGAGCCCGGATCGCCCGGCGCATCTGTCCGCATATGGGGCTGTCGGCGGCCGATACCGAGACGGTCGCCTGGCTGGTCGAGAACCACCTCGTGATGTCGATGACGGCGCAGACGCGCGACCTCAACGACCGCAAGACCATCGAGGATTTCGCCTCGATCGTGCAGTCGGTCGAGCGGCTGAAGCTGCTTTTGATCCTCACCGTCTGCGACATCAGGGGCGTCGGACCAGGTGTGTGGAACGGCTGGAAGGGCCAGTTGCTGCGCACGCTTTATTTCGAGACCGAATTGTTGCTGACCGGCGGCTTCTCGGAAGTCTCGCGCGCCGAGCGCACGACGGCGGCGCGCGAGCGGCTGGCCGAGGCGCTGTCCGCCTGGCCGGCGAAGGAGCGCAGGCGCTATGTCGCGCAGCATTACGAGAACTACCTCTTGACCGTCGACCTGTCCGACCAGTTGCGCCATGCCGAATTCGTCCGCGAGGCGGATGCGGCCGGCAAGAAGCTCGCCACCATGGTCAAGACGCATGAGTTCGAAGCGGTGACCGAGATCACCGTGCTGGCGCCGGACCATCCGCGCCTGCTTTCGATCATCGCAGGGGCCTGTGCCGCGGCCGGCGGCAACATCGTCGACGCGCAGATCTTCACCACCTCGGACGGGCGCGCGCTGGACACCATCCTGATCTCCCGGGAGTTCGACCTCGACGAGGACGAACGCCGCCGCGCCGAGCGCGTCGGCCGGTTGATCGAGGACGTGCTGTCCGGCAAGAGCTGGCTGCCCGAGATGATCGAGAAGCGCACCAAGCCGAAGCGCGGGGCCAAGGCGTTCCGCATTCCGCCGCGCGCCGAAATCCGCAACACGCTGTCGAACCGCTTCTCGGTGATCGAGGTCGAGGGACTGGACCGGCCGGGGCTGCTCTCCGAGATCACCGGGACGCTGTCCGACCTGTCGCTCGACATCGCCTCGGCGCATATCACCACCTTCGGCGAGAAGGTCATCGACACGTTCTACGTCACCGACCTCACCGGCCAGAAGATCGACAGCCCGACGCGCACCGCCGCCATCCACAAGCGGCTGATCGATACGCTGGAAGGCAATTCGTCCGAACGCAACGGCAGGGCCAAGGCGGCGGCCGAGTGACCATCCATTTGACGCAATTTTTCTGGCAGTCGTCCCCAGCATGAGCCTAGTCAAGAAATTCGCCACCGTCGCCTCCGGCACGCTGATGAGCCGCGCGCTGGGCTTCGGCCGTGAGATGCTGATGGCGGCGGCGCTCGGCACCGGGCCGGTCGCCGACGCCTTCAATGCCGCCTTCCAGCTCCCCAACACCTTCCGCCGGCTGTTCGCCGAAGGCGCCTTCAACGCCGCCTTCGTGCCGCTGTTCGCCAAGGAGATCGAACAGCACGGCACGGAGGGAGCCAAGCGCTTCTCGGAGGAGGTTTTCGGGGTTCTGTTCTCGGTGCTGCTGGCGCTCACCGTCCTCATGGAACTGGCGATGCCGCTGATCGTCCGCTACCTGGTGGCTCCGGGCTTTGCCAGCACGCCGGGCAAGTTCGAGACGACCGTCACGCTTGCGACGATCATGTTTCCCTATCTGATCTGCATGTCGCTCGGCGCCATGATGGCGGGCATGCTGAACTCGCTGCGCCGCTATTTCGCCGCGGCGATCGCACCCGCCTTCCTCAACATCATCCTGATCAGCGTGCTCGCCTATGCCTGGTATCATGGGCTGGACGCGCATGATGTCGGCTTCGGGCTGTCCTGGGGCGTGCTGGCGGCGGGCATCGTTCAGTTGGCGATCGTGTGGGTGGCAGTGCGCTATGCCGGCATCTCGATCGGCTTCCGCCGGCCGAAGATGACGCCGAACGTCAAGCGGCTCCTGGTCCTGGCGCTGCCGGCGGCGATCACCGGCGGCATCACCCAGATCAACCAGCTGATCGGCACGGCGATCGCCTCGGGTCAGAACAGCGCCGTGTCGTCGCTCGCCTATGCCGACCGCATCTACCAGCTGCCGCTCGGCGTCGTCGGCGTTGCGGTCGCCATCGTGCTGTTGCCGGAGCTGTCGCGGGCGCTGAAATCGGGCAATCTGATCGAAGCCGCCAACCTGCAGAACCGGTCGGTCGAGTTCACCTTGTTCATAACGCTGCCGGCGGCGGCGGCGCTGTGGGTGATGTCGGAACCGATCGTGCGGCTGGTCTATGAGCGCGGCGCCTTCGCCGCCAACCACTCGACGCCGGTCGTCGCCTCCATCCTGGCGGTCTTCGGCCTCGGCCTGCCTGCCTTCGTGTTGATCAAGGCCTTCACGCCGGGCTATTTCGCGCGCGAGGACACGCGCACGCCGATGATCTTCGCCGCCATCTCCGTCGGCGTGAATGTCGCAACGGCGCTGACCTTATTCCCGTCGATGGGCGCTCCGGGCATCGCGGTGGCTTCGGCCGTCGCGGGCTGGGTCAACGCGCTGATGCTGCTCGCCATGCTGATCAGGCGCGGTCATTGGGGCCGCGACATCCCCCTGCTGAAGCGCATCCCGAGGCTGGTGCTGTCGGCTGTGATCATGGCCGTCGCGCTTTACTTCGCTGAGCGCCATTTTGCCACGCAGATCGGACCGGGTTCACCGCTGGTGGTGAAGGCGACGACCGTGCTTGCGCTCGTTGCCGGGGGAGCGGCGCTCTACTTCATCGCCGCCTTCGGCACCGGCGGCGCCGATTTCGGCATGATCCGCCGGAACGTGAAGCGAGGCGAGGCAAAGGCCGCGTCGGCGTCCAAGCCCAATCTCGACGAATAGTCAGCCTGCCACCTCGCCTGTCGTCGGTACTTGCTCCCGCCCTCGGGTTGGTCCATAAGCCCGCCGTCGAAAGACTTTCGCCGCGCGCGGTCTCCAGCCGCATGATTGGCTCCAAAAAGTCTGCAACTTTTTGGAATCATGTTTATACGGCCCTCCACAAGCCATGAGGAACTCATGTCCGCCTTCAAGCCACTCGTCTTTTCTGGCGTCCAGCCGACCGGCAACCTGCATCTCGGCAATTATCTCGGCGCCATCAAGAAATTCGTCGCCCTCCAGGAACAGTCCGACTGCATCTACTGCGTCGTCGACCTGCATTCGCTGACGGCGCAGCTCGTCCATCAGGATCTCGGCGACCAGACGCGCTCGATCACCGCGGCGTTCCTCGCCTCCGGCATCGACCCCAAGAAGCACATCGTCTTCAACCAGTCGCGGGTCATGCAGCATGCCGAGCTGGCCTGGATCTTCAACTGCGTGGCGCGCATCGGCTGGATGAACAAGATGACGCAATTCAAGGACAAGGCCGGAAAGGACCGCGAGAACGCTTCGCTCGGCCTGCTCGCTTATCCGAGCCTGATGGCCGCCGACATCCTGCTTTACCGCGCCACCCATGTGCCGGTGGGCGAGGACCAGAAGCAGCATCTGGAGCTCACCCGCGACATCGCCCAGAAATTCAACAACGACTTCTCCGAGAAGATCGCGGCGCTCGGCGTCGGCGTCGAGATGCAAGTCGGCGAAGAGACGGTGAACGGCTATTTCCCGATCACCGAACCGGTCATCGGCGGTCCGGCGGCGCGTATCATGAGCCTGCGCGACGGCTCGAAGAAGATGTCGAAGTCGGACCCGTCGGACCTGTCGCGCATCAACCTGACGGACGATGCCGATACGATCTCGAAGAAGATCCGCAAGGCCAAGACCGACCCGGAAGCCTTGCCGAGCGAGATAGACGGCTTGGAAAGCCGGCCTGAGGCCGAAAACCTCGTCGGCATCTATGCCGGCCTCGCCGAGATCTCGAAGGAAGACGTGCTGAAGGAATATGGCGGCCAGCAGTTCTCCGTGTTCAAGCCGGCTTTGGCCGACCTTGCCGTGGAGAAGCTGGCGCCGATCGCTTCCGAGATGCGCCGCATCGAGGGTGATCGCGCCTATGTCGACGCCGTGCTCAAGGATGGCGGCAACAGGGCGCGGGGGCTCGCCGAGGGCACGATGAAGACGGTGCGCGACATCATCGGCCTGCTGCAGGACTGATCGACCAGTCTCCTGGAATTGCTCCAGGGACCACCGTCACGCCGGACGGCGGCTTGCCGCCGGTTCGCGGCAGTGGCAGATTGCGGCCGAAACCATACCGAGCAGATAGACATGGTCTCCAAACGCCTCAGCCGAGAAGCCGGGCATCGCAGAAAATTCCTGGCGATCATCGACGATACGCCGGAATGCGAGCGCGCCGTCGCTTACGCCTCGAAACGGGCGCAGCATACCAGCGGCGTGCTGGTGCTGCTCTACGTCATCGAGCCGGACGATTTCCAGCACTGGCTGGGCGTGGAAAAGATCATGCGCGAGGAAGCCACGGCGACAGCCCGCGCAGCGCTCGACGGCTACGCCAACAAGGTGCGTCAGCATGTCGGGATCGAGCCGGAGCTGGTGGTGCGCGAAGGCAAGCCCACGGAAGAAATCCACAAGCTGATCGAGGACGACCAGGACATAGCCATCCTGGTGCTGGCGGCTGGCGCCGGCAAGGAAGGCCCCGGGCCGCTGGTCGGCGCGGTGGCCGGCAAGGGCGCCGCTTTCCCCATCCCGGTGACGGTGGTGCCGCAGAATCTGTCGGATGAGGAGATCGACAGCTTAGCCTGAGATGTGCTGATATTCAGGTGAGGCCGGCCTGCGAACGGCGGTTTCCTGCGCTTCCGGTGCTCACGTACTTCAAGTACGCTCCGCTCCGGTTCTCGAAACCACCGTTCTCGACTCGGCCTGACCTGAATCTCAACACATCTCAAGTGGATGAGGGGTCGAAAAAACATTCCGCCAGCCAGCCGTTCCTAGCGACGCGTTTCGCTTGAATGTCCAGCCGATAGAGCCTATTTAGAATTATTCCAAACTATCGGCCCGCGAAGGGCCTGGAGATACCCATGTTCATCCAGACCGAATCGACGCCGAACCCGGCGACGCTGAAATTCCTGCCGGGCAAGGAAGTGCTGCGCGAAGGCACGGCCGATTTCCGCAACGCCGAAGCCGCGGCGGAGGCTTCGCCGCTGGCCGGCCGTCTGTTCGAGATCCCGGGCGTCACCGGCGTTTTCTTCGGCTATGATTTCATCACCGTGACCAAGGACGGCCCGGACTGGCAGCACCTGAAGCCGGCGATCCTCGGCGCCATCATGGAGCACTTCATGTCCGGCGCGCCGGTCATGGCCTCGACCGCTCCGACGAGCGACGTCGGCGAGACCGGCGAGTTCTACGACAAGGCAGACGAAGAGCTGGTGCTGACCATCAAGGAACTGCTCGACACGCGTGTGCGCCCGGCGGTCGCCCAGGATGGCGGCGACATCACCTTCCGCGGCTTCGAGAACGGCACCGTGTTCCTGCATATGAAGGGCGCCTGCGCCGGTTGCCCGTCCTCGACGGCGACGCTGAAACATGGCATCCAGAACCTGCTTCGCCACTTCGTTCCGGAGGTCCAGCAGGTCGAGCAGGTCGCCTGACGCCATTGTAGTTCTACCCCGCTGACCATCTGGCTCGGTTTTCTGCGCTTCCGGTGCTTACGTACTTAAAGTACGCTCCGCTCCGGTTCTCGAAAACCAAGCCATATGGATTCAGCAGGGCGAACTCTTAAAAGGGCGTCGCGCCGCGATATTCCAGCAAACCACAAAAACAAAAAACCGGGCCCCCAGCCCGGTTTTCTGTTCTTGGACGTCTTGTTGTTGCCTAGACGGTCCGCTTGCGAAAGCTTTTGGCCTCGGCCTTCGTGATCACATCACGATGACTTTGGCGCCGACCGACGTGCGGTCGTAGAGATCGATAATGTCCTGGTTCATCAGCCGGATGCAGCCCGACGACATCGCCTTGCCGATCGAGAACCATTCCGGGCTGCCATGCAGGCGGTAGCCCATGTCGCCGCCCTTGTTGAAGAGATACATGGCGCGCGCGCCGAGCGGGTTCTTCAGGCCCGGCTCCATGCCGCCGGCGAACTTGGCGAGCTCGGGCTGGCGCTTGATCATCTGCGAAGGCGGCGTCCAGGTCGGCCATTCGCGCTTCAGCGCGATATGGGCCGTGCCGTGCCACTCGAAACCCTCGCGGCCGACGCCGATGCCATAGCGCATCGCCATGCCGTCGCCCTCGATGAAATAGAGGAACTTGTTCTGGGTATCGACGATGATGGTGCCCGGCTTCTCCGAAGAATCATACCGCACTTCCTGGCGGTGGTACCTGGCGGGGACCTTCTCGATCGGGATGCGCGGCAGCTGATAACCGGCATCGGTCATCGCGCCATAGTTGTTGGTGAACATTTGCCCACCGATGGTGCTGCACCCGCTGATCGCGGTCGACAGCGCAAGAGCGGCGAGGATTGCAAATGACTTCAAGCGCATGAATAGGTCCGACGCCCCGTCTCTATGGCAGCGGCACGAGTCGGCCGCCTTCTTGCCATCATTCATGCTGGCATTTCTTTTGCTTGCCAAGCGCGCACTGCCTATATGCAAGACCTTACGTGCTGGTAAGTGCCGAACTGCGGCATTTCCGCAACAGGCCTCACGGGATTGTGAAGCAAAATCAATGAGGCGACTCAGAGAGCCGCCTGGAATTCGAGGAGAGCGCCATGAATGTCGGAGATGCCGCCGAGCGTTCCGGCCTGCCGGCCAAGACCATCCGCTACTATGAGGAGATCGGCCTGATCCGTCCGGCGCGGGCCGGGAACGGCTATCGCGATTACTCCGGCGAGGACATCCACCGGCTCGCCTTCCTGCGCCGCGCGCGCAACCTCGGCTTCTCAATCGACGATTGCAGGCAGCTGATGGCGCTCTATCAGGACCGCGACCGCGCCAGCCACGACGTGCGCGAGATCGCCGCCGCCCATGTCAGGGCGATCGAGGAGAAGGTGCGCGAATTACAGTCGATGCGCTCGACGCTGCAGACACTGATCCACGCCTGCCACGGCGACCACCGGCCGGACTGCCCGATCCTGGACGATATGGCTGGCGCGGTGGACCAGCTCTCCGCCTGACAGGCCCCCGCCCTACCCGCCGCGATATTGCGTGGGCGAAGCGCCGAACCGAACCCGGAACCGCCGGTTGAAATAGGACACGTCGTTGAACCCCGCGGCGAGCGCGATGTCGCTCACCCTCGTGGCGTCGTTGCGGATATCCGACAGCATGGCGGATGCCTTCTGCAGGCGCAGCTCCAGCACGCGTTCGGCAAAGGTGCGGCCGCTCTCCAGCAGAAGCGTGTTGAGATAGCGACGCGACAGACCGATCGCGCGGGCGACCATCTCCGTCGACAGCGCCGGATCGGCAAAACGCGCCTCGATCACCGCCACGGCTTCGCGAAGCCGTGCCGCGCGCAGCCCGCGGCCGGTCGCGATCTCCGCGGCATCGCCCTTGGCTCCCAGCGCCAGCACCATCAGATCGGCCAGCGCCGTCCCGGCCTGCCGCGAAAGCGCCGGCTCTCCGTCCAGCTCCTCGGATTGCAGCAGGAAGTCGATCGTGCGTTCCAGATGCCGGACGGCGGGGTTTGCCGGGTCGAGCCGCGTCACCGGGCGGTCGTCGGCATGCGGCACCATGCTGAGCAGCGAGGCGCGAGGGATCGAGGCCAGCACCCAGGCGGTCACGCCGTCGGTGAAACTGCGGCAGGGCTGGGCGACGTTGTAGGCGATGCCGTTGCCGCGCAGCAGCGACAGATCGCAATCGGCGACCGACCAGACCTGCGGCTTAGGGCTGCGGTAAAACCCCACGAAGATATCGTCGCGATCGTTGGCTACATGCCGGCGCGTGCGCACATAGTACTCGGTCGTGGTCTCGAACAGGCCGACGCGGAGGTCGCCGAGGAAGCGCATCTTCGTCGCCGTTGCGAAGCGCTTGTCCTCGGCATGCCTGATCTCGGCCGCGCCGAGCTGCTCCATCCACATGTCGCGCCAGAGGCGAAAGCGATCCTTGTCGCTCAGATGCGCTGGCAGGCTGTCCGACGAAAAATCGATCTTCTGCATTGGCGGAAATCTGTTTGCCCCGTGCTCAGCCTAGCACGGCCGTCGCGGCGCGGATCGGCCAAAAAGAAGCGATCGGGCTCGCCAGTCCAATTCTAGAGCCATCCAGTCCAAGCCGCGATCATTTGGATCGGTATTCGTTGCAGCCGCGCCACATTCCCGATCGATTTCAAACCACGCCCGCCCATCCAATGCCGGAGCCCGCCGGTCCAAGACGGCAGCCGCGAAATCAGCCATGGCTGCACGTGCCAGGATCAACTTCGAGGAATTTGCATGAGAGTTTTGCGCGCGGCCGGTATCGTCATCGTGAGCATGTTGCCGCCGGCGGCATCAGCGGCCGACATGAATGCCGCGGGGCAAGCGCCGGCCCGGGACTGGAGCGGGTTCTATCTTTCGGCCGGCGGCGGGTTCGGATGGTGGAGCGCCGACCAGTACACCGATTTCGGAGGCTTTCCCGCGCCCGGACCATCCGAGCAGACCACAGGGAGCGGCGGCTTTGCCACTGTGGGCGGCGGCTATGACTGGCAATTTGCCCCTTCCTGGCTGGCCGGCGCCTACGCCGACGCTCAGTTCGGCGACATCCGGGGCACGATCCGGGCGCCCTTCGAGCAATATTCCGGCACCACGAGCAACAGGCTGAACCTTGCCGCGGGACTTCGCCTCGGCGTGCTGGCAACGCCGGACGTGCTGATCTATGCCAATGGCGGCTACAGCCACGCCGAGTTCACGGGATCCGGCCTCGACCCGACACCGCTCGTGCCCTTGAGCGTTGCCGGACAACATTATGACGGCTGGTTCGTCGGCGGCGGCGTCGAAAACACGCTCGACTTCACGGGCATCGCTTCACCGGGCTGGTTCATGAAGACCGAATACCGCTTCGCCGACTACGGCCGCAAAAGCGCCGGCATGTATGTCGATGCCACCGGAGCCCCGGACAGCGCCATCGCCTTCAAGCCGAAAGTGCAGACGCTCTCGTTCTCGCTCGTCTATCGGTTCAACGAGGCGGGAAACACCCGCTTCTGAGACCGCGTCAGCGCTTCCAGAAATCGCGGTGCGGGGCGAGCAGCTCGTCCGCGATTTCGGGGAAAGGACCAAACACCTCGATCTTTTTCTGGCCGGAGGCGAAGACGGTGCGCGAGGCGAGGTTCATCGTCGGATTCTCCTCGTGATCGCCGGTGAGCGCCAGGAGGCTGGTTTCCTCGACCCCATAGACCAGGCGCCCGATATTCGCCCAGTACATCGTGCCGGCGCACATCGCGCACGGTTCGAAGGTCGAGACCAACGTGCATTGCCACAGGAACTCAGGCTCATAGGCCGCCGCGGCGCGGCGGGCGAGCTCCGTCTCGGCATGGCGCACCGTGTCGAGATTGCCCTGCCGCATCAAAACGCGATCGTCCGGCCCGATCAGCACGCAGCCGAACGGATGATGCCCGTGCGCCGCCGCCTCGCGCGCGACGGCGTCGGCGGACCGGAGGTGGGCAAGCATCTGATCGCGGGTCATGGGGAAATCCTCTCAGGGCGAGATTGCTGCCAAGGGATATGGTTAGCAAGACCTAATCTTGCGTGAACCAGGGCCAAGCATCCCGCTTGGCTTTACGCTCCACGCATTTCCGGTTTGGTGCTATCTTGACGATCGTGCACAATGAGATTGCCGGCCATGAGTCTCCAGGAAGACATCGGACGGGTCGAGCAGCACATCCGCGAGATCGAACAGCGGATCGAGCGCCAGCGCGCGGTCATCACCCAGGCGGAAGAAAACGGCCTGCCGACAGACGGCCCGAGCAACTTCCTGTGGTTCCTGAAAGAGACATTGAGCCTGAGCCGCGACCACCTTGCCAGGCTTCTGGCGGATGAATTTCGAGCGAGGGACTCGTAGTAGGGGGCATCGCCGCGGACATATGCTTCACCGCTGCCTTTTGTGCCACCGACCGTTGAAGGAACCGGCCGATAATCGCGACCCGCGGCGATTATCTATTTGACAGACATCTCTTGATCGCTTGTCCGGCCCACGCACGCAACACCGGGCCACCATCTAAAAAGGCTGGACTTTTTCTCCCGGCAGCGACGTTTGTTATGCGTCATGGCCAGATATTTCTTTGAGCTCTCCCATAGCGGGGATGTCTACCACGACGCCCGAGGGAAAGAACTGAGGGCGCTGAAGGAGGCCAAGGAACAAGCCTTCGAAATCGCTCGCCGAATGCTGCTAAGCGCAAAGACCAGCGATATCGTTTGCACAGTCCGCGACATCACTGGCAGACAGCTTTTGCAAATCAGGGTGCAATGCACGGTCCCCGCTGAGATCGAGTCGACGAACCAGCCCCAAAGCAGCGGATGAAAACGGCTTACTCGCTGGCGCGACGGAAGCGCAAAGCTGACTAGGTCAGCTCTCGGCCGCCAGAAGGCCGCGTCGGATCAGGCGTTCGCGCATCTGCGCAGTTTCAGCTTCTCCAAGTCGGCCAATATGTACCTGTGCATCGCGTAGATAGTCGGACGGGACAAAGAACTCTTCGCACCAGATAAGATTTTTCCTGTTTGCTGGATCGAGAGAGAAGCGAGTCGGCTTATGCAGCCCGCAGCGCTTAACGGCGTCCCAGTTTTTTATGACTAGGTCGATTTTTTCCTGCTCTTCCGTGAATTCGCCCGTGCCGTAGGAAACTTCAACTGAGCCGTAGAGTGTCCCTGTTTCGGGGTTCTCGTAGACAGCATTGGCGCGAACCAACGTAGGGCGCGCAACGGGGCCGGGCTTGCCGCGAGTATAGGGGAACTTGCACCAGACGATGTCGCCCGGTTCCGGCAATGTCTCTATCTCAAGGAATGTCCACCCCATAGGGTGGACGTATCACAGTCCGCGCTTTTCAGAAACTAGTCTACTTTTGTGGATGAACGCATCCATTTCGGCGTCAGTCTCTTTCAACTGGTCTTCTGAAAGACCGCTGTAGTCAGCGCAGTATTCCCCGACCATGTGCTGGGCCGGTTTCTCTTCGCGCACGGTAGTGGCCGCGCGCATTGATTCGCGCTTTGTGTACCAGCCTAGTGACTCGGCGAATCGCTCCATCATGACGGCCATCTAGTTCTCCCCACAGGACATTTACGTTTAAACTCTGGCGGTTAACGTGCCGTTATCCAGGGTCTACCGTAACCCCATGACTGTCCCTTGGTTCCATTATTGGCATGAAAGGGAAGCTTTCACCAGCCGTAGATATGACAGCATTGTTGACATAGCAAGCCAACTCATTGGGATCAAAGGCGACATTTCTAAGGATTTTTTGATCTCGCCTTGTGAAGGCGCGAGCGATATAGCCGCTGTATAGGATTATTATCCTATGAAAGGCTTGGTTTGTCAACCAGATAATCGCCCGACCTGCAGGGGTTCAAACCGTGAACAAAATCTGGCATGGTGCCTCCCATGCCCATCGTTTCCCCGATTCCCCTCAACCCTTTGATCGACGGCCGCCAGTCGGAGCGCGCCATGCTGGTGCGGCGCGGCGTGCAGCGGCTGCTCACCGAGATGGGCGCGCATGTGCTGCCGGAGCTTTCGCTCGCCACCGGGCGGCGGGCCGATCTCGTGGCTCTGACCAGGCAGGGCGACATCTGGATCATCGAGATCAAATCCTCGATCGAGGATTTCCGGGTCGACCGCAAATGGCCTGACTACCGGCTGCATTCCGACCGCTTCTTCTTCGCCACCCATCCCGGCGTCCCGCAGGACATTTTCCCCGAGGAATGCGGCTTCATCCTTTCCGACGGCTATGGCGCCGAGATCCTGCGCGAGGCGCCGGAGCACCGCATGGCGGCCGCGACGCGCAAGGCGCTGATGCTGCGGATTGCCCGAGCGGGCGCCGCGCGGCTCTTGGCAGCCGAGCTTGCCGGCGTCGCGGTGCCGGCGCTGGACGGCGAGAGCGAGTAGGTCAGGTTCCCCCCGCGCGAGGTCGGCGAGAATTTTCGCCTCGCACCGATGATTTCCGCCGATCCCGTTTGTCTTCACCTACATGCGCGTCCGGATGGCCGGCGGCCTGGAAAAGAGGTGAAGCATGAAATCCCTGCAAAACCAGAATGTCGTCGTCGTCGGAGGCAGCCGCGGTGTCGGCCGTTCGATCGTGGAAGCAGCGCTTGACGCGGGAGCGACCGTGCTTGCCGTCGCCCGAGGCGCGGCCGACCTGAAGCAACTCGCCTGGGAACGGCCAGCCCTGAAGACCTTGGCCGCCGACGCGACGGCGGAAGACGCGCCGCAAGTGGTTTTCGACGCGCTGGCGCCCGACGTGCTGGTGGTCTGCGCGGGCGCGCTCGCCCCGGCCGCGCCGATCCAGGAGCAGAGCTGGGAGGTCTTCTCGGCCAACTGGGAGATGGACGTCAAGGCGTCGTTCCTGTTCTGCCGGGAAGCTCTCAAGGGCCGGCTCAAGCCCGGAGCCCGTGTGCTGCTGATCGCCAGCGGCGCCGCCATCAGCGGCGGCCCGCCGAATTCGGGCGGCTATGCCGGCGCAAAGCGCATGCAGATATTCCTGGCCGGCCATTGCCAGAAGGAATCGGACCGGCTCGGCCTCGGCCTGCGCTTCATGGCGCTTTCACCGGCCCGCATTATGCCGGGCACCGGAGTCGGCGATCGCGGCATCGACGGCATTGCGGCCTATATGGGCATCCGCCCGGCCGACTTCCTGGCCAGCATGAGCGACATGCAGACGCCGGCCGATGTCGGACAGGCGGTGATCCAGCTCGTGACGGGCAAGCCGCAAGGCAGTTCCTTCACGGTGAGCGGCAGCGGCCTTGCGGCGACGGCATGAGGCGCGCAGGATGGCGGCCGAATTCAGCTCTCCGGGCTCCGCATGACTGACGCTTCCGGCCCTACCCGGCCTTTGGGCCGGCCAGGCCAGCCGGCCCTCGACCGGCTGGCCTTCGAGCGCCTGAGCGTCGCCCACCGCCGCGCGCTCAAGCTGCATTGCTACCGGATGATGGGCTCGCTCAACGAGGCGGACGATCTCGTCCAGGAGACGTTCCTCAAGGCCTGGCGCGCACGGTCGCAATTCGACGGACGCGGCTCGGCGCGCGGCTGGCTCTACTCGATCGCCACCAACAGCTGCCTCAATGCGATCAAGGCACGGGCATCCACGCGGCGCATTCTCGAGCAGCCCGGACGGCCGCCTTCCGAAGGAAGAGCGACCGGCGGCCCGGCCATCGAACTCACCTGGCTGGAGCCATATCCGGACGCGGAACTGCCCGACATTGCCGACGACAGGCCCGGTCCGGAAGCGCGCTACGAAGCCCGCGAGGCCGTGCGGCTCGCCTTCGTCGCGGCGATCCAGCTGCTGCCGCCGAGGCAGCGAGCAACCTTGCTGCTATGCGACGTGCTCGGGTGGTCCGCAATCGAGACCGCGCAACTGCTGGGCGGATCGACCGCCTCGATCAACAGCGCCTTGCAGCGGGCCCGCGCGACGCTGGGTGGCCGCCAGGTGCGCCCGCCGCAACGGTCGCGGCCCAGCGCGGACGAAGGCGTGCTTCTCGAACGCTATATGCGGGCCTGGCAGGCCAACAATCTGAACGGGCTCGTCGAGCTGCTCAAGGAAGACGCCGTCTACCACATGCCGCCTTGGCGGGAATGGTACTTCGGACGTCCTGCCATCGGCGCTTTCCTGGGAAGCGTCTGGGGTAATTTTGCCGGCTATCGCGCGGTGGCCGTCGGCGCCAACACCCAGCCGGCCGTCGGCGTCTACGCGCTTGGCCGCCAGGATTCCAAGTGGCGGCCGCATTCGCTGCATGTCATCGAGCCGACCGGCGACAGGATCGCCGTGCTGACGATCTATGTCCCGCCGCTCGGTCCCAGCTTGTTTGCGGCCTTCGGCCTGCCGCCGGAACCCAGCCTGCCTTAGCCCAGATCCTCGTCCACCCCGCCGGCCGCCGGCGCCATGAGCAGCACGGCGGCGCCGACCAGCGCGGCAATCAGCGAACCGGCAAGAATGCCGACTTTCACCGCGTCCTGCAGCGCCGGGTCGCTGGCGAAGGCGAGCAGGCCGATGAACAGGCTCATGGTGAAGCCGATGCCGCAAAGCAGCGAGATGCCCAGCATATGCAGCCAGCCGGCATTGACCGGCAGGTCGGCGAGGCCGAAGCGGATGGCGAGCGCCGAAGAGCCGAAGACGCCGACCAGCTTGCCCAGCACAAGGCCGGCGGCGACGCCCAGCGTCAGCGGTTCGACAAGTGCCGCAAAGCTCACGCCGCCGAGCGAGACGCCGGCATTGGCGAAGCCGAAGATCGGGATGACGATGAAGGGCACGAGCTTATGCAGGCCGTGCTCCAGCCGGTGCAGCGGCGAATGTTCTGTATCATGGCTGATGCCGGGAGAACGCTCCAGCGGGATGGTGAGCGCCAGCGCCACACCGGCAAGCGTGGCGTGCACGCCCGACTTCAGCACCAGAACCCACAGCAGCGCGCCGAGCAGCAGGTATGGCCAGAGCTTCATGGCCCGCATGCGGTTGAGCACGACCAGCAGAGCGATGACGACGAAGGCGGCGGCCAGATAAGCGAGCGACAGGCCGCTTGTGTAGAACAGCGCGATGATGATGACGGCGCCGAGATCGTCGATGATCGCGAGAGCGGTGAGGAAGACTTTCAGCGAGGCCGGCACGCGGCTGCCGAGCAGCGAGAGCACGCCGAGCGCAAAGGCGATGTCGGTGGCGGTGGGGATCGCCCAGCCGGAGAGCGCGGCCGCATTGTTGCGGTTGATCAAGACATAGACCAGCGCCGGCACCACCATGCCGCCGGCGGCGGCGATGCCCGGCAGCACGCGGCGAGGCCAGGTCGAGAGCTGGCCGTCCAGCATCTCGCGCTTGATCTCCAGCCCGACCAGCAGGAAGAACACCGCCATCAGCCCGTCATTGATCCAGTGCGAGACGCTGAGCGGCCCGAGATAGGCGTGCAGGACGGCGAAATAGGTTGCAGCCAGAGGCGTATTGGCGACGATCAGCGCGAGCGCGGCGGCCACCATCAGGATGATGCCGCCGGCGGCCTCGCCATCGAGGAATTCGCGCAGGATCGATTTCGGCCGTTCGTCTCGCATGGTCCCTCCCTAGCCCAGCCTCACCTAGCCTTATCGGCCGGGAGTCTGTATTCCAATGATGCGCGGCGCCAGCGATGACGCAAGGCTTACAAGTTACACGCCAGCGCATGTTTCGAAAGTTGGCTGAAACGCCTGTCCTTTCGTCATCCATGGGCGAAGCAAGGAGCGAAGCGACCGCGGAGACCCGAGGATGACGAATGTCTGCCTACCGCGGCGCCCGCTTTGCGAGGATCCGCTGCAGCGTGCGGCGGTGCATGTTCAATCGCCTGGCCGTCTCGGAAACGTTGCGGTCGCACATTTCGTAGACACGCTGGATGTGCTCCCAGCGCACGCGGTCGGCCGACATCGGGTTTTCCGGCGGCGCGGCACGCTCGCCGGAGGTGCGGGTAAGCGCGGCGAAGACGTCGTCGGCATCGGCGGGCTTGGACAGGTAGTCGACGGCGCCGAGCTTCACCGCCGTCACCGCGGTGGCGATGTTGCCGTAGCCGGTCAGGATGATGGCGCGGGCGTCGTTGCGCTTCTCGCGGATGGCGGCCACGACATCGAGGCCGTTGCCGTCGCCGAGCCGCATGTCGACCACCGCATAGGCCGGCGGATGGGCGCGCGCCTTGGCGACCGCCTCTTCCACGCTCTCCGCCGTCTCGACCACGAAACCCCGGGTTTCCATGGCCCGGGCAAGCCGGGTGAGGAACGGCTTGTCGTCCTCGACGATGAGCAGCGAGGTATCCTCGCCCTCGACCATTGCGCCCGTCGTTTCGTCTCCGCTCATCTTATCGACATCCTACTGACCAAGAGCACCTTCGCATCAAAACGAATTCTACCGAATGCGCCTTAAGTCCTTGTTTCCAGGCATGCCGTCTCGCCAAACGCGGCTGCACAGTTTTAGGCGACATGCCTCACTTTTACGCAGATACAATTCCGCAACAGCAATGTCCAATTTTTAGAGCCCGCAACAGAGCTGCCATGCAGTAAATGCAAGGCATGGTTCACCGTTTCGCAATTCCGGACGGAAAGCTACGGCGAAGTCGCCGAGCCCAACCGCTACGCACTTTTCCTGGAATTGCTCTAGGCATTGTCGAACATGGTGGAGGCCTGGTCCTGGTTAAGGAAGACGCCGCGCGGCCAGGCGATCTGCACCACCGCGCCTTCGCCGAGCCCGCTCGAATTACGGAAATCGATGGTGGCGCCCGACCGTTCCAGCAGGGTCTTGGCGATGAACAGCCCTAGCCCCAGCCCGCCGCCCGCCTCGGTGCCCTGGCGCGTCGACATATAGGGCTCGCCGATGCGGTCGATGATCTCGGCCGGAAAGCCCGGCCCGTCATCGGTGATCGAGAAGATGACCGCCTCATTGTCCCAGCTCCAGCTGACGGTGACGGACTTGCGGGCGAAATCGACGGCGTTCTCGACCAGGTTGCCGAGCCCGTAGATGACGCCGGGGCTCCGCTGGCCGACCGGCTCGGGGCCGATGCGTTCGCCGGGCCGCAGCCGGATCGAGATGCCGAAATCGCGATGCGGCGCCGTCACCTCCTCGACGAGCGAGGTGAGCGGCATGCGCGACATATGCGCCTCGCCTTCCGAGGAAAGGCTGGTCAGCCGCTTGAGAATCTCGCGGCAACGCTCGCTTTGCGAGCGCAGGAGCTTCACGTCCTCGCCGTATTTAGGGTCCTTGCCGAGCGCCTTTTCCATCTCCTTGGCGACGACGGTGATGGTTGCCAGGGGCGTGCCGAGTTCATGCGCGGCGGCCGCCGCCAGCCCGTCCAGCGCCGACAGATGCTGCTCGCGCTGCAGCACCAGCTCGGTGGCGGCCAGCGCGTTGGCGAGCAGGCGCGCTTCGGCCGCGACGCGGAAAGCATAGATGGCGGTGAAGGCGATCGAGGCGAAGACAGCCATCCACATGCCGGCGACATAGATGAACGGCATCGGCAGCGGCGCCTCCTCGTACCAGGGCAGCGGCAGGTGGAAGAACACCAGCAGCGTGGCGGCCATCATGACCAGCGCGCCAAGCACCGCGGTCATGCGCAGCGGCAGCGAAGCGGCCGAGATGACGACCGGGACCGATAGCAGCACCGAAAACGGGTTGGTGAGGCCGCCGGTCATGTAGAGCAGGCCGGTGAGCTGGATGCCGTCGAAAGTGAGGATCGCGAAGGCCGAAAGCGGGGTGAGCCGATGCGCCGCCGGATAGCGGAAGGTGAGCCACAGATTCATCCAGGCCGAGCAGGCGATCAGCGCAAAGCACATCGACACCGGCAACGGGAACTTCAGGCCATAGGCGACGACCAGCACGGTCAGGCTCTGGCCGACGATGGCCAGCCAGCGAAGGCGGATCAGCGTGTTGAGCCGCAACCGCTGGCTTTGCTGGGAATCGGGCGCGCGCAGGATGTTGATCATCGACTTACGATTATAACCGCGGGAGGGTAAGCGCTAGTAGCCCTGTAAAGGCGACCCGACCCGTTGGCAGCGGGTGTTTCATCATAACCATTCGAGATTGGCCGAGGCCCTCGCGACTTCGTCATCCACGGGCGGAGCGACGCGAAGCGGAGCGCAGACCCGGGGATCCATTCCGTTACCTTGAGCGTAGAATGCAGCGGAACAGAATTCTGAACCGCGGCGCCGCCTCAACGTCACGGAATGGATCCTCGGGTTCTACGCGCGTCGCTTCGCTCCTTGCTCCGCCCGTGGACGACGAAGGAACGGGCGTTTGCGCCAATCGCAAAGGTTTGCGGTCCGCCCCGACACTACGTCCCGCGCGGCTTGGCGCGACTGGTGGCGGCCGCCTGGAGCGGATTTTCCGGCCAGACATGTTTTGGGTAGCGGCCGCGCATGTCGGCGCGCACGTCCGCCCAGGAGCCGCGCCAGAAGCCGGGGAGGTCGCGTGTCGTCTGGATCGGCCGGTGCGCCGGCGACAGCAATTCCAACGTCAGCGGCACGGTGCCGTTGGCGATCGCCGGATGGCCGTCGAGGCCGAACAGCTCCTGCACACGGACCGCCAGCACCGGCCATTCGCCGTCATAGCGGATCGGCACGTGGCTGCCCGACGGCGCGTCGAAATGGGTCGGCGCCAGCGCGTCGACCTTGCGCTGCAGGTCGTGCGGGACCAAGGCCATCAGCGCCGACGACAGCGTCGCCGGCTTGATGGCGGCGAAAGAGGCGTCGCCGGCGAGAAACGGCAGGAGCCAATCGTCGAGACCCTCGACAAGCGCTTCATCCGAAACATCGGGCCAGGGCGCGCCGAGGCCACTGTGCAGCCAGCCAAGCCGCTGGCGGAGCGTTTCCGCCTCCTTGCCCCAGTCGAGCAGCGACAGGCCGTGCTCGCGCACGGCATCTATCATGGCGCGGTCGGCATCGGCGCCGGATGGCGCCGGCAGCATGCGCTCGGAAAGCGTGATGGCGCCGAGCCTGGCGGTCTCGCGCATGCGCACGGCACGGCGCTCGCGGTCGAAGCCCGCCTCGCGCTTCGTCTCGATGCGCTCGGCAAGGGCGGCGCGGATATCGGCTTCTTCAACCGGCGCGGCGGCGGTGATGCGGGCGTTCTGCGCCTTGCCCTGCAGGTCGGCGACGACGAGCCAGGTTTCGTTGGCCAGCGGATCGGCGGCATCGACCATGGCGCCCGACCCGTTGGCGAGCACGAAGCGGCCGCGCTCGCCGCGCGCCCTGGCGACCCGATCCGGCCAGGCATGGATGAGGAGCGAGCCGGCGGCTGCCGCCTCGCTGCCCTGGCCGCCGCCGCCCTGCCTGGCCAACCGCTCGGCGAGCTGCCTGGCGGCGTTGGCGCGGGGGGATTTCTCGCCGCGAAACCGGATCAGGCGCCGCTCCAGGTCGGCGCTGTCGCCGCCTAATCCACGCTCTGTCAAAAGCACGGCGAGCAAGGCCGCTTCCCGCGCATGACCGGTCTTCGCGGCCTCGGCGACCATATGCGCCAGCCGCACCGGCAGCGCCAATTTGCGCATGGCGGCGCCCGCCCCGGTCAGCCTGCCGGCATCGTCGATGGCATGCAGCGCCTTGAGCAGGACCCTCGCCTCGTTGAGCGCCGGCGCCGGCGGCGGATCGAGGAAGGAAAGGCTCGACGGATCGGCCACCCCGAAAGCGGCGCAGTCGAGCAGCAGGCCGGAAAGATCCGCCTCGAGGATCTCCGGCGGCGTGAAGGCAGGGAGCGACGCCGTCTGCTCGGCCCGCCACAGGCGAACCGCCACGCCGGCTTGCGTGCGGCCGGCGCGGCCGGCGCGCTGGTCGGCCGAAGCCTTGCTGACGCGCACCGTCTCGAGCCTGGTCAGGCCGCTCGCCGGCTCATAGCGTGGCAGCCGCGACAGGCCGGAATCGATGACGACGCGCACGCCGTCGATGGTGATCGAGGTCTCGGCGATCGAGGTTGCCAGAACCACCTTGCGGCGGCCGGCCGGCGCCGGTTTGATCGCCTGGTCCTGCGCCCGGTTGTCGAGCTGACCGGAGAGCGGAACGATGTCGGTATCGGCGGCGACATTGCCCTGAAGCCGCTCGGCGGTGCGCTCGATCTCGCGCTGTCCGGGCAGGAAGGCGAGCACGCTGCCCTGCTCGCCGGCCAACGCCGCACGCACGGCCTTGGCCATGGCATCCTCGATCGCGATGCCGGCCGGCCGCTCGTCATGGCGGATCTCGACCGGAAAGGCGCGGCCCTCGCTTTCGATCACCGGCGCATCCGACAAAAGCTTCGCCACGCGGGCGCCGTCGAGCGTCGCCGACATGACCAGCAGACGCAGGTCCGGCCTGAGCGCGCCCTGCACGTCGAGCGCCAGCGCCAGGCCGAAATCGCCATCCAGCGAACGCTCGTGGAATTCGTCGAAGATCACCGCCGAAACGCCTGGCAGCTCCGGGTCGTCGAGGACCATGCGCGAGAGCACGCCTTCGGTGACGACCAGGATCTTTGTCCGCGCCGAGGTTCGGTTCTCCATGCGCATGGCGTAGCCGACCGTGCCGCCTGGTTCCTCATCCAGCAGCTCGGCCATGCGGCGGGCGGCGGCGCGGGCGGCGAGCCGACGTGGCTCGAGCAGCACGATCCGGCCCGGCCCGAGCCACGGCGCGTCGAGCAGCGCCAGCGGCACCAGCGTCGTCTTGCCAGCACCGGGCGGTGCCACCAGCACGGCGCTGCTGCGCCCGGCAAGTGCCTCGGCAAGCGCCGGCAGCACGGCTGCGACCGGAAGGTCCGGCAAGGGTTTCGTCGTCATGGCGCCCGCATATCAGCGGTCGCGACCGCTGCGCAACTCAAAGCCGGGTGCGCGTGAACGGGTTCCAGCGCACCGTGCCAAGCCGCACTTCCTCGCGCACCATGGTGAGCAGGCCGGAAGCGCCGACGACGACAAGGCCGACCAGCGTCATGGCGTCGGGGTATTCCTTGAAGAACATCGCGCCGAGGATGACCGCCCAGACAATCTGCGAATAATGCGTCGGCGCGATGCGGTTGGCCGGAGCGTATTTGGCCGCCAGGAGATGCAGCAATTGACCGCCGGCGGTGAACAGACCGCCCAGGACCAGCCAGCCCAGTTGCCACAGATTGGGAAGCGAAAACGACGTCGCGGCCGCGCCGACGCCGTTGAACAACAGGCCGCAGCCGATCAGCGTGCCCAACATGGTGGTGCGCTTCTCCTGCTGGGCGAGAGAGCGCATCAGGATGACGATGGTTGCCGCGACAAACGCGTTGGCAAAGGCGGCGAGATGGCCGAGATGCAGCTCGCGGAAGCCCGGCCGCACCACCAGCATGACGCCGACAAAGCCGGCGACCACTGCCAGCCACCGCCATGGACCGACCTTCTCCTTCAGGATGACGGTCGAAAGCACGGTGACGAGCAACGGGGCCAGAAAGAGCAGGGCGTAGACTTCCGCCAGCGGAATGGTGGTGAAGGCATAGACGCTGAGCACGCCCGACACGATACCCGCCCAGGCGCGGGCCTGTACGGCCCAGGGCCGCCTGGTGCGCCAGAAATCGCGCCAGCGCTCCTCCTTCGGCCGGGTGAAGAACAGGAAACAGCCGGCAAACAAGGTTACGAAGAAGCCGATCTCGAAGACGGTGAACTGCCCGCCCAGACCCTTGATGACGGCGTCGCTGAACGAATAGTTTGCGTAAGCGAGAAGGGCGAGCAGGATTCCGTTCGGCATACCATTTCCGGGAGAGAAGACATGAGGATACTGGCGCTGGGGGCACATCCCGACGATATCGAGATATTCATGTTCGGTACGCTGGCCGCCTATGCAGCGCAAGGCGCAGAGCTCAATTTTGCGATAGCCACCGATGGTGCCAAGGGCGGCAAGGGCGATCCGAAGGCGCTTGCCCGCTTGCGACGCCAGGAAGCGACCAAGGCGGCAGGCCTGCTCGGCGTCGAGCCGCGCTTCCTCGACTTTCCCGACGGAGAACTCGTCGCCGATGCGGCGTTGATTTCGATGCTGAAGGCGCTGATCGGCGAAGTGAAACCCGACCTGGCGATCACCCATGCGCCCTACGACTATCACGGCGACCATCGCGCCCTGTCCGACGGCGTGCGCATCGCCGCATCCTTCGCCGTTCCGGTGCTGCATGCCGACACGCTCGGCGGCACCGGCTTTTCGCCGACGCATTATGTCGAGATTTCGCATCATTGGGAGATCAAGGCGAAGGCGATCCGCGCGCACCAGTCGCAGGGTCCGGAGCATTATGTGCACAGGGCGCGCCTTCAGAACGAGTTTCGCGCCGGCCAGTGCAACGGCGTTTCCGGCGCGCTGGCGGAAGCCTTCCGCTTCGAGCCGACCTTTCCCTTCGCCGACATACGCGCATTGCTGCCGCCAGCGCCGCCGGTCCGGCCGGTGACGGCAAGCCCGAGCCCTGCCAACCCGGCCGGCTGACGGCGGCAGGCCGCAGCGTCCGGAAATCATTTCCCAACGATTTCAATCACCCGTTTTCGCCATGCTGCGGCGCAGCAACGAATTCGCTTGCCTTGTTTAGTAAAAATGGCACTACTAAACAAATTACTAAACATTGGCAGCGCTTGGCGCACCATGTTTGGGCCCTCGGAGGAGCGAGGGTTGAGGGCTCTTGAAGCCGTCATCCGGACGCGTTTCGCAAATGGGAGGTAAGGCATGAAATCGACCTTGAAACTGGCGTTGGGACTGGCCTCGGCGATCTTTGCGTCGACAGCCGTCTCGAACGTCGCGCATGCGGAAGACCTGACGCTGTGCTGGGCGGCCTGGGATCCGGCCAACGCGCTCGTGGAACTGTCCAAGGACTTCACCAAGGAAACCGGCATCGGCATGAAGTTCGAGTTCGTGCCGTGGACCAATTACGCCGACCGCTTCCTCAACGAGCTCAACTCGCATGGCAAGCTCTGCGACCTGATCATCGGCGACAGCCAGTGGATCGGCGGCGCCGCAGAGAACGGCCACTACGTCAAGCTGAACGACTTCTTCGACAAGGAGAAGATCAGCATGGACGACTTCGTGCCGGCGACCGTGGTCGGCTATTCGGAATGGCCGAAGAATACGCCGAACTACTGGGCGCTGCCGGCCATGGGCGACGTTGTCGGCTGGACCTATCGCAAGGACTGGTTCTCGCGGCCCGAGCTGCAGAAGGAATTCAAGGAGAAATATGGCTGGGACCTCGCCCCGCCGACCACTTTCGACCAGCTGAAGCAGATCGCCGAATTCTTCCAGAAGCGGCAGATCGACGGCAAGACGGTCTATGGCGCCTCGATCTATACCGAGCGCGGCTCGGAAGGCATCACCATGGGCGCCATGGACGTGCTCTACAGCTATGGCTTCCAGTATGAAAACCCCAAGAAGCCCTACGAGATGGAAGGCTTCGTCAATTCCGAGAAATCGGTGAAGGGGCTGGAGTTCTACAAGGCGCTCTATGACTGCTGCACGCCGCCCGGCGCCTCCAACAGCTACATGGGCGAAGGCGTCGACGCCTTCAAATCCGGACAGGTGGCGATGCATATGAACTTCGCCTTCACCTGGCCCGGCCTGCAGAAGGACGAGAATGTCGGCGGTGACAAGATCGGCTATTTCGTCAATCCGAAAGGTCCCGACGGCGACCAGTTCGCGCAGCTCGGCGGCCAGGGCATTTCAGTGGTTTCCTATTCCGACAAGCAGGAATCGGCGCTGAAATACATCAAGTGGTTCGCCAACAAGGACGTGCAGGCCAAGTGGTGGTCGCTCGGCGGCTATTCCTGCCTGAACTCAGTCGTCAAGGACCCGAAGTTCCCGTCCAGTCAGCCCTACGCGCAGGCTTTCCTCGACTCGATGGCCATCGTGAAGGACTTCTGGGCCGAACCGAGCTACGCACCGCTGCTGCAGGCTTCGCAGAAGCGCTTCCATGACTATGTCGTGGCCGGCCAGGGCTCGCCCAAGGACGCGCTCGACGGCCTCGTCAAGGACTGGACCCAGGTCTTCCAGGACGACGGCAAGATGTAACCGGGCCAAGATGTAAGGCTCCTCCCGAGCCGGACCGAAGCGTCCCGTGCCGCCCTTGGCACGGGACGCAGTTCAGATAAATTCCATCATCGAGACCTACCGTGACCGAAGCAGGACTGACCATGCTCAATCGGACTGCGGACAACGCTGCCCGGGCGACCCCGGAGCCGTTGGCCAAGAAGATCCGGGGCATCAGCGACAAGGGCCTCGCCTGGCTGTTCATCTCGCCGACGATCCTTTTGCTGCTTGCCATCAACATCTTCCCGCTGTTCTGGGCGATCTATCTGTCGTTCACCAACTACCGCGCCAACCGGCCCAACGAGGTGGTGAAGAACCTGGGGCTCGCAAACTACAAGCGTATCCTTGGCGATCAGGACATCTGGATCGCCATGCAGACCACCGCGCATTTCGTGTTCTGGACGATCCTCTTGCAGACGGTGATCGGCTTCACGCTGGCCTGGCTGATCGACCGCAAATTCCGCGGCCACGCCTTCTGGACCACCATCATCCTGGTGCCGATGATGCTGTCGCCGGCGGTGGTCGGCAATTTCTGGCGCTTCCTCTACGAGCCGCAGATCGGGCTGTTTTCCTATGTCGTCTCCTTCGTCACCGGCATTCCGCCGACGAATGTGCAGATGCTGTCCAATGTCGAGCTGGCGCCGTGGTCGATCATCATCGTCGACACATGGATGTGGACGCCCTACGTCATGCTGATCTGCCTTGCCGGCCTGCGCTCCATTCCCGAATACATCTATGAGGCGGCCGAGGTCGACCGCGCCTCCAACTGGCGGCAGTTCTGGTCGATCACGCTGCCGATGGCGCTGCCCTTCATCATGCTCGCGGTGCTGTTTCGCGGCATCGAGAACTTCAAGATGTTCGACATGGTCAACCTCTTGACCGGCGGCGGGCCAGGCTCGACCACCGAGGTCGCCTCGATCACGCTGAAGCGGCAGGCCTTCGAAAGCTGGCGCACCGGCTATTCCTCGGCCTTCGCCATCATCCTGTTCGTCGCGGTGTTCGGCCTCGCCAACATCTACGTCAAGGCGCTCAACAAGGTGAAGCAGAGATGAGCCTGACCACCGCCCATTCCGTCGTAGCACCGTCGTCGAACGCGAAGCTGATCGCCGGCACGATCATCATCGCCTATGCGCTGATCTCGATCGTGCCGCTGTTGTGGATCTTCGCCACCAGCTTCAAGACGCCGCCGGATTCGATCGCCTATCCGCCGAAGATCGTCTTCCAGCCGAGCATCGAGGGCTATTGCAACCTGTTCACGACCCGCACCCGGCAGACGCCGGAGTACATCAACGCGCTGGGGCCGCCGACCGGCTTCTGCGACGAGACGGTGCGCAAGCGCAACATGGTCATCGCCGGGCCGTCGAACTTCCTGCCGCGCTTCGTCAACTCGCTGATCATCGCCTTCGGCTCGACCTTCTGCGCGGTGTTCCTCGGCACGCTCTCGGCCTATGGCTTCTCGCGCTTCAAGGTGCCTTTGGCCGACGACCTTCTGTTCTTCATCCTGTCGACGCGCTTCATGCCGCCGATCGCCGTAGCGATCCCGATCTATCTGATGTATCGCGAGCTCGGCCTCTCCGACACGGCGCTCGGCATGATCCTGCTCTACACCGCGGTCAACGTCTCGCTGGCGGTCTGGCTACTCAAGGGCTTCATCGACGAAATCCCGCGCGAGTACGAAGAGGCCGCGATGATCGACGGCTACACGCGGCTGCAGGCCTTCTGGCGCACGGTGCTGCCGCAGGCGACGACCGGCATCGCCGCGACCGCGATCTTCTGCCTGATCTTCGCCTGGAACGAATATGCGTTCGCCGCGCTGCTGACCTCCGGCACGGCGCAGACCGCGCCGCCCTTCATCCCGACCATCATCGGCGAGGGCGGCCAGGACTGGCCGGCGGTGGCCGCGGGCACGACGATCTTCCTGGTGCCGATCCTCGTCTTCACCATCCTGCTCCGCAAGCAATTGCTGCGCGGCATAACTTTCGGCGCGGTGCGCAAATGAGCACGATACAGCCTGCAAAACGCAAATCGCGCTGGCCTGTCTGGGCAAGGCGCGGCCTCATGGAAAACATCGCGACGGCGATCATCGCGATCGGCTTCCTGATGCTGTTCCAGCCCTTCGCGCTGTCGCTCTACACCTATTCCTTCGTCACCATGCTTGCCGGCACGGTGATGTTCATCATCGTCTCGAAATTCCCGGAGTAACGATGGCCGAGATCCGTGTTCAGAACCTGAGGAAGGCCTTCGGCGCATTCGTTGCCGTGCAGGATTCCAACTTCGTCGTCGAGGATGGCGAGTTCTTCGTCATGCTCGGGCCGTCCGGCTGCGGCAAGACGACCACGCTTCGCATGATCGCCGGCCTCGAGTTGCCGACCGGCGGCAAGATCCTGCTCGGCGGCGAGGACGTCACCATGCGCCGGGCACGCGAGCGCGACATCGCCTTCGTCTTCCAGCTCTTCGCGCTCTATCCGCATATGAACGTGCGCAAGAATATCGGCTTCCCGCTGCTGGCGCAGGGCATGCCGGCGGCCGAGATCCGCAGCCGTGTCGAGGAGACGGCGAAGCTCTTGCGTATTGACCATTTGCTGAACAAATCCGTCTCCGGCCTTGCCGGCGGCGACCGCCAGCGCGTCGCGCTCGGCCGCGCCATCGTGCGGCGGCCGAAATGTTTTCTCATGGATGAGCCGCTCGGCACGCTCGATACCGAGTTCCGCGATCTGATGGTGCATGAGCTGCGCGAGTTGCACAACCGCATCCACGCCACGACGGTCTATGTCACGCACGACCAGATGGAAGCGATGTCGATGGCCGACAAGATTGCTGTGATGAACCATGGCGTCATCGAACAGTTCGGCACGCCGCGCGAGATCTACGACCGGCCGGCGACCATGTTCGTCGCCGATTTCATCGGCTCGCCGCCGATGAATTTCCTGAAGTTCGGCGGCGGGCTCGCCAGGGGCGCGAAGGAGATCGTCGTGCAGGGCGCCAAGGTGGCGGTGCCGGAGGTGCGCGAAGATATCGCGCCCGCCGACATGGCGCTGGGCATCCGGCCCGAGCACATCCGCTTCGACGACGGCTCGAAGCTGCGCGGCGCGATCTATGGCACCGAATATCTCGGCACCACGCAGATCGTCGCGGTCGAGACGGCCGACGGCATCATCAAAGCGCGCGTGCCGGCGGGCATCCCTCTCAATCCCGGCGAACAGGTCGGGCTGGCGCTGAGCAGCGCGCGGCTGTCGCTGTTCGAGAAGGGTTCCGGCCGCGCGGTCAGGACCGTCATGCATGATCAGGCAGCGGAGGCGCGCCATGGCTGATGTCCATATCCAGGGCGTGACCAAAAGCTTCGGCGACACCGTCGCGATCGACGATCTCGACCTCGCGATCAAGGACGGCGAGTTCGTCGTGCTGCTCGGACCGACTGGCGCCGGCAAGACGACGACTCTGAGGCTGGTCGCGGGGCTGGAGCGGCCGGACCGCGGCACGATCAAGATCGGCGGCCATGACGCGACGACGCTGTCGCCGGCCGAGCGCGACACCGCCTTCGTCTTCCAGCAATATTCGCTCTACCCGCATCTTTCGGTGTTCGACAACCTAGCCTTCCCGCTGCGCTCGCCGGCGCGGCGCTTTCCGGAGGAGGCGGTGCGCCGCCGCGTGGAGGAGGTCGCGCGCATGGTGCGCATCGACCACAAGCTCGACAACCGTTCGACAAAACTGTCGGGTGGTGAGATGCAGCGCGTCGCCATCGGCCGCGCGCTGGTGAGGAAGCCCGCGATCTACCTGATGGACGAGCCGCTGTCGTCGCTCGACGCCAAGCTGCGCGCCGATCTCAGGCTCGAGTTGAAGCGCATCCAGTCCGAGCTCGGCGCCACCATGCTCTATGTCACGCATGACCAGATCGAGGCTATGACCATGGCCGACCGCATCGGCATCCTCGCCGACGGGGTGCTGGTGCAGATCGGCACGCCGCGCGCGATCTATTCGGAGCCGGCAAACCTGCATGTCGCGGCGCGCCTCGGCCAGCCGGCAATCAACCTTCTGCCGGCCGGGCTGCTGCCCGATGGCGGCACGCCGACCGGCACGGCGACGATCGGCGCCCGCACCGAGCACCTCGCGATCGAGAAGGCGGCGAACGGGCATGCTGACGGCGTCGTCGACTGGGTCGAGCATCTCGGCGACCAGAACCACCTGCATGTGACGGTGGGGGCGAAGAAGCTGGTGACGCTGACCGATCCCGACACGCCGCTCGCAAAGGGGGACAAGGTGACGATCCGCTACATCGCGCCGCTCTATTTCGGCTCGGACGGGCAAAGATTGATGTAGCGGGGACTGATGTAGCCGCCTCGCGCCCAATATTCGCACTGATTGACGACGCAGATACGGACTGGACGAAATCCATGAAGCACTTTTTCAACCGCAAGGACACGATCGTCACCGAGGCGCTCGACGGCTTTCTCGCCACGGCGGGGTCGGGCGCGCTCGCCCGCCTCGACGGCTATCCCGAGATCAAGGTCGTGCTGCGCGCCGACTGGGACAAGACGAAGGTGGCCGTGGTTTCAGGCGGCGGCGCCGGGCATGAACCCTCGCATGCCGGCTTCGTCGGCGCCGGCATGCTGACGGCGGCAGTCTCGGGCGAGATCTTCGCCTCGCCGAGCGTCGAAGCGGTGCTGGCGGCGATCCGCGCCACGACCGGCCCGGCCGGCTGCCTGCTGGTCGTCAAGAACTACACCGGCGACCGGCTCAATTTCGGCCTCGCCGCCGAAAAGGCGCGCGCCGAAGGCCTTGCGGTCGAGATGGTGATCGTCGGCGACGACATCGCGCTGCCCGACATCGCGCAGCCGCGCGGCGTCGCCGGCACGCTGTTCGTCCACAAGATCGCCGGTCACCTTTCCGAAAGCGGCCAGGACCTGGCGGCGGTCGCGGCCGCGGCGCGCGCGGCGGCCAAGGACATATTTTCGCTCGGCATCTCGCTGTCCTCCTGCTCGATCCCCGGGCAGGCGCATGAGGATCGCTTCGGCGCGGAGGATGGCGAGCTCGGCCTCGGCATCCATGGCGAGCCAGGCGTCGAGCGCATCGCGCTGCAGAGCGCCGGCGCATTCGTCGCCATCATGGCGGAGCGCCTCGCCGCGCGGCTCGATTCTGGCAGCCGCTATGCCTTGCTGATCAACAATCTCGGCTCGGTGCCGCCGCTCGAAATGTCCTTGATCGCCAACGCGGTGCTCGCCTCGCCGTTGGCGAAGGCCGTGGCACTGACGATCGGCCCCGGGCATCTGATGACGGCGCTCAACATGAACGGGTTCTCGCTGTCACTGCTCAAGCTGGATGCGAAACGCGAGGCGGCGCTGTTGGCTCCGGTCGGCCCGCATGCCTGGTTGCCGGCGAAGCCGGTTCGCGCGCCCGTCGTCGTGTCGATGGCAAGGCCCGCTGCCGGCGCAACGACCAAGCCCTCTAGCCCCGATGCGGCCGCCGAGCGACTGATAAGAGCCGTCTGCCAGAAGCTGATCTCGCTCGAAGAGCCGCTCAACGCGCTCGACGCCAAGGCAGGCGATGGCGACACCGGCTCGACCGTGGCGACGGGGGCGCGCAGCATCCTCGGGCGCATCGAGACGCTGCCGCTTGCCGATCGCGCCGCGACCGCCGCCGCGGTCGGCGATACGCTGGGCACATCGATGGGCGGCTCCAGCGGCGTGCTGTTGTCGATCTTCTTCACCGCCGCGTCGCAGTCGCTCGGCAGCGGCGCGTCGCTCAGCAAGGCTTTGCTCGCCGGGCTCGACCGGATGACCTTCTACGGCGGCGCCAAGATCGGCGACCGCACCATGGTCGATGCGCTGGAGCCGGCGCTGAAAGCCTTCGACGTGGCCGGACCGGAAGCGGCCGCCAAAGCGGCGCGACAAGGCGCCGAAGCAACCGCCGCCATGCGCAAGGCCAAGGCCGGCCGTTCCGCCTATATCGGCAGGCAGCTCGACGTTGCTGACCCCGGCGCCTTCGCGGTCGCCGAGGTCTTCACTGCCGTGGCAGTACTGTTCGCCCCGGCATGAAGGACGGACAATGGCCGCATTCGATTTCTCCCGACTGATCGCGGCGGCGGCCGATACGATCGCGGCGCATGCCGAGGAATTGACCGCGCTCGACCAGGCGATCGGCGACGGCGACCACGGGCTGAACATGAAGCGCGGCTTCGAGGCCGTGCGCGCCGAGGCGGACGCCTTCTCGGCGAAGCCGCTGCCCGAGGCGCTGAAAGCGGTGGGAACCAAACTGGTGATGACCGTGGGCGGCGCCTCCGGGCCTCTGTTCGGCACGTTGTTCATGGCGCTCGGCAAGGACCTGCCGGTTGCACCCGATCGAAACGGGCTGGCCGTGGCGCTGGGCAAGGCGATCGAGGCGGTCGCCGCGCGGGGTAAATCGCAAGTTGGCCAAAAAACCATGCTCGACGTGCTGCGGCCGGTGTATGAGGCGCTGGCGCAAGGCAAGACGGCTACCGAGATCGTCGATGCAGCCGACAGGGCTGCGGAGGCCACGGTGCCGATGAAGGCCCTGCGCGGGCGCGCCTCCTTCCTGGGAGAGCGCTCGATCGGGCATATGGACGCCGGAGCGCGCTCGACCGCGCTTCTGGTGCGCGCAGTCGCGGAAGCGATAGAGGGTATTTGATGAGCAATGTCGGTATCGTCATCGTGTCGCATTCGCCTTTGGTCGCCGAGGGCACGGCCGACATGGTGCGCCAGATGGTAGGCGACGAAGTGCCGCTTGCATGGTGCGGCGGAAACGGCCAAGGCGGGCTCGGCACCAGCGTCGAGGCGATCATGGGCGCGATCGACAAGGCCTGGTCGGAAGCGGGCGTCGCCATCCTGGTCGATCTTGGCGGTGCCGAGACCAACTCGGAGATGGCGGTCGAGATGATCGGCGAGCCGCGCTCGCACAGAATAGTCGTCTGCAACGCGCCGATCGTCGAAGGCGCGGTGATGGCGGCAACCGAATCCTCCGGCGGCGCCTCGCTCAAGGAAGTGGTGGCGACGGCGCATGAATTGTCGCCGTCGTGAACGAACGGGAACCGACTGAATGTCAGCATCCGCCGAAGCAACCGTCCTGATCACCCACGCGGTGGGCTTGCATGCGCGCCCTTCGGTGAAGTTCACCAAGCTCGCCAAGACGTTCGCGGCCGAGGTGGAGGTGGCGGTGGCGGCAAACGGCCCCTGGCTCGACGCCAAGAGCATCGTCAAGGTGATGGCGGCCAAGGCGCCGAAGGGCACCCTGCTGCATATCCGCGCCAAGGGCGACGGTGCTGCGCAGGCGGTCAAGGCGCTGGTCGATCTGGTGCAGCGCGACTTCGACGAGGACGCGGATCATGCCCGGTCCGCTTGAGACGGATCCGCATGCCCACAGGCCCGCAAGGAAAGCGAGCCATGCGGGTTGACGGTATTCCCGCCTCTCCCGGCTACGCCGAAGGCCCGCTGTTCGACCTGGACCAGCCGCCGGCCGCCTATCAAGGCAAAACAAACGCGACCGAGGAAAGAGCCGCGCTGGAAGGGGCGATCGGCAAGGCCGTCGGCCGGCTGGCTGCGTTGATCGAAACCGCCGATGGCGACGCCGCCGGCATCCTCGAATTCCACATCGCCATGCTGGAGGACGACGCGCTGAGCGGTCCGGCCATCGCGGCGATCGGTTCCGGGCAGCCGGCGGACGCCGCCTGGCGCGCGGCGCTCGACAGCGAGATCGCCGGCTACGAAGCATCGGACCAGGACTATTTTCGCGCCCGCGCGGCGGACCTGCGCGATATTCGCGACCAGGTGCTGCGGGCGCTGAGCGAGGACAGCGAAGCCGCGGCGCCCCCGGGCGCGATTCTCTGTGGCCAGGACATCGCGCCCACGCGCTTCCTCGAGACCGACTGGAGCACAGGCGGCGGCATCGCGCTCGAGCGTGGCAGCACCGCCAGCCATGTCGCCATGCTGGCGCGCTCGCGCGGCGTGCCGATGGTCGTCGGTCTGGGCGCCACGGCCCGACCGGTCACCGGCGACGCGCTGCTCGATGCCGAACGCGGCGGGATCGTCTTCTCGCCGTCGCCGGCCGAGATCGAAGCGTTCCGGCAATCGGCCGCCGCCTTCGCCGACCGCCAGGGCGCGGCAAAACCATTCCTGACGGAGCCGGCGGTGACCAAGGCCGGCACAGCGGTGCGCGTCCAGGTCAACATCGCCTACCCTTCCGACGTCGACGGCATCGATATCGCGACCTGCGACGGCGTCGGCCTGATGCGGACCGAATTCCTGTTCGGCAAGACATTGCCTGACGAGGAGACGCAGTACCGTGCCTACCGCAAGGTGCTGGAATGGGCCGGCGACAAGCCCGTGACGATCCGCACCGTCGATGCCGGCGGCGACAAGCCGTCGCCGGGTTTCACCGTCGAGGAGACCAACCCGTTCCTCGGCCTGCGCGGCATAAGGCTTTCGCTCAAGCGTCGCGATATCTTCCGCGTGCAGATCCGGGCATTGCTGCGCGCCGCCATCCACGGCAATCTGAAGGTGATGTTTCCGATGATCGCCACATCCGATGAATACAGCCAAGCCGCGGCGCTGTTCGCCGAAGAACAGGCAGCACTTGCGGCGCAGGGCGTCGCGCGCAAGCTGCCGCCGCTCGGCATCATGGTCGAGGTGCCGTCGGTGGCGCTGGCGCCCGAGGCCTTCGCCGATGTCGCCTTCTTCTCGATCGGCTCCAACGACCTGACGCAATATGTGATGGCGGCCGCGCGGGACAATGCGGCCGTGGCGCATCTGAACACCGTCCGTCACCCGGCGGTGCTGCGGCTGATCGCAGCCGTCGCCGCCTTCGGGCGCGACAAGGGAATCCCCGTCAGCCTGTGCGGTGACGCAGGCGGCGATCCGGCAGCCATCCCGGCGCTGCTTGAGGCCGGCCTGCGCGACCTGTCGGTCGCCCCCGCGCAACTCGCCATGGCCAAGGCGGCCATTGCGGACGTTCCGGTATAGAACGCGTCATGGCCGGGACCGAGAAGATACCGGAAGCCGGCTCGGAAGAGGCGATCCGCGCCTATAAGACGATCCTGTCGCAGGTCATCGACCAGCGCCCGTCGGGCATGCGGCAACGCCTGGCCGATGCGCTCGGCAAGCACCGCAGCTTCGTCACGCAGATTTCCAGCCCGGCCTATTCGATCCCGATCCCGTCAAAGCATCTGCCGTCCATCTTTTCCGTCTGCCATTTCAGCCAGGCCGAGCGCGACCAGTTCATGGCCGCCTATCACCAGGCGCATCCCGGCAAGGTGCCCGCGACCTCCGGTCCGCGCAGGACACGCCATGTCTCGCTCATCGTGCCGGATTTCGGCGACGATAGGCAGAACGCCGCGCTCGACCGGGCGATCAACGAATTCATCCAGAAAATAACCAGCATCGCCGGCAAGGGCAGCGGCTAGAGCGGGAGCATGGGAGGACTGCCATGAAGAAATTCATCAATTCGGTGGACACGGTCCTGGCTGAAAGCCTCGATGGCTTTGCGGCCGCTCATGCCGATATCCTCGTGCTGGGCGACGACCACAAATTCATCCGCCGCATAGCGCTGAAGCCCGGCAAGGTGGCGCTGATCTCCGGCGGCGGCTCCGGCCACGAGCCGCTGCATGGCGGCTTCGTCGGCCATGGCATGCTGGACGCCGCCTGCCCCGGCCAGGTGTTCACCTCGCCAACGCCGGATCAGATGCTGGCGGCCGTGCAGGCCGTCGACACCGGCGCCGGCTGCCTGTTCATCGTCAAGAACTACGAAGGCGATGTGATGAACTTCGACATGGCGGCCGAGATGGCGGACGGCGTGCTGCAAGTGGTGACCAATGACGACGTCGCGGTCGAGAACTCGTCCTACACGACCGGGCGGCGCGGCGTGGCCGGCACGCTGGTGGTGGAAAAGATCGTCGGCGCCGCGGCCGAGCAAGGCATGGCGCTGCCCGCGCTCAAGGCGCTGGGCGAGCGCGTCAACGCCGCGACACGCTCGATGGGCGTGGCGCTGACCAGCGGTACGGTGCCCGCCGCCGGCAAGCCGACCTTCGAGATCGGCGACGGCCAGATGGAGTTCGGCGTCGGCATCCATGGCGAACCCGGCCGGCGACGCGACACGTTGAAAAGCGCCGATGCCATCGCCGAGGAGGTCTGCGCGGCAATCGCCGGTGATCTCGGCGACCGCGCCAAAGGGCCGGCGCTGCTGCTCGTCAACGGCTTCGGCGGCACGCCGTCGATGGAGCTCTATCTGATGTACAACAGCGCCCGCAAAATGTTCGAGAAACAGGGGGTGGTGGTTGTCCGCTCGCTGGTCGGGTCTTACGTGACCTCGCTCGACATGGCCGGATGCTCGATCACGCTGACGATGCTCGACGACGATACCGCGGCGCTATGGGACGCGCCGGTGCATACGGCGGCGCTGCGCTGGGGAATTTAGCCGGCGTCAGCCGAGGCTGAGCGGCGAATTCCGGGCTAGACCGGTGTTTTCGAGGCGGCCACCACGGTGGGCAGCCTGCCTGCCTTGCGCAAAACCGGCGCTTGATACGGCTTCTTGGTCATTTCATGCCTCCGACTTCAGATTGTAAGGATGCGGCAAAGCTATTGGCACTGTCAATTCATGCGCGGGCTTTGCCCTCGCGCTGCTGGCATCCCTGATGCTTTTCTGCAACCATGCCCGCCATATTTGTCTTCCAGGAACGAACCCCGACAGATCTATGCTGCCTTCTCTTGCGCCTGCCGATGAGAAACTGCTGCTGACCTTCGCCGACCCCGAGGCATCGGCCGCCATTGGCAATGGTCTTGCGGCCAAAACCCTGCTGGCGCTGCTCGCCAACGCGGAGTTCCACGGCGTGCTGCCGATCATGCTGCGCAAACTCCGGGAGATCGGCGACGCCCGACTGCCGCAGGACGCAGCGCTGCAGCGGAAATTGTCGGAATTGCGCGACGGAGCGACAATGGCAACCGGTCAGTCGATGTTGCTGCAGTATCACGGCGACCGCATCATGAAAGCGCTGGCTGCGAAAGGCGTGCCGGCCCGGATCGTCAAGGGACCGGTGTTCGCACGCAAGCTCTATCGCCAGGTCGCGGACCGTCCCTTCACCGACATCGACATCCTCGTCGAGCCTACCAGCATCGAGGCGGCCAACCGGACGATCGGCGAATGCGGCTTCGAGCTTGGAAGCGACGAGGCCGAGTCGCACGAATTGCAGGAGTTCAAATGGCTGGAGAAAGAGAACTCCAGCCTGCTGATCGAGTTGCATGGCAATCTTGTGCATGACACCGGTATGCGCCGGCGCTTGTCGCTCGGATTTCGGGAACTGCAGACAATCGACGACGGCGAGACCGACACGCCGGCCTCACTGCTCACCATCGCCATCGTCCATGCCGCCGGCGGCCACAAATTCCACCGGCTGCAGCTCTGCGTGGATGTGCTGCAAGGCGTGCGGGCGCTGAAATCGCCGGAAGAGGAAGCGCGCCTGCTCGAGGCCGCCCGCATGACCGGCATCGAGCTCGAGCTGGCCACGGTCCTCAACGTCACCGGGCACCTTTTCGGCGCGCCACGCGCGATCGAGCTTGCCAACCGCATCAAGCCGGACCTCTCGATACGGTTGGCGAAATGGCTGATCACCGGCAACATGCTGCTTCGGGTCAATACCCGCGAAAAGCTGCGCTCGCGCCTCAGCCGCGATGCCTTCCGCTGGGTGCAGAGGCTGGCGCGGCCGCGACCGTATCCAGCCTGAGTCTCGGCATGGAGAAGCCGCTCTCGGCCGTGTTCGTCACCGAGGTTTCTTCCGTCACCGGGCCGATGCTTGCGCGTTGGGCAAATAACGGCCACAGGATTGCGGCTGTGGTGGTGCCAGGCCCACGTACCGCCAAACGCCGCAGCTTCAGCGTCCTGCGCCGTCGCCTGCGGCGCAGGCTTGCGTTGAGGTCTCATCTCGGACACGCTGTGCCCCCGCTGATCGAATTCAGCCCGCCCTATGACTGGGCTACGCTCGGGCCGCGGCTCAGCGCGCCTGGCGCCGATGTCTTGATCTGTTTCGGCTACGGCAGGCTGATTCCGCAAACCGCGCTGGAGCTGTTTCCAAAAGGCGGCCTCAACCTGCATCCCGCGCTTCTGCCGCACTATCGCGGCCCGAATCCGATTCACCGGCTAACTATCGACCAAATGCATGACGCGCATGGCGGCATGACCTTGCACAGGATGACGTCCGGCTTCGATGAAGGCGATATCCTGGCACAGGTCGGTTTTGCAGCGGAGGACTGGCGCTCGGCCGCAACGGTGAACCGGGCCGTGGCCGACGCGATGGCCGTGCTCGCGGCGGATATTGCGCCTGAGTTTTGCCGTGGCAGGCTTGCCGGATCGCCCCAGCCTGACGGGGCATATGTCTGGGCGCGTATCGAGCGCGGTCCGTTGATCGTCGGCAGGCAATCGCCAGGCGACCATGTCGCGCGGCTGTGCCGGATCGTCGGGTCGAGCGTGCCGGTCAGTGTCCTGATCAATGGAAAGCCGGTTCGGTTGGCTCAGCCGATCCGTCGCCTGGGGCCGCCCACCGGCGAAGCGGCGAAATTCCGATGGGGATTGGTGGAGTTCGATTGCGCCGACGCGCGCGTCGTGCATCTGGCCTACAACAAGCTTTCCCGGCTGTTGATGCGATGGAAGGCGAAGCGTTATCCGGCTCGACAAGAGCCACGATCCTTCGACATCAGGCGCTTCGGCGCGAAGGACTGACGCGCCTCAGCCCTGCACCGCAGCGCGGATCAGCGCCGCCGCCTCGACCGGCCTCGCCCCGATTTCCAGCGTGAAGGTCGGCACCCTCTTGACCAGCGCAGCAATCGCCGCCATCCGCCTTTTCTGCACCGACAGCAGGCCAGTCATGCCGGTCCTGACATTGTCCGTGGCCAGCGCCACCATGGCGTCGGTCCTGGCCATCGGCAGCAACCGGGTCTCGGTGTCCGCCGAACGCGCAAGATGCAGGAGGGCAACGACGGGTCTGGGGCGCACATCCTCGACGCGGATGATTTCGCCGAGGCGGTCCAGCGAAACGGATTGCTCGCCCTCGGCGTCCCATGTCTCCCCCAGGCAGGGCGACACGAAAGGCAGCATCGCGGCAGTGTGGCGATGGACCTTCACCTTGCGCGGCATGCCCCAGGCCGTGATGCCATCGGCTGTCGTCTTCAGGATCATGACGTCGTCCGAGCAGAGACCGAAGCCCTGAGAGGCGAGCGCCAGCGACGTCGTCGACTTGCCGGTGCCGCTCGGCGCGTGGATCAGCACGAGCGCCTCGCTGTCCGGCAGCGTCAGGCCGGCCGTGTGCAGCATATGCTGGCCGTCGGCATCGAGCGCTGCATCCAGCACCATCATCAGCAGAGTCCACTTGATCTTGCTGTCCGGATGGAGACGGATTTGGGCTCGGCCCTCGCCGTCGTGGATCGACACGGTCTGCTGGCCTGGGAAAACCAGATGGAAGACGCTTCCGGCGTCGATCATGCGGCAATGGCCGTCCAGCGGCACTTCGCCGTCGAAAGCCAGCTTTCCTTGGGGATTCTCCTGCAACTCGAGCGTTTCGACGATGTCGATGCGAAAGCCGGGCTGGACAGCTGCTTCCACACGCAACGTCCCGAGCATCAGGTCGAAATTCGGCCAGAGATCGGCGCGCGCGGCGGTGATGCCTATGACCTGGCCGTTGAGGTCGTAGCGGAAAGTCTGGTCGCTCAAGCGGCTGTCGCCTTCGTCCTGGCCGGGTGGCGGTAGATCTCCACCATGCCGGGCTGGCTGTCGCTGACCACCGGCTTGCCGTCGAGGCAGACCCAGCAATGCGCCGACAGGCGGGGTTCTTGCATCGACTTGGCGTCGACGCCGAAACGCAACTCCGGGTCGAGACCGGCCATGCGCAGAAAGCGAAAACCGAGCAGACCTTCCCGAAGGCATCTGCGGTCGCGCATCAACCAGGGGCGCCGCACCGTTCGTTTGACGCGCTGCACGATGTAGGTCCAGGGCAAGTCGCGATAAGGCGCAGGCGACTGCAACGGCGCCAGTTTCAACACGCTTTCGAAATCGCGCCTTCCGACCAGCACCGGCATCAGCCTGGCGCTGAACCACAAATGAACGCGGAACAGGACGCGCAGGACCGGTCCGTCGGCCATCACGCGCCCGGGTCGGCGAGGATGCCTTCGGCCACCAGCTCGGCGGCCAATGCGGTCATGTCCTCGTCGAGCGTTGCCTTGTCGACCTCGAATTCGTCCGACAGCAGGTCGACGATCTGGTCGAGGTTGCGCGCACCATCGACCTTGCCTAGGAAAGCCTCGGTCGTGTCGTTGCAGGTGTAAAGCTGGCCGCTGCGGGCCAGAAGCACGACGGCGCCATCGCCGACATGCTGCACGGACGCGTCGTCCGCCATCCGCAGCACCGTTTCAGAGCCGATTTCAGCCATCCGCCCGCTCCCTTCGCTCAAGAGCAATTAGCGCGGCACCGCGAGGCTGTCCATCGCCGTGAGTGACGGTACCTAGGCGGGTTGCGACCTATCAGCCGCTCGGACCCGTCGGGCCGCTTGAATTGCCCGCCGCGAGAATCGACAACTTCCCGCGTTTGGTCAGCACCGGCTTCTCATAAATCCGCTTCATGAAATTCCCTCGATTCCACATCCGAAAGCGATGGCCGGCTCCCTGCCCGCCACGGGGCGAATATTAGCGAGGTCTTGCCTTCCTGTCCTTAGGTAAGCTATGAGTCCGCCGGGCTTTGGGGAGTGATCTGTATGCGTTACAATTGGGAACGGGCTCCGACGGCGTTCGAGCGCCATCGGAAGGCGCTTGCGGCGGCTATCCTGATCGCCGGCGGCGTCGGGTTGATGTTGGCGGCGCTGCCGCTTTAAGCCAGCCGATATCGCGGATTGTGACGGCGACGTCTCCAGGCAGGCGCCGAACGGAGCCGTTTGGCGGCGATGTCGACCAAAATGCAGGAAGACATGGCCGGCAAGAACGACTTAGGCTATTCCCAGGCAGCAAAACGTTCCTGGGGAGGAAGACCACATGGCTTCACGCTACCACGAAGTCTATGAGGGCTGGAAACGCGACCCCATAGGGTTCTGGGCCGAGGCGGCGAAGGCGATCGACTGGTATACGCCGGCCGACAAGGTCTTCGATCCGACGGCAGGCGTCTACGGCCGCTGGTTCACCGGCGCCACCTGCAACACCTGCTACAACGCAATCGACCGCCATGTCGCCGGCGGACGCGCCGGCCAGCTGGCGCTGATCCATGACAGCGCGATCACCGGCACGATCCGGACATTCACCTATGCCGAATTGAAGCGCGAGGTCGTCGCATTGGCCTCGGTGCTCAGGCATCGCGGCATCGGCAAGGGCGACCGCGTCATCATCTACATGCCGATGGTGGCCGAAGCGGCCATCGCCATGCTCGCCTGCGCGAGGCTGGGCGCCGTGCATTCGGTGGTGTTCGGCGGCTTCGCCTCGCATGAGCTCGCTACCCGCATCGACGACGCCAAGCCGAAGCTGATCATCACCGCCTCCTGCGGGCTCGAGCCCGGACGCGTCGTCGCCTACAAGCCCTTGCTCGACAAGGCGATCGAGGTGTCGAAGCACAAGCCCGACGCCTGCCTCATCCTGCAGCGCGAGCAGCTGCGCTGCGAGATGAAGGACAATTACGATTTCGACTATGCCGATGCGGTCGCCCGCGAGCGCGCCGCCGGCGCCAATGTCGACTGCGTGCCGGTGCTGGCCACCGATCCGCTCTACATCATCTACACCTCCGGCACGACCGGCCAGCCGAAAGGCATCGTGCGCGACAATGGCGGCCACATGGTCGCGCTGAAATGGACCATGGACAACGAATTCGGCGTCAAGCCCGGCGAAGTGTTCTGGGCTGCGTCGGATGTCGGCTGGGTGGTCGGCCATTCCTACATCGTCTACGCGCCGCTTCTGCATGGCTGCACCAGCGTGCTGTTCGAGGGCAAACCGATCGGCACGCCGGACGCCGGCACCTACTGGCGGGTGATCTCGCAGCATGGCGTGGTGGCGCTGTTCACCGCGCCGACGGCGTTCCGCGCCATCAAGGGCCAGGACCCCAAGGGCGAGTTCGTGCCGAAATACGACCTTTCGAAGTTCCGCACGCTGTTCCTGGCCGGCGAGCGCGCCGACCCCGAAACCATCAAATGGGCCGAGCAGAAGCTCGACCGGCCGGTTGTCGACCATTGGTGGCAGACCGAGACCGGCTCGCCGATGACGATCAATCCGGCGGGCCTGGGGCTGCTGCCGGTGAAATACGGCTCGCCCGGCGTGCCGATGCCCGGTTACGACATCCGCATCCTCGACGATGCCGGCCACGAGGTGACGCGCGGCACGCTCGGCAATGTCGTGGTCAAGCTGCCGCTGCCCGCCGGCTGCCTGCCGACGCTGTGGAATGCCGATGCCCGCTTCCGCCAGGCCTACCTGGAAGAGTTCCCCGGTTACTACAAGACGGCCGATGCCGGCATGATGGACGAGGACGGCTATCTCTACGTCATGGCCCGCACCGACGACATCATCAACGTCGCCGGCCACCGGCTCTCGACCGGAGCCATGGAAGAGGTGCTGGCGGCGCATCCCGATGTCGCAGAATGCGCGGTCATAGGCATTGCCGATGCCATGAAGGGCCAGGTGCCGCTCGGCTTCGTCGTGCTCAATGCAGGCGTGTCGCGCGATACCGGCGCGATCGAAGGCGAGGTCGTAGGGCTGGTGCGCGAGCGCATCGGCCCGGTCGCCGCCTTCAAGACGGTGGTGACGATCAAGCGGCTGCCCAAGACCCGCTCCGGCAAGATCCTGCGCGGCACGATGCAGAAGATCGCCGACAAGGAGGCATGGACGATGCCGGCGACCATCGACGACCCTGTGATCCTCGACGAGATCACTGCAGTGCTGAAGGGCCGCGGCATCGGGGTGTAGACGCAAGACGGCAAAGCGGCGAATTTCTCCCGCAGCGCAATCGTCTGTTGTGCAATGCAGCAATAGCGCCTAGACTTCGCGTGGGGGGCCATACCGAAAGCACGGCATGGCTCAGCACAAGACGACATTCGGCGGCGTCGACATCCTGCGTTTCCTGGCCGCCGTCATGGTGATGTTTTATCATTATGGTTTCTGGGTCTGGTCCTTCCCCGACGGCATTTCGGCGCGCGCCACCGGCGGCATCCCGCCCCATCCCGAGATGGCCTTTGCCGGCTCCGGCTGGGTCGGCGTGCAGGTGTTCTTCGTCATCAGCGGCTTCGTCATCGCCTTCAGCGCCGAGAACGCCACGTCGCTGAAATTCTTCGAGGCGCGCTTCAGGCGGCTGGTGCCGGCAGTGTGGATCTGCGCGCCGTTCACCGCGATCGTCCTGCTTATGGTGGGCCTCTCCTGGCCGACGGACGCCGTGATCCGCCTCGTCCGCACGGGGCTGTTCGTGCCCTTCGAGCCATGGGTGGACAGCGTCTACTGGACGCTCGGCATCGAGATCGCGTTCTATGCGATCGTCTGGGTGCTGCTGCGGCTCGGTCGCTTCGACCTGATGGAGACCGTGGCCATCGTCATCGGCCTCGTCAGCACATTGTTCTGGTGCGCCTATTTCGCCTTCGGCTGGACCGATCTCGCCGAGACGCGCTGGCTGCAGCTGACGCTGGTGCATCACGGCGCATTCTTCGCCGTCGGCGTGCTTCTGTGGCTGATGCGCTTCAAGGCGATAACCCTGCCGCGCCTTGCCTTCGCGGCCCTGTTCCTGCTCGGGGGCGCGCTGCAGATCGCGAGCTCGGTCGACGTGCACGCCGTCAAGGTGGAAGCCGCGATGCCCTACGCGACGCCGATCATCATCTTCCTCACGGCGGTCGCCCTGATGGCCTGGTCGCTGCGCCTAGACCTTTCCTGGCGCGGCTGGCGGCGCATCGGGCTGATGACCTATCCGCTCTATCTCATCCACGATGTCGTCGGCGCGGCGATGCTCGGCGCCCTGACGCGCGCCGGCGTGCCCTATCTGGCCGCCATTCCCATTGTCGGCGCCGCCATGATCGCGGTGAGCTGGCTGATCGCGGCCGAAGCCGAGCCGCGCGTCCGGCTGCTCTTCGACCACACGCTGTTCCGCTATCGGTTGAAGGCCGCCTGACGACCGCGGCCGCCGAGCACGCGCCGGTGTGGAATTGTTTGCATTCGGCATGATATCGAGGCGCAAATCAGTGCAAGCATTCGAGCCTCAATCCGTGAGCCTGTTCCAACGATCGAGACGTCCTCGACCCGCTCCACGCGAGCGCCTTGTCATGGATATGCGCGACACGGTCGTCTACGCGATCGGCGACGTGCATGGCTGCTATGACGAACTGCGCGCGCTGGAAGGAAAAATCCAGCTCGACGCGCAGCGGTTCCGCGGCCGCAAGATCATCATCATGCTGGGCGACTATATCGACCGCGGACCGAATTCGCGGCGCGTGATCGAACATCTGATGGCGTCGCCGCCGAAAGGCTTTCAGCGCGTCTGCCTCGTGGGCAACCATGAGGTCGCGCTGCTCCTCTATCTGGACGGCCATCTTTCGCGCGAACCCTGGCTCGGCTATGGCGCCCGCGAAACCTTGTTCTCCTACGGCGTCGACCCGGATCGCCTGACAAGTCTCTACGGTTCGGGCGAGCAGGCGGACGCGCGCATCCGCGAGGCCATTCCCGCCGGCCATGTCGACTTCCTGCGCACGCTGCCGGCGATGATCTGCTCCGACCAATTCGTCTTCGTGCATGCCGGCATCCGGCCCGGCATCGCGCTCGAGGCGCAAGACGAAGGCGACCTCCTCAACATCCGCGAAGAGTTCTTCCAGGCGGCGCACCGCCTCGACCGCTGGGTGGTGCACGGTCACACGATCGTCGACGCCCCGACGCTCGACGGGCGCCGACTCGACATCGACACCGGCGCCTTTCAAACGGGGCGGCTGACCGCGCTCAGGATCGTCGGCAAATACGGCCGGCTGCTGTCTTCACAGGATTAGGGCGGCACGCCATTTCAGGCTGAGCCGCCCCGTGTCCTTGTTTTTCCAACCGTAAGGCCGCCTCAAGCAGCTTGTTTGGCGCGCGATTCCGACTTATCCAGATAGTAGGTCGAATAGCGGTCGAAGAACCTTTCCGAGCCGCCGAGTGAGCCGTATTTGGCCAGCTTCTTCAGATCGACCTTGTTGAGCACCGCGCCGATCACCTTGTTGGCGATATAGGGCTCTGATTCCAGCATCGAACGCACCATGTTGCGCGGCGTGCGGCCCCATTCGGTGACCATCACGAAGCCGTCGACCAGCGGCGCGAAGGCCTTGGCGTCGACGACGGGCCCGAGCGGCGGCAGGTCGACGATGATGTATTCGAACGTCTCCTTGGCGTTCTCGATGAAACGCCGCATGCCGGCCGAGCCCAGAAGCTCGCTGGTGTGCGAGAACTGACCGCGCAGCACGGCCGGAATGATCGCAAGCTTGGTCTGGCGGTCGACCTTGCCGACCGACTGCCAGGTCTGGCCGTTGACCACCGCCTCCATCAAGCCCTGCTCGGTCTCCATGCCGAGGCTGCGGCTCAAGCCCGGATTGCGCAGGTCGCCGTCGATGAGCAGGGTCCTGGCGCCGTTGGCGGCGAGCAGGCCGGCGAGGTTCGCGGCCACCGTCGACTTGCCTTCCCCAGGCAGCACCGAAATGACGCCGATGACCCGGCTGCCGCGGTCTTCCATCACGACGTCGAAGGCGATCTTGGCGTTGCGCAGCGTCTCGGCGAACATCGAGGCCGGGGCGTCGATGCTGACGCGCATGCGCGCCCGTTTCTCGGCCGCGGAGAGGCTGGCGACCTTGCCGTCGGCCGGCAGGTCGTCGGGCTTGGAATCCCTTGCCTTGCCGCCGCCGATCGTCGGCAGGTAGCCGAGGAATTTCAGGCCGACGCGGTCACGGATGTCCTCGCCCGTCCTGAAGAACCGCTCGTTGAACTCGTTGAGGCCGCCGAAGCCGGCGCCAAGCATCAGGCCGAGCACCAGCGACAGCGACAGCACGCGCAAGGTGCGCGGGCTGGAAGCCGCGAGCGGCATCGTCGCGTCGGAAATGATGCGGACCTTGCCGACCGGGAAGGACTGCTGCTGCGAGGCCTCCTCATAGCGGCTGAGGAAGGTCTGGTAGAGCGTGGTCAACGCCTGGGCCTGCTGGTCGAGCTCCTTCAGCTTCACCTGCGACTGGTTGTCGATCGAGCTCTTGCCGGCGGCGGTGGAAATCTTGTCGCGCAGCGCCGTCTCGCGCGCCTGCGCCACTTCGAAATCGTTGCGGTAGCTTTCGGTGAGCTGCTTCAGCTGGCCGAAGATCTGCGCCGAGACATCGGCCTTTTCCTTGGTCAGCGCGACCGCCTGCGGGTGGTCCTTGCCGAAATTCGTCTCGACGTCCTGAAGGCGCTTGGCGATGGCCAGATAGCGGGTCTTGAGCGCGATGATGACCGAGCTGCTCGGCTGGTCGGCGCCGATGGCCGAATCGTTGAAGGCGCTTTCGGAGCCGCTGTCGACGATCGCCTTGTATTGCTGATAGCGGGCGCTGGCCCTGGCGGTATCGGCCTGGGCGACGATGAGCTGGGCGTTGAGGTCGGCGAGCTGCTTGTCGCTCAGCAACTGGCCGTCGCTGTTGGCGGAGAGCCCGTGCTCGGCCCTGAACTTCTCGACCGCCATCGCTGCCTGCTGTGAGCTTTCGCGCAATTCGGTGAGCCTGCCCTGCAGCCACAAGGCCGCGCGTTCGGTGGCGTCGAAGCTGGCGTTGAGCTGGTCGGCCAGATAGGCATCGGCATAGGCCTTGGTGATGGCCGTGGCCAGTGCGGGATCGGGCGCCTGGTAGCCGATGGAAAGCACGTAGCTGCGGCCGTTGCGCTGCGCCAGCACCTCGCTCTGCAGCTTCAGCACCGCATAGTCGTGGCGCGCCGTCCTGATCATGGCCTGGCGCGTCGCCTCGTCGACATTCTGCATGCCGGGGATGTCATCGGCCGAGCTGCCGCGGAAATAGCCGACCACGCCGCGCAGGAAGCCGACGCCCTTGGCAAGGGCCGATTGCGGCGGGTTCATGAATGCGTCGTTCTGGTCGAGCTTCAGCTTGTCGACCACCACCGACGCCAGCCGTGCGGAGGTGAGAATCTCGACCTGGCTGAGAAAGGAAGCGTCGGTCTGAACGGTTTGCGACGCCGCCGAAATGTCGTCGACGACCTTGTTCAGGCCCTCGTCGATCAGGACGCTCGCCACGGACATGTATTGCTTGGGAGTGGTCTGCAGATAGATCACGCCCAGGAACAGGCCGATGATGGCGCAGACCGCCACCACCTTGGCCTGTCGGGCGGCCATGCCAAGCAGACGCTCGACATCGATGAAGTCTTCACCCTTTTCCGGATCGGTACTGGGCAAGGGCATCCTCTTGTCGAGAGGGAAGTTGGCATAGTTCATCTTCGGTCCAATTCCAGGTTGCAGGCGCTATCGGCCTTGGTAGATCGGCGTCGTGACCAGAAAAGACCGCGCAACGTCGTTGCCAGGATGCGCCGGGCCGGAAGGCCCGGGCGCTTGTATGGCTGTCGCGCCATCGCGGGTTCGCATATGCACCCGAAACATGGGCATTATGCGGCTACTTCCCGGCGCTCATGCGACCGGACGAATTGCTGCAGCATCTCGAAGACAGGCCCCTTCATGTCGTCGCGCGCCAGGGCAAACGCGATGGTGGCCTCGATGAAGCCTTCCTTGGAGCCGCAGTCGAACATGCGGCCATCGAAAGGCTGGGCGTAGAAGGGCTGGCTCCGGGCCAGGCGCACCATGGCGTCGGTGAGCTGGATTTCATTGCCCGCGCCGCGCTGCTGGTTGCCGAGCAGGGCAAATATCTCCGGCTGCAGCACGTAGCGGCCGTTGATGTAGAAATTCGACGGCGCCTTGGCCGGTGCGGGCTTTTCGACCATCTCGGTGACCTTGAAGCCGGAACCGACCTCGTCGCCACGGCCGACAATGCCGTATTTGCCGGTTTCGGCCGGGTCGCAGCGCTCGACGGCGATCACATTACCGCCTGTGCGCTGGTAGAGATCGACCGTTTCGGCGAGGCAGCCGCGCGCGCCGAAGGACACCATGTCGGGCAGCAGCAGCGCGAAGGGTTCGTTGCCGATCACGTCGCGCGCGCACCATACGGCGTGGCCGAGACCCTGCGGCGACTGCTGGCGAATGAAGGAGGTGGCGCCGGCCATCGGCAGCAGGCTCTCCAGCGATTCGAGCTGCGCCTTCTTTCCGGTCTGTTCCAGCGTGCCGATCAGTTCAGGATGCAGGTCGAAATAGTCCTCGATGACCGCCTTGTTGCGGCCGGTGACGAAGACAATGTGCTCGATGCCGGCCTCGAAGGCCTCGTCGACGGCATACTGCACGACGGGCTTGTCGACGACGGGCAGCATCTCCTTCGGCATCGACTTGGTCGCCGGCAGGAACCGCGTTCCGAGCCCCGCGACCGGGATGACTGCCTTCCTGACTTTCTGCATCTGATATTCCTTCTGAGAGAAAAAGATTTCTACTTATCGCTGGCTATCAAATCGCCCGCATGCTTCGTCTCCCCGCCCCGACGGCGAACTTGTGCCGCAATCCTTCTCAGCCGGACCGCGATAGGCATGCTCATATGCCCGATCGCGGCCGGATCCCTGATCGCCGCGCCGATCGCCTTGAGCGGCGCGCGCGCCTTGATGTGCTGAACCAGGGACAGGAACGACGCTGCCTTGCGCAGGCTGCGGCCGCGCCTGGCGAAGGCCGCCCGGGCGCCGCTGTCCATGGGATATGCCGCCGCGAAGGCGGCGTCGGCGCGCATCATTGCCTCGACATGATGCAATTCGAGCACCCGCGAGATCGAGCCGGTGCGGATGTGGTAGACATAGCCGACGGTCGGCTCGACCACGCAGCGGCCGCCGCTGGCCAGCGCGCTCGCCAAAAGAATGTAGTCCTCGCCGATGCGCAGCTTCTCGTCGTAGCGCAGCCTGTTGTCGTCGAGGAGGCGGCGCTGGAAGATCGGCTTGAGATAGCCGAAATTGAAGCGCGATTCGAAGACCAGATTGCCGGCGATGTAGTCGGCGAGCGAAATTTCGCGCAAGCCTTCGAGATAGCCGGCCGGGAACATGGTGTCGTCGGGCGTGCCGTCCTCGCGCACGACCTGCACATTGTCGACCGCAATCTGGGCACCCGCCGCTTCGGCGCGGGAGATCATCGTGGCAAGGCGGTCGGGAAGCACCGCATCGTCGGAATCGAGCACCGCCACCCAGCGGCCCCTGGCGAGGTCGAGGCCGGCATTGCGGGCGCCGCCGGGACCACGATTGGCGGGCAACGCGACCACCTTGACGATATCCTGCGGATAGCCGCGCGCCACATCCAGCGTGCCGTCGCGCGACTGGTCGTCGACGACGATGACCTCGACGGTCACGCCAAGTTGGGCGATCGCGCCGGCGATGGCGCGGTCGAGAGTGGCCTCCGCGTTATAGGCGGCGATGACGAAGCTGACGTCAGGCTGCACGCTTGTTCCCTTGTTCTGGCGAAGTGAGGCCGTACTGGCGGATTTCGCGGACGCCGACCAAACCGCTGACGACACCAACGTGCATAATGCCGCGCAGCACGCTGCGGTTCCGTCGCACCGGGCTGATCGCGGTCAAAATCGCCATGCCGAAGCAGTAGGCGGCCTTGGCCGAAGCCAGCCCGACCTGGCCGGCGCGGCGCACGCCGCCGGTGCCGTGCCCGATCAGATGGCCATGCGTCTGGCCGAAACGGAAGCGGCGGCGGCGCAGCCAGTCGAATGCGGCCCTGGCGCGGGGCACCACCTCGTCGACGAAGGCATCAGGCGCAAAGGCGATGCGGCCGCCGGCCTTGACCATGGCATCGAAGAACTCGGTATCCTCGCCGCCGGTCTGGCCGCGCGCCAGGCTGAAGCGACGGCCGCGCAGGCTCGCATCGGTCATCCTGAGCAGGACGTTGCAGGTGTAGCCGGTGCGGATCTCGCCGCGCACCCAGACCGGCAAGGTCGAGTGGAAGTCGCCCTCTTGCATCCAGGCCGGTGCGTCCTGGCGATAATGCGCCCGCACCGGTCCGAGCACGGCCGCGGCGCCCGTGGCATCGGCCGTCGTGACCAACTCGACCAGCCAGCCGGGCGATGCCGTCTCGTCGTCGTCGATGAAGGCGGCGAAGTCCGAAACGCTGGCATCGAGGCAGGCGTTGCGGGCGATCGAGATGTTGCGCGCCGGCGCGTGGCGATAGCGGACCGGCAGCCTCAGCTCCTCGGCCAGTGCCTTCACCAGCTTCTGGGCGCTGGGCTCGTCGTCATTGTCGGCGATGACGATGCCGATCTCCAGTCCCGCGGGCTTCTCCAGCGCGGCGACCGAGCGCAGCGTGTCGGCCAGCTCCGGCCGGCGGAAGGTGCAGATGCAGATATCGATCGAGCGCCCGGCCATCACGCCACCTTGCGCTGCGAGCGCGGCGTCAAAAGCTGCTGCCAGAAGCCGACCGACCAGCCGAAATGCATAACCATGGCCGAGACCCCGGCCAGCGCGATGCTGGCGTTACGCTGGCGTATCGCCGTCGCCAGGCCGTAGCCGAGACACACCGCCGCCCACAAAAGGAAAGGCACTGCCGCCAGCCAGTGGACGAAGGAGAACAGGGCGAGCAGCACCACCGGCGCCACCAGCAGCGGGATCATCTGGCGGACCTTCGGCACCATGCGATGCTTCAGCACGTTCCTGGCGCGGCCGCGGCCATAGCCGAGATACTGGAAATAAAGGCTCTTCAGCGTCGAACGCGGATAGTAGACCATCTGCGTCCTGCCGCTCATCCAGATGCGGTAGCCGGCCTGGCGTAGCCGGTAGTCGAGCTCGGCGTCCTCGTTGTGGCTGAAACTCTCGTCATAGCCGCCGACATCCTTGAACGCGGCGATGCGCATCAGCGCGTGATGGCCGTGGTCGACCCATTCGCCCTCGGACATATGCCGGTGCTTCGAGCCGCCGGTGCCGAGCTTGGAATTCTGCGCCGCCGCGACCGCCTTCTGCACGGCGCCGGTGCCCGCGGTCAGCATCGAAACGACGACCGAATCGGCGCCGGTGGCAAGCGCTTCCTCGACCAGCCGGTCGCAGTAATCGTCCGGATAGCCGCCATGCGCGTCGATGCGGATCAGGTAGTCGGCGCCTTCGCCGAGGGTCGCCACCGCGAGATTGATGGCGGCGCTCTGCAGGCGCTTCGGGTTGGCGAGCAGGATAACGCGGGGATCCTGCGCCACGACCTTTTCGACGATGGCCTGCGTGCCGTCGTCGCTGCCGCCGTCGGCGACGACGATGCGGCCGCCAAGCTGTGCCGCCGCGGGCCGCAACTGGTCGAGCAGGCCGCCGATATGGGCTGCCTCGTTGAGGCAGGGAATGACGATCAGGATCGATGCCCGCGTCATCGGTTCTTGTGCGTCTCCCGCCATCACGCCGCCGCCTCCGTCGTCGCAAAATTTGAAGGCATCGCGGCAAGGCCGCGCAGTTTGTCGACGAAGGCTGCGCAGTCGCTGCGGTCGTAGCTCCAGATCCTGGGATTGCGCGCCAACACCCGCGACTTCAGGCCGCGATATCGGTCCTGATCCATCCGGCCGAGCATCGTCTCGATGGCTTCAGGCGTGGCTTCGGACAGGAGCACGCCTATGTCCTGCCCCTTGAGGAACCTGCCGGTTTCGGTGCCGGCCATCGAGATCGGCACGGCGCCGAAGCGGCAGCCCTCATAGAGGCGGTTGGGAAGCAGCCATTCCGAATTCTGGCCGGCCTCGAAGAAATCGATCGCCCAGGAGAAATGCACTTCCCCGTAGATGGCCGCCATGTCCTCCGGGTTGCGGTAAGGCCCCTCGAACGAAAGCCAGGGCTCGGCCTCGACGAAACCGCGAAAGTCCGGGAATTCGGACAGCGCCGGGCGGCCCCTGAGCACGACCTCGAAACGCCCGGCCTGGCGGCGGGTGAAATCGGCCAGCAATTCCAGCGAGCGGCGGCAGCGCAGCGCGCCGAACCAGCCGATGCGCCACGGCGGCGTCGCCGGGCTGTCGTCCTCGAAAGACTGCGCGGCGACAACGGACGCCGCCTCGAAATATTTGTTCTCGATCAGCTCGACGGGCGCGCCGATCTGCCCGAACGGCTCGAAATAATTGGCGATGAAGGCGGGCGAACTCGTCACCAGGAGCTTCACGTCGCGGGCGAGACGACGCTCGGCGCCGCGCAGCGTCCTGCCGACGAAATCGTCGCGCAGCACAAGACGATGGATATCGAGGCATTCATAGACGATCGGCATGCTCCCTCCGAGCGCGCCATTGGCGCGGCGGGCCAGCGCCAGCATTTCGAGGTTGCGCGCGATGATGAGATCGGGCGTGGGCATGGCGCCCAGCTTCGCGCCGATCGACATGGCTGCCTTGGCGACCGCGCCGAGGCGTTGCGCGAATCGGCCGTCGCGCGTCGCGCCGAGGTCGACAGGCTCGACACCCTCGATCTCGGCGACCGGGCTGGTGGTGCGGCGGAAGCCCGCCAGGGTGACCCTGGCGCCGCCTGCCTTGAGCATCTGAACCCTCCGGCGCACCGCCGGGTCGGATACGTCATGCACAAGGTACAAGACATGCAGCATGTAACTCGACCGCTGTTGGGCCCACCCATCGGGGATGCTAGTACAGCTTTTGCTGCATCGCAACAATTTTGGTGCGGCGTAGCAAATGCCCGCACATTTTTTGTTGCACTGCAAAAACGTATTGCGGTAGCTTATGCATGGCGGCGGGCGCCGGTCTCGACGATGTCGGACCGATGCAAGATCAGGGATCCTGAATTTGGAAACCAGTGCATTCGATCCGCCTGAGGGCTCGCTGCGCAAATCGGTCGGACGCGGCGCGGTCGTCACCGCGATAGCGCAAGGCGTGCGGGTGGCGACGCAGATCATCTCCGTCATCGTGCTGTCGCGCTTGTTGTCGCCGCAGGATTTCGGCGTCGTGGCGATGTGCGCGCCGGTGCTTGCCTTCATCGCGCTGTTCCAGGATTTCGGCCTGACCCAGGCGACGATCCAGAAGACCGGCATCCGCCACGAGGAAGTCAACTACCTGTTCTGGATCAACGTGGCGGTGAGCACGCTGCTTGCCTGCGTGCTTGCGGCTTCGGCGCCGCTGGTAGCCGCCTTCTATGGCGAGCCGCGCGTGACAGGCCTCGTCGCCGCCTTCGGCCTGCAGATCATAGCCTATGGCCTGGGGGCCCAGCATGTGGCGCTGCTGACGCGCCGCATGGAGTTCACGCGGCTGGCCATCATCGACATCGCCAGCGCCATCGTCGGTGTCGGCGTCTCGATCGCCTGGACCTTCATCGACCGCTCCTATTGGGCGCTTTTCGCCGGCACGCTGGCAAGCGCCGTGCTGCCGACGTTGTGCTACTGGTACTCTTCGCGCTGGCGTCCCGGCCTGCCGCGCAAGGTCGACGGCATCGGCGCGCTGATCAATTTCGGCGCCGGCATCACCGGCTTCAATTTCGCCAATTTCTTCGCCCGCAACCTCGACAATGTGCTGATCGGCAAATACTGGGGCGAGGCGCAGCTCGGCCTCTACGACCGCGCCTACAAGCTTCTGCTCTTCCCGCTCAGCCAGATCACCAATCCGCTGGCGAAGGTGATGGTGCCGGCGCTGTCGCGATTGAAGGACGAGCCGGACCGCTACCGCAGCGCGTATCTGCGAGTCATGCCGCTGATCCTTCTGGTGGCGCTCCCGGGCGTCGCCTTCGCCACCGCCATGTCGGACACGCTCATTCCCTTCGTGCTCGGCGAGCAGTGGCGGGGAAGCGCGCCGATCTTCCTGGCGCTGGGCTTTGCCGGATTGCTGCAGCCGCTCAACAACCCCGCGGGATGGCTGTTCGTAAGCCAGGGCCGCTCGGGCGACTTCATGCGCTGGGGCATCGTCACCGCGGTGACCTCGGTGCTGGCCTTCGCCATCGGCCTTCCCTACGGCGCGCTCGGCGTCGCGGTCGCCTACGCCATCAGCGAGTATATGCGCACGCCCTTCCTGTGGCTCTATGTCGGCAGGCACGGACCGCTCAAGGCCAGCCATGTGCTCCACGCGGCCTTGCCTTTCGTGCTTGGCGCGCATGTGGCGTTCGGCCTGGTCTGGATCGTCAAACCAATGCTGCAGGCGCCGCCCGTCGTCGCGCTGGCCGCCGGCGCGGCGCTCTCCTATGCCGCCACCATTGTCGTCGCGCTCGCCTTCGGCGCCGGCCGCGACGCGCTTCGCGAGGCCTTGCGGCTGGTCCCGGCACGAGGGTTTTCCGCCGCCCCCAGCGGGGCGAAATGAGCCCGCGCGACACGCTGATCTCAGAACAGGGATAACCGCATGAACTACCGATCGATTTCAGACATGAACGACGCGATCGTGCGCAACCTGCACCGGCTGCCGCGCGATATCGACCTGGTCGTCGGCGTGCCGAGGAGCGGCATCCTCGCCGGCACCATGGTCAGCCTGATCGCGAACATCCCGATGACCGATCTCGACAGCTTCCTGGCCGGCAGGATCTATACGTCCGGGATCACCAAGCGCTGGGCAGGCCTCGACCGGCAGGCTTCCGAGATGCGCAAGGTCCTGGTGATCGACGACAGCATCATCGGCGGCACCGCCATGCGCGATGCGCGCGAAAAGGTCGCGGTCAGCGGCATTAAGGGCGATTTCATCTTCGCCGCCGTGTTCGGCCTGTCGCTGCAGCACGAGGAAACCGACATGGTCTTCGAGGCCGTGCCGCATCCCAGGATGTTCCAGTGGAATTTCATGCATCATATGTTCCTCGAGCAGTGCTGCGTCGACATTGACGGCGTGCTTTGCCTCGACCCGACCGAGGACGAAAACGACGACGGCCCGGCCTACGAGAAATTCCTGGCCGAGGCGCGGCCGTTGCTCGCGCCGACACGCAAGATCGGCTGGCTGGTGACGAGCCGGCTGGAAAAATACCGCAAGCTGACCGAGGCATGGCTCGCCAGCCGCGACATCAAATACGATCATCTCATCATGCTCGATCTGCCGAACAAGGCCGAGCGGCAGCGGCTTGGCGCGCATGGCAGCTTCAAGGCCGAATTCTACCGCAAATCGGACGCCATCCTGTTCATCGAGAGCGAGCACGAGCAGGCGCAGAGGATCGCCAGGCTCTCCGGCAAGCCGGTGCTGTGCGTCGAAACCAACGTTGTGAGCCTGCCCGACCCGATGTCGCTGCCGGCGCTGCAGCAGGCGGCGCGCAACCTGCCGGCGCGGCTGAGGCAGATCAATTCGACCGACGGGCGAAAGCAGGCCGTCAAGGCGACGGCCCGGGCGCTGCTCGGCGAGCGCGGCTACGCGGCCCTGAAGAACCGGGTGAAGCGCCCGGCGTAGAGCGTTAAAGCGCGTCGCGATCTTTCAGATTCGCTCCTTGCGCTTTAGGCTTTTGATTTTGCGCATGTCTTTGCCTCGAAACCGGTTCCCACTTTCGGGAGACATGCTTTTAGGCCGCGCGCCGGACGCCCTGCCGGGCCGCCCTTTCGAGCAGATCGAGAAACACAACCAGCTGCCGCGCCGGATCGAGTTCCGGGCGTTTGGAGAAGGCAACAGCCGCGGCCGATAGCCGTTCGTATTCCTGGCGATCGTTCCACAGGCGCCTCACCGCCGCAGCCCAGTCGGCGAGCGGGGCGTCGTAGTCGAGCACCACGCCGCCGGGCCCGATGGCTTCCGGCAGGCCGCCCCGTTTCGATCCGACGACAGGGATGCCGCTGCAATGCGCCTCTGACGCGACGCGGCCCCAGGCTTCCTCCCATTTGCTCGGGGCAAGCAGGATCCTGGTGCGGCCATAGACCGTCTTCATGTCGTTGGTGCGGTTTTCGAGCGTAACGTTCGGAAGCGGCGCGATGGTCTTGTCGATGCGGGCGCGATGGTCGTCGTCCAGCTTCCAGCTTTCCAGGAAAAGGAACGGGATCTCCGGACAGGCAGCCGCGATCCTGACCGCCAGGTCGAAACCCTTCTCCTCGTAGGGGTTGATCATGGTGACGAATTCGCCGGTCGTGTGCGTGCAGTAGAGCGCGTCGTTGATGGTCGGCGGAAGCACGATGGACTCGATGCCGAATTTTTCCTTGTAGGTGCGCGCCGTGAACTCCGAATTGGCGATGAATAAGGCCGAACCGAGCTCACGCGGATCGCCGGCGAGCTCATGGAATTCGACATTGTGGAGATAGACGACCAACGGCACCCCTTCGGCCAGAAGCGCCTTTCCGAGCAGGACCGACTTATGGCACTGCACGACGGCGACGTCGGGTCTGGTCTTCCCGACGGCGAAACCGGCCGCTTCCCAGGGGAACCAGGCGCGCATCACCGGATAGCCTGGAAAAGTGTCGACGACCGCGGGCTGCCGCAGCAGCTTCATCTTGGCGCGCGCCTTGAAGCCGAACATGCCGTCGCCGAACAGCGAGGCGAGGACCGAGGCCTGGTGACCGTGCTCGATCAGCTGCTCGACCAGATGATGGGTGTTGGATTGCACGCCGCCGGTAAACTCGGGGATGTATCCGTTGCCGCTTGCAAAAAGCACTTTCATCGGTCGGCTCCTAATTCGGTCCAGCGTTGTCCGGCAATCCGGCGCTCAATTGCAGGCCGTCAGCTTGCGCCGCGCAGCAACGGAAGCTTCGACGTCATCGCCCGACAGAGGCGCCCGACCGAGCCTGAAAGAGACAACGTCGAGTACTCCCGCCAGAGCCTCGATGCAGGAACCAGTTTTCCCGCCTTCAAATCGCGGACGAGGAAATGCGGGAAGGAGTGCATGTATTCCCTGACGATATCGGTCTTCAGGGCTCCCGCCTTCCATCCCTTCACGGCCGAGACGAATTCGTCGGCGGGGGCGGTGGCCAGGCCCGTGTCGTAGGCTTCGAAGGTGCGCCGCACGATGGCGCGTTCCTTGTCGCTGAGCGACGTCTTTCCGGCCCGCTCGGCAAGCAAGGCATAGCGGCGGATATCCTCGGCCGCGTGGTGCCATAGGCCCTTCCTGGCCATGATGCTCGAGCGCTGCAGCAGCGCCTGCATCTCGAGATCGGCCGTCTTCGGCAAGGCCTGCTCCGAGCGGTCGAGATATTCATGCAGATCGACCGATTTGTAGATCGCTTCCATGATCACCCGGTCGTACGAGCCCCAGGCCTTGATCCGGTCGGTATAGGAAATCACCACCTTGGTGCTGCCGCGCACCATGTCGTGCTGGCGCTGGAAGAACATCAGGCCGTCGACCCTGACGCCCTTGAACCGCCGCGCCAGCCTCAGCATCATCTCGTAGTCCTGCGACCGGACCAGGGTCTCGTTGAAGCCTCCCACCTCGTCATAGCATTTGCGGCGCACCAGGAGGCCCGGCTGGTGGACGTGGCAATATTCGAGATGGGACGGGAAGAAATTGTCTTGGGCGACATGGCCGAAGGCGACGATCTCGTAATCCTGCTCCGCGATCTGTGCCGAACGCTGGAAACGCGCATATTCGCCGAAAGCGAAGTCCGCCGCCGAATCCTGCTCGAAGGCAGCGAGAAACCGCTCGAGCGCCGTCGGATGCGCGACGTCGTCGTCGTCGAATATCCAGACGAAATCTCCCCTGCAGTGCTTCAGCGCGAAATTCAGCGCCGTCGACTTGCCGCCATTCTCCTTGCGGTAATATTCGACCGGCGCGGGAAAAGCGCCCGCCACCGCGCCGGTGTTGTCCGTCGAGCCGTCGTCCACGATCAGGATCTGATCCGGCACCACAGTCTGCCGCAGCAGGCTGTCGATGGCTTCGGGCAGGAACTTTTCCCGGTTGAAGGTAGGGACGATGACGGTGACCGTCGGTTTGCGCTGCGCAGCCATTGGGGACCTCATGCTAGAGCAATTCCAGGAAAAGTGCGGGACGGTTTTCCGTCCGGAATTGCGTGAAAGCAAAGAGCTTCTGTTCCGCCTGCCTTACGCATTCTGCGGTTCCAGATTGGCGAAGGGATTGGTGCATGGATGCCAGCCGGTGAAGCGGATCGGATCGTCGGGCGAGCTGCGCCAGGCATAATCGGTCAGCATGTGGAACTCGGCGATGACCCAGCGGTCGAAATGGCGGAGGTCGCGCCGCTTGTCCTGGGGCAGCAGCTCGCGCGCCTTGCCGAGCTTCACCGTTTCCGCCAGCGTCACCACGTCCGCCACCTTGGCGCTCGGGAATATCCAAGGGTTGCGGTTCTGGAATTCGAGCACGAACTGCTGCAGGTGTTCGATGCGCATGTTGAGCGGGCCGAAATATTTCTCCAGCGTGACGCGAACCAGGTCCTCGTCCGAGAAGGACGAGACGGCAGCGGCCGCGATGCCGGTGGAGGCAATCCCGCCGGCGACGATGGCCAGTGCGGTGCGGCGCGTGATCTTCATCGGGCTCTCCCTCATGCTGCCAGCTTGCCCGCCGCCCGCAAGGACAGGGCAGCCGCGGTCAGGCTTGGATTGGCGCAGGAACAGCTCGGATAGGTGCTGGTGCCGACAACCACGAGGTTCCTAAGCTGGTGATGGACCATGTCGCGGTCGACCACGGAGTCGGCCGGGCCCGTGCCCATGCGCAGCGTGCCCTGCACATGCGATTCGGTCGGCCTTATGCCGCGATCGAAAATCTCTTCGACCGGCAGCGGCTTGAGCAGTTCCGGCAGCCTTTCCAGCGCTTTCGCCATGCCCTTGGTCGCATAGTCCGACGCGCCCTTGAAGGTCACGAAGGCGTTGTCGTCCTTGTCGAGGATAACGCGGTTTTCCGGATCGAGCAGGTTCTCGGTGACAATGACCAGCGGCAGCACCTGCCGCAGCCGCCCCGGTTCGGCGCGCATGCCGTGCTGCCAGCGGTTCTCGAAATAGACGAGCGCCGCCGCGTGCTCGGCGCGATGCGGGCCGTCGTAGAGGCCGAAATTCAGACCAGTGGTGATGGTCGAGCCGTCGAAATTGTCGACGCCGCCGAGATAGGCCTCGTAATTCCAGCCATAGGATTCGTGCAGACCCAGGCCGACGAACTCGCCGCCAAGTCCGGAGCGCAGCAAGATCGCCGGGCTCTGTATGGCATTGGCGCCGAGGATGAAGAGATCGCCGCTGACCGAATATTCCTTGCCCTGCTGCGTGAAGACGACGGAACGGACCGCGCCGCCGACATGGTCGAACCGGCGCACCTCGACTCCGAGGCAGACCGAGACCTCCGGATGCTGGAAGACATGCATCAAGCCGTTGTTGACGGTGAACTTGGCATCCGCCGGGCACAGCCAGCATCTGAGATTGGCGCAGCACGAGGCGCGCTGCGACGTCGCCACGCGCGCCCGGGCGGTCGGCATGACGAAATGCTGATCCGGCTGCGCCGCCTTCATCATGCGGTCGGGCGTCGACATGCGGTGCGGCGGCTGCGGAAACGGCCGCGAGCGCGGCAGCATTCGCGCCATGTCGGGGTCGCCGGAGATCGACATGATCTCCTCGGCGTCGCCGTAGAACGGCTCGAGCTCGTCATAGCTGATCGGCCAGTCGTTGCCGACGCCGTAGGTGCTCTTCAGCTTGAAGTCGTTGGGGTGGAAACGCGGCGTCTGCGCGAACCAGCAATTGGTGCCGCCGCCAAGGCCGATCGTATAGTTCCACGGCTTGTCGGCATTGTCGGTCTTATAGGTGCTTTCGTCGTCGATGTCGGTGTTGGCGTTCTGGCTGAGCTGCCACTCATGCGTGTTGTGGCGGCCCCATTCGAGCACCAGGACGCGGGCTTTGCGCCGTTTCAGGAATTCGTGCAGGAAGAAGGACGAACCGAAACCGGATCCGATGACGACGAGATCGAAATGCTCGCTGGCGATTTGTTCGGGCCGAACGTCGAGCACCATCAGATCGAACCCTCCTGCTTTGCGCGCATGGTCATTGTCGGCCCCGCTGTCGTTCGCGGCGGCGGCTGTCCTCGAGGCTTGCGGCCATCGTCATGCCGCCATCCTGCCGATCGAGAAATATTCGATGCCGTAGCGCGCGATCACCTTCGGATCGTAGAGGTTGCGGCCGTCGAAGATGACCGCCGTCGTCAGCGCGTCCTTGAGCGCGTCGAAGGACGGCGCGCGGAAGCTCTTCCATTCGGTGCAGATCAACAGCGCGTCGGCGCCGCGCAGCGCCGCCTCCTTGGTGCCGCACAAGAGCAGGTCGTCGCGCAGGCCGTAGATCGCCTGGCATTCCTGCATCGCCTCCGGGTCATAGGCCTGCACCTTGGCGCCGGCCGCCCACAGCGCTTCCATCAGCGTGCGCGACGGCGCCTCGCGCATGTCGTCGGTGTTGGGCTTGAAGGCGAGTCCCCAGACGGCGAACGTCTTGCCCCTGAGCGCACCCTTGAAATAGTGGTTGACCTTGTCGAACAGGACCGACTTTTGCGCATTGTTGCGCTCCTCGACGGCGCGCAGCAGCTTGGCATCGAACTTGACACCCTCGGCGGTCTTGATCAGCGCGCGCACGTCCTTCGGAAAACAGGAGCCGCCATAGCCCAGGCCGGGATAGATGAAGTGGTAGCCGATGCGCGGATCCGAGCCGATGCCCTTGCGCACCTCCTCGATGTCGGCGCCGAGCTGCTCGGCGAGATTGGCCATCTCGTTCATGAAGCTGATCTTGGTCGCCAGCATGCAGTTGGCGGCGTATTTGGTGAATTCGGCGCTGCGCACATCCATCACGATCATCTTCTCGTGGTTGCGGTTGAACGGCGCGTAGAGCTCGCGCATCACCATCTCGGTGTCCTCGCTGAAGGTGCCGACGATGATGCGGTCCGGCTTCATGCAATCGGCGACCGCCGAGCCCTCCTTGAGGAATTCGGGATTGGAGGCGACATCGAAGGCGAGATCCTCGCGGCCGCGCTTCTTCAGCGTTTCGGCGATCCTGGCCTTCACCTTCTCGCACGTGCCGACCGGCACGGTCGACTTGCCGACGACGATCTTGGCGCTGTCCATCTCACGGCCGATGGTCTCGGCGACGGCCAGCACATATTTCAGGTCGGCCGAGCCATCCTCGCCCGGCGGCGTGCCGACCGCGATCATCTGGATCTGGCCATGCCGGACCGCCGCTGCCGCGTCGGTGGTGAAGCGGATGCGGCCGGCCGCGTGGTTTTCCTTGACGAGGGCTTCCAAGCCGGGTTCGAAAATCGGGATCAGGCCCTGGTTGAGCCGCTCCACCTTCTTCTCGTCGATATCGACGCAAACCACCTCGTGGCCGACCTCGGCAAGCACTGCGGCCTGGACGAGACCGACATAGCCAATCCCAAACACCGTCAAATTCATTTGGTTCTATTCCTGTCAAAGGCCGGGCCGCAAAAGCGGTCCGGCCGGTTCAGATGTCCCCCAGGCCCGACGGCCTAGCTGGTTCGGCATGATCTTACCCCAAAACCGGTTCCCACTTTTGGGGATCATGCCTAGTTGGAATTACTTATGCTGCATGCCAGCGATTCCGGAAACTGGCATGGCTGACCCAAGGCGGTGAAAGCGACGCGCTTGACCTCCATGGTCACCTTGCTGCCGGGATCGGTGAAGGCGCCCATCCAGTTGGTCAGCTTGTCGCTGCCCCAGAGGCTGAAGAAGATTTTCTGCGAATGGGTGGGCAGATCGTCGGGGTTGGTCACCTCATGGACGAGCTTGCCGTTGACATACCAGCGCAGGCGGTCCTTCTCCCAGACGAAGCCGTAGTCGTTGAAGCCCTTGTCGGCGCCGCCTTCGACGTCGACCAGCTTGCCGTTCTTCGGCTTGCCCTGGATGTAGCTGTTGACCTGCACCTTCGACGGATCCTTGGTGAGGACCTCGAAGTCGATCTCGTCCCAGGGCTGTTTGTCCTGCGGGCCGATATAGGAGAAGAAGGCGGCGTTGAGGCCCGAGCCGGTGCCGGTCTTCATCCGCGCCTCATAGACGCCGTAGCCGTAGCGCTGCTTGGTCTGGATCTCGGCGCAGGCGAAATCGCGGTCCTTCAGCTTGCGCTTTTCGAAGCCCAGCGACAGCACGCCGTCGGAAAGCCGAACCAGATCCTTCGACCAGGTGCAGTTCTGATGGGCGCCATTAGTCCAGCCGTCCGAGACGAACCAGCGGGACTGGTTGAAATTCGAGAAATTGTCGACGAAGGACGGCGCGCTTTGCAGCTCTTGCTGCGCCTCTTGCGCGTGCGCCGGATGCAGGCTCGCCGCGATCGCAAGCAGGGCGCCGACCACGCCGAGCCGAAGGTTGGTTAATCCGCTCCCTGGCGCATGCGATATCGCGCAAGCCGCCACGGTGGAGGTGTTGTCTGGATCTGCGTTCATAACAAACTCACCTTGTGTTGTTCCGCCCCAACCCAAAGTCATCCTTGGCCCGCCTGAGCGAGCCCTTCCGATCCTCCGCCTTTGAACTCCGCTCTGTTCCTTGTTTTTACGCAATTCCGGACGGAAAACCGCTCACACTTTTCCTGGAATTGCTTCAGTGCCTCGGACCGATGACGGCGCCCGCAGGCGCCATCAGCCTCTTGCCGTCGCCTGCGCAGCAGACCGGTCGGAACCATCCTCGACGATCGCGTCAAGGGAATGACGCAGTTCCTTCACCAGGCCTTTCTGGCGAACGAGGTCTGCAATGCGCCGCTCGCAATTCAGGATCGAATTCGTCATCGCGCTGACATCCGAGCCCTTGCTGGTCGACGCCGAACCATTCTCCATCGCCTCGACCAGAAAGGCCGCGTTGGCGGCCGTCGACCTGTAACGATTCTCCAGCCCGGTCTTCTCCGCCTCGATCTCGGCCGCAATCTGGTCGAACAGCTTCGCCAGCCGGTCGAAACGCTGGAGATCGGTCTGCCGGTCGCGAGCCGGATCCCGGGATCTGAAGCCAAAAATCGAAGCCATGCTATCGGCCTTTCGAAATTGCTGCATTGCAACATAGACTGCCATTACCGCAGCGACTAGGCAACATCATAGTTTTGCAAATGCGGATTTTTTGAGGGGCGACGGCTTCCGGCGCGATGCGGGATCACTCGTTTGCGGCGCTCGTTGCCGCCATCAGGAAGCGCGTCGGCGGTATTTGTTGCTTTGCAGCAATACCGGTGCGACGGAACAGCGCGTCGAGTTTGTCGGTGGCGACGCCGCGCACGATCGGGATCAGATTCGACTGGCTGGCGAAGGCGTAAGCCGCGGCCGACGCCAGCCCATGCTCGGCTTTCACGTCGAGGAAATTGCGCAACCGGTATTTGTCGCGGACATGGCGCTCGTGGCGACGCAACGCGGCCTTCGAGCGCTCCGGCAGGTTGTCGAGCGCCAGCAGCGCCAGGTCCGCATCGGCAAGACGCTTCAGATCCAGCGTCCTGTGGCGACCGCTCAGCGAATCGGCGCGCACGATCGCGCCATAGCCGCAGGACTTGATGATCTTGAAGCGCGCCCCGCGGGCGACGGCGCGCGCGTAGAGTTCGTAATCCTCGCCAAGCCTGAGATTCTCGTCGTAGCCCAGCCCGTGCCGTTCGAGAAAAGCCCGGCTGATCACCGGCTTCAGGAAACCGAGCTCGCCGCGCAGGACGCGGCGGCGCGAGATGTTGCCGTCGATGAAGCGCTCGAAATCTAGAAATTCCGGATCGGCCGCGAAAGACGGCGCGGCGACCTTGGCAAGGTCGGTCGCGGCATCGTCGCGGATCAGCATGATGTTGTCGGCGGCGAAATCCCAGTCGGCGCTGGCGAAAAGCCTGCGGAAGCGGCCTTCGAGGAAGAAATCGTCGGCGTCGAGAATGCTGATGAAGGGCGATCTGGAGGCCTGGATGGCGGCGTTGCGCGCGGCGGACGGACCGCGATTGACGTCGAAGCGGATGACGGCCAGCCGGCCGCTGCCGTCGTCGGCGGCCAAAGCCACATCGCGGGTGTCGTCGGTGGAGGCGTCGTCGACCACGACGACCTCGGCGACTTCCGCCTCGCGCAGCGCCGAAGCGATGGCGGCGGGAATCGTGCGCGCCGCATTGCGGGCGGCGATGATGACGCAGACCCCCGGGCTCGTCACAGGCGTCGTCATGGGCATGGGCTCACCTTTCGCTTGCATGAGTGGCAGCCCCGCCCGCGATTTTGATCATTTCGCTCCGCGCCGGCTCGATATGGGCCGGGCGCTCGAAGATGCGCCGGCTGAGGTCGGCGGAGGCCGCCCAGCCGGCTTCGGCCAGGTAACGGACCGGCTCGCGGCCGCAGAGCTCCCAAAGCACATGGCGTCGCTGCGGCCAGCGCAGGGACGCCAGCCAGGGCGCGATCACCATATGGAAGAGATCGGCATTGCCGATGCGGGCCAGGACGCGGGTGGCGCGATCCGAAAGCAGCGTGCCGGCGGCGCCGAGCAGCACGTCGGCCGCGCGCAGGCCGAGGAGCAGCGTGTCCGCCAGGCCCTGCCGGGCGGCATGGTCAAGCACCATCTGCTGCTCGGCTTCGCTCAGGCGGCTGGCGCTGGCCCTGACGTCGCAGACATAGCCGGCGCAGGGCTCGCGGTTGAAAAAGGCCTTGGCGACGCTGATCGAGGACAACAGCAAGGTGTCGGCGGCCGCGATCACCGGCATGGCGGCGCCGGCTACCTCGACTTCGCGCCTGCGGCGCAGGAAGCCGTCGGTATCGCGAGGACTGGGCGAACCCGGCTGCTGCAGCCGGTGGTGGAGGTCGACCGTCGAGACCCTCGCGCCATCTTCGCGAACCATATGCTGCTCGCCGAGGAAGCGCACCCACCAGACCGAGCGCGACTTGCCGGCAACCTCATAGCCGATCGTGCGCAACGCATCCCGGGCCTTGGCGAAACCGGTCGGCGAAACCAGTATGTCGACATCACCGGATGGCTTCATGAAATGGTCGCCATAGAGCAGATGCTGCTGCAGCGGCCCCTTGACGAAGACGAAATCGACCCGGCTCTCGCGCAGCACGCGATCGATGGCCATCGAATCGCCGATGCAAGCGGCATTCATCGACATGGTGCGCCGACGGTAGCCATCGAGCCATCCAGACAATTCCGCAGGCGCGGCACCGACGGGCGCACGCTTGAGCGCCTTGAGAAGAAACACGGCGACTTTGTTCAGCCTGGCGATGTCGGCGACGTTGGCGGCCGAGATCGTTGGGGCTGGCAGGATTGTCGGGGCCGACGAGATCGTCGGCGCGGGCGTGTCGACCCGGCCGCCCATGATGCCGACGCCTGGCGCGAAAAACAGCCTCAGGCAGGCCTGAACATAGGCGACTTCGTCGGCGCAGCTGGCGGCGCGCAGCCTTTCATAGGAGCCATCCTGCATCGCCATGCCCGATGTCGTTCTCCGCAAAATGCCGCCCGAGGCGCTTATACCGCAACTGCGAAGAAAAGCACCGGGAAAATTATCGCGACCCGCCCAGGGGCCTGCTCGGGCCGCTTCATCTCTGCAACCCAAGCGTTAGAATCGTCGCACCTTCAATCACTTTTGAAGACAACGAAGGAGATATCCGGCCGGTGCCAAAAAGTGGCGATTTTTTGCGGCAATTTCTTCGCATATGCGAAATGGCTTTCGCGATCCGAAAATTACCACAAATAAATCAAATGCTTATTTAAACGGCAAAGACTTGCGGTTGAATCCGAGAGCGGTCGAGGTTTACGATAATGGGCCTCACGGCTTGATCACCAACGAAGGCGAGCGCAACCGAGAATTGATTAATGCTTGGTAAATCAGGCTTGACTCATGAATGGTGCCGTGCAGCAATCGCGCTGCAGCATAGCAGTATGCTGGCGGCGTTCTGCGGCCGCTTCCAGTCCTTAATTGGAGAGTAAAATGGAACAGAATGTTGAAAAGCATGAGTACGAGACCCCCAGCCTGACGGTTCACGGTTCTATCGAAACGATCACGCAGGGCGGTGCTGGCACGACGGCGCTTGACGCGAGCTTTCCCGCGCACACGCCGGTCGGCGAGCTGACTTTCTCTTAAGCTTGCAGACATCCGGGTGTCTAAGTTGGGGCTCCGGATGCTCTTCCAACAGGTGAGCCGGGGGGCTTCTGTCCCCCGGCTTCCTGTCAAGGATCGTCGGCAACCGATCCACGGCAAGGTCTGAGGGCGCGGCGGGCCAGCAACGAGGTTTTAGGATGAACTGGAACCCTTCGGACCATGACCGCGTGGTCGCGACCAACGAGGCGGTGGCTTGTGAATTCGGCGCCGGGCTGGCGCTGCTCCACCTCAAATCCAATGTCTATTACAGCCTGAACGGCGTCGGCGCCTTCATCTGGGAGCAGATCCAGGAGCCGCGATCGATCCTCGATATCCGCAGCGCGGTGTTCGCGCGCTACAATGTCGATGCCGAGCGCTGCAAGGCCGATGTCGAGGGATTGCTCAAGGGGCTGAGCGAAGCAGGGCTTGCGAGGCTCCACAGTGAAGAACTGGTCTAGGCTCCGCTCGCTGAGCGGCCAGGAGATGCTGTTTCTGGCACGCTGCCTGGCAGTGGTGAGCGCGGTACGGCTTGCGCTGACGCTGTCCTCCTATAGCCATGTCCGCAGCCTGGTGACGCGGCTGGACGCCAGACGCGACGCCAGCATCGCCGACCTGCGGCGTGTCGCATGGGGCGTCGCCGCCGCGGCGCGGCTCGTGCCGGGCGCCAGCTGCCTCACCCAGGCGCTGGCCGGACAATATCTGCTCGCCCGCCAGGGCAACGCCTCGAAGATCAGCATCGGCATCGAGAAGGGAACGGGCAGCGAGCTCAAGGCGCATGCCTGGCTGATGAGCGGCAGCCATATCGTGCTTGGCGGCTCAATCAACGGGTTTGCCCATCTGGTCGACCATGGGTCGTGAGCGATGAGCGGCGTCGCCGGAATCCTGCTCAGCGACAATGGCCGGCCCGCCGCGGCCGCCGATATCCAGCAGATGCTTTCGCGCATGCGCCACCGCGCCCGCGACGGCAGCTCATGGTGGACGGAGGGGAGCGTGGCGCTCGGCCACGCCTGGCTCGACACGACCGGCGAGGACGGCCCCGGCCCGCTGACCATGGCCGGCGGCAAGCTCGCCATCACCGCGGACTGCCGGCTGGACAATCGCGACGAGCTTCTGGCGCGGCTCGGCCTGCGCGACCGGTCGATCGCCGACGCGGTGCTGATCATGCGCGCCTATCTCAAATGGGGCGAAGCCTGCCCGACCTATCTGCAGGGCGATTTCGCCTTTGCGATATGGGACGGCGAGCGCCAGGCGCTGTTTTGCGCGCGCGACCATTTCGGCGTCAAACCTTTCTACTATCATTCGACCGGCAGGCGCTTTGCCTTCGCTTCGGAGATCGGGCCGATCCTGGCGCTGGACGGTGTCGGCAGGCGCCTCAGCGAGCACCAGATCTCCGGTTTCCTCGCCGGCTTGCCGGACGATCCGCAGGCCACGCCCTATGCCGAGATCTTCCGCTTGCCGGCGCGGCACAGCATGACGGTCGCGAACCGTCAGGTGGTGCTGCGGCGCTACTGGCAGATCGAGCCGTCCCAGCGGCCGCCGCGCTCGGACGCGGCCGAGGAATTCAGGCATCTCTTCGCGCAATCGGTAGAGAACCGGATGCGCGGCACGCCGGCCGTCGGCGCCATGCTGAGCGGCGGGCTCGATTCCTCCTCGATCGCTTGCGTCGCGGGTCTTCGCGCGGCGGCGCAGCGCAACCCGAAGCTCAAGACCTTCTCGCTGGTCTTCGACAAGGGCTCGTCGATGGACGAGAAGCCGTTCATCGATGCGGTGCTCGACGACAATCCACTCGACGCCACGCTGATTGCCGTCGGCAATTACGCGCCCTTCGCCGAATTCGAGCGCATCCTGGAGGAGCAGGAAGGCACGTTCCTGGCGCCAGGCCTGTCCTTGACGCGCGACCTTTACCGCACGGCGGGCGCCAAGGGCGTCAAAGTGCTTCTCGACGGGCATGGCGGCGACGAGGTCGTCTCGCAGGGCCATGGACACCTTCATGAGCTCGCCAATGCCGGCAGGTGGCTCGAGCTGTGGCGCGAATTGCACAGCGCGGCCAACACCTATGGCGAGGGCATGCTCTCCCTCTATTTCAAGTTCCTGACCATCTACGGGCCGGCCTGGCGGATCGCGCGGATGCGGTCGATGGCCAGACGCGTCGTCGGCAAGGTGCGGCGCAGGCCGGCGCCAGCCGCGCGCGCCGCCTGGACAGGCCTGGTCAACCCGGAGCTTGCCAGGCGCACAGATCTTGCCGAGCGTTTCCATCGCAGCGGCTACATGCCGACAGCCGTCACAGCCAGCGAAGCGTTGACGCATCGCTGGCTGCTGTCGACCGGACTGGTACCGCACGCCTTCGAAGTGCTCGACAAGGCCGCCGCCAATTCCGGCGTCGAGCCCCGCTATCCGTTTTGGGACAAGCCGCTCGTCGAATTCTGCCTGGCGCTGCCCGGCGAGGAAAAGCTCAAGGACGGTTTTGGCCGCCATGTGCTGCGCCGGGCCATGCACGGCGTCCTGCCACCGGCCGTGCAATGGCGGCGCGACAAGATCGATTTCACCGCCAACCTGGTCAAGGGCATGCTCGGCAACCACCGCGAGCTTCTGGACAGGCTGCTGATATCGGACAGCGAGCGGATCGCGCCCTATGTCAACTTGCCTGAAGTGAACGCGGTCTATGAGCGCCTGCTGCGCCAGCCCGAGCAGGCGACGCTGCCCGACGTCCAGCATGTCTGGCGCTCGGTATCGCTGTCGTTGTGGCTGCGGCAAGTCCAGGGAAGCCCCGCATGAACCTCCCGATCGCTTCCCTTGCGCGGCCCGACCCCGCCACCGAGACGACGGCGCCAGCCGGACGCGTCCGCCATTTCTACAAGGCCTACGGGCTGATCGTCAGCTCGGACGTGGCGCTGCCGGAACTGGAACCGGCGGCGACGGCGACACCCGACCTGGAGATTGCTGTCGGGCCGGTCGACTTCCCCGACGGCGCATCGCAGGGCGCGACGGCCTTCCGGTTCGAGCCGAGGCGCCAATATCTTTCATGGCAGGCCGTCGGCACGTTCATGATCAGCGACGGCAGGCGGATCGATGTCGATCCCGCGCCGGGGATCGACGACCCGCTGCTTGCCTTTCCGCTGCTAGGGCCGGTGATGGCGCTCGCTCTTCACCAGCGCGGGCTGCTCGTCCTGCATGCCAGCGCCATTGCCGTCAGCGGCGAGAGCGTGATCTTCATGGGCGACAAGGGTGCCGGCAAGTCGACGACGGCGGGCGCGATGATCCGCGCCGGCCATCGGCTGCTCACCGACGATGTCGTGGCGCTGGATCTGTCCGATCCGAACCGGCCGATGATCCTGCCTGGATTTCCGCAGCTCAAGCTCGCCGCAGACGCGGCCGGCGCCATTCGCCTCGATCAGGCGGAGGTGCGTCCGCAGGTGCATCCGCAAATCGACAAGGCGCAGCACCGGCTGCGCGACGGATTTGCCGGCGAGGCGGTGCCGGTATCGCGCATCTATGTGCTCGAGCGCGGCGGGCGGGCGGCGATCTCGCCGCTAACCGGCGCTGCCGCGCTGCCGGCGATCATCAAATTCTCCTATGTCACGCGGTTCGGCCGGCAGGCGCTGCCCGGCGATCTTGCCGCCGCGCATCTCAGCCAATGCGCACAGGTCGCCGGGCGGGTCGGCGTCAGCCGCCTCGAAGTGCCGACCGGACTTACCCGGATCGACGAAGCGGTCGCCGCGATCGAAACCGACCTGACGTCCGGGACAGGGTGAGCCAAGGCATGGGCTGGTCCTCGAAATTTCGCCTGCCGCTTTTCCGGGACGTCGCCGGTTTCGGCGCCATGATGGCGCATGTCGGCGGACGGCGCACGGCGACGGCGCTTGCCTTCCTGATGCTGGGGAGTCTCACCGAAGGCATGTCGATCCTGCTGCTCGTGCCGCTGCTGCGCCTGATCGGCAAGGCCGAGCAGGATTACGCGGTTCGGGTGCCGGAGGCCTTGCATTGGCTGGTGCCCGGCGGAACGCTGTCGCTCGCCGCCGTGCTCTCACTGCTCGTCGCGCTGGTGGCGCTGCAGGCGATTTTCAACCGCTTCAAATCGGTCTACATGGCGCGGCTGCTCTACGACTTCGTCAACCGCGTGCGCATGAACCTGTTCGAGAGCGTCGGCAAGGCGCGTTGGGGCGTTTTCACCCGCATCCGCGGCTCCGATCTCGACCATGCCCTCAACGGCGACGTCGACCGCGTACAGGTGGCGGCCTTCTCGCTGCTGATGCTGACCCAGGCGACGTTGCTCCTGGCCGGCTATCTCGTGGTCTCGCTGTTCATCTCGCCGGCGATGACATCCTTCGCCATCCTCATCGGGCTCGTGCTGCTGGTCGCGCTGCAGCCGTTCAGGGCGCGCGCCAGCGCCTACGGCCGCACGCTGACCGGCAATCGCCAGGACCAGTACCGCACGGTCTCCGAGTTCCTCGGCGGCATCAAGGTCGCCAAGAGCCTGAATGTCGAGGCAAGCTACTTTTCCGAGCTCGGCGCGACGCTGGAGAGGATGAAGGCCGACAACATCGCCTTTGTCCGCAACAGCTCGCTCGGCACCGCGCTGTTCCAGGTTACGAGCGTGATCGGGCTCAGCCTCTTCATCTATATCGCGCTGGTCCGCTTCCACCTGTCGCTGGCCGAGATCGTCGTGCTGCTGCTGGTCTTCATGCGGGTCGCGCCGCGCTTCATGGATATGCAGCTTCAAACCCAGCAAGTGCTGATCAACCTGCCGGCCTACGCTTCGATGCAAAACCTCCAGGCCCGCTTTGACGCCGAGCGCGAGCCGGAGGAAAGCATGGCCGAACAAGGCGCAAAACTGTCGCTCGAAACCGGTCTCAACATCCGCGATGTGGCCTTCGCCTATGGCGAGGGCGACGGCAAGCCGGTGGTCAGCGACATCACTTTCGGCCTGCCGGCGGGCAAGGTGACGGCGCTGATCGGCCCCTCCGGTTCCGGCAAGAGCACGATCGCCGACATGCTGCTTGGCCTGCTCGAACCCACCGAGGGACATATCCTGACCGACTGCGTCGAGATCACGGCGCAAAATCGCAGGGCCTGGCGCGACAAGGTCGCCTATGTGCCGCAGGACGTGTTCCTGCTGCACGACACGATCGCCGCCAATCTGCGCCTTGCCGCGCCTGAGGCCAGCGACGACGAGCTATGGGCGGCCTTGCGCAACGCCCACGCCGCCGATTTCGTCGAGCGGCTGGCATTGCGGCTCGATACGGTGGTGGGCGACCGCGGTGTGCGGCTTTCCGGCGGCGAGCGGCAGCGCATCGCCTTGGCGCGGGCGCTGCTGCGCAAGCCGTCGCTGCTCATCCTCGACGAGGCGACGAGCGCGCTCGACTGGCAGAATCAGTCGCTGATCGCCCAATCGATCGAGGCGCTGCGCGGCCGAATGACGATTTTGACCATCGCGCACCGGCCATCGATGATCGCCTTCGCCGACTGGGTCGTGGCGATCGAGAACGGACGCATCGTCGAGGTCGGACAATATCGGCGGCTGAAAGCGAAGGCCAGCAGCCGCCTGGCCAGGATGCTTTCCGGCGAGCAAGCCGAGCGCGAAACCGCGCCATCGGTCGAGGCCGGGTCGATACCGGCGCCGGCCGAACGATCAGTGGAGGCTGCGTCTGGCGCTTAGCTTTTCGCCTTCGGCGACCTTGTTCAGGATTGCGCCGCGGTCGGCTTCGCGGGCCTTGTCGGCCGATGTCGGCGTGGTTCTGCCGATCATGGCAAAGACCAGAAGGAAATAGCCGGCCTGGATAATGACGGCGCAGACGACGGCGCGAAGCAGGATGGTGCCCGCCGAGGCGCCATCGAAATAGGACCAGCCGATGACGATCGCCAGCGCGAACATCATGCCTATGATGAATTTCGGCAGAGACATGTTCGCCGGCCCCTCAACCGAGACGAGCATGCAGAAGCTGCGACTTACCCACCCGCGTAACGCCCCGTTGCGCCAAAGAGCTTTATATGGCTGCCCTATCCGGCCGGTTGCTTCCGGCCTTCCTTACCCATGCAGACTATGACAGGAACATTTTGCGACTCTATTAAGGCGCGCCTGCCGGAGCAAGGCCGCGCAGGTATGGTTTCCAACGATTTTACGAGATCGACTCTGCCATGCTGCGTCGCACACTCCGGCTCCGGCAGCTATTCAATTAGCCGCCTACCACTCCAGTAAAACCCGTCACTTTGATTAGTATTTTACCTGAATAACTTACCATGGCGAGTGCTTCCAGCCGTGTGCAACCGCGTTTCTTCTGCAGCAAAGAACGCACTGTCCAAAAATGGCCCAAAAGGTGGACTACATTTTCCTGGTTTTCTCTCATCTTGTCATAAACGTGCCACAAAGGTGAAAATTTGGGCAGGGCAGGTTTATTATTTAGTCAATTCATGACGTGAACATTTCAATGCGATGGGAAATTGTGTGTTGCGCTGCAGCATTTTTTTGATATCTTGCCGTAAACCATCCGTTCAACGTATGGAGCTTCTGCATGAGGGACGTCGCCAAGTCGGCTAATGCGGGTTTTGCGCAGGTCGGCGTTGATTTTCCACCCCCCATCGGCGGTCTGCTCAAACGCAGTTTCGATATCGTCGGTTCCCTGTCCGGGCTGGTTCTGCTCAGCCCGCTTTTCCTAATGGTCGCCCTGCTGGTCAAGCTTTCGGACAATGGTCCGATCTTCTATGGCCACAAGCGCATCGGCCGCGGCGGCAGGATTTTCTCCTGCCTCAAATTCCGCACCATGGTGACGGACGGCGAGCGCGTGCTCGCCGCCTATCTGGCCGCCAATCCGGAAGCCAACGCCGAATGGATCGCGACGCGCAAGCTGAAGAACGATCCACGCGTCACCCGCGTCGGCCAGGTGCTTCGCAAGCTCAGCCTCGACGAGCTGCCGCAGATCCTCAACATCCTGCAGGGCGATATGAGCCTTGTCGGCCCGCGCCCGGTCGTGCGCGACGAGCTGGAGATCTATGGCAGCGCCGCGGTCTATTACCTGAAGTCGCGTCCCGGCCTCACCGGGCTGTGGCAGGTAAGCGGGCGCAACGACGTGTCCTACGACACGCGCGTCGCCTTCGACCGCCACTATGTCGAGAACTGGTCGATGTTCCAGGACATTCGCATCATCTTCAAGACCGTTCCTGCCGTGTGGATGTCGCGCGGCAGCTACTGACCAACGAGGCCTGCCCCCGCCGAACTCGGGGCAGGCATCCGGCAGTGATCTCATCGGGCGGATGGGGCCAAAGCGGATCGGAAACGTTCATTTGACAAAAGCCCTCTTAGGACTGTCTTTCGCCTGCAGTCTCATATCCCGGACACCAGCCCGCTTCGCGGGCGTTTTGCTTGCGGCGTCGCTGACCATGCCGCAACTGGCGGCCGCCGACGATTATCAGCTTGGCCCACAGGACAAGCTTAACATCCGCGTCGCCGAATGGCAGACGGTCGACGGCACGTTCCGCGACTGGTCGGCCATCAATGGCGAGTATTCGGTCGGCCCGGGCGGGACGCTCTCGGTGCCGTTCGTCGGCAACTTGCAAGCCGCCGGCAAGACGACGGCCGATGTCGCCTCGGCGATCGGGCTTGCGCTGCAGCGTAAGCTGGCGCTACCCGACAAACCGGAAGCTTCGGTCGAGATGGCGCAGTTCCGGCCGTTCTACATTTCGGGCGAAGTCCAGACCCCCGGCCAGTTTCCCTTCGTGCCCGATCTGACGGTGCTCAAGGCAATCAGCATCGCCGGCGGCATAAGGCGCAACGCCGATTACGGCCCCCAGCTCGGCAAGGATCTGGTCACCGCCAAGGGCAGCTTCGACATCTATGACGACCAGCGCATCCGCCTGCTCGTCAAACGCGCCAGGATCGATGCCGACCTCGCCGGGAAGACGACCTTCGAGGTGCCAAAGGAAATCGAGGGCGATCCGAAACTGGCGACCATCGTTGCCGACGAAACGGCGATCTTGGTCTCCGACCAGAAATCGCTGAAGCTGAAGCTCGATGCGCTCGACGATTTGAAGGGTGTTCTGCAGTCGGAAATCGAATCGCTGCAGAAGAAGATCACCAACCAGCAGAAGCAGGTCGACCTGGCCGAGAAGCAGGCCGAGAGCATCGGTCCGCTGGCGCAGAAAGGCCTGGTTGCCAATGCGCGCCTGCTTTCCTCGCAGCAGTCGGTCACCGACCTGCAAGGCAAGATCCTCGACTATGAGACGGCCATCCTCACCGCCAAGCAGTCGATCAGCAAGGCAGATCAGGACGCCATCGATGCCAAGAACTCGCTGAATTCCACCCTCACCGCCAACCGCCAGCAGGCCGAGGCGGACCTCAACGAGGCGACGTTGAAGGCCGGCATGCAGAAAGGCCTGATCGCGCAGGCGTCGGACCCGGCGACGGCGGCCAGCATGACCGGCGACCAGGAGCCGACCCTGCTCTATTCGCTGGTGCGGGTCGCAGACGGCAAGACCAGCGAAATCGAAGCCAAGGAAGACACGCCCGTGCTGCCGGGCGACGTGATCAAGGTGAAGCTGGCGCCGACGGCCAGCCAGTAGCGCCGCCGGTCCGAGGCTTGCGCGGAGCGAGCCGGGAACGCAGGCGGGAGGGACAAGCCAGGCTCGTTCGCGTCGAGCCGGATGATTTCAGGTCGATGACCCGAAATCATCCGGCTCTAAACCAAAGAGATAGAGCATGATGTCATCCAAAAACCCGCTTCACACTTTTCGGCATCATGCTCTAGGCGCGGGCGGGCGATCTGTTTTGGACCGCTTGAAGGCATAACATGCAGGCCGCAGCCCCGCGTCACGTATATCTGAACCTCGACGCCATCCGCGGCGTGGCGGCGATCAGCGTCATGCTGTACCACTTCTCGCCGTTCCTGGCCGACGCCAAGGTGCTGCCGTCGAGCTATCTTGCGGTCGATCTTTTCTTCCTGCTCAGCGGCTTCGTCATCGCGCATGCCTATGACCGCAAGATCGAGAACGGCATGGGCTTCGGCACTTTCCTGGCCATCCGCCTGATCCGGCTCTATCCGCTCTATCTCGCCGGCACGCTGCTCGGCTTCTTCTATCTGCTGGTCAAGAACGGGCTGATGCCGGCCGAATACATGCCGCTGTCTGAGATCGCCATGCAGCTGACGACCGGCATGTTCTTCATCCCGCTGGTCAGCGATGCCTATCACACGATCTTTCCGCTCAATCCGGCTTCGTGGTCGCTGTTCTTCGAGCTCATCGTCAACATCGCCTATGTCGCGGTCTTCGTCATCTTGTCGCGGCGCGTCCTGACGGGGATCGTCGCCGTCAGCCTCGTGCTGCTGATCGTCGCCTCGATCTTAGCCGGCACGCTGGACTTCGGCATGACCGGCAGCACCATCCTCAGCGGGCTGCCGCGCGTCACCTTCTCGTTCTTCCTCGGCGTGCTGCTCTGCCGATCGATGGCGCGCTGGCAAGATGGCCTCGGCTTTCTGCGGCGCGGCTTATGGGTCGAGGGCGCGATCCTGCTCACGCTTGGCGTCTTCGCCATCGCGCCGGCCGGCGGCGCGCGCGTTGCCTACGACCTTGCCGCGATCGTCATCGTCTTCCCGGTCATGGTGATGACCGGCGCGGTGGCGCCGACCGCGCCGCTTCTGTCCGGCTTCTATGGCTGGCTCGGGCGGATTTCCTACCCGATCTACATTATTCACACGCCGATGCTGATGATCATCGCCGGGGCTGGCAAGGCCTTCTCGATCGACCCGTTCGCCCATCATCCGTGGTTCGGCATCGTGATGGCGGCCCTGGTCATCGTCATCGCCGATATCGCCACGCGCATCTATGACGAGCCGGTGCGTCGCTTCCTGCAACGGCAAATGCAGCGCGCCCGGGCCGTGGCTTAGAGAAGGGCTAAACGGACAAAATCCGGTATGAAGATTCCGAAATCCATCCTGATCGATCCCAATCGCAACGAAACCTACGGCACCTTCGCCGTCGCGGTTTCGATGCTCGCCTTCGCCTATTCGCCGAATTTCGGGCAGATCCTTATCCTTGCCTACTACGCCGTCTGGCTGCCGCTGCTGTTCGTCGACTATCGGCGCTTCACCTGGAGACTTTCCAGCGCCTGGCTGCCCATACTGCTTGCGGCCTATGTCTGCTTCTCGGTGTTCTGGTCCCAGGCGGCGGGCATCAGCGCGCGCGCGGCGGTGCAATATTCCTCACATATCGTCTGCGCCTATGTGGCGGCGCGCACCATCAACATGCGCACGCTGGTTGTGGGCTCGCTGATCGGCATCTTCTTCGTTCTGCTCTATTCCCTGAAAGTCGGCGCTTACGCGCTCGACACGATCGACGGCACGGTCAATTTCGTCGGCGCCTTCGGCTCCAAGAACCAGATCGGCTTCTTCTCGTCGCTCGGCATCTTCTTCTGCCTTGCATTCCTGGTCTTCTACCGGCGCAACTGGCTTGGCTTCGTCTGGACCGCGCCGATCATGCTTTTGTCGGTCTATATGCTGGCCATCGCCCATTCGGCGACGTCGGTGGCCTCGCTGCCGGCGGTGATCGGCATCGTTATGCTGCTCACCATGACCAAGGTCTTGTCGCTGCGCTATCGCCGGGTGCTGTTCATCGTCGGCGCCGGCGCGCTGGTGACGGGCGTGGTCGCAGCGCTCAACCTCGGCCTGCTGGACGTCGTGCTCGGCCTCTTCGGCAAGGATTCGACGCTCACCGGCCGCACCTATCTGTGGGAGCAGGGCTGGGAGGCGGCGCAGCAGCATCCGCTGCTCGGCTATGGCTATGCCGCCTATTGGGTGCAGGGCTTTGCCGATCCGGAGCGGCTGTGGGCGGAGTTCTACATCTCGACCCGCTCCGGCTTCCATTTCCACAACACCTATGTCGAGACGCTGGTCGAGATCGGCTTCATCGGCGTCACCTTGCTGGCGCTGGTGATCCTGCGCTCTTTCTACGGCCATGTGTCGAAAGTGGTGTTTGGCGACTGGAACGCCGATTCGGTGGTGCTTGCCGGCGCGATCGGGCTGATGCTGATCCGCTCCTTCTTCGAGGTCGAGATGCTCGGCCCCTACTTCATGGCATCCTTCATCGTCTATTACGGCCTGTTCACGCTGACCCCATTGCCGGCTTTCCGGCGCCGCAGGGTTGCCATGCCCGCCGAGGATGACAGACCTGCCAACGGCCGCGTCCCGGCGCCGGTCTGATCAGTGTGAAGCAACCGCGGAGCGCGCGACGGCGGCCTGGATCAACCGGTCGGCAAGGATCGCCAGGAAGGCGATCGACAGGCCGGCGATGAGGCCCATGCCGGCATCGGCCTTGCCGAGCGCGACATAGACCGCCTGGCCGAGATCGCGCGTGCCGACAAGGGCGGCGATGGCCAGCATCGACAGCGCCGCCATGATGGTCTGGTTGAGGCCGAGCATGACGACCGGCAAAGCGAGCGGTAGCTTGGCCTGCAGCAAGGTCTGCATCGGCGTCGCGCCCATCTGCTCGACCGCCTCGACGACGTCGGCGCGCACATGCCTCAGTCCGTGCTCGACATAGCGGATCGGCGGCACGATGGCATAGAGCATGATGGCGATCAGCGCCGTGAACTCGCCGACCTTGAAGAACATCAGCGCCGGGATGAGGAAGACGAATTGCGGCATGGTCTGCAGCGCGTCGCAGATCGGCTTCAGGATGCGCGAGACGCGGTCGCTATGCGCCGCCCATGTGCCAAGCGCGCCGCCGACCAGAAGGCAAAGCAGGACCGCCAGCGTGCAGAGATAGAGCGACTGCACCAGTTGTGGCCACAGCCCGTTGACCAGGATCAGCCCGAAGCCCGCCACCGCGAAGAGGCCGAGCCGCGGCCCGCCCACCTGGGCGGCAAGCAGGGCGACGGCAAGGATGAAGATGGGCCAGGGCAGATCGAGAAAACCGGTGTAGAGAACGAGGCCGGCGGCGACCACGGCGACCGCCGCCCGCCAGCCGGAACGGCGCACAACCAGAACGGCCAAGGCCAGCACCAGGACGACATAGGCGGCCAGTGCCGACGGCGGCAAGACGAAGCCCCACATTGCCGGCGTTGCCGAGCCCGAAATGCCGACGCGCATCGGCAGAAGCAGGCAATAGAGCACGGAATTGCGCAGGCCGTTGAAGAACCAGGCATAGTCGCGCACCAGCCCCAGCAGCCACTGGTTGACGGCGCCCATCTGCATGCGCAGCCCGGTTTCCGGCAGAAGCGTCGCATCGGGGGCTGCGAGCCGGATGACGACGGCGAGAGCCAGCGCGACCGCCAGCGTCATGGCCAGGCGGCGCGACGTCATCCAGCGCATGGCGCGCGTCGGCCCGGTTTCCGGCGCCTTGGCGAAGCCGATGGTGAGGCGGTCGATGAGGATGGCAAGCAGCGCGATCACCAGGCCGGAGAGGATGCTCTGGCCGAACTCGGCCTTGCGCATCGAGGACAGGACTTCCCAGCCGATGTCCTCGAAACCGCCGATGATGGCGGCGACGATCACCATCGACAGCGCCGCCATCGTCGTCTGGTTGAAACCGACGAGAAGCTGCGGCAGCGCCGTCGGCACCTCGACCTGCCAGAATTGCTGGCGGCGCGTGCAGCCGCTCATCAGGCCGGCCTCGCTGATCGCCGCAGGCACGCGGTCCAATCCGAGCATGGTGTTGCGCACCATCGGCGGCGTCGCGTAGATCGCCGAGGCGATCAGCCCGACCACCGGCCCGAAGCCGAACAGAAGCAGGAGCGGAATGAGATAGGCGAAGGCCGGCACCGTCTGCATCAGGTCGAGCGCGCCGAGCAGCACCGGACGCCAGCGCGGGCGAGCGTAGCCGAGAACGCCAAGCAGGAAGCCGAGCACGGTCGAGATCGGCACCGCCAGCAGCACCAAGGCCAGCGTGTTCATGCTCTGCGGCCAATAGCCGGCAAGCAGGATATAGGCGAGCGTGGCCAGCGCAAAGATCGCCAGCCGCTCGCCGCTCGACTTCAGCGCAAGAGCGACGACGGCCAGCATCACCGCCGGCCAGGGCAGCCAGGCGAGCGCCAGCCGCGTGCCGCGCATCGGCGCATCGAGCAAAGCGGAGAGCGCCCGGAATCCGGGCTGGATGACGGCGACCACCGCGTCGGTCACCGCGTTGATGTAAGTGGCCAGCGGCAGCGTCCATTCCTTGGGGAAATTGACCAGCCAGGGAAGCTCGGCTTTCAGGAGCAGGCAAAGCACCGCCAGCACGGCCAGCACGCACCAGGGAAAAAGGGCCGGCGCGATGGCGAACCTTTGCGGGGATGGTGCGAGCGCGACCGGCGCGGTCATTCGCGGGTGCGCCTCGCCTGCTCGCGCTCCAGCACGGCAAGCACCGCGCTGGCGCTGAGCAATGCCGGCGGACTGCCGCCGGCACCGGGAACGGTGAAAGCGCCGACGCCGGAGGCGAGCTGCGGGATAAGCGCCTCGAGGCTGGTGTCCGCGGCGACGCTTTGTTCGGGCAGCGCCGCGCCATTGGCCGGCGTGGCGATGTCGCCGGCCGTGATGACGCGCAGCAGTGGCATATCATCGGTGAACTGCGCGACATACTCGTCGGCCGGGTTGAGGACGATGTCGGCGGGGCGGCCGATCTGGACGATCTTGCCGGCCCGCATGATCGCCAGCCGATCGGCCAGGCGGAAGGCCTCGGCGATGTCGTGGGTGATGAAGATGATGGTCTTCTTCAGCATGCGCTGCAGGCGCAGGAACTCATCCTGCATCTGCTTGCGGATCAGCGGATCGAGGGCCGAGAACGGCTCGTCGAGGAACCACAGCTCCGGCCCCACAGCGAGCGAACGGGCAATGCCGACGCGCTGCTGCTGGCCGCCGGAGAGCTGGTGCGGGAAGGACGCTTCACGGCCTTCGAGCCCGACCAGCGCGATCATCTCGCGGGCGCGGGCCTCGCGCTCCTTCGCCGGCTTGCCCTGGATCTTCAGCGGGAAGGCGACGTTGCCCAACACGTTCAGATGCGGCAGCAGGCCGAAATTCTGGAACACCATGCCCATGGCGTGGCGGCGCAGTTCGATGAGCTCCTTGCCGCTGGCGGCGAGCAGGTTCCTGCCGTCGAGCAGGATCTCGCCGGCGCTCGGCTCGACCAGACGCGACAGGCAGCGCACCAGGGTCGACTTGCCGGAGCCGGACAGACCCATGATGACGAAGATCTCGCCGGTCGCCACCTCGAAGCTGGCATCGACCACGGCCGGCAGATGCGCCTCCGCGCGCAGCCGCTCGGCCAGCGCGTCGGGATCGATCACATAGCCGCGCGAGTCGAAGTAATAGCCCGGGCGCCGGCCATAGACTTTCCAGACGTTTCGACAGGCAAGCTTTATCGGGCGCGCGGCAGTGTCCGTTCCCATCAACCCATGCCGATTGTTCGCCCGGGTCCGCGCATTGCGAAAGCCGGGTCGTTGTTGCCCTCAGCCCTTGTCAGGCATATCGGCGAATTATCCCTTGGCGCCATCCAGCCAAGGTTTCCACACCGCCTCGTTCTTGTCGATCCATTCCTTGACGACGGCGTCGAGGTCCTTGCCCTGCTTGTCAACCGCCAGCATCAGCTTCTGCTGCTCTGTCGCGTCCATCTTGAAGGCCTTCAGGAAGGTGTAGGCCGCCGGCCATTTGGCGCCGAAGCCGGACCAGACGATCTTGTCGACATCGGGCGGCGTGATGCAGTGCTCGTTGGTCTGCTCCTTGCAGGGCGGCATCGTCACCCAGCCGACATCGTTCTCGGCAAGCGCGTAATGCGGACCCCAGAACATCATGATCAGCGGCGTCTTGGCCGCTTCTGCTGCTTCCAGCTCCGCGACCAGCGCGCCTTCCGACCCCGACGGCACAGCGGTGTAGGGCATGCTGTTGTCGGCAAGGATGGTCGCCGCTCGCGAGCCCCAGTCGGACGGGTAGTCGAGGAAGCGGCCATTGGGCGCCGTCTCGGGCGTCGACAGCGCCTGCACGCATTCGGGCTTGCTCAGCGCAGTCCAGTCCGGCAGGCCGGGACAGACCTTTTCCATGAATTTCGGGTAGATCCAGCCTTCCTGGGTCTTCAGGTCGAGCTTGCCGATGTCCTCGATCTGCTTGGCAGCCAGCACCTTCGGATAGATGTCGCCGACATTGTTCAACCAGATCTCCACCGAGGCGCTGAGCGAGCCGTCGGCGAGGCCTGAGAATTGCGGGAAGTTGCCGGCGGTGACGTATTCGACCTTGTAGCCGAGCTTCTCGAGAATCTGGCCGGCGATGTGGGTGGAGACGTGCGCGCCGGTCCATTCCAGCATCGCGAGCTTGATCGGGTCGTCTTTCGCGCCGAGATCGGCGCTTTGCCCGGCCGTCGTTGCGGCAAGCATCAGCGCCAGGCCAATTCCGGCCGCTTGCAAGGCATTTCCTATCTTCATGTCAGTTCCCCTGTTGGTTGATGGTCCTTCTGTTTATGCCGGCCCCTCCCACGAGACCGGGATCCATCACCCCGACCGACGCTACCACAAGGCGCCGCCGGTGATCTGGATATTTTCCATGGTGATCCCCTTGGCGAGATCCGAGCAGAGGAACACCGCGAGCGCGGCGATCTCCTCCGGCTGCAGCATGCGCCCCTGAGGATTGCCTTTCCTGAACTCGTCCATCAGTTCCTCGGCGCTGCGGCCCTTGCCTTCGCGCTCGACGACTTGAGCCACATTGCGGCGCATCAGTTCGGTCTCGACCCAGGTCGGGCTGATCATGACGCAGGTGACACCATGCGGCGCACCTTCGAGCGCCACGCAGCGCGTCAGCCCAAGCAGGCCGGCTTTGGAGGCGCAATAGGCCGGATTGTCCTTCCAGCCGACGGAAGCGGCCGTCGAGCCGATGTTGACGATGCGGCCCCAGCCGCGCTCGATCATGCCGGGCAGAACCGCACGCGTGGTGCGGAAGGCGCCAGTGAGATTGGTGTCGACGATCTTGTCCCAGAGTTCGTCGGAATGACCGCAGACCGGCTGCTCGGCCGTGGTGCCGGCGGCGTTGACCAGGATGTCTGCCTGGCCGACGGCCGCCTGGGCTTGCGCGAAGAAGAGGTTGGTGAGCGCGCTGTCGCGCACGTCGAGATGGGCGGCATGCACCTTGGTGCCATGTGTGGCCAGCGCCGAGCGCACGCGCTCGATCTCGTCCGCGCCGGGATAGTAGGCGGCGTCGACCCTGCCCGCCTGCGGCGACGCCACATAGGAGCCGACGGCAACGTTGGCGCCGGCCTTGGCGAGCGCCGTGGCGATGGCGAAACCCATGCCGGAAAAGCCACCGGTGACGATGGCGCTGCGGCCGGTGAGGTTGGTCATCGCGAACGCACTCCGTGTTCACACTGCAAGATAGCCTCCATCGACGACCATTTCGGAGCCGGTGACGAATTTCGATTCATCCGAGGCGAGGTAGAGAACCATGTAGGCGATGTCGTTCGGCTCGCCGAGGAAGCCTATCGGATGGCGGGAAAGCGCCTTGGCTTTCTCCTGCTCGAGCTTGCCCAGATCACGCAGGTAGTTCTCGGTCTGCGGCGTCCAGATATAGCCCGGATGGATGGAGTTGCAGCGGATGCCGTAGCGCTGCTCGGCGCAATGCACGGCGACCGCCTTGGTCAAGGTGCGCACGCCACCCTTGGAGGCACAGTAGGCGGCAAGCTCTGCCTCGCCGATGATGCCGTCGATGGAGGAAAGGTTGATGATCGATCCGCCGCCGGATTTCTTCATCAGCTTGATGCCTTCCTGGCAGCCGAGGAAGACGCCGTCGAGATTGATCGCCATGGTGCGCCGCCATTCGGCGAGCGTCGTGTCCTCGACGTTTTTGGCGATAGCGATACCGGCATTGTTGACCAGCACGTCGAGCCGCCCGAAGCGCTGCTCGACCGCCTCCATGACGGCCGGCCAGTCCTCGGGCTTCGAGACGTCGTGGCGAAGCGCCAATGTCTCGCCGCCCGCCTTGACGATCTCCGCCGCCGTATTGCCGGCGAGGCCTTCTTCGATGTCGCTGACGACAAGCCTGGCGCCTTCCGCCGCCAGCAGAAGCGATGACGCCCGCCCGAGGCCGAGACCGGCCCCGGTCACGAGCGCTACCTTGCCTGCGACGCGGCCCATTCTCGGCGTCAACCTCCCTTGTTAGTCGGCTCCAGCGGTTTACCCAGCCAGTCGCGGTAAAATCCTTCGAGGTCCGGCTCGAAATCATGCACGATCGGGTAGCCCGGCGCGGCCGCCTCGACTTCGTGTAGCGTGCCGCATTCCGGGCAGATGAACTCGCGGATTTCCATCCAGTCCGGATCCGGCAGGTCGCTGTTGGGGTAGATCTCGCGCAGCGTTTCCTCGCTGTCGCGCACGATGATTGAAGCGTTCAGCTTCCAGTTCTTGCGGTAGTCGCCGAAGGAATGACCGCATTCGCATTTCGTCACCCGTTCCTCGCCGCTCTGGCAGATGAAGAGATGGTCGCCCACGGGGAGCAGGATCGGGTCCTTCCAGCCGACTCGGTCCTGCAGCACCGCGACATATTTGAAGAAACGATCGTCGTCCTTGTAGGCGCTCATGATGCGGCGCGTCTGCGGCCAGGGCAGCGTGCCGGCAACCAGATCGGCGATGACTTCCTTGCTGTATGAGGTCATGGTCCTTACTCCACGCCGAAGGTCGATTTGGCATCGACATCCCAGAAGGTCGAAAAGTCCTTGGTGAAACGGGGCGAAAGCTTGATGGCGCTGGCATACATCTTCTTCACCTCGGGCGCGAAGTCGGCGGCTTTCACCCGTTCTCGCTCCTTGGCGATCCACTCCGAAACCGGCCTGGCGCGCGCCAAGCGCTTGGCCCGCATATCGGCGCGATGGCGCTCGGTGGCGTCCAGATTGGCGACCGGAAAACCTTCCTCGTCCTCGTCGAGCACGATGCCGAAGATGCCTTCTGCCGCTTGCCTCGTGAGGAAGCCGTTCTCGACATCCCAGGCGGTCTTGACCGGGTCCCGCTCCAGCACGTCGCCGTAGCCGCCGCCGCCATTGTAGGAGTGGGTGAAGACGTCGCCCGTCTTGTGCGGCGCGGTGATATAGGGCCCTTCCATCGTCACATGCTGGCCTTCCAGTCGAACCTCCAGCTCCGAGCGGTATGGGTTGGTGCCGGTGTGATGCGCCAGCGGCGCGCCCTTTTCGGCAAGCTCGAAGATGTTCGAGTCGCGCACCGCGCGATGCTTCTGGCAGGTCGGCGCCGGATAGCCGCCGCAGAGACCGCCATTGTCGAAGACGCGAGAGGAGTGCTCCGACGTCACCAACCTGAGATGATCGGTCTTCGAGACCAGCCAAGTCGACAGGAAGGAACAGCCGCCGCGATATTTGCCGGCGCCGCCCGAGTTGGGAACGATGGAACGGCCGATATAGAGCATCGGCATGTTCTGTTCCCAGATCTCGATATTGCCCATGTCGGATTCCGGGTTCCAGCCGACATAGGCGGTGTCGAGGCCGTCCTTGATCGCCAGCGCGCCCGAGCCGGCGGCGGCGCATTCGAAATGCGCCATGCCGAACGGCGTGCCGTACTGGCTGGTGCCTCCCATCTCGATCATCGGGCTGTTGACCTGGCCGACGAACGCTTCCTCGACGAAGCCACGCGCGATGAAGGAGCGCGACAAGAGCCGCTGGAAGACGCCGTAAGCCGGCAGGAGAAGCGCCCAGGATGTGGCGGTCGCCACCATCTCGTTGTCGGGATTGGTCCAGGTGCCGTGCGGCAGCTTCAATTCGGTCGCCATCCAGGCGCCGTCATTGACCAGGCCCTCGAAGTTCATGTGCTGGGTCAGCGTCACGAACATGCCGCCATCCATGCCGGCCGGCGTGCAGTTCATCGAATGGTAGCCCCAGGGCTGCGTGCCCTCGAAATCCATGATGATCTTGCCGTCGGACCTAATCTCCATCTCGATAGGCATGTTGTAGAGCCAGTCGGGATCGCCGAGCGGCTGGTAGCCCGGCTTGCCGGCGGTGACATGGCCGTAGAAGGTGTGGCCACGATAGATGCCGGGCACGGTGAGCTGGCGGGTACGGGCGAGCTGGGCCCGGCGGCCTTCCTCGATGAACTCCTTCGACACCTGCATCCAGTAGTCGAGGCCGATCTCGTCGATGAGCGCCTTGACGCTTTCGCGCATGTCGATGCACGACGCCACCTTGGCCTTCTCGTCCAGCACCCAGTAGATCGGCATCCTGAGATTGCGCTCGCAGCGGATGACGTAGTCGCGCCTGAGCTCATCGTTCTCGCCGACCTTCTCGGCGCAGACGAACAGGCCTTCGGTGAAGCGTTCCTGTGCAAGTGCGACGTCGCCGCCGGGTGTGATGCCGCCGGCCTCAAGCTCGTGACAGACGGCGCCGGCCCAACCGACCAGCTTGCCCGAATGGAAAATCGGCACCACGTCCATCACGTCGGGCACCTGCACGGTGCCTATGAAGGCGTCGTTGTTGGCGAAGATGTCGCCGTCGCGGATTCGCGGGTTTTCCTCGTAGCCGTTGCGGATCATCCATTTGATGAAGCGGCTCATCGTGTGCACATGCACCATGATACCGTTGGAGAGCGCGATGGCGTCGCCTTCCGGCGTGTAGATGGCGACGACCATCTCGCCGACCTCGCGCACGCCGGGCGAGGCGGAGATGCGGCGCGCCATCTCGCGGGCCGAGACGCAATAGGCGCGCAGCTTGGTGTGCAGCGTCTCGAATTTCAGCGGGTCCTGGTTGCGCAAATGGAGTTCCGTGATGCCGTCATAGCAGCCGGTCTCTTCCATCAGCCGTTCGGATTCGATCAGCCGCTCGCGGATGCGCAGCGCAGAGGCGGGTTTGTCCAGCATGGCGTTCGCCCTTCTCAAGCGTGGGTGTAGTGCAGCAGCGTCCATTCATCGACATGGACGCGGTCCTGCGGATGGACGACGAGGGTCGTCGCCGGGTGTTCGATGATGGCCGGGCCGATGACCTCATGGCCGGGCTGGAGCAGGTCCATCTCGTAGAGATTAGCCCTGTGCCAGCGGCCACCGATATAGGCTTCGCGCACGCCCTTGTGGGCGGATGCCGGATCGGACTTGCCCAGCGGCCGCTTGACCAGCGTCGGCTTGACCTTGTCGGCGGTGGCGATCAGCCCGAGCTCGGTGATCGAGAAGCCGGCCTCGCCGTAGCGCGAGACGCGGTGGTTGACCTTGGCATAGACCGCCTCGAACTCGGCGATGACCTTGCGCATGTCGTCAGCCGATTTGATCGCCGACAGCGGCGCGATCACCTCGACGTCCTCGAGCTGGCCGGTGTAGCGCATCATCAGGAACGGCACGGTCTTGATCTTGTCGCGGCCATGGCCGTCGGCGATCATTTCGTCGACCGCTGCCCTGGTGAGATCGTCCCAGACAGCTGTGACCTTCGCGCCGAAAGCCTGCAGCTCGTCATCGCTGGCGCGCGCGCCGATGTCGATCTGCGTCGACACCGAGTGGCGGCGCATGAAATCGGCGGTGGTGCAGCCGAAGGCCGAGAAGGCGGCGGCGAACTGGAAGGTGATGATGTCCTTGAAGCCGATGCCCCTGGAGCAGCCGGCCAGATGCAGCGGCCCGGAGCCGCCATAGGAGAGCAGCGTGAATTCCGAGGGGTGGATTCCCTGACCGGAGATGACGCGGCGCAGCGCATTGTTGGCGTCGGCCTCCAGCATGTCGATCATGCCTTCGGCCGCTTCCTCGACGCCGACGCCGAGCAGGCGCGAGCATTTCTCCTCGAAGGCCTTCCGAGCTTTCTCGACCTGCAGCACGACCTTGCCGCCGAGGAAGTAATGCGGGTTCAGCCGGCCGAGGATGGCGTCGCAGTCGGCGATGGTGGGCTCAGTGCCGCCCTTGGCGAAGCAGATCGGGCCAGGATCGGAGCCGGCGCTTTCCGGTCCGAGCGAGACCTTTCTGGTCAGCGGGTCGACCTTGAGGATCATGCCGGCGCCGGCGCCGATTGTGTCGAGATGCAGCGTCGGCACGTTGAGCTTGAAACGGTCCATCAGCGGCTCGTTCTCGATCCGCGTCTGGCCGCGCGTGATGACGCCCATGTCGAAGGAGGTGCCACCCATATCCGAGCAGATCAGCGAGTCGTTGCCGATCAGCTTGCCGACATAGGCAGCACCCAGGATGCCGCCGATCGGCCCGGAGATCATCGTCTCGTGCAGGCGCGGGTGGTTGATCGAGGTCAGACCGCCGAAGGAAAGCAGCGTCTGCACGCCATATTTGAAGCCGTATTTCTTCGAGACGTCCTCGATGCCCTTGAGCTGCTTGCGGCCGCGCGAGGTGGCGTAGGCCTCGATCAGCACCGAAGTCAGCCGCGACTGCTCGCGGATGACCGGGCGCACTT
>NZ_VFUA01000069.1 GCF_006440735.1 Mesorhizobium sp. B2-7-1 | reverse complement strand
GCCAGCGCCCCAACTGCCAATCTCCCCCCTTGAGGGGGAGATGCCCGGCAGGGCAGAGAGGGGGGCTCCGCGCATACTCACGCAGTCACAGCCCGGATCGCCGGATAAAGCGCACGATACCTTTGATAGGCATCGGCATAAGTCCCACCAAGCCCGGCATCCGGCTCAACCGTCGCATCCGTCGCCGGCGCGGTGCAGACGGCAAGCGGATCGGCGCCGGTCGCGGCGATCAACCCAAGCCTTGCCGCCCCGAACGCGGCGCCGAAATCACCGTCGGCGGGAATATCGACCGGCACCTGCAGCGCGGTGGCGATTGCCTTCAGCCAGTAGCGCGAGCGCGAGCCGCCGCCGATCGCGGTCACCCGGTTCAGCGTCGTGCCGGCCTTCTTCAGCGCCTCGAGACTGTCGCGGAAAGCGAAGGCGACGCCCTCCAGCACCGCCTGCGTCAGCACGGCCCGGCTCGATTCATGCGCCAGCCCGGTGAAGGAGCCGCGAATGGCGGAGTCATTATGCGGCGTCCGCTCGCCCGAGAGATAGGGCAGGAAGGTGACGCCCGTCGGCGCCTTGAGCGTATCGCCGAGCTCGCCGGTCAGGTCGCCGGCGCTCTTACCGGTGATTTCCGACAGCCAGTTGAGCGAATCGGTGGCCGACAGGATCACGCCCATCTGGTGCCAGGTGTCGGGCAGCGCATGGCAGAAAGTATGTACCGCGCTTTCCGGATTGGGCAGGTAAGAGGCGTTGGCCGCGAACAGCACGCCCGACGTCCCGAGCGAGACGAAGGCGTGCCCGGCGCCGACCGTGCCCATGCCGCAGGCCGAGGCCGCGTTGTCGCCGGCGCCGCCGGCAATCGGGATACCCGCCGCGATGCCCCATTTCGCCGCGAGCTCGCCGCGCAATCCGCCGGCCTTCGCGGTGCCTTCGACCAGCGACGGCATGTGCTTCTCGTCGAGCGAGGTCGCCGCCAGCAGTTCCGGCGACCAGCGCCGCTTGCCGACATCGAGCCATGCGGTACCTGCCGAATCCGACATTTCGGAAATGTGCTCGCCAGTCAGCCAGAGCCGCAGGTAATCCTTGGGGAGCAGCACCTTGGCGACGGCGGCGAAGATCCCGGCTTCGTGTTCTTTCACCCAGGCAAGCTTCGGGGCGGTGAAGCCCGGGAAGACGATGTTGCCGGTGAGCTTGCGGAAGCGCGGATCGGCGTCGAGCGCAGCCGCTTCGACATGGCTGCGCGTGTCGTTCCACAGGATGCACGGGCGCAGCACCTTGTCTGAGGCATCGAGCAGCGTGGCGCCATGCATCTGGCCGGACAGGCCGATGCCCTTGACCGCCGCGAGTTCCTTCGGATGCGAAGCCTTGAGCTCGGCAACCGCCGCCTCGCAGGCTTCGATCCAATGCGCCGGATCCTGTTCCGACCAGCCGGGATGCGGCCGCGAGACGTCGAGCGATCCGTGGCCGGAGCCGATGACCTTCTGGCCATCGTCAATCAGCAGCGCCTTGACGCCCGATGTGCCCAGGTCGAGGCCGAGATACATGATTTCCTCCCATTGCCATTAATTTTTTCGGGTCTCGAAAAAATCTGGCTCGGCCAGCTTTTAAGACAAGATCCGCTTCGGGTCAATTCTCAGACAAATCGGCTGCGCGCCGCGAGAACAGCGCCGACAGCGGGCTATCGGGCCGGGCGAGTTGCCGTTCGGCGGTCAACGCCCGCGCCAGCGCCGTCTCGCCGGCGCGCAACGCGGCCTCGATCAGCGTCAGGTCGATCACGTCGCGCTGCGCATGGCTGCCGCCGAAGCGGTGCGCGATCGAGCGGATCGGCCGGATCAGTCGCGCGGCCTCGTGGTGATTGCCCTCGCCAAACGCCTTGATCGCAAGCGTCAGCGGATGCCCGACATCGCGCGTGAAGGCGGCATTGTCGTCGCTGCCGCGCATCGCCTCGCGCTGCGCCTCGAGCAGCGTCTGCGCCGGCGCCTCCAGCCCCGCGCCGACAAAGGCCATCATCGCATGCGCGTCGTTGAAGGCATAATTGCCGGCGGCGGCTTTCGGCATCCAGTTGGCGGCAAGTGTCGCCCAGCGGTCGCTGACATCGACGCAGCCGAGAGTGAGGCGCCACAGGATCGCCGAGGCATCGACCATGTTGAGCGCCAGTGTCGAGCGGTCGCCATAGATCGGCCCGTCATAGAGCCGGAGCACCTCGCTCGTCTCGCCGAGGTCATAGTGGAACAGCGCCAGATGCCACCAATTGTGAATCTGGAGGAAGCTCTCCTTCGTCCATGCATCCGGATTGGCGCGCATCCAGGCGATGCCGTCTCTTTGCCGGCTTTGCATTTCCATGACATGCGCGACCGCATGCTGCGCCCAACCGTCGCGCGGTTCGATCTCGACGGCCTGCCGGCCCAGGGATTCGGCACGGGCGTAATCGCCCATTTCTTCCAGCCCGAAGGCCTGCATGCCGAGAATGGCGTGGTAGCCCGGCATGCCTTTCTGCCAAGCCGGCAGCGCCCGGCCGATGCGGTCGCGCAGCATGCGGGCATTGCCGGTGAAGAAATCGATCTGGTGCCCGACCTGCAACGCCAGCGCATCGTGCGGACTGTCGATCGTGATGTCCTCGAGGATGCGTGCGGCCTCATGCCATCGCCCTTCGGCGAGATGGCCGAGCGCCGCGACATGCGCCTGCTCGCGCGTGGTGCCGGCAAGCGGCTGCGCCGCCGTATGACAGGATTGCACGACGGCCATCGCGTCCCGCTCGGTGGCAAGGCCGAACAGGTAGCCCTTGAAGACATGCGCCATGACGAAGGCCGGGTCGTCGGCAATGGCGCGGTCGATGGAGCGGACCGGGTCGCCGATGAAGCATTGCAATTCATGCACGGCGCGGGCGTAGGACGAAAACCCGGCTTCGGTCGCGCCCGAATAAGTCAGGCCGAATGCGTCCTTCAGCGCCATTGGGTGTCCTTCGACGATAGTGAATTTGTTGTTCGGAGCGCGATCCTAAAGCATCGGCGCGGAGCGTGCCAACGGCCGCCTGGATCAATCAATACTCAGGTCTATCCGCCCGATATCGCAGTTCATCAACCATAGGACACAGAATAGGCTTTGAAAACCGAGACGAATTATGTCTTCATTGCGGCAGGGACGGGGCGGCTTAAATCGCGAATTGCGAGGACGCGATGCGGCGCTTTGGAAATTCTCTCCCGAGACTATTCTCGGAAGATAAAGTTATATCAGCAAATGCTGATCGACAGATGAGGGGCCTGGATCATCCTTGGATGATTGGCCTCTTCGCCTCGACTGCACTGACGTTTCTACCCGGCTCCGAAGCCTTCGCGGCATGCGTATTTGCTCCCACCCCCGGCAACGACACTTTCGTTTGCGACAGTGGCGATTCGGGCGGCAGCCTTACCGATACCGGCGGCGACAACACGCTGACCTTCCCGGCCGGCGGCACCGGCCAGATCAGCGGCAATGTCACTTTCGGCCCTGGTGCCGACCGTGTCGACATCCAGTCAGGCACCGTCACCGGCAATGTCCAGCAGGGCGCCGGCATCGACGATTTCAACATGAGCGGCGGCCAGATCGGCTCGCTCAACCAGGGCGACGGGCTCGACACCTTCACCATGAGCGGCGGGCGCATCGTCGATTTCTTCGACGATGGCGATCGTGCCGTGATGACCGGCGGCCGCATCGGTCGGGTCAACATGAAGCTCGACAAGAACTATTTCAACATGTCGGGCGGCATCATCGACCGCAACCTCGTCACCGGTTTCGACCAGGACACGATCATTCTCTCCGGCGGCACCATCGGCGGCAACATCAGCGTCAGCGGCGGCGACGACAGTGTCACGGTCACCGGCGGCACCGTCGGCGGCGACGTGCTGATGAGTTTTGGCTCCGACAATTTCGTCTGGGACGGCGGCGGCATCATCTACGGCAGCGTCGATCTCGGCGCCGACAACGACACCGCCAAGCTCAGCAACCTCACCAAGGCCAATCTCGGCGGCGCCGACGCGCTCAACGGTGGCCTCGGTACCGACACGCTCACCTTCGACAACGTAAAGCTCGACGGCATCGCCAGGGTCCAGAACTGGGAGACAATCAACGCCACCAACGACACCGAATTGACGCTGGACGGCAATCTCGCGCTCGGCGACTCCGGCACGGGCACCGGCAGGCTGAACGTCGACCAGGCAAGCACGCTTTATGGCGGTGGCTTCAACGCTTCGATCCAGGCCTTTACATCCGGCCAACTGGCCGAGGTCTTCAATGCCGGCCGCATCGACCTGACCAATGGCAGCACCGGCGCCACCGATCGCCTGACCATCAACGGCAACTATACCGGGCTCGGTGGTCTGCTGCTCCTCCAGACCGAGCTGGGCGATGATTCCTCCGCTTCCGACAGGCTGGTCCTGTCCGGCGGCACGGCCTCAGGCTCAACCGGCATCGCGGTGATCAATGACGGCGGCGCCGGTGCCGAGACCACGGCCGACGGCATCATGGTCGTGCAGGCGGTCAACGGCGCCACATCGACCGCCAGCGCCTTCGCGCTCGATGCGCCGGTCGCGGCCGGCGCCTTCGAATATTACCTGTTCAAGGGCGGCGCCGGCGCCGGTAGCGCGGAGAATTGGTACCTGCGCTCGGCACTGATCACGCCGACATCGCCGGCCGCGGCTCCGTCCGCGTCCGAACCCACGCCTGCACTGGAACCCGTGCCGCCGGAAACCGAAGCGCCGCCGCCACCGTCCGAATTGCCGCCGGTGCCGGTGCCGACCGATGGCGATATCAACAATCCGCCGGTCGATCCGACGCAGCCTGTGCAGGTCAGCGATCCGGAACCCGAGGCGCCGCCGGCTCCGTCCGAGGCGCCGCCGGCTGATCCGCCGCCGCCGCCGCCCCCGGTGCCGACCGCCGTACCCGATCTGCCGACGCCGGCGCCGGGTCAGGAAATCCTGCTCTATCGAGTCGAGGTGCCGGTCTATTCGGCCGTGCCGCCGGTCGCGGAACACCTGACGATGGCGACGCTCGGCACCTTCCACGAACGCCGCGGCGAGCAGAGCCTGTTGTCGTCAGACGCCGATTTGCAGCCGGTCTGGGGCCGTATCTTCGGCCAGGACGCCAAGATGGGCTGGTCGGGAACGGTCTCGCCCTCCTTCGACGGCACCTTGTTCGGTCTTCAGGCCGGCTTCGACCTCATCGGCCGTGAAACCGCCTCCGGCTCGGTCGACCGCGCCGGCCTGTTCCTTGCCTATGGCAGCATGAACGGCGACCTGCGTGGCCAGGCGCTGGCTCAGGATGGGCTCGCTGTCGGCAGCCTCGATGTTACCGGCACCAGCGTCGGCGGTTACTGGACACGGCTAGGCAAGGCCGGCTGGTACCTGGACGGTGTGCTGATGGCGACCTTCTTCGGCGGCTCGGCCTCATCGTCACGCGACATCGGCATCGATGTCGGCGGAACCGGGATCACCGCATCGCTAGAAGGCGGCTATCCGGTCGCGCTCGGACAAGGCTGGACGCTGGAGCCGCAGGCGCAGCTGGTCTGGCAGCATCTGTCGCTCGACGATGCCAAGGACCGGTTCTCCTCGGTATCGTTCGATTCCGACGACAACGTCACCGGCAGGATCGGACTGAGGCTGCAAGGCGAGACGGTCCTCAACGGGATGCCGCTGCAGCCTTATCTCAAGGCCAATCTCTGGCGCGATTTCGGCGGCACCGACCGCGTCGATTTCGAGGGCACCGACATCTCGACCGAGAGCCGGTCCACCTCCTTCGAATTCGGCGGCGGCGTGGTCGCCAAGGTGACCGACAAGGTCAGCGTCTTCGCCACTGCCGACTACAGCACCAACCTTGGCGGCGACAAGCGGCGCGTGCTGGAAGGCAATCTCGGCGTCAGTGTAAAATGGTGAGGCTGACCAGCCTCACCATTTGCGCGGGATGATGTCAGTTCCCCGACCGCATCGCCACCGTGGCGATGCCGGCGCCGACCAGCAGCGTGCCGCCGGTGCGGTTGAAGATGCGGATCGCCTTCGGGTTGCGCACGATCGCGCGGGCCCTGGACGCAATCAGCGCGTAGCCGAACGCGTTGGCGAAAGCCAAGGTCAGGAAGGTCGTCTCGAAGATCAGCATCTGCGTCCAGAAATCGGCGTGCCGGTCCAGGAACTGCGGCAGGAAGGCGACGAAGAAGGTGATGCTCTTCGGGTTGAGCGCCGTCACCAGCCAGGCATGCGCCATCATCCTAGCCGCCGAGACCGCGTCGGTGCGCGGTTCGGCCTTCAGCGCGCCGCCGGCGCGGAACAGCTTTATACCCAGATAGATGAGGTAGCCGGCGCCGATCACCTTTAGCACGGTGAACACCGTGGCCGACGCCGCGAGCAGCGCGCCGATGCCGAGCATCGACAGCGTCATGGCGGTGAAGTCGCCCAGCGCGACGCCCACCGCCATCGGCAGTGCGGTGCGCCAGCCCTGTCCCAGCGCGTAGGAGACGACCAGCAGGATCGTCGGGCCTGGAATGACGAGAAGGATGGAAGAGGCGGCGGCGAAGGCAGCCCAGTTTTCGAAGGACATTTCCCTGCTCCTTGGGCGCAAAGAAAAGGATAAATCCTGGGGTCGTCGGGAATGTAAAGAGGCCGTTGGAAAAATCTTCGACGCCTGGGCCGCAGGTCCGTTGACTGCCGCAACGATCCGTTAGGGTTAAGCCTCGCTTCCGGTCTTTCACCCTTTTTCAACCATGAGTGGCGAAAATGCCTGCGATCCGGCCGGACCGTGCTTCCCGCCGGCAGCGTAGGGTTTGGTGCATGCGCGAGTTGCCGCAACGTCTGACGCCGCCTTCAAACGGCGCCGCAATCGATGCCGAAATTCAGCTTTCCCGCCGCGCCGTATTGTCCGGCGCCGGCGCCATGGCGCTGCTTGGCATGGCCGGCTGCAGCACCACCGACACGCTCGACCTGCCGCAAATGCAGCTCGACAACACCGTTACCGGTTCCGTGCCGCCGATGCGCCCGGCGATCAGCGTCGACAAGAACATCACCGGTCCCGACGTCATGTACGCCTCGCTCACCGATGGCGGCTTCCAGGTGCCGGAGGTGCCGTGGCAGAAGGTCAAGCCGCAGTTCCGCCGCCAGATCGTCGTCGACAAGACCGGCGAGGCGCCCGGCACCATCGTCGTCCATCTGCAGGAACGCATGCTCTATCTGGTCCAGTCGGGCGGCGATGCCATCCGCTACGGCGTCGGCATCGGCAAGGACGGCTTCCGCTGGTCGGGCCGCGCCAACATCCAGTACGGCCGCGAATGGCCGGTGTGGACGCCGCCGCCGGAAATGATCCAGCGCAAGCCCGAACTGGTGAAATGGCAGGGCGGCCAGCCCGGCGGCCTCACCAATCCGCTCGGCGCCCGGGCGCTCTACATCTACCAGAACGGCAAGGACACCGGCTACCGCATCCACGGCTCGCCCGAATGGTGGAGCATCGGCCAGGCGATGTCGTCGGGCTGCGTGCGCCTGATCAACCAGGACATCATCGACCTCTACAGCCGCGTTTCCAAGAAGAACCCGGTCGTCGTGGTCTGATCGCTCAGCCGGCCCACTCTTCCGTTGCGCGATGCCGCAAGACAGGCGAAGGTGCCATGAAAACCTTCGCCTCGAGCCGGATGATTTCAGCTCCATTCAGACCTGAAATCTGAATCCGTCTCTAAATCAAAGAATTAGAACATGATGTCGTCCGAAAACCGCTTCACACTTTTCGGCATCATGCTCTAGGGAGAGAAAAAGCATGGCTGGAACCTTCGTCATCGCGCAGGGCGGTGGCCCGACCGCCGTCATCAACCAGACGGTCGTCGGCGCCACGCTGGAAATCCGTAAGCGTCATCCCGGCGCCAAGGTGCTGGGCTCGATCCATGGCGTGCGCGGCATCCGCGACGGCAATTATGTCGATCTCTCCGCCATCCCCGAGGACCGGCTGCGGCTGATCGCCGGCACGCCGAGCGCAGCCCTTGGCTCGACCCGCGACAAGCCGGACGCCGCCTATTGCGAGGTCATCCTCAACGGCCTGAAAAAGGCCGGTGCCGACGCCTTCATCTATATCGGCGGCAACGACACCTCGGGCACCCAGCAGATCCTGACCGATGCCGCCGGCGGCTCGATCGCCTTCGTGCATGCGCCGAAAACCATCGACAACGACCTCGAGGAGAACGACCATACGCCGGGCTTCATCTCGGCGGCCGAATTCGTCGCCGGCGCCTTCCTCTCGGTCGATCTCGATTTCCGCGCTTTGCCCGGCATCTATGTCGGCATCGTCATGGGCCGGCATGCCGGCTTCCTCACCGCCGCCGCGGCCGCCTGGCAGCTCGATCCCGACAGCGGCCCGCATCTGGTCTACGTGCCGGAGCGCGCCTTCTCGGCGAAGCGCTTCATCGACGAAGTGCGCGAAAAGCTGGATCGCCACAAGCGCTGCATCGTCGCCGTCTCTGAGGGTGTCAGCACCGCCGACGGCAAGGCGCTGGTCGAAAGCCTGGTGCCGCCGGAGAAGCTCGAGCGCGACCAGCACGGCAACGTCAAGCTGTCGGGCAGCGACCTGCCGGCGGCGCTTGAACGGGCACTCGCCGAAGGGCTGCCGGGCAAGCGCGCGCGGGTCGATGCATTGGGCTACATGCCGCGCGGCTATGTCGGCGCGATCAGCGCCGTCGACGCCAAGGAGGCCTTCGACGCCGGCGCCTTCGCGGTCGCCGTCGCCGGCGAAGGCGGCGGCTCGGTCGCGATCCAGTATGACGGGTCGAAGACGGTGTTGAAGAAAGTGCCGCTGAAGGCGGTGGCCGGCAAGACGCGCCACATGCCCGACGATTTCATGCAGCCGGACGCAAACCAGCTTTCGGAAGCCGGCATGGCCTATCTGAAGCGGCTGGTGCCGGAAAAATACAAGGTCGGGAAGCCGTTCGTCTGATGGCGGGCGGCGCGATGCCCGAGCTTGAGGTGGGCGACTGGTTCGGCAAGGCAGTTATCGACGAACGCACGACGATGCTGACCGAGCCTTTCGTGCATGATTTCGTGCGCGCCAACATGTGGCACCTGAAGGGCCGCGACGCCGACCTGCTGGTCGACACCGGCATGGGCATCTGTCCGCTGGCGCCGCAGATCGACACGCCGGCCGGCAAGCCGCTCATCGTCGTCGCCACCCACATCCATCTCGACCATGTCGGCTCGCTGCACGAATTCCCGCTGCGCATGGGGCCGAAGATGAGCGCGGCGCGGTTCGACGGCATGGATGACGCCGTCACTTACGCCTACATGTTCCACAATCTCGACGGCGCCGTCACGAAATTGCCGGCGCCGGACTGGAAGGCGGCTGACTACCGCATCTCGCCCGCGCCGCTGACCCGCGCGCTCGACGAGGGCGATATCGTCGATCTCGGCGACCGGAAATTCCGCGTGCTGCATCTGCCGGGACACTCGCCGGATTCGATCGCGCTGTTCGACGAGGCGGACGGCCTCTTCTTCGCCGGCGACGCCATCTATGACGGCATGCTGATCGACGATCTGGAAGATTCCGATCGCACCGCTTATTGCCGCACCATGCAACGCCTGCTCGACCTGCCGATCCGCATCGGCCATGGCGGCCACGGCCCAAGTTTCGACCGCGCCAGGATGCGCGAAATTGGCTCGTCTTATCTGCGCCGGCGGGAACGCTTCGTAAGCGCGCTCTGAATTAAATCTTCGTAAGGTTGCCTCAAAACCCTAATTACGGCAACTAGGCGTCCTAGATGCTTGTCTGTCGAGACGGCCGGCTGCCATGCACGGCGAGACAGGCAAATCCGGTCATCGGCACGTCGACGGACGATCCCGTGGGAGCGCCCGCGACGCCGGATCAACGCTCGCCCGGACAGAACGACCATGTCACCCTCAAGCATTCTTCGCAGACATCGCGTCGCCGCCCTGTTGGGCGCCGCGCTGATCATTTCGCCCGTCGTCGTTTCCTTCGCCCAGAGCAATGCCGGCCTCAGCACCGTGGCCGCGACCACGCAGACGCCCGTCGCCGGCATCACGGCCCCGAACGGCTCCTTCGCGCCGATCATTGCCGTGACCAAGCCGGCCGTCGTCACCATCACTTCGGTGATGAAGGCGCAGCCCGAGGACGAGGGTTCGCCGATGGGCGGCAATGCGCCTTTCGACCAGTTCTTCCAGCAGTTCTTCGGCGACCAGGGCATGCCGATGCCGAAAGCGCCGCCGCAGCGGCAGGGGCAGCGCGCCGAGGCGCTTGGCTCCGGCTTCATCGTCGGTGCGGACGGCACCATCGTCACCAACAATCACGTTATCGACGGCGCAAGCTCGATCAAGGTGACGCTCGACGACGGCACCGAGCTTCCCGCCAAGCTCGTCGGCCACGACGCCAAGAACGACCTGGCGGTGCTCAAGATCAAGGCCGACAAGCCTCTGCCGACCGTCAAATGGGGCGATTCCAACAAGCTGATGACCGGCGACCAGGTGCTGGCCATCGGCAATCCGTTCGGCATCGGCACCACCGTCACCGCCGGCATCGTCTCGGCGCGCGGCCGTGACCTGCATAGCGGGCCGTTCGACGACTTCATCCAGATCGACGCGCCGATCAACCACGGCAATTCCGGCGGCCCGCTGGTCGACGTCAACGGCAATGTCATCGGCATCAACACCGCCATCTATTCGCCCAATGGCGGCAGCGTCGGCGTCGGCTTCGCCATCCCGTCGGACCAGGCTGAGAAGGTCGTCGCCAAGCTGATGAAGGGCGGCGACATCGAATACGGCTATCTCGGCGTGCAGATCCAGCCGGTCACCCCGGATGTCGCCAGCGCCATCGGCCTCGATCATCCGGCCGGCGCGCTGGTTTCCCAGGTCAACGACGGGTCGCCGGCGGCCAAGGCTGGTATTGAAACCGGCGACGTCATCACCGGCTTCGGCGGCCAGGAGATCAAGGATCCGAAGGATCTGTCGCGCGCCGTCGCCGACGTGTCGCCGGGCGCCAAGGAAACCGTCGATGTCTGGCGCAAGGGCAAGGCGATGCAGATTTCCGCCGATGTCGGCCGCAACAGCGACGATCAGAAGACCGCGTCGAACGGCAATGAAGGCGGCAGCCCGTCGGCCGGACAGGGACTGCGCGTCCCCTCGCTCGGCCTCGGCCTGACCGATCTCACGCCCGATATCCGCGACCAGCTCAATCTTGCCGCCAACCAGCGCGGCGCGGTGGTCGAGCGGGTCAATCCGGACAAGGCGGCTTCGGTCGCCGGCATCCAGCCCGGCGATGTCATCGTCGGCGTCGACCAGATGCCGGTGAAGACCGCCAGGCAGGCCAACCAGGCGATCGCCGAAGCAGGCAAGTCCGGCAAGAAGTCGGTGCTGTTGCTGATCGATCGCGGTGATGCGCAGATATTCGTAGCGGTGCCCTTCGCCGCCGGCTGACAATGCACGGCGACCCGCCGCTATTCGGCGGGTCGCCGAGATTCCTGTTGCCCATGGCGATATCTTCGAGAACACTGCGCCGATCGTTTCTGCCGGTGCAGGAGGCGTCTCGATGGTCACGCGTGGTTTCTTTTCCGGAAGGCGTCCACCTTCCGACACCGACGCGCGGATTCCGCCCGGCCAGTATCTGGAGCAGGGTTTTCCCGTGCTCTCGGCAGGGCCGACCCCACGGGTGCGCACCGAGGATTGGTCCTTCACACTCAAGCAGGGGCCAAAACCGCTCAAGAAATGGAACTGGGCCGAATTCAACGCCTTGCCGCAAAGCAAGATGACGCGCGACATCCATTGCGTCACGGCCTGGACCAAGTTCAACACGCCATGGCAAGGCGTGATGATCGACGACATCCTCGCCGACGCCGGCATCGAGCCGCCGACCGCCTACACGCTGGCGCTGTCCTTCGACGGCTATTCCACCAATGTGCCGACCAAGGACCTCGTCACCGGCAAGGCGATGGTGGCGCTGCTCTACGAGGGCAAGCCGATCACATCGGATCATGGCGGGCCGGCGCGGCTGCTGGTGCCGCATCTCTATTTCTGGAAATCGGCCAAATGGGTGAACGGGCTGCAGTTCACCGAGCGCGACGAGCCGGGCTTCTGGGAGCTGCGCGGCTATCACATGTATGGCGACCCCTGGCGCGAGCAGCGCTATTCCAGTGACCCGTGAGGGGCGATCCGTGAGCAGCAGTCGATGACCGCCGAGCCGTCGCCGCAATCGCCCTGGCAGGCAGCCACGATCACCCGCATCGAAAAGCGCACGCCGCGCGTCACCAGCTTCTGGTTCCAGCCGTCGCGGCCCTTCGCCCATCTGGCCGGGCAGCATGTCGACATCAGGTTGACGGCGCCGGACGGCTATCAGGCGCGCCGTTCCTATTCCATCGCTTCGGCGTCGGAGACAGGCGGCGGCGTTGAGCTCGCGATCGAGCGGCTCGACGACGGCGAGGTCTCGCCCTTCTTCCACGACGTGGCGGCCGTCGGCGACGAGATCGAGCTGCGCGGCCCGCTGGGCGGCCATTTCATCTGGGAGGAGAGCGACGGCGGGCCGATCCTTCTGGTCGGCGGCGGATCGGGCGTCGTGCCGCTGATGGCGATGGTGCGCCATCGCACGCTGCGCAACAACGCGGTGCCCGTCGCGCTGGTGTTCTCGGCGCGGGTCTGGGATGAGGTGATTTTTCGTGACGAGCTGATCGGCCTCGACGATCGTCGCGACGGGTTCGATCTGGTGCTGACGCTGACGCGCGAACCGGCGAGGCGACCGTCCGATTATTCCCGTCGCGTCGACGCCCGCATGATGGCGCAGGCCATCAAGCGCCTGCCGAAGGCGCCAAGGCTCGCCTATGTCTGCGGCTCGAATGCATTCGTCTCGGCCGCCGCCGATGCGCTGATCGGCGCCGGCGTTCCGGCGGGGCCGATCCGCACCGAACGCTATGGCGTTTGATAAGCCCTATCAGCCGCTCTACGAGAATTTTGCCGAAACGAGCTGGAAGGGCAGCGCGCCATAGGTGGCGACGGCCTGCTCGTTGTCCCAGACGCGAAACTGCCGTGACGGCCGCGCCTCCAGCACCAGGGTCCGCCCCGCCCGGTCGAGCTTCACCTTGCCGCGGAAGCGCAGCATCCGCTCGCCGCCGGAGCGGCTGATCGCCATCGAGCGCAGCCGGGCCACGTGCCGGTCGCCCGCATTGATCTCCATCTCGATGCGACGCCTGACCGGCGGAACGACGATGCGCACGATGAGATCGAGCATCATCTCGCTGACGTCGCCCTGCGGCTCATCCAGCGGCTGGGAAAGCACGAACGGCGCGGGCCTCCCGGCTGCGTTCGCCGCCATCGACTTGCCGCGCCACACGATGTCCGGCTCGGTCTGCTTCAGTCGGCCTTTCTTGCGCTGCAGGCGCAGCTGCTTTGCAAATCCCCGCGACAGCCAGGTCAGCGCGCCGAAATCGGTGCGCGGCTTGGCCTGCAGGACGGACGACAGGCGCGCCGCGCCGCGCCGGTCTGCCATGTCCACCACCTTGGCCAGGACAGCCTCCGGCACCGCGATGCCGATCTCCAGCGCAAGGTAGGAAAGCGCCACCGCCGCGGCGACGGCGAGGCCGCGCCTGGCGACGATATCGAGGAATATGGCCCAGTCGACATCACCGCCTTCGATGGCGACAGTGCAGTCGACCAGCCAGTCGCTATGCGTATGCGCGTCGAGGCCGCCATGCGCGATGGCGAGCGCGATGCGGTCGGCGGGCGAGGGCACGACCACGCCGACATCGCTGAATTTGGCGGCAATCGCGCGGCGCCAGATCGCGAGGTCGTCTTCGGCGTCCTGCTGCGAGCCGTCATAGGCCAGCTGATGCAGGTCGATGTCGCCGTAATTGCCCTTGAAGAAATTCATCGAGCGCAGCGATGCCAGCCTTGTGCGCAGATATTGCGGGGAAACACCGGTGGCGATCTGCCAGCCGCGGTCGCGCAGCACATCGAAAGCCGGCTGCATATCATGCGGCCGCACCAGTATGTCGATGTCATGCGCCACGCGTCCGCGTTGCGCGGCGGCGTCGAGCGCGATGCGGCTGGCGCCCTTGATCAACATCACCGTGCAACCGGCATCGACCATCGCCTTCAATGCCGGCTCGGCCTCGCGCATGGCCATGCGCGACTTGGTCCACAGCATCTTCTGCAGGCCAACCAGGCGCGGATAGGCGGCGTGGCCGGCAAGCTTGCGTCCGAACCGATCGGAAATCGCGGCAAGCAGGCGGTGTTCCCGGAAGGAGACATGGTCGATGTCGTTCTCGTCCAGCCAGCCTTCGGCGCAAAGGCGCGCCGCCTCTTCGTCGGGCAGAAGTGCGGCCTTGAGCAACTGGTCGAGCGAGCCGGTCGGCCAGGACCAGCCATAGTCGGGAAAACGCCTGCCGATGCGACGGATCCTGGCCATCAGCTGGAGCCGGCCTTGCTTTGCGCCCGCCGCAGCATGGCGAGCCGTGCCACTTCCAGGTAGCCGCGGTCGCGCGCCGTGTCGCGCCCGTAGGACAGGCTTCCCGGCCGGATGCGCCGCAGCGCCAGCACGTCAGGCATCATGTCGAGGACAAAACCGCTTTCCCGCGCGCGGGCGATCCAGTCGATCATCTCGCCACGGCCGCCCGGCGGGTCGACCATCGGGCCGACGCTCTCCACGGCCGCCCGGCGCATCAGCATCGTCGAGCGCGACCAGCCGGGCGTTGCGGTCGGGGCCATCGCACCGGGCTCTCCGTCGCGGAAACTGCGCATATGCGTGAAGACCCCGGATGTCCCGGGAAGCCGTTCGAGATGGGCAAGCTGCGCGGCGATCTTTCCGGGCAGCCAAAGGTCGTCGGCGTCGAGCGTGGCGATGAAGGGCGTCGACAGCGCGGCGATGCCGCGGGTGGTCGCGCTGCCCGGCCCGGCATTGTCCTGGCGCAAAAGCCTGAGCGGCAGGTCGATACCGCCGCTCGCCGCGGCAAGATCGTCGGTCGAGCCGTCATCGACCACCACGACCAGTTCGGGCCGCAGCGTCTGCGCCGCCACCGATCGCAGCGTCTCGGCGATCGTGGCGCTGGCGTTGTAGGCCGGAATGACGACGCTGTATGCGCTCATCACATGAACCGCCAGTCCGCGAGTTTCTTCAGTTCGAAGATGCCTTCGATGGGCTTGAGCGACGGGTCGGCCCTGCGGCGCTTCATCGATTTGTAGATGGCGCGCATGAACTCGCGCGACTGCACGTCATCCCGCTTCGTCATGTTGCCGGCATGCCGACGGTAATAAAGCGCCAGCGTGTCCGGCAGCGCGTATCGGGGGCCGGCCTCGAAGCTGCGCAACAGGAAGTCCGTATCCTCGGCCTGGACGAAGTCCTCGTCGAAACCGCCGATCCGGTCGACCAGGCCACGCGAGAAGATCGCGGCAGAGAGATGGATGCCGCGAACGCTGATCGTGTTGCTGTCGCGGGTTGGCTCGAGCGTCTCGTCGTCGATCCGGTCGACCAGCATCATCCTGGAATAGGTGAGCTCGAGCGAGGGATCCCGTCTGAAAAAATCGAGATCCGTCGCGAAGCGCCCGGCCGGCGAGATGTCGTCCGAATCGAGAAAGGACACCAGTTCCGTTTCCGGCTTGAGCCGCCCGAGCCCGCTGTTGCGCGCCCGGGTCACGCCCATGTTTTCCTGCTGGAACAGCCGGATGTGAGGTGCTTCGTCCATCATCGTGCGCACCGCATCGGCCGAACCGTCGGTCGAGCCGTCATCGATGACGATGATATCGAGATCGGCGGCGTCGCGCTGCCTGAGCAGCGAGCGAAGTGCTGCGCCTACATAAGTCTCGCGATTGTGGACCGGCATGATCACGGAGAGCCTCATTCGTGGCTCCCCGGCTGTCTTATTTGGTCCCGCCCCCCGGCGCTCATCACATGACCTGCCAGTCAGGCGGGCTCTTGAACTCGAAAATTCCCGGAGCCTCGCGCAGCGAAGGGTCCGCCCTGCGCCGCCGCATCGATTTGTGCATCGCCCGCAGATGGTCGCGCAGCCTGCGGTTATTCTCCCTGGTGGCGTTCCCCGCATGGCGCCGGTAGTAGACCGCGACGCTGTCCAGAAGCTCGAAACGGGGGCCCGTTTCGAAGACGCGCAGCAGATAGTCTGTGTCCTCGGACAATTCGAACTCCTCGTCGAACCAGCCGATGCGATCGACAAGCGCCCGGCTGAACAGGGCGGTGCTCAAGGAGAGCCCGCGAAGCGTCATGATACGGCTGTTCGCGGCCGGCTCCAACGTCTCGTCGTCGATCCGGTCGACCAGCGTCATCAGCGAGTAGGTCAGATCGAGGCCGGGATGCGTTTCGAAATGGTCGAGGTCGGCCTTGAACCGGTTGGCGAGCGAAATATCGTCGGAATCGAGGAAGGACACGAAGCCGGCATCCGCCGGCAATTGCCGCAGCCCGGCATTGCGGGCTCCGGCAACCCCTATATGAGCTTGCCGGAACAGGCGGATGCAGGTGTCCTTGTCCATCATGGCGCGAACCGCCTCGACCGATCCGTCCGTCGAGCCGTCGTCGATGACGATGATGTCGAGATCGGCGCCATCGCGCTGCCGCAGCAGCGATCGCAGGGCCGGGACGACGAAGCGCTCGCGATTATAGACCGGCATGATCACGCTCAGCTTCATCGGGCGCCCGCGCTAGGAAATCCGCAATCGTACCGGCGATCTCCTCCGGATGCGTCCCGAGGAGAAGCCGGTAGCATGGCAGCAAGCGCGTGAGATCGCTGAAGAAGCGAAAGCCGCTTTCCCGCTCGCCAGGCATCTGCGCGATGCCCGACGACGCCAGCGCGATCACTGCATCCTTACGCGACATCGGCACGATCGAGCTTGTCTCGCCGCCACCGATATGTGGCACCATCAACGCAAAAATGTCCAGGGTTGCACGCATTGGTCGAGGCGCGATCTCGTTAATGTGAAAGGCATGCTTGCCCTGCCAGTTGATCGGGCGGTCGGTGCCCAGCCGCCTTTCCAGCCCGAGCCGGACAAAACCCTGCGGGTCCTGTTTCAGGATTGAGAATAGTGGTCGCGCGGTCACGCCGCTCTCGAGGTCGATGAGCACATAGTCGTCGCCGACGCTGTCCAGTCCGTTGAGCAGGCCGGCAACGACGGTTCCGGATTTTCCCGCACCCCCGGCGCCGGCCAGCAGCACGCCCCTGCCGTCGAGGCCCAGCGTGCCGGTATGGGCAAGACGCATGCCGCGGGCGGCGTATTCCCAGTGCAGGAAGGCGCGCAGCGGCGCCCCCTGTTCCCAGGGCGGAAACGCGTCGGCGGACCGCATCAACTGGACGCCCACCCGTCGGTCGGGATCGTAGACCTGCCAGAAATCCAGATCGTGGTAATGATGGCCGCGCAGCCCGACCTCGGCGAGTTTCTGGGCAAAGCCGTGTTCGGTGAAATGCGCATCGCCCCAGCTTGCCGGCACCGGCATGCCGCCGACGCCCGGATGGCCGATGAAGATGCGGCATTGGCGGGAGCTCAGCGAATCGCCGTCGGTTTCCAGGAACGCGTGGCCAAGGGCATCCGCGAACGCGCCGGGATCGAGATGCGCGATCAATTCCAGCCCGGGCAGGCGGACGGTTCGCCGGACTGGAAACTGCGCGGCAGCGCCTTCGGCGGCGGCGATGAGAAAGCGGGCGTAGTCGGGCAGGGTCTCGAGCGTCACGCGCGGCATGGTCTGTTCCAGCCTGACCTCGTCCGCCGCCGACCGCTCAGGAAACCTGCTTGACGGCCGGCCAGCCGAGCGGTTCCTCGACCTCGTGGATCGGGTCGACGGTGATGAGGTCGGCAAGATCGTCATGGACGCTGACATTGAGCGGCTCGCTTGCCGCCGCCAGCGCCGCCGGCAAATCGTCGGAAGAGGGCAGCGGCGTTGCGCTGGAGGGAGCCAGCAGCCCAAGCTCGACCAGCTGCGCGATGAATGTCTCGAGTGCTTCGGCGCTCACCATTTCGGCGCCCGCGGCCGATCGGATCAGCGCCTCGGTGCCGACGCCCGAGGACAGCGCTTGCCACACCTTGCTGCCGGAATCGGAGAAGCCGAAATACTTGCCGTTGGAGAGGTCGAGCACGACGGCTTCGCCGTCGAAGGATTCGAAGACGATGTCCTTGCTCGCGACAGCATAGACCTCGGAAAGAGGCATGTTCCTGACCCCGCTCTGCAAGCCGGCGGCTGTGCCGGTCGCATCATTGCCCTGACCCCTGGAAAACGGCTGTAAACACTCGGCTCATGCTTGGCAAGGCAAGGCAAGTTGGCACCATGACGACCATTTTGAACGTTAACCGGCGGGTTCAGGCCTCGATTTCCAGCGCCGGCAAGGAGGCGGGTGCGACTCCTTCCGGCACGAACGCCCCTTGGCTTTCAGTCTGAATGCGGTTCCGGAGCGAACCGAATCGGCCTTCGGAACAGGGGCAGGATAGTTAACAGTATCGAAAAGTGACTATTAGGAGGTTCTAAAATCGAACTGAACGGTTCGTTTCTGTTGACGGTGCGTGCAGGACGGTGTGAACGTCGGGGCTCCGACACATTTGGTGAGCCAACTGAAGAATTCACATAACACGTTGATTAATATGCATAAAAATAAAGTCATAGGCATGCTTATGAAAACTTCAAGAGGCGGATTCGTGGTCCAGACGGAAAAACTTCGTGATTGGAATCCGGGAGCCGGCTCACCCAAATCAGCGTTGTCCGAACGACGCGATTTCATTCCCAAGACACGCCGCTAGACGGACTGAATAATGATACTGGAGTAGCAAAAATGAAAAAGATTGTTCTCACTGCCGCAGCCCTTCTGGCAATTTCCGGCAGCGCCTTCGCTGGTAGCGACCATTACAACCCGAACGAAGCCAATCAGGCGTCCGCTCAGGTCGACTCGTCCTACACGGCTTCGGTTCACAAGTCCGCGCCGGCCACCCAGCAGCCTGCCGCGACGGGCGCCGACCACAACCTTTTCGGCAACAACTAACAGCCGACCTTGAACCGGCGGCGGGCTAGCCCGCCGCATCGGTCGGATCGCAAGATTCAGGAGCACTGAAATGAAGAAGATCATCCTTGCCACGGCCGCTCTGTTGGCCGTTTCCGGCGCTGCTTTTGCCGCGGAGAGTGGCCATACCGGCAACGTCGGCGGCAACCAGCCGGCTCCCGCCGTGGACACCACGCGCACGTCGTCGATCAATACCGACTCGACGGCCTACAAGCTGTTGAACTCGTCGAACGACGTTCACAAGCCGGCCGCTCAGGGCAGCGACCACAACCTCTTCGGCCGCTAACAGCGGTAGCAATTCCAGGAAAGTCTGAACGCTTTTCCGTTCGGAGTTGCGTAAAACAAAGAGACGACGCAAGAACAGAAAACGGCGGGCCTTGGCCCGCCGTTTTTCTTTTCCGCATAGGCTTCAGCTTCTATCGAATGCTGGACCGCTCCAAGCCTCAGGCCGCCTTCGCTTCCTCGTGATGCAGCGTGAAGGAATGGCCGTCGGCGTCGAAGATGTGCAGATCGCCGCCGTTGGCGTTGAGCCGCAACGTCTCGCCACGCTTGACCTCAACATTGCCCGGCAGCTTGGCCACCAGCGGCAGGTCGGTGCGGCCGATATCGACATAGACGAGCTGAACCTCGCCGAGTTGCTCGATATAGTCGACCTTGCCTTCGAACAGATAGTCCGCGCCGGTCGCGATCGCGAGATCCTCCGGCCGCACGCCGAAGCTCACCGCCGCGCCATTGGCCGAGGCCGGCGTCGCGATCGGCACCGTGGCCTTGCGGCCGCCGACATGGCTGACCACGGTCGGGTTGCCGGCCTTGTCGATCTTGGCCGGCAGGATGTTCATCGCCGGCGAGCCGATGAACTGGGCGACGAACAGGTTACCGGGGCGCTTGTAGAGTTCCATCGGCGTGCCGACCTGCTCGATCCGGCCGTCCTTCAGCACCACGATGCGGTCCGCCAGCGTCATCGCCTCGACCTGGTCGTGCGTGACGTAGATCATCGTCGTGTTCGGCATCGATTCCTTGAGCTTGGCGATCTCGATGCGGGTGGCGACGCGAAGTGCGGCGTCGAGATTCGACAGCGGCTCGTCGAACAGGAACACCTTCGGGTTGCGCACGATGGCGCGGCCGATGGCGACGCGCTGGCGCTGGCCGCCCGACATCGCCTTGGGCAGGCGGTCGAGATACTTGGTCAGCTGCAGGATCTCCGCCGCCTGGCGCACGCGCTTGTCGATCTCGGCCTTGCTTTCCTTGCCGATCTTCATCGAGAAGGCCATGTTGTCGTAGACGGTCATATGCGGATAGAGCGCATAGGACTGAAACACCATGGCGATGCCCCGCTTCGACGGCGGCACGTCGTTCACCACCTCGCCGTCGATCTTCAGCTCGCCCGAAGTGATCTCCTCGAGGCCGGCGATCGACCTCAGCAAAGTCGACTTGCCGCAACCCGACGGCCCGACGAAGACGATGAACTCGCCCGATTTGATGTCGAGGTCGATGCCGTGGAGAATGTTGAGGTTGCCGTATGATTTCTTCACCTGGTTGAGCGTGACATCGGCCATGTTTTTCCTCTCCCGTTGATCTCTGTTTTAGAAATTCAGTCGATGCGCCCGAACCAGGCGCCGTATCCGCCGAGGCGGACCGGCCCGCTGCCAGTCTGTCCCGAAAAGCCATGCCCGGGCAAGGGTTGCAGCGCGCCTTTGCCGAGATTGATCTCGGCGGCCTTGCTGCCGAGGTTGAAGGCGCAGACGATCCGCTCATTGCCCTCGCGGCGCGTGAAGGCGACGGTGTCGCCGTCGCTTTCGATGAAGTCGATGTCGCCCTTGGCCAGCGCCGGATGCTGGCGCCGGAAGGCGAGGAAGCGTCGGTAGTGCTCGAGCAGCGAGCTTGCGTCGCCCTGCTGCACGTTGACGGCCTGCGACAGATGCTTGCCCGGCACAGGCAGCCAGGGCTTGGCGGCCGAGAACCCGCCATTCTTGGCGGCCGCGTCCCACACCATCGGCGTGCGGCAGCCGTCGCGGCCCTTGAACTCCGGCCAGAACCGGATGCCGTAGGGATCCTGCAGGTCTTCGAACTTCAGCTTCGCCTCGCCAAGGCCGAGCTCTTCGCCTTGATAGATGCACACCGAGCCGCGCAGCGACATCAAAAGCGCCGAGATCACCTTGAGATAGGCGGTCGGGTTCGCCTCGTTGGCGGCCCAGCGCGAGGCGACCCGCATCACGTCATGGTTGGAGAAGGCCCAGCACGACCAGCCGTCGCTGGCGACCGTGCCGAAGGCCTCCAGCACCGCGCGCACTTTCGCCGCGCTGATCTTCTCCGGCGCCAGGAAGTCGAAGGAATAGCACATATGCACGCGCTTGCCGTCCGCGGTGTAGGCGGCGACCACTTCCAGGCCGCGCTGGGAGTCGCCCACCTCGCCGACGGCGGCCTGCGCCGGGTATTCGTCGAGCAGCGCGCGGAAGCGCTCCAGGAAGCCGAGGTTCTCCGGGCGGCTCTTGTCGTAGAGATGGTCCTGGTAGTTGTAGGGATTGACCGCGGGCGCGGTCTGGTCGTTGCGCTGTTCCGGCGGCAGCGGCGGATTGTCCTCCAGCCCCAGGCTGTGGAAGTAGAAATTGATCGTGTCGAGGCGGAAGCCGTCGACGCCGCGCTCCAGCCAAAAACGGGTGATGTCGAGCAGCGCATCCTGGACTTGCTCATTGTGGAAGTTGAGGTCGGGCTGCTCGGCCAGGAAGTTGTGCATGTAATATTGCTGGCGGCTGGTGTCCCACTGCCAGGCCGAGCCGCCGAAGATCGACAGCCAGTTGTTGGGCGGCGTGCCGTCGGGCTTGGCGTCGGCCCACACATACCAGTCGGCTTTCGGATTGCCGCGGCTGGAACGGCTTTCCTTGAACCACGGGTGGATGTCGGCGGTGTGCGACAGCACCTCGTCGATCATCACCTTGAGCCCCAGCCGGTGGGCTTCCGTAACCAGCGCGTCGAAATCGGCAAGCGTTCCGAACATCGGGTCGACGTCGCAATAATCCGACACGTCGTAGCCGAAATCCTTCATCGGCGATTTGAAGAAGGGCGAGATCCAGATGGCATCGACGCCGAGCGAAGCGATGTAGGGCAGGCGCTGCACGATGCCCTTCAGGTCGCCGATGCCGTCGTCGTTGGAGTCCTGGTAGGAGCGCGGATAGATCTGGTAGATCACCGCGCCCCGCCACCAGTCGCGGTCGATGTCGGGGTCTGGGGCGGGGTCTGGTCTCGAAGTCGCCTTCAAAGCCGATTGCATGTCTTCAACCTCCTTTCACCGAGCCGGCAAGCAGCCCGCGGACGAAATAGCGCTGCAGCGAGAAGAACACGATCAGCGGCACGATGATGGTGATGAACGCCGATGTCGTCAGGATCTCCCAGTTGCCGCCGCGCGAGCCGAGCAGCGCGTTGAGCTTGGCCGTCAGCACGATCTGATCGGGCGCCGTACCGAGGAAAACCATCGCCACCAGAAGATCGTTCCATACCCACAGGAACTGGAAGATGGCAAAGGAGGCAAGTACCGGGAACGACAGCGGCAGCACGATCTTGACGAAGATCTCGAAATCGCTGGCGCCGTCGATGCGCGCCGATTCCATGATCTCGCGCGGCAGGCCGGCAATGTAGCTCCTGAGCAGGTAGATGGCGAAGGGCAGGCCGAAGCCGGTATGCGCCAGCCAGATGCCGAGATAGGTCTTGGACGGCACGCCGAAGAAGGTGCCGACGCCGTTATAGAGCCTGAGCAACGGGATCAGCGACATCTGCAGCGGCACCACCAGAAGGCCGATGATGACCGCGATCAGCAGCGCCCGTCCGGGAAAGCGCATCCAGGCCAGCGCATAGGCCGCGAAGGCGGCGATCAGGATCGGGATCACGGTCGCTGGAATGGTCACCGTCAGCGAGTTCATGAAGGAGCGGCCGATGCCTTCCGAGAACAGCACCGCCTGATAGTTGTCGGTGGTGAATTTGGGCGGCGCCGAGGAGGCGAAATAGACGCGCTGGCCGCGGTCGCCCTCGAAGGCTTTCGGTGAGGACAGCACGAAGCCGCCGTCGGCATTCATCTGCAGGCTGACGCCGTCATTGAGGTCGGCGACCGATCCCGCCTTGTACTGCGTCGGCGCGGCAGATTTCACGCCGAAGGCGCTGATCTCGCGCTTGGGGCCGTCGCCGAAGATGTTGCCCTCGATGACGTATTTGCCGTCCTTCTGGGTCTGCGCCGAGGCGGCCGGCAATCGGCCGGCCTCGCTCTGGCTGGAGCTGGCGAAGGAGTTCCACCAGCCCGACGCGACGATCTGGTCCTTGTCGCGCAGCGACGAGACGAGGATGCCGAGGGTGGGGATGGTCCAGATCGTCACGAAGACGAGCACGGCGATATGGACGCCGAAGCGGCCGATAAAGGACTTTCCGGTTTTGGCGGCCATCTCAGTGTCCCCCCGTCTCTTTGTTGGCCTGGCGGATGTTCCAGACCATGATCGGGATGACCGCGATCATGATGATGATGGCGATGGTCGCGCCGCGGCCGAAATCGCCGCCGCCGCGGAACATCCAATCGAACATCAGATTGGCGAGCACCTGGCTGTTCCACTGGCCGTTGGTCATGGTCAGCACGATGTCGAACACTTTCAGCACCAGGATGGTGATGGTGGTCCACACCACCGCGATCGTTCCCCAGATCTGCGGCACCATGATCTTCCAGAAGATCTGGAACGGGTTGGCGCCGTCGATCACCGCGGCCTCGAGCGTCTCTTCGGGAATGCCGCGCAGCGCCGACGACAGGATGACCATGGCGAAGCCGGTCTGGATCCAGATCAGGATCACCATCAGGAAGAAGTTGTTCCAGAACGGCAGCGATATCCACACCTGCGGCTGGCCGCCGAAATACTGGATGATGGCGTTGAGCAGGCCGATCTGGATCTGGCCCTCGCCGCGATACTCGTAGATGAATTTCCAGATCACGCTGGCGCCGACGAAGGAGATCGCCAGCGGCAGGAAGATCAGGCTCTTGGCGATGGTGCCCCACCAGATCTTGTCGGTGAGCACGGCGATGATCAGGCCGAGGAAGGTGCAGGCGGCCGGCACCACGGCGAGCCACAGGATATTGTTGAGGATCGAGTTGCGCAGGTCGTGGTCGCCGGCCGCCCATTCATAATTGGCGAGCCCGACGAAACTGGTGCCGCCGCGGTCGAAGAAGGACAGCCATAGCGTCGCGATCATCGGGTAGATCAGGTATACCGTAAGGATGATCAGCGCCGGGCCGACGAACAGCCACGGCCGCACATATCCCTGCCGGCGCAGATTGTTGATCGCGGCGCCGCCGGATACCCCGCGTGAGGGGAAGATGAGGTCGAGCAGTCTGTTGGCGCCCCAGAAATAGGCGACACAGCCGCCGACGCCGATGATGATGACGAATATGGCCGAGAAAATCTGAGCCGCCATGGGTCCCTCTCCCTGCGCATGACCGGCCAGCCGAGGCTGCCGATCGGATGCGCCGACTTTCGGTTATTCGGAACGATCGAAACGCGAAGGCTTCCGGCGTCGGCCGCCGGTCGGACCCGGGCCGTAGCCCGGATCCATTAGGAGAATGAGGAGGATTTCAGGATGGCTTACTTGATGCCGTCCCAGCTTTTCTGGATGTCGGCCGCGACGTCCTGCGCCGACTTGCCGCCGACCAGGTCGACCATGCCGGTCCAGAAGGAGCCCGCGCCGATCTTGCCGGGCATCAGGTCGGATCCGTCGAACCGAACCGTCGTGGCGCCGACCAGGATCTCGCCCTGCTTCTTCAGCGCCTCGCTGCCATAGGCATCCTTGTTGGCCGCCTTGAACGGAGTGACGAAGCTCTTCTGCGCCATCCACAATTCATGCGCGAGCGGCATTTCGAGGAACTTGATGAATTCGCGCGAGGCCTTGGAATCCTTGGTGATCATCACCAGCGTCCCGGCCACTTCCAGCGGCGTGCCCAGTTCCGGCTTGGAGGCGTAAGGCGGATAGGGGAAGAAGTCGGCGTCCTGGCCGAGCTTCACGTTTTCCGGGAAGAACGACGGGATGAACGATGCCTGATGGTGCATGTAGCACTTGGGCGGCACGGTGAAGAGGCCCTTTGGGCTGTCGCGGAAGTCGGTCGCCGCGACCGCCTTGGCGCCGCCGTCCACCATCTTGTCGTCGGTGGCGATCTTGCCGAAGATGTCGATGGCGTTGACCACGGCCGGGTCGGTGAACGGGATCTCGTTCTTGACCCACTTGTCGTAGACTTCCGGCGGCTGGGTCCTCAGCATGATGTCCTCGACCCAGTCGGTCGCCGGCCAGCCGGTGGCGCCGCCGGAGCCGAGCCCGATGCACCAGGGCTTGCCGCCATCGGCGATGATCTTCTTTTCGAGATCGGCGAGTTCTTCCTGGGTCTTCGGCACCTTGTAGCCGGCCTCGTCGAAATTGTCGGGCGAGTACCAGACCAGCCCTTTCACGTCGATCTTGTAGGGGAAGGCGTAGAAGCCGGGCTTGCCGTCCTTGCCGTTATAAGTGCCGAGCTTGGCCCAGGAGTCGCCGGCGGCGTAATTTTCCTTGATCCAGGCGGCGACGTCGTCGCCGAGCGGGGTGAGCACGCCCTTGGAAGCAAGGTCCTGGATCAGGCCGGGCTGCGGCAGGACGGCGATGTTGGGCGGGCTGCCGGCCTGGGTGTCGATGACGATCTGCTGCTCATAATTTTCGGACGAGGAATATTTGACCTCGGCGCCGGTCGCTTCCTGGAAATAGTCGAGAACCGAACGCACGAGCGCCTCGTCCTCGCCGCGCCACGGCCCGAAGATCGTCAGCGTCTCGCCCTTGAGATCAACCTTCTTGAGGTCGTCGTAGTTCGCCCAGTGAAACTTCTGATCCTCGCCCGGCTTGAACTTCAGTTCGGCTTGCGCCGGCAGGCTGAGGGTGAGTGCCGCGCACGCCGCACCCAAGAGAAGCATTTTCTTCATCGCAAGTCCTCCCAGTGGTCACAAACAGGACGAAACCTCCATTTCGTCCGCCGACGCCCGCGGAACTGTGACTCAGCGAAAGGGCAACCGCAACCTTTCGAAGAGACTTCCAAAGCGCTTTGGCTGCCTTGATCTCGCCATTGAATCGCCTGGGAGTCAAGTGGGTGCGTTCGTTAATCGATTTAAATTCGATCGGATTGAGCGAAGAAAGTGCGCTGCAGCATGTTTTTTTGGCACTGCAGCAGTAATTTTTGCTTCAAACGGCGCCTGTGCCCCTCTAAGGTCGTCATGCTTGGCGATCTCGCCAACAATCATCGGATCGATTCAAAATTGAAAGCGCTTTGAGGCTGGAGGCCTCCGATGAACCTCAAGCAACTCTCGCATATGCTGTCGCTCTCGCAGACCACGGTGAGCCGGGCGCTGAACGGCTATCCCGAGGTCAATGAGGAAACCCGGCGCCGGGTGATGGACGCGGCCAAGCGCCATGGCTACCGGCCGAACCCCAGCGCGCGCCGGCTCGCCACCGGCAAGTCGGGCATGATCGGCTATGTGCTGCCGACGGGCGCCGCCGTCGACATCGATCCGCACTTCGTGGAATTCCTCTCCGGCCTCGGCGATTATGCCCGCGCGCACGAGCTCGACCTCGTGCTTTCGCCCGCCGATGCCGACGACGAGGAGACGACCTACCGGCGCATCGTCGCCAACCGCCAGGTCGACGCCGTCTACCTCTCCTCGCCGCGTCCGGCCGACAAGCGGCTGGCGCTGGTCAACACGCTGGGCATTCCCTTCATCGTCCATGGCCGCAGCGAAGGCTTCGACTTCGACTATCCCTATCTCGACATCGACAATGAGGGCGCGTTCCACGAAGCGGCGCGCCTGCTGATCCAGCTCGGCCACAAGCGCCTGGCGCTGATCAACGGCAATGAGCGCGAGACCTTCGCCATCCACCGCGAGCGCGGCATGCGCCGCGCGCTTGCCGCGAGCGGGCTGACGCTCGGCGAGCGCCACATCCGCTCGGTGACCATGACCGAGGAGAACGGCCATCGCGCCGCCCGCCGCCTGCTCGAGGAGGCCGAGCCGCCGACGGCGATCGTCTGCTCCAGCCTGATCATGGCTCTGGGTGTCGTGCGCGCCGTGCGCGACCTTGGCCTCACCATTCCGGGCGACCTGTCGCTGGTCGCCCATGACGACGTCTTCCCCTGGCTGCGGCCGGAGAATTTCCCGGTGCCGCTGTCGACCACGCGCTCCTCGATCCGGCTTGCCGGCGCGCGTGTCGCCGAGCGCCTCGCGGCGCGGATATCGGGGCTCGAAGAGGGCCCCCGCGGCGAGGTCTGGCCGGTGGATCTTGTGGTGCGGGGATCGGTGGCAGGGGCGCCGGTCTAGGTCAGGATACGACAGCGTCTTCGAGCGCTTCCCGGCACCCTTTACCTCGTGGGACAATGATCCGCCTTCGCCTGCTCCTGACCTTGTACGGTGACAACCGGTAAGCCAGAACCGTCAACCAATCGTCCAGAGTACGCCATTTGCCCACATTCCCGTTCACCGAAGCGGATTCAATCCAATACGCTGGGCCGCCGCCGAAGACGTCGCAGGTGGTGATTGTCGGTGGCGGCATTATCGGCGTAACGACGGCGCTCTTCCTTGCCTCCCGGAACATTCCGGTGACGCTGCTGGAAAAAGGCCGTGTCGCGGCCGAACAGTCCTCGCGAAATTGGGGCTGGATCAGAAAGCAGGGACGGGACGCGGATGAGCTGCCGATCGTCATCGAGGCTATCCGCCTGTGGCGGCAATTGGCCGAGGAAAGCGGCGAGGACATCGGGCTCACCCAGACAGGCGTGACCTACCTGGCGAACGCCGACAAGGACATGGCCGGCTTCGAAGCGTTCATGAAGGTCGCCGCGATCCATGAGCTCGACACGCGCCTGCTCGACGCGAGCGAAACCGCGAAGCTCATCACCGGCATGTCGCGCAGGTTCGTGGGCGCGATGACGACGCCCTCCGATATGCGTGCGGAACCCTGGCTGGCGGTGCCTGCGCTGGCCCGGCTTGCGGTGCGCAAAGGCGCCAGGATCGTCGAGAATTGCGCGGCGCGAGGCCTCGACACCGCGGCCGGCAGGATCAAGGGTGTGTGGACCGAGGCGGGATATATCGAGACTTCCAGCGTGCTGGTCGCGGGCGGCGCCTGGTCGTCCCTGTTCCTGAAAAGACACGGCGTATCCATCCCTCAGCTCAGCGTCCGGGTGACCGTGGCCGCAACGGAGCCCTTGCCTGAGATCTATGCAGGCGCGGCCGCCGACAACCACATCGCTTTCCGGCGCAGACAGGATGGCGGCTACACGCTCGCCGGAGGTGGCAGCCACTTGCTTTACCTGGGGCCTGACGCATTCCGGCACGCCACCAAGTACATTCCCGCCCTCAGGAACGATCCGTTCGGAGCGAGCTATTTCCCCTTCGCTCCGTCAGGCTACCCGGATGGCTGGTCGACGCCGCGCGATTGGGCGCCGGATTCGACGAGTCCTTTCGAGAGAATGCGGGTGCTCAACCCGGCCCCCGAACCGGCCCGGCTTCGTTCGATCGAGCGCAATTTCAAGCAGCTTTTTCCACAGTTCGAGAAAGTTCGCCTGAAGGTCGGCTGGGGCGGCATGATCGACGCCATGCCCGACGTCGTCCCCGTCGTGGATCGGGTCCAGGCGATCGGCGGTCTTTTCGTCGCGACCGGAATGAGCGGCCATGGCTTCGGCATAGGGCCCGGCATAGGCCGCGTCGTCTCCGACATGATCCAGGGAAACGACATCGGGCACGATCTCAGCCGCTTCCGGCTGCCGCGCTTCTATGATGGAAGCCCTGTGCGGTTAGGGCCGGCATTATAGAGCGGTTCCAGGCGCGGAGCTGGTTCGCACCAGGAGCCGCCTCCGCTCAGTGCCACCATATCGACGCCCGGCGCCGAGATGAAGGCATGGGCGCCGCGATTGCCGGGCCCTCTGTCTTCGGGTGTGGGGGATGTAACGAAATTTGTCTGGCGACGAAGTAAGCTGTGCGGCCTTCAAGAGCCTGCAGCTTGCTAAAACCACTGCCGGCTGCGGTTCCTTGGTCTGATATATCGCTTCCGGCAAAGGACATAGCATGCATAGAGAGTTCAATATCGCTGAGACAGGCTTCGGCTCTTATTGGCCGCTTGCCATCCTCAGGTGGGTAATGGTGCTGATTTTCGTGTCGTTCGGGATCCAGAAGTTCACACCGCAGTCAGCACAAGGAATCGCTCTCTACATCTCAAACAGTCCGTTCGTTTCTTGGCTCCAGATTTTTGGAATTAGAGGCGAGGCCTATCTTCTGGGATGCATCGAGTTGGGGACGGCTGCCCTCCTGGCGTTGGGGGGCGTTTGTGCCTGTCTTGTCCGCCCTTGGCGCCTTGATCGGGGTCGGTACGTTTCTCATCACCTGGTCATTTTTCTTTACGACCCATCTCCACCGATCCCATTGCGTGGAATCTGGCCGGGGAGTTTCTCTACAAAGACATAGTGCTTCTCTGTGTTTGCCTGGTTTTGTTTCTTAGTTCTCTGCCGACCGCGTTGGTTCGCCTTCGAGAAAAATAACGATAGGTCTGTCCAAAGTGCGGAAATAGAGGCTTTGGCCTTGAGCCAGGCGACGACATCGATGACCTAACCGCCGGGATCAGATGCAGCAAATCCCCGCCCGGTGGCGGCAAGCGGATTGACCTTACTCCTCGCTGCCTCGGCCGCCTTGATGTCCAGCAGCCCATAGCCGAAATCATTGTCCCGCCCCTTTGGGCCGAGATCCTTGGCCGTTGCCGCAAGCGCCCTCTCGATATCGTCGGCTGAGCGGTCCGGCGCGGCGTGGATCAGGTTGGCGATGGCGCCGGACACGATCGCGGCGGCGAAGGACGTGCCGGTCACCACGTCGGAGCCGGCGCCGCTCGGCGCCACCATCTCCACGCCCGGCGCCGAGATGAACACATAGGCGCCGCGATTGGCCTGCGGCATCAGCCCGTCCTTGGCGTCGGTGGCGGTCACCGCGATCACGCCGTCGAACGCGGCCGGATAGCCATAGGGCGCCTTCGGCCCATTGTTGCCGGCAGCCGCGACCAGCACCATGCCCATCGCCCGCGCATTGCGGCAGGCGGTGCCGAGCAGGTCGTTCTTCGGCCCGACGAAGCTCATATTGATGATGCGCACATTCTGCTCGGCCGCCCAGTCGAGCGCCGACAGGATGACGTCCATGGTCGACTTGCCGCCTTCGAAGGCCCGCGCGTGATAGATCCTGGCGCCCGGCGCCATGCCTTCCAGTGGACCGATGCCGGCGATCAGCCCGTCGACCGAAGTGCCGTGGTCGCGCTTCTCGATCGGCACATTGGGCATCGCGTCATACTGGTCGGCAATCACGCCGGCGAGCACCGGGTTGGTGTCGTCGATGCCGGTATCGATGACGGCGACGCGCACATTTTCCCCGCTTGCTTCTTTCGAATCGAGCGCGATGCGGTCGAAGGCATAGTTCACGATGCCGGCCGCCTGCTGCAGCGTGTAGATGTGATTGGGCTCGCGCCGCTGCGTGCGCCCGTCGGCGGCGAGCTGCGCCAGCACCACGCCGACCGGCCGCCCGTCGGTTATGCCGAAGCGCACCAGCGTGCTGCCGAGCAGCCGCGACTGGCGTTGCGAGCGCACCTGCAGGCCGAAGGAGTTGGCGATCTGCTGCACCACGCCGGCGTCGCCGTCGACCGTCACCAGCACCTCGTCGGGCACGAACTCGCCGGCGATCGCCCGCGGCGGCTCCGCCAGGTTGAGGCCTTGCGGCACCGTGACGGGACCGCTCGGCGCTGGCGGCGGCGTGTTGGCGGGACCGTTCGACGATGTTCCGTTGGACGGTGCGGACGTTTGTGGTGCCGCGCCCGCCGGCGGGTTCGGGAACAGGTCGACGATCAGCGCCGGCAGGAACACCGCGCCGCCCGTGGCGGTGCCCGGCGTCCCGCCGTTGTTCTTGGCGCCGTCATCCTTGTCGCAGCCCGCGCCCGTCGCGGTCGTGCGGTTCAGGCAATCGACCTGCTTTTGCGTCAGGTTGGGGTCGTTGGTCTGCGCGAACGCCGGCGCGGCGACAAATGCCGCCGCGAGGATCACCGCGCGAAGAATGGCTTTCGGCCCCGACACAATTCCGGACGGAAAACCGCGGCGCACTTTTCCTGGAATTGCGTTAGCCGCCACCGACCGGTTTCCTTCCCTGGATCACAGCATCCGCGAAAGGCTGGGCGGCAATAAGGCCGACAATCCGGTCGTAGTCGGCCGCCGTGCTGGCCGGGATCGTCAGGTGGAACACGCCATCCGCGGTCGGGCCGGCGGCGATCTTCAATCCGTTCTGGCCGAGGAAGGCGGCGATATCGGCCATCTTCGCATCCGGCTTGAACTTCACCAGCGCGAAAGGCAGCTTCGCCAGATCGTCCTCGGCGCCGGCCACCTCGAAGTCGTTGCCCTTGCCGCCCGGCTGTTCGAAGGACTGCACCAGCACCAAGGCAAGCAGCGCCGCGGCGGCCGCCCAGGCGACGCCGGCCGGCATCGCTGCGACCCGACCGAAGACTTTCGCCAGCCAGGATTGGCCGGCGGGCGCGCGCACGGGTCCGGCCTCGGCGTCGAGCGCCCTGGTAAAACGGCTCAGCGCATCGGCCGGCGGCCGGATCGCCTCGTTGGCGGCAGCGGTGCCGGAAAACTCGGCCTCGGCTTCGCCAAGTGCTGAAAGCGCCGCCGGATCGGTCGCCAGCCATTCCTCGACGGCCTCCAGTTCAGCGCCTTCCAGCGAGCCGTTCAGGTAGAACGGCAGCAGCGTTTCCATCTCGTCGCGGCGCGACATCTTTTCAGCGGCGCTCATGGCCACCCCCTGTCGTAACCGGCGGCCTTGAGGGCCTCGCCGAGTTTCTTGCGGGCGTAGAACATCCTGGTCTTGACGGTCGCGACCGGAATGGCGAGCACCTCGCCGATCTCGGTCACCGACTGTTCGTGGTAATAGGCAAGGTCGATCACCGTGCGGTGTTCTTCCGGTAAGGCGTCGACGAAGCGGCGCAAGGCGGCGGCCTTGTCCTCCTTCATGGTCACGACTTCCGGCGTGTCGGCGCCGTCTGGAACCTGCGCCGCGTCGTCGTCGTCGATCCAGTCTTCCTTCTTCTTGCGCAGCATGGACAGCGCCTTGAAGCGGGCGATGCCGAGCAGCCACGTGGAAACCTCAGAGCGTCCCTCGAAGCCCGCCGCCTGTTTCCACAGCTCCAGAAAGACCTCGTTCGCGATATCGTCGGCCATCATTTCCGATCCCGTCTGGCGCGCCACGAAGCGGTAGATCCGCGCGTGGTGACGCATGAACAGGAGCCGAACGGCGGCCCGGTCGCCCTTCGCGACCCGGTCTACAAGCGCGCGATCGGTTTCGGTCGTCGCATTCATGGCCGGTCGAGCCGCCTGGCTCCTCGAAGCTCTGTCGCTGATCGATCCAAAAAGGTTCACCCTCCGCCAAGGATTTTTCGGAGGCTAACCGAAGAGAGTGAGTGTTGCCAGAGGGAGCGCTTTTCCTTCCCCCCAAGAGGCGAAGGAGAAGCCGCGCTTACCCCAAGAACACCTTCGCCTTCATCGTCTCGGGTATCTCAACACCAAGCCGGCTCAGCACCGTCGGCGCGAGCTGCAGCTGGTCGAGCAGCGTGTCGGCCTCGGGGCCCTTCGCGGGACCGAAATAATAGAGCGCGAAATCCTGCATCTCGTCGTCATGGCCGCCATGGTGGCCACGGTCGGTCTGGCCATGATCGGCCGTCACCATCACTTCATAGCCGGCCGCGCGCCATTGCGGCAGGAAGGCCGCGAGCATTCCGTCCATGGCGTAACAGGCATGGTCCATCTCGTGGCAGTCATGGCCGAAGCGATGCCCCATCGAATCCAGCGTGCAGGTGTGCAGGATGCCGTAGTCGATGCCGTGGCGCTTCGCCAGCATGGTCAGCGTCGCGAACAGGTCGACGTCGCTCGGCGTCATCTGGTTCTTGAGATTGTAGCCGGTCATGGTGTGGAAGCGGCCATGGGTGATCGGCCCGCTTGGATCGTCGAACTCCATGTCCTCGACAAGGTCGAACGGATACGAACGGAAGAATTCCGACCAGTAGGAATGGGTCACCGCGCCCGTCTTGCCGCCGGCCTTGCTGACTTCCGAGAAGATATCCGGCTGCGTGACGCGGAAGCGGTTCTCGTTGGAAAGGATGCCGTGCACCTGCGGCGTGACACCGGTGTGGATCGAGGCGTAGCAGCAGGCGGACGTCGACGGCAGCACCGAACGCATCCTCCACACCTGCGCCTCGCCGGACTGCGCCCAGCCCTCCAGATTGCCCATCAGCCGGCGCCAGTTCCGGTAGGGCACGCCGTCGAGGATGATGAGCAGCAGTTTGGATTTGAGCGCCACGGAAGGTTCCTGTGATTGTTCTTCGAAACAAAAGCGCCGCGTGTCGCGCGGACACGCGGCGCTTGCCTTGGATAGCCTGATATCAGGCGTTCAGCCAGCACTCGCAGAGCGCGTAGCCGTCCATCATCTCGCCATTGGGGTTCTTGGCGTAGCCGCTGATCTTCTTGGTGTTGGCGGCATCGACGAACTGGTTGAAGAACGGCACGATCAGGCCGCCTTCGTCGCGCATCAGCATCGCCATGTCGCGATAGATCGTCTTGCGCTTGGCCTGGTCCAGCTCGGCGCGCGCCGTATAGAGCATCTTGTCGAATTCGGGCCGCTTGAAGCGCGTGTCGTTCCAGTCGGCGGTCGACAGATAGCCGGTGGAATACATCTGGCCCTGCGTCGGCCTTCCGCCCCAGTAGGAGAGCGAGAAGGGCTGCTTGTTCCACACTTCCGACCAGTAGCCGTCGCCCGGCTCGCGCTTGATCTCGATCTTGATGCCGGCCTTGGCGGCGCTCTGCTGGTAGAGCTGGGCGGCGTCGACCGCGCCCGGGAAGGCGACGTCGGAGGTGCGCATCAGGATCGAGCCGCTATGGCCCGACTTCTTGTAGGCGGCGGCCGCCTTCTCCGGGTCGAACTTGCGCTGGTCGATGTCGTTGGAAAACAGCGGATAGGCCTCGTTGATCGGGAAGTCGTTGCCGACCGAGCCGTAGCCGCGCAGGATCTTGTCGACCATCTCCTCGCGGTCCATGGCGAGCTTGAGCGCCATGCGCAAATCGTTGTTGTCGAAGGGCGGCGTGTCGCAAAACATGTTGAACGGGTAATAGCCGCGCCCCGCCACGTTCTCGATGCTGACGCCCGGCATGCGCTTGACCAGATCGACCACCTTCGGTTCGACGCGGTTGATGAGATGCACCTGGCCACCCTGCAGCGCGGCAAGCCTGGCCGTCGGATCGTTGATGACGACGATCTCGATCTGGTCGGCATGGCCGGCCTTGTCGCCGCGCCAGTAATTGGCGAAGCGCTCGCCGCCATGCTTCACGCCGGGCTGGTTGACGGTGACCTTGTACGGGCCGGCGCTGATGCCGGCATTCGGGTTGTCCTTGCCGCCATTCGGCTGGATGACGAGATGGTAGTCGGCCATCATATAGGGGAAGTCGGCATCGGCGTCGCCGAGCGTCACGACCACGTCCTTGCCGTCGGCCTTGATGGTCTTGATGTTCTTTAGAATGCCGAGCGCGCCGGATTTCGACTTCTCGTCGGCATGGCGCTCGAGCGTGGCGACAACGTCTTCCGCCGTCACCGTCTTGCCATTGTGGAACTCGATGCCGTCGCGGATCTTCATCGTCCAGGTCTTGGCGTCGGCCGAGGCGCCGATCTCCTCGGCGATCAGGTTCTCGACGCTGCCGTCGGGCGTCAGGCGGACGAGGAATTCGCCCCACTGCTTGCAGAAGCTGAAGGTGACCTGGCTAAGGTTCAGCGCCGGATCGAGGCTGTTGGTCGATTCGCCACCCTGCAGCCCGGCCTTGATGATGCCGCCTTTCACCGGGGTCGCGGCAAAAGCCTTGCCGGCCAAAGTGGTCGCCAGTGCCGCCGAGGCGCCGAGCGCTGCCGCGCGGCCGAGGAAATCGCGCCGCGAGATCCTGCCCTTGCCGGCGAGTGCGGCGAGATGGTCGAGTTCGGTCTGCATGTCCTGCCCCCTTTCGAAAATTGATCTCGGTGCGAGCTCTGCCCGCCCGCGGCCGATCTTTCCCGTTCCCTATTGCAGCCGCATGACAGCTGCCGCCTCGGAGGCAGACTTTTCGTGGGCTAATGCATGTCGCCCAAAAGTGCGCAGCGGTTTTGGGAAAA
>NZ_VFUA01000068.1 GCF_006440735.1 Mesorhizobium sp. B2-7-1 | reverse complement strand
CTCGAGGACATCAACAAGGGTTTCGACCTCATGCATGAGGGCAAGTCGATCAGGAGCGTCGTGGTTTACTGAAGCAACCCAACGGGCCGCAGGCCGGAGTGCCGGCGACCCTTTTTTGTCAACATGGGAGGAAACAGGAATGGCCGAAAAACTGCATCACTCGATCGACAATGGCTTGCCGAAGGAAAGCGCATCCTTCTCCGGCGGCACGCTGGTCTGTCTTTGCACCTCGAAGCCGGTGAAAGTGAAGGTCAAGGGCCAGATCGCCCACAACCACGCCTGCGGCTGCACCAAGTGCTGGAAGCCGGAGGGCGCCGTGTTCTCGGTCGTGGCCGTTGCCGGCACGGGCGACGTCACCGTGACGGAGAACGGCGACAAGCTGAAGGTGGTCGATCCGGCAGCACTCATCCAGCGCCATGCCTGCACCGGCTGCGGCGTCCACATGTACGGCCCGGTCGAGCGCGACCATCCCTTCAAGGGCCTGTCCTTCATCCATCCCGAGCGCTTCGAGGAGGACGGCTGGTCGCCACCGGGCTTCACCGCCTTCGTCTCCTCGATCATCGAATCCGGGGTAGACCCGAAGCGGATGGACGGCATCCGCGCCCAGCTGAAGTCGATCGGGCTCGAGCCCTATGACTGCCTCAACCCCGGCCTGATGGACTACATCGCCACCTGGACGGCGAAAAAGTCGGGCGCGCTGCCGGCCTAGCCGCCGTGCCACGCCGCGGGGCGCGGCGTTTGCGCCGAAAATCTCGGGGATGCGGCCGATGAGGCCGCATCCCTCGCTGGCTCCTCGAAGCATCTGAATTTGCCATTCATCTTGGCGCTGCCGTCGATTTCCCCGGTGGCCCGAGAACGCCTCCGATTGGGCAAACCGTCCCACAAGATTCCTTTGATCAGCACGCCATCCACGGTCGTTGGCGCGTCTGCCGGCGCTATCGGAACCGCTGTCGCCTAGCGCCGCCGTTCAAGCTCATCAGCCGGGCTCAGCCCGCTGCTTCGGTTTCGGCGAAGCAAAGGACAGAAAAAGACTTCTTTTTGCGATCCGGCCCGGGTGCTCTCTTGCGGGCCTAGAACACGCTAGGCTCGCCTGGGAGGCGACGCATAACAAGAGAGCGGCTGCCAAAACGCCGCTTGGCATGGGCCGTTGAATGGGCCGATGCCGGCAACAGCCATGGGGAACCAAGACAATGAAGACATTCCGAAACTGCCTGATGACCGCGGTCAGCGCAGGCCTGCTGGGCCTGGGGCTTGCCGCTCCCGCCAATGCCGGCGCCATTCGCCTCGGCATGACGACCTGGGTAGGCTACGGGCCGCTGTTTCTTGCCCGTGACCTCGGCTACTTCAAGGAAGCCGGCGTCGACGTCGACCTGAAGGTCATCGAGGAATCGGCGCTTTACATGGCGGCGGTCGCCGGCGGCGACCTCGACGGCGCCGCCTCCACCGTCGACGAGCTGATGAAATACCGCTCCGACGACCTCTGCTTCAAATATGTCGTGGCGCTCGACGACAGCCATGGCGGCGACGGCGTCGTCACGCAGCCCGACGTCAAGTCGCTCAAGGACCTGAAGGGCCAGCAGGTGGCCTTGAACGAGGGCTCCATTTCCGAATTCTGGTTCAACGTGCTCCTGAAAAAGGAAGGCATGACCGAGGACGACGTCACCATCACCAACATGACCGCCGATGATGCCGCGACCGCCTTCATCGCCGGCCAGGTTCCGGCCGCGGTGACCTGGGAGCCGCATCTCACCGAAGTCCGCAAGGGCGGCAAGGGCAAGGTGCTGATCGATTCCACGGCCACGCCCGGCCTGATCGTCGATGTGATCGCGCTCAAATGCGACCTGATCGAGAAGCACCCCGAGGACGTGAAGGCTCTCATCAAGGGCTATTACAAGGCGGTCGACTACATCAAGACCAACCCGGACAAGGCCTATGAGATCATGGCCAAGGGCATTGGCGGCTATCTCGAGAAGCCGGAGGATTTCGCCGCCGGCGCCAAGGGCGTGCGCTACTACGACCGCGCCCGCAACCTGGAATTCTTCGGCACGCCGGAGAAGAGCGAAGCGGCCGACCTGGTGAACTTCGCGCAGGACATCTGGGGCAAGGCCGGCAAGCTCAAGATGACGATCGACTCGAAAACCATCCTCGACACCGATTTCATCAAGGAACAGTGAGCCTTCGGGATTGCCGGGGTTGGCCCATTCGGGCCAGCCCCGTTTTCTTGAAGCCAGGTTTTCGCGTTTGGATTCTACGGAGGCCATCTTATGGCACAGAGGCGAACGGCGTGGACGCGCCTGACGACCCCATTCGCCAACATCCCTGCCAGCACGGCAACCGCGCTTGCGCTGGCGATGTGGGTTGTCGTGATCGGCGGCTGGGCTTTGCTGTCCTATGGGCGCGTCGTGCCGAACATGTTTCTGCCGACACCTGGAACCGTGCTCGAGACGACCTATCGCATGTCGCTCGACGGCAGCCTTTTCTACCACACTTTGACAAGCGCCAAGGTGGTCATCCTGGGCTTCATCGTGTCGTCGGTGATCGCGGTGCCGCTGGGGCTGTGGATGGGCACCTACCGGGCAGTGCAGGCGCCCCTGGAGCCACTGGTCAACTTCATCCGCTATCTGCCCGTCACCTCCTTCGTGCCTCTGTTCATCCTGTGGATCGGCATCGGAATCGAGCAGCGCATAGCGGTCATCTTCTTCGGCACGTTCTTCCAGCAGCTGGTGATGATCTCCGACTGCGCCCGCAGCGTATCCAGGGATCTGGTCAACGCCTCCTACACGCTTGGCACCAAGCGCAGCGAGGCGGTGTGGCACGTCATTTTCCCTGCGGCACTTCCCGCGATCCTCGACACGCTTCGCGTCACCATGGGCTGGGCCTGGACCTATCTGGTCGTGGCCGAACTCGTCGCCGCGTCAAGCGGCCTTGGCTATATCAGCCTCAAGGCGATGCGCGGCTTCCAGGTCGACGTGATCTTCATGGCGATCGCCGCGATCGGGCTTCTGGGCCTGATCACCGACACGGCATTCCGCATTCTCCGGGCAAGGGTTGCGCCATGGGCACCTTGATCTTGAACGCATCCTCGCAAACCGCAGCCGGATCAAGGGTAGTGATGACCGAAACCGTCAAGGCGAACAATTTGGACGGCATGGCCTCTGCCAATGTCGATGCGCGTGCCGCCGGGACCACGATGGCCATCGAGGACGTGACATTGCGCTATGGCGACGCCAACGGCGTGCTGGCGCTGGACGATGTGTCGCTGAAGGTGGCCAAGAACGAATTCTGTGTCATCGTCGGTCCTTCGGGATGCGGCAAATCCAGCCTGCTCTACCTAGCCGCCGGCCTCAACGATGCGACCTCGGGCAGCATCAAGGTCGACGGCAGGGAAGTGATCGAACCGGGTCCCGACAGGGGCATGGTGTTCCAGAGCTACACCCTGTTTCCCTGGCTCACGGTGCGCGCCAACATCGAATATGGGCCCAAGCGCAAGGGGCTGCCGGCGCAGCAGCGCAAGCAGATCGTCGACCAGTATCTGAACGAGGTTGGGCTCGCGCCCTTTGCCGACCATTACCCGGCGCAACTGTCAGGCGGCATGAAGCAGCGCGTGGCGATCGCGCGCGCCCTTGCCAACGATCCGGCCGTGCTCCTGATGGACGAGCCGTTCGGCGCGCTCGACAGCCAGACGCGCGGCACCATGCAGAAGCTGCTCCTGCGCGTCTGGGAGCGGCAGCAGAAGACGGTGCTGTTCGTCACCCACGATATCGACGAGGCGCTGGTGCTCGGCGACCGCGTGCTGGTGATGACGGCCCGGCCAGGCAAGATCAAGGCCGAGATCAAGGTCGACATCCTGCGGCCGCGCTCGATGGACGTCATCCTCGAGCCCGACTTCATCGCGCTCAAGCGCCGCATCCTCGGCCTCCTGCACGACGAGATCGACGAGGTTCACTAAACCAGTCTCTCGACATAGGGTTTCTCAAAAGGTTCGAGGCTTCAGCGCAGACGCAGGGGATTGGCCGAAGCCTCTCAGCTTCGTCATCCACGGGTGAAGCGGACGCGGAGACCCGAGGATACATTCCGTGACCGTGGCCGATGGATGCAGCGGAGCAGAATTCTTCACCGCGGCAACGCCTTGGAGTCCCGGAATGGATTCCAGGGTCTGCGCTGCGTCGCTGCGCTCCTTGCTCCGCCCCAGAATGACGACATTTGGAGGGCTCCAGCCAATTCCGGGCGTTTGCGACGGTTCACCGAAACAGCGGTGGCTACTTGCCCCCGCGATGTCCCGAGCCAAGGATCATTTCCGAAACCTTCTGGCCGATCATCATGCTCGGCGCGTTGGTGTTGCCGCCGATCAGCTTCGGCATGACCGAGGCGTCGGCGACCCGGAGCCCATCCAGGCCGCGCACCTTGAGCGTCGCCGGATCGACGACAGCCATGTCGTCCGTTCCCATCTTGCAGGTTCCCACCGGGTGATAGACGGTCAGCGCCTCGGCGCGCAGATAGGCCAGGATCTCGTCGTCGCTGTTTATATTCTTGCCCGGCAGCATCTCCTTGCCGCGCACCGCGTCGAACTCGGACGAGGCAAAAATCCGGCGCGCGATCTTGATGCCTTCGACCAGCACCATGGCGTCGTCTTCATGGGTGAAGAAGCGGTGGTCGATCAGGACGTCGCGGCGGGAGCTGTCGCGCGACAGCCTGATCTCGCCCACGCTTTTCGGTCTCAGGACGCAGGTGTGAATAGCGTAGCCGTGGCCGTATTCGATGAGCCTGCCGCGATGGCTGCGATAACCCGGCACGAAATGGAACTGGATGTCGGGCAGGCTGTTCGCGTGCCTGGTCTTCGCAAAGCCGCCGGCTTCGACATAGTTGGTGGTGAGCATGCCCTTGCGGCGCGCGAAATACTGGAAGGGCGCGGCGGCGATACGGGGCAGGTTGGCGATCGACAGGCCGAGCGTCCTGGTACTCCTGGAGCGCACGGTGATCATGCCATCGATATGGTCCTGCAGGTTCTTGCCGACGCCTGGCAGGTCGAGGACCGGCGTGATGCCGATCTGCTTGAGCTCATCTGCCGGTCCGATGCCGGATGTCATCAGGATCTTGGGCGAGTTGATGGCGCCGGCCGAAAGTACGATCTCGCGGCTGGCCGAGAGCGTCTTCTGCTGGCCCTCGTGCCCCACGCGCATTCCCGTGGCGCGGCCCTCGGCGATGACGAGGTCGATCACCTCGCATTGGCTGAGCAGCGTCAGGTTCCTGCGATCGAGCACCGGGCGCATGAAGGCGCTGAAGCTGCTGAAGCGCTGTCCGCGGTTTTGCGTGACGTTGTAGATCCCGAGGCCGAACTGGCTTTCAGCATTGAAGTCGCTATTGGCGGGCAGGCCCGCGTTCCTACCGGCCTTGACGAACATGCTTGAAAGCTCGTTCGGATCGCGCGGATTGTCGACCAGCAGCTCGCCGTCGCTGCCGTGATAGCGCGGGTCCTGGCCGAGCAGGTTGCGCTCCAGCTTCCTGAACACGGGCAGCACGTCGCGATAGGCCCAGCCGGCGCAGCCTAGCCCAGCCCATTCGTCATAGTCTTCGGAGGCGCCGCGGATATAGACCATCGAATTGATCGAGCTCGATCCGCCAAGCGCCTTGCCGCGGTTGACCGGAATGCTGCGGTTGTTGAGATGCGGCTGCGGCACGCCGACGAAACAATAGTCGTAGGTCGGGTTGCCGTAGAGCGAGAGGATGCCCGCCGGCACTTTGACCCGCAGGCTGTCGTCGCTTCCGCCGGCCTCGATCAGGCACACTTTGATCGACGAATCGGCGCTCAGCCGGTTGGCGATCACGCAACCGGCCGAGCCGGCGCCGACGACGATGTAGTCAAATTCAGCCGCTTCCATCAAACCCCCAAGACGCGGCCTCAAGCCGCGGGTTCTTCCCAGACAGATCTGCCGCCGACGATCGTCTTCAGAACTTTGATGTCCGCGATTCTGTCCGGCTCGACCTGCAGCGGATCATCGGAAAGGACGATGAAGTCGGCGAGCTTCCCCGCCGCCAGACTGCCCTCGTCGTCTTCCCGATGGCCGGCAAAGGCCGCCCCCAGCGTATAGGCATGAAGCGCCTGCGCGACGCTGATCCTCTGCTGCGGGACCCAGCCGGTTTCCGGCCGGCGATCCCGGCTTTGTCGCAGCACCGCATTGCGAATGCCGATGAGCGGATTGAGGTCGACGATGGGCCAATCGGTTCCGAACGCGACGGCGCCTGAGGCATCGAGGATAGAGCGGACCGGAAAGGCCCGCGGCAAGGATGCAGAGCCGACGCGCACCTCCCAAATCCCTTCCATTCCAAGCCACTGGTCGCGTGGATAGATCATGGCGGGTTGGAAGCTCGCTATCGCCCCTATGTCGCGAAAACGCTCGATGTCGCGCGCGGTGGGTATTTCGCAATGCTCTACCCGCGGCCGGCACTGCCGCGAGCGTTCTCCGTCCGCGGCATAGGCGTCGAGCGCCATTTCGATGGCGCCTGTGCCGATCGCGTGCGTCCAGACCTGAAAGCCTTCCTGCTGCGCGCGGCTGACTGCTGCGTTGTAGGCAGATGCCTTCCAAAGGCAGGTTCCCGTTTCGCCCGGTTTATCAGCATAGCCCTGGGGCATGAAGCCGGTGTGGGATTCCAGCACGCCGTCCAGGAAGAATTTGATGACGCGCCCGTCGAGAAAGTCAGGGTCGAGGTCATCCCTCCATCCGGACACGCGCGCAATCACCTCGTCGAGGCTCGAATCCGGATTTACGATGCTCGAAAGCGTGAACCGCAGGGTCAATTCGCCCTTCGCCAATATCTCCGCCAGCGAGGGGACAGCTTCGTCATCCATCCCTGCGCTCTGGACCCGCGACAGTCCCAGACGGTTTGCTTCCTTGGTGGCGGAGATCAGCGCCGATCGCAGATCCGATTGCGAGGATTGGGGGATCAGCGCTTCGAACTTGGACCACGCTTTCTCCTTCAACCACCCGGTCGGCTCACCGCTCGCATCTCTCACGATCTCGCCGCCTTCGGGGTCGGCCGTGTCCCGCGTGATGCCGGCAAGTGCCAGCGCCTTGCTGTTCACCCACGCGGCGTGAGCCATGCCCGAGCGGAAGAAAACCGGGCGATCGGCAACAACCTGGTCGAGAAGCGATTTGTGGAAGCCGCCTTCGGCGAGGTCGGGGTAGCCGTAGCTGAATTCGCTGCCCACGATCCATTCGCGGTCGGGATAGGCCTGCGAATAGGCCTTCAACCGGGCAAGCACGTCGCCAAAGGTCTTTGCCTCGCGCAGCCGCACTTCATCGAGATATTTGCTTCCCCAGGCGAAATGGACGTGGGCGTCGATGAAGGCCGGCATGGCGAACCGGCCCTGGAGATCGACGATTTCGGCGTCCTTGGATGCTTGCGCCCTGACGGAAGAAGAAGAGCCGACAGCCACGATGCGCTCGCCGCGAACCAGCATCGCCTCGGCAACGGGGTTCGCCGCATCGACCGTGTATAGCGCGCCGTTCGCGTAAAGGGTCTCTCGCGCCATTTCACTCTCAGCGATCGTAAACTCTGATGCGGGTGACGCAGGGAACCACCAAATCCAAGGCGCAAGAATTACTTTTTCCAGCCCCCGTGCTTAGGGTCCGCCTAAGCTTTTCCCGAGGTCCGGAGGCGGTCCTGCCGATCGCGACCGCCGGAATTGGATGCCCTCGGCGATCCCACCGCAGCGTTTAGGGATAAGCTAAGCACTGACACATGAAATCATAATTTTCGCTCCGCCAGCCCGTCACTAAAAGCAAACCGGACCTCCATCACAGCGGCGAAAGCCCTATCGAAAGAGACGTGGATATGTCGGTTGAGAAGGTAGACACGCTCGTCGTCGGCGGCGGCCAGGCCGGGGTGGCCATGAGCGAGCACCTGAGCAAATGCGGGGTGCCTCATCTCGTTCTCGAGCGGGGCCGGATCGCCGAGCGCTGGCGTTCGCAGCGGTGGGATTCGCTGGTCGCCAACGGCCCGGCCTGGCATGACCGGTTTCCGGGCATGGAGTTTCCCGTGACGGGCCCCGAGGGCTTTCCTTCCAAGGAGGAGGTGGCCGACTATTTCGTCGCCTACGCAAAGCAGATCAACGCGCCGATCCGCTGCGGCGTCGAGGTCAAGCTCGCGCAGAGAAATGTCGGCCGTCCGGGATTCCGCGTCGAGACCTCGGATGGCGTGATCGAGGCCAACAGCATTGTTGCCGCGACCGGACCTTTCCAGGTCCCCGTCATCCCGCCGGTTGTCCCGAAGGAAACCGGCATCCTGCAAATCCACTCCAGCGCGTACCGCAATCCGGCGCAGCTGCCGAAGGGCGCGGTGCTGGTGGTCGGGGCAGGGTCCTCGGGCGTGCAGATCGCCGACGAACTGCAGCGCTCAAGCAGGCGCGTCTATCTCTCGGTCGGCCCGCACGATCGCCCGCCACGCGCCTATCGCGGCCGTGACTTCTGCTGGTGGCTGGGCGTTCTCGGCAAATGGGACCTCGAGACCCCGGGGCCCGGCACGGAACACGTCACGATCGCGGTGAGCGGCGCGCGTGGCGGCGAGACGATCGATTTCCGCCGTCTGGCCGCGCAGGGGCTTACGCTCGTCGGCATGACGAAGACGTACCAGGACGGCGTCATGACCTTCGCGCCCGATCTTGCGAAGAACATTGCCCGCGGCGACGCCAATCTGATGTCGCTGCTGGACGAAGCAGACGCCTACGTCGCCCGCAACGGCCTGGACCTTCCGGAGGAACCTGCCCTCCGCAGGATCGACCCGGATCCGGACTGCGTCACCAATCCGATCAGCGAGCTCAACCTGGCCGAGGCCGGGATCGCGACGATCATCTGGGCGACGGGTTTTGCCGTCGACTACAGCTGGCTGAAGGTCGACGCCTTCGACGAGAAGGGCCGGCCAAGGCACCAGCGCGGCGTCTCGGTCGAGCCCGGTATTTATTTTCTCGGACTGCCCTGGCAGTCGCGCAGAGGGTCGAGCTTCATCTGGGGTGTCTGGCACGATGCCAAGCATGTGGCCGACCGTATTTCGACGCAGCGCAAATATCTCGCCTACCACGCGGCCGCGATGCGCGAGCCGGTGGACGCCTGACCAAAGCTGCGAGCCCGACTTCATGGAGACCAAGATGGCGCATACGCGAATTCGCAAATTCAACACCAAGGACACCTATCCGGAACAGAAGCTCGACAACGATCTCTGCCAGGCGGTCGTCACGCGCGGCGGCAGGACCGTCTATCTGCGCGGCCAGTGCCCGCAGGATCTCGACACGGCGAAGAACATCGACAGCCACGATCCGGTCGAGCAGACCCACAAGGTCATGCAGAATATCAGGCAGCTTATCGAAGAGTGCGGCGGCACGATGGAGCATCTGGTGAAGGTGGTTGTCTACATCACCGACGTGCGCCATCGCGAAGCCGTCTACCGGACGATGGGCGAATACATCAAGGGCGTCCATCCGGTTTCGACCGGCCTGGTCGTGTCGGCCCTGGCGCGGCCGGATTGGCTGGTCGAAATCGACGGCACCGCCGTCATTCCGGACTAAAGCGCCATGACCTTTTCCATCGTCGCGCGCTGCCGGCGCACAGGCATGTTCGGGGTGGCGGTGTCCTCGTCGTCTCCCGCGGTCGCGGCGCGCTGCGCCTACGCGCAGGCGGGCGTCGGCGCCGTCGCCAGCCAGAACGTCACCGATCCGACGCTCGGCCCCAGGGCGCTGGAGCTGATGGCGCGCGGCGCTTCCGCCACGGAGGCCGTCGCGATCCTGAAGCGCACGGGCGCCTTTATCGAATACCGGCAGATACTGGCTGTCGACGCCGCGGGCGTCAGCGCGATCCACTCCGGGCCGAAGGCGCTCGGCATGTGGGCCGAGGCACGAGGCGAGGACGTGGCCTGCGGCGGCAACCTGCTTGCGAATGATGGCATCCCGCGTGCCATGGTCGATGCCTTCCTCGCCTCCGGGGGCGACCTCGGCGATCGGCTCATCGCCACGATGCGCGCCGCGCTCAAAGCCGGCGGCGAGGCCGGGCCCCTCCGCTCCGCCGGCATGAAGCTGGTGCGCGATGTGTCCTGGCCCGTGGCCGACCTGCGTTGCGACTGGACCGAGGATTGTCCGATCGAGCAGCTGGCAACGCTGTGGGATATCTACAAGCCCCAGCTCGATGCCTACGTTACCCGCGCGCTCAACCCGTCCGGTGCGCCGAGCTACGGCGTTCCTGGTGACGAATAGCCCCGACAATCCGGAGCCAACATGAGCGAACTCAGCCATAAGGAGTGGGTCGGCAAGGCGTCCGCGATCCGATTCCGCGACAAGGCCTTCATCAACGGCAAGGCGGTGCCGGCGCGCTCCGGCCGGACCTTCGCCAGCATCAATCCGGCCACGGGAGCGACGCTCGCCGAGGTCGCCTCCTGCGGGGAAGAGGATATCGACCTCGCCGTCGCCGCAGCCCGGCGCAGCTTCGAGGCCGGCGTCTGGTCGCGGACGACGCCAGTACATCGCAAGGAGGTGCTGCTCAGGCTGGCGCAATTGCTGCGCGAGAACCTGCAGGAGCTCGCGCTGCTGGAATCGCTGGACATGGGCAAGCTGGTCAAGGACGCGGCCACCATCGACGTGCCGGGGTCGGCAGCGATCTTCCAGTGGTATGCCGAGGCGATCGACAAGGTCTATGACGAGGTGGCGCCGACGGGCCAGGGCGACCTCGCTCTGGTGCGGCGTGAGCCGCTTGGCGTCGTGGGCGCCGTGGTGCCGTGGAATTTTCCGCTCGACATGGCGACCTGGAAATGCGCGCCGGCGCTTGCGGCGGGCAATTCGGTGGTGCTGAAGCCGGCCGAGCAGTCGCCTTTCTCGGCGCTCAGGCTGGCGGAACTCGCCATGGAGGCGGGGCTGCCCGCCGGCGTGCTCAATGTGGTGCCGGGCCTCGGCGAGACCGCCGGCCAAGCACTTGGCCGACATATGGATGTCGATTGCCTCGCCTTCACCGGGTCGACCGCCGTCGGCAAGCTCTTCCTGCAATATTCCGGCCAGTCGAACATGAAGCAGGTCTGGCTGGAGACGGGCGGCAAGAGCCCCAATCTGGTGTTCGCGGATTGCGCGGACCTCGACGCGGCCGCCGACATGGCCGCCTTCGGCATCTTCTTCAACCAGGGACAGGTGTGCTCGGCCAATTCCAGGCTGCTGGTGGAGCGCGGCATCAAGGACGCGCTGGTCGAGAAATTGGCGCAACGCGCGGCGGCGACGCAGCCCGGCGATCCCCTCGACCCGGCATCGAGGATGGGGGCGATGGTGGACGCGCGGCATGCCGCGACAGTCATGCGTTTCATCGATGGCGGCAGGAAGTCGGCCAGGCTGGTGACCGGCGGCGGCCGGATTTCGGTCGATGGGCGCGGCAGCTTCGTGCAGCCGACGATCTTCGACGAGGTCTCGCCCGAGGATCCGCTTGCCCGCGATGAGATATTTGGCCCGGTGCTGTCGGTCATCGCCTTCGACAGCGAAGAGGAGGCGCTGCGGATCGCCAATGACAGCATCTACGGCCTGGCGGCATCGCTTTGGACCGACAGCCTGTCGCGGGCACACCGCATCGCGGAAAGACTGCGGGTGGGCACGGTTTCGGTGAACACGGTCGACGCGCTGAGCCCGATGACCCCCTTCGGCGGCTTCAAGCAGTCCGGCTTCGGACGCGACCTGTCGCTGCACGCGCTCGACAAATACACCGCGCTGAAGACCACCTGGATCAAGTACTGAGAAGCGGCCCGACTTGATCACAGAGTGCAAACCGGCAACATAGGACCATGCCGCTCCGCTTCACGCTCAGACAACTCGAATATTTCGTCGCCGTCGGCGAAGCGGGTTCGATTGCCAAGGCGGCCGAGCAGGTCAATGTCTCGCCGCCGTCGATCTCGGCGTCGATCGCGCAGCTCGAAGCGGAGTTCGGCGTCCAGCTCTTCGTGCGCAAGCATTCGCACGCGCTGGCGCTCACCGCGGGCGGGCGCCTGTTCCTCAAGGAAGCCGCGCGGCTGCTCAACGATGCGGATGCGCTGCACGACATTGCCGGCGATATCGCCGAAAAGGTGCGCGGACCGCTGGCGATCGGCTGCCTGCTGACTTTCGCGCAGATCGTGCTGCCGGCGCTGCGCCGGAAATTCGAGGACGCCTATCCGGATGTGCGCGTCCGACAGTTCGAGCGCAACCAGGGGCAGTTGTTCGAGATGCTGCAGCGCGGCGAAATAGACGCAGCGCTTACCTACGACCTCGAATTGTCGCAGGACATGACGTTCGAGCCGCTGATGCAGTTGCCGGCCTATGTGATGCTGCCGGCCGCGCATCGTCTGGCGGCGAGGGCGGGCATCACGCCCGAGGAGCTGGTCGACGAGCCGATGGTGCTGCTCGACCTGCCTTACAGCCGGGAATACTTCCTCTCGGCGTTCCAGGGCCTGCGGCCCAGGATCGTCGAACGCACCGGCGACATCGCCGTGATGCGCTCGATGGTTGCCAATGGCTTCGGCTATGGCATCGCCAATATGCGGCCGCTCAACACCATGTCGCCGGACGGCAAGCTGCTGGTCTTCGTACCCTTGCTGGGCGATCTGCGGCCGTTGATGATGGGAATTGCGCTGCCCAACGCCGAGCACCGCACGCTGACGGTGCAGGCCTTCATCGACCATTGCCGCCGCTTCGTGGTCGAGCAAGGCGTCTTCGGCACCGAACGCATCGTCAAGTGAGCGACATCATGGCCAGCCGTCGGCGAGCCGCGACAGCAGCCGCTCCAGCATCTCGTCGCAACGCCGCAGCTGTTCGACGCTGACATACTCGTCCGGCTTGTGCCCCTGCGCCATGGAGCCTGGGCCGCAGACGACGGCAGGCGTGCCGAGATCGCGGCTGAACAGTCCGCCTTCGGTGCCGTAAGCGACTTTCATGGTGCTGTTGGCTCCGGTCAGCGATTTGACGAAGGCGACGGCTTCCGATGCGGCCGGCGTGTCGAGGCCCGGATAGGTGTTGGTGATCTCGATGTCGATCGCGGCTTCTGGTGCGATCGAAGCGGCGTCCGCGGCAATGCGCGCCGCGGCACCGCGCAGCCTGTCGAGAATGCCGGCGGCATCGTCGGCGGCGACGTTGCGGATCTCGAAATCGACCACGCAAAGATTGGGCACGATGTTGAGGGCCACGCCAGCATTGATCTTGCCGACATGCACGGTCGTATAGGGAATGTCGTAGTCTCCGTCGCGGGCGCCTTCGCGGGCCAGCCGGTCCTGTTCGTCGCGCAAGACCCGCACGAAATCGCAGCCGAGATGGATGGCGTTGAGCGCCAGCGGGGCGAGCGCCGAATGGCCTTCGCGTCCCCTGCATGTGGCGCGAGCCGCGAGCTTGCCCTTGTGTCCGGTCGCCACCTGCATGCCGGTCGGCTCGCCGACGATGCACAGCAGTGGCCGTTGGGGTGCCGCGCTCAGCATTTCGATCAGGTCGCGCACGCCGAGACAGCCGATCTCCTCGTCGTAGGAGAGCGCCAGATGCAAGGGCGTGCGCAGCGCCATCTTCGAGGCCTTGAGGCTGGCTGCGAGCGCTGAGGCGACGAAGCCCTTCATGTCCGCCGCGCCGCGCCCGAAAAGCTTGCCGTCGCGCTCGGTCATCGCGAATGGCGGCAGGGTCCAGTTCTGACCGTCGACGGGAACGACATCGGTGTGACCGGACAGCATGATGCCGGGCGCACCAGTCGGTCCTATCGTGGCAAAGAGATTGGCCTTGTGGCCGTCGGCGCTGTGGATGAGCTGGCAGGCTATGCCGCTCGCTTCGAGCAGGTCCGCAACATAGCCGATGAGGTCGAGGTTCGAGTCGCGGCTCACCGTCGGGAAGGCGATCAGCCGCTCGAGTATCCTGATGCTGTCCATGTCTCTTGCCTCGTTGCCGCAGCCGGTTGTGTAGCATCGTGCCGCCGCGGCTCTGAAGTCGCATTTGGCTCAGCCCCGATTCATTTGAGGCTAATCCATGCAAGGCGATTAGGCGCGTCCTAATCCGCACAGAAGAAATCCATAGTTTTCCCGCGCCCGCGCCAACTTATGAGTAGTCTCCGGATCAGGATGACGTTTCGTTGAATCGTCATCCTGATCTGGCTTTTTGTTGGAGCATGATCTTTTCCGAAAACCGTTCCCACTTTTCGGGATCATGCTTCGGGGCAGCGGCAGCGCCAGCCGACGGGAAGGGAAGTACCATGCGCGACCCACGCTACGATATTCTGTTCGAGCCGATGAAGATCGGACCGGTAACGGCCAAGAACCGTTTCTATCAGGTTCCTCACTGCAATGGCGGCGGATATCGCGATCCGTCGGCCGCGGCCGAGATGCGCCGAATGAAGTCCGAAGGCGGATGGGGCGTCATCTTCACCGAGCAGACGGAGATGCACCACACCTCCGAGATCACGCCCTTTATCGAGCTGCGCCTGTGGGACGACGCCGACATTCCGGCTTTGGCTAAGATGGCCAAGGCGATGCACGAATATGGCGCGCTGGCCGGCATCCAACTCGCCTATTCCGGCATCAACGGCCCCAACCTCTATACCAAGGAGGTTCCGCGCGGGCCGTCGGCGCTGCCGATCCGCACCTTCACCAACGATCCGGTGCAGGCGCGCGCCATGGACAAGCAGGATATCCGCGATCTGCGCCGCTGGCACCGCAATGCTTTCAAGCGGGCGAAGCAGGCGGGCTTCGACCTGGTGTGCCTCTACGGCGCGCATGGCTTCGGCATCATCCAGCACTTCCTGTCCACCGCCACCAACCAGCGCAGCGACGAATATGGCGGCTCACTGGAAAACCGCTCGCGGCTGATGCGCGAGCTGATCGAGGAAGGACGCGATGCGATCGGCGACACATGCGGCCTGACGCTCAGGCTGTCACTGGACGAGATGATTGGTGAGCTCGGCTTCGCCAATTCGGAAGTTCGCGACATGATCGAGATGCACGCCGAGCTGCCCGATCTCTGGGACCTCGCGCATGGCGCCTGGGAGGATTGCTCGGGGCCGTCGCGCTTCAAGGACGAGGCGGCGCAGGAGAGCCTCGTCTCCGGTATCAAGAAGCTGACCTCGAAGCCGGTCGTCGGTGTCGGCCGCTTCACCTCGCCGGACGTGATGGTGCGAATGATCAAATCTGGCACGCTCGACTTCATCGGCTGCGCCCGCCCGTCGATCGCCGATCCCTTCCTGCCGAGGAAGGTCGAGGAGGGCCGCATCGAGGACATCCGCGAATGCATCGGCTGCAACATCTGCATCACCGGCGACATGACCATGTCGATCTCGCGCTGCACGCAGAACCCCACCTTCATGGAGGAATGGCGCAAGGGCTGGCATCCTGAGCGCATGCAGGCCAAAGGCGACAGCGACAGCGTGCTGATCGTCGGCGCTGGACCGGCCGGACTGGAGGCCGCCCGCGCGCTCGGCCTGCGCGGCTACCAGGTGGCTTTGGCGGAAGCCGGCAACTCGCTTGGCGGGCGCGTGGCGCGCGAATGCCTGCTGCCGGGTCTCTCGGCCTGGGGCCGGGTGCGCGACTACCGGCAGTATCAGCTCAGCCAGATGCCCAATGTCGACATCTATTTCGAAAGCCGGCTGTCGGCCGACGACATCCTGTCCTTCGGCTTCCAGAACGTCGCCATCGCCACCGGATCGACCTGGCGGCGGGATGGCGTCGCGCGCGCTCATGTCGTACCGATGCCCATCGACGCCGCGATGCAGGTCTACACGCCGGACGATCTGATGGACGGCAAGGTGCCGTCCGGCAACGTCGTGCTGTTCGACGACGACCACTATTACATGGGCGGTGTGCTTGCCGAGCTGATGGCGCGTCAGGGCGCGAAGGTGACCCTGGTGACGCCATCGGCCTATGTCTCGGACTGGACCCGCAACACGCTGGAGCAGGGGGCCATCCACCGCCGCCTGGCGGAGCTGGGGGTCGACATCGTCCTCAACAGGACCGTCACGAACATCGCTTCTGGCAGCGTCGCGACGGCTTGCGTCTATACCGGCGCGCGGCAGGAGCTGGCGGCCAACGCCGTCGTCCTGGTCACCTCGCGCAATCAGGACGATACCGTCTGGCGTGAACTCAAGGCGCGGGAAGACGAATGGGTCGGCAACGGCATCCGTTCGGTCAAGGTCATCGGCGATGCGCAAGCGCCGGGGCCGATCGCCTGGGCGACCTATGCCGGCCACCGCTTCGCCCGCGAGCTGGACGAAGCCGATATCGGCGACGCGCTGCCTTTCCGACGCGAGGTGACGGCGCTGGCGGACGCGTAGCGCCGCTCAGCCGCGACACTTGAAGGCGGCGGTAGTCTGGAGAACAGCTGCTGACCTATGAGGTGGAAATCCGCTACCATCTGCTCCGCTTTGGGGCTTCCTTGACCTTTGATATTATTATAATAGCTTTGCGTCGAGGCTAATGATGACGGCGAGCAATGCGGTGTAACCTATCGGATCGGGTCGCCTTGGTCACAGGGGCGGCGGGGGCTATCGGAAGTGCTATCGCCAAACGGCTTTCCGACAACGGCGCCGCGGTTGTCGTCGCCGACATCGATATGGCAGGCGCCGAGCGTGTCGCGGCAGGCCTAGGCAATGCGATGGCCTGCGCCCTCGACATTCGCGACGGCCCATCGGTCGACGCCGCGATCGCCAGGGTTTGCGAGCGGTACGGACGGCTCGACATCCTGGTCAACAATGCCGGCGTCAACACCTTGGCGCATCGCGTCACCATAGACGAATTCCCTGCCGAGGAATGGGACCGCATCACCGGCATAGACCTCGACGGCCTCTACATCATGAGCCGCGCCGCATTGGCGCCGATGCTCGCCGCCGGCAAGGGCGGGCGCATCGTCAATATCGCCTCGGTCGTCGGCCTTGCCGCGATGCGCCTGCAAAGCCCGTTCGTCGCCGCCAAGGCCGCCATCGTGCATCTGACGCGGTCGATGGCAATCGAACTGGGAGCAAAGGGGATCCTCACCAACGCGATCGCGCCCGGCTCGGTGATGACCGCGCTGACCGCTAAGCTGTTCTACGGCGACGACGGCAAGTTCGCCGGGCGCACCCAGGAGTTCCTCGCCCATGTACCGCTCGGCCGACCGGCCCAGCCGGAGGAGATCGCCGAGGCCGTGCTGTTCCTGGTTTCTCCGGCCGCCAGCTACATCAACGGCCAGGTGCTGGCCGTCGATGGCGGCTGGACCGCGGGATACATGATGTGAGCGCCGTCATGGAAATCGATCTCGGCGGCGCGACGATCGCGCTGGACGGCGAAACCAATGCGATCGTCGACGCGGTGCTCGCCGCGTTGCGCGCCAATGGCGGCCATATTGTCGAAGGCGCCCCGACGCGTGCGGCGGATATCCTGCTCGTCTCGTGTCCGCTGCGTCCGGGAACGAAGGCCGGCGATCCGCGCTCCCTTTATGCCGACGCGCGCAAGGCGGCGGTGGCGATGACCGAGCGCGGCGGCCGCATCGTCTTCCTGATCTCGGCGGTCGCCGGCACGCCGATGCGTCGCCATCCGCGCTTCTCCATGGAGAACGCGTCGATCCTTGCCGGGATGCGTGCGCTGGCCATGGAATTCGGGCCGAAAATCCTGGTCAATGCGGTTGGCTTCGGCATGGTCGAGGGAGTCGCCATCGTCGCGGGTGACAAGGCGATGCTCAGCCACACGCCGGTCGGCCGCGCCGGCAGCGTCGAGGAAGCGGTCGCCGCGGTGCTGTTCTTCTGCGATCCGCTGAACAGCTACACCACCGGGCAGATGCTGGGCGTCGACGGCGGCTGGGCGGCGGGCTATGGGCGCAATTTCTGAGGCGGTGACACTCAGGGCAGGTGCGCTGGAAGTCGGGCTGGCGCCGGCAATCGGCGGCAGCGTCAGCGCGATGCGCTGGCGCGGCGTCGATCTCATGCGCCGGCTTTCGGATGACGACCGCGATGCGGGCAACGTGCTGGGCGTCGCCATGTTCCCGATGACGCCCTACGCCAACCGCATTGCCCGAAACGAATTCGACTTCGGGGCAAGGCGCTGGCGGGTTCTGCCCAACAATCCGCCCGAGAGATTCAACGTGCATGGCAGTGGCTGGAAACAGCCATGGGCTGTCATCAAGATCGATGCGACCGCGGCCGTGCTGGCGCTCGAGGTGGTCGCTGGAGCGGAACCCTATTCTTATCGCGCCGAGCAGGTCTTCGCGGCCTCGGAGGAGGGGCTCAGCATCAAAATGACGCTGACCAATACGGGACCGGTTGCCATGCCGTTCGGCTTTGGCCTGCACCCGTGGTTCGATCGCGACCCGGACGTGACGCTGCAATTCAGCGCCCGGCGCTTCCATCTCGAAGAGCCCGATGGCGTCTCGGGCGATCCGATCACGCTGCCGCGCGAACTGGATTTCGCGAAGGGCCGGCCGCTGCCCGACGGTTGGCGCAACAATGATTATGGCGGCTGGGCCGGTGAGGCGACCATCCGCTTTCCGGCGCGCGGCGCCGGGTTGCGGATCGTGGCCGATCCCGTCTTCAAGCATCTGATGCTCTATGCCGACCCGACCAAGCCCTATTTCTGCCTGGAACCGCAGACGAATGCCTCGGGCGCCTTCAACCGTGGCCGATGGAACGATCCGGATGAAGGCGCGATCGTGCTTGCGCCTGGCGAAAGCGCGGCGGGCGCCGTCTCGTTCATGCCGTTCGCTGCACCCTGAGCAGCTTAAAGCAATCGAGCCAGGAGCCCGCCATCAACCTGCATGGCGCTGCCGGTGACGAAGGACGAGGCGTCCGAGAGCAGGAAGCCGATGGCGCTGGCGATCTCGGAGGGGTTGGCGATGCGCGCGATCCTGTTGGGCTCGAACGACAGTCCCAGCGCCTCCGCGCCGCCGGCCGCTTCCAGCCCGTCCAGCGTCATTCTCGTGGCGACCGAGCCGACCAGCACGGCGTTGACGCGGATGCGGTCGACGGCATAGTCGAGCGCCATCTGTCGCGACAATCCGACGACCGCCGCCTTTGTTGCCGCATAGGCCGGAACGCCGGGAACCGTGGCATCGGCGTGCACCGAGGCGATGTTGACGATCGAGCCGCCGCCTGCCGCGCGCAGCAGCGGCAAGGTCGCGCGGCAGATGCGGAAAATGGCGGTCAGGTTGACGGCAATGGTCCTGTCCCAGTCTTCGTCGGAGAGCTCCTCGAGCCGCTTGCCCGTCGGATAGATGCCGGCGCAGTTGACGACGGCGTCAAGCCCGCCGAACCGCTCCGTCGCCTCCGCCACGGCCGCTCGCACCTCGATTTCGCGGGCGAGATCCGTCTCGCGAAAGATCAATTTGCCGCCGGCGTAACGGCCAGCGAGCGCCTTGCCCTCCTCGGCGTCCAGCCCGATGCCGAACACGGCCGCGCCCTGAGCGACGAGATACTCGGCCGTCGCCCGGCCGATGCCAGTGGCCGCGCCGGTCACCAGAACGCGCTTGCCGGCAAACATCATGGCGATACCTGCGATGCGTGGCGTTCGGCTTGCGCCGCGGTCACCGAACGCAGCACGCGATCCTCGCCGCCTTCGCCACGGCCGAATTCGTCGACGATGCGGCCATCGGCGACGACGAGGCAACGGTCGCAAAGGCCGATCAGTTCCTCGAGCTCGGAGGCGACGATCAGCAAGCCCACGCCCTTTTCGGCGAGGTCGACCACGAGCCGATAGATTTCGTGCCGGGTTGCCGCGTCGACGCCCTTGGTCGGCTCGTCGAGCAGCAGCACTTTCGGGGCACGCATCAGCACGCGGGCGAAGAGGAGTTTCTGCTGGTTGCCGCCCGACAGATGGCTGACAGACGCCTGCGGCGACGATGCCTTGACGTTGAGCGCGCGCATGGCGGCCAGGATGGAGCTGCGTTCAAGTCCGCCGCGCACGACGCCGCGCCGCGACAAGGGGGCGAGATTGCCGATGGTGATGTTGGCGCCGACCGGCAGATTGAAGAGCAGGCCATCGCGCTTGCGGTCCTCGGTCAGAAGCGCAATGCCGGCGGCCCGGGCATTGCCGGGCGATCCGATCGCCACCGGATCGCCCGCGACGCGGATTTCGCCCTCGGCCGGGACGCGGCCATAGATGCCGTGCAGGATCTCGCTGCGGCCGGAACCGAGCAGGCCCGCAAGCCCGACGATCTCGCCGGCGGCCACCGACAGATTGATGTCCTTGGCGCCATGAACGGCGCCGCTATGACCAGCCACGGTCAAATTGCGAACCTCCAGCGCGGTCGGTGCGCCGGCGGGGGCCGTGTGCTCCGGGAAAAGCCGTTGCAATCGTTGTCCCGACATCGAGAAAATGAAGGTCTCGGCGTCGAAATCCTCCCTTGCGATGCGCACCGCCACTTGTCCGTCGCGCAGCACCGTGGCGCGGTCGCAGATGGCCAGCACTTCCGGCAGGCGATGGGTGATGTAGATCATCGCGACGCCCTGTGTCTTGAGACGTCGCAGCACGGCGAACAGCGCGTCGACCTCCGTGCCGGAAAGCGAGGCGGTCGGCTCGTCCAGCATCAAGACGCGCGGCTTCATGACGATGGCACGGGCGATCATCACCAGATGGCGCTGCGCCGAAGTCAGCGATGCGACATAGGCCCTGGGATCGATGCCGATGCCGAGATCGGCAAAGATCTCGCCGGCCCGCTGTTCCAGCTTGCGCTGGTGGACCAGGGCGCCGTCGCCCAAACCGGTGCGGCCGGCAAAGACATTTTCGGCGACCGAGAGCTGCTCGAGCACTTCGATCTCCTGCGGCACATAGCCGACACCGTTCGACCGTGCGGCGGCGGGCGAGGCAAAGCTGACGGGCCTGCCGTCAAGCTTGATGGCGCCGCTATAGGAGCCGGCCGGATGCACGCCGTTGAGGATCTTGACGAGCGTCGACTTGCCGGCGCCGTTCTGGCCAAGCAAAGCGTGGATCTCGCCTGGGACGACGTCGAAATCGACGCCGCGCAGCGCCTGCACGCCGCCGAAACTCTTGGCGATTGCGATGGCCGACAACAGCGGTTCTTGGGCGGCGTTGGACACGGCGATCCTCTCGGCGGCTGCCGGGTCCGGGCAAACCGCGGACCCGGCGATGGGTGTTACTGGCCGGCGCCGTCCAGCATCTTGTAGTAGGGGTCGAGATCAGCGGCGGTGATGACCTTGGCCGGCAACGGGTTGCTGTAGGGGACCGTCTTGCCCTGGGCGAGATCGCCAAGCAGTTCTGCAACCTTGGCGCTCTCTTCATAGAGCGGCTGCGCGACGATGCCGTAGGCGGCGCCCGATTTCACCAGGTCGAGATTCTGCCTGATATAGTCCATGCCGATGATGACGACGTCGCGCCCGGCCTTGCGGGCCGCGCCCGACCAGGTCTGGATGCTGTTGCCGGTGGTGCCGAAGGCCGCGGTCACGTCCGGATTGCCTTGCAGGATCGCCACGGCCTTGGCCTCGGCCGCCGACGGCTCGAAACCTTCCATCTGGGTGTCGAGCACCTTGATGTTGGGATACTTCTCGGCGATGGTCTTGCGGAAGGCGGCCGACATGGCGTTCTCGGTATCGTTGGACGCGCCTTGCGTCAGCGCCACGGTGCCCTTGCCGCTAAGCTTTTCGCCGATGGCGACGGCCGCGTTCTGGCCGGCGCCGGCAATGTCCTCGCCGGTCGCGGCCTTCAGCCCCTGCACCGTTCCCTCCGGTGGCAGCACATGCCAGGTCACGATCGGGAATCCCTCCTTGGCGAGCTTGGAGATGTAGGAGTAGATCGCCGGATCAGGACCATAGACGCCGATCGCATCGTATTTGGTGCGCGCCAGGGCGGCTTCGGCAAGCGGCAGCGTTGCCGGAATGTCCCAATTCGTCGCGCTCGGGTCGCCGACCACTTCGCAGGTGTAGCCGAGCTCCTTGCACTTGTTGAGGAAACCCGCCTGCATGAGCCGGTGCACGGGATGATCCTTCATCGCTTGCACCCAGAGCAGGTGAATGTCGGCGGCCTGGGCGAGGCTCGCCGAACCCACGGACGCGGCAACCGCCACGGCCGCGAAGGCAGTGCGGATCAGTCCCTTTCTCAGATCGATTTTCATATCCTACCTCTCTTGCTTCACCGGCGTTCTGCCGGCGTAAAATCTGCCGCCTCCGCCATCGTCCGCCGTTTTTGACGATGTGTCGTCGGTGCGCGGTTCCTTGCTCCCTGGCGGCCCGCTATGCGCCGGCGATGAAGTAGCGGCGGCGCAAGATGTCGAGCCCGACGGCCATGACCATGATCACGCCCACCGCGATCTGCTGCCAGTTGGAATTGACGCCGATGACGACGAGGCCACTCTGCACCACCTTCAGCATCAGGATGCCGACGACGCCGCCGGCGACCGTGCCGGCGCCGCCGAACAGGCTGACGCCGCCGACCACGACCCCGGCGATCACCGTCAGTTCCCAGCCGCTGCCGATTGAGGTGCCGCCGCTGCCGAGATCGGCCATGACGAACATGCCGGCGATCGCGGCCAGCGCGCCGACAACGATGAAGGCGCCGATCTTGTAGGCGCTGGTGTTGATGCCGACGAGGCGCGCCACTTCCCGGTTGCCGCCGGTGGCGTAGAAGTTGCGTCCGAGCACGGTGCGCCGCAGGACGAAATCGGCGACGATCGCCGCGACGATGAAGAAGGCAAAGCTCCAGCCGAGGCCGAAGGCGAGGTCGGCGCCGCCGATCGTATTGATCGCCTCCGGCAGCGGATAGACCGGATAGCCGCCGGTCACCACCTGGATCAGGCCCTGGCCGATGAACAGCATGCCGAGCGTCTGGATGAAGGCGGGGATGCCGAGCCTGACGACGATCAGGCCGTTGACGAGGCCGATCAGCGCGCCGACGCCGATCCCGCCTAGAATGGCGACGGTCACCGGCAACGCGGCCACCGTCATCAGCTTGGCGGCGACCACCGCCGACAGCCCGGCCACTGAACCGACGGAGAGGTCGAATTCGCCGGCCACTAGAAGGACGGTCTGGCCGATGGCGATGATGCCGACGAACGACACGACGTTGAGAATGGCCCGGATGTTGCGCTCCGACAGGAAAGCCGGCTCGAGCAGCCAGAAGAAGACGATCAGCAGAGCCATCGCCGCCAGCACGCCGACTTCGCCGATGGCGATGAAGCCGATCAGCCGCCGCCGGAACGATTGCCCATCCCGGGGCAGCGAGCCCACGTCAGCCGCGCTTTCCATCGTGACCTCCCTGACGGCGCACGCCATCGGCTCCCGCAACCGGCACGTCGCGCCCACGCCGATCGCGGCGTGCTCCTCTGCGCCATTAAGATTATAATATTATAACTTGTCAACGACGAAATTTCAGAGGCCGAGCGATGCCATGCAGGTCGCTGGAAAGCGCCCGCCGCAGCCGCTATGAATGAGGCTGGTCGTGCGATCCGGAGCTGGGTTTCCCTTCGCGCATCGTGCATTGTGGAGCTTGGCGATGGCCGATGGGTCGGGGGACGATACCGACGGAAACACTTCGTCGCAGCGCCTCGGGGTTCGCGAGATCGCAAGACGCATCGGAGTCGCGCCCATAACGGTGTCGCGTTCCCTGTCCAATCCCGGCAGGGTCTCGGCGGAGACGCGCGCCAGGGTGCTGGAGGCGATAGCGCAGATCGGCTTCGTGCCCAACCAGCTCGCTTCCAGCATGCGCGGCAACGGCCGGATGATCGGGACGGTCGTGCCGCCACTGATCAATTCGGGCATCGCCGAGCAGGTGCAAGGCATGTCCGATGAATGCCATGAGGGCGGCTATTCGATGCTCCTGGTGCAAGGCGAGTTCACGCAGGAAGCCGAGGAGAAAGCGATACGCACGCTGCTCGGCTGGCGCCCGGCCGGCATGATCCTTCAGAGCTTCGTGCAAAGCGAGACGGCGCGCGCCTTGTTGAAGGGCAGCGGCGCGCCGGTGGTCGAGATCTCCGAGGTCAAGGGCCGCGATCCGATCGACATGGTTGTCGGCGTGTCCAATTTCGAGACCGCCTACGCCATGACCATGCACTTGGCCGCCAAAGGCTACAGGCGGATCGGCTTCGTCTCGACACCGATCCACGGCAATGACCGCCTGCAGCAGCGCCGCACCGGTTACCACGCGGCGCTGACCGAGCTCGGCATCAAGAACCATGACGGCATGGAGGTCGAGGTGCCGATCACCGCGCGAGGCGGCGCCGAGGCGCTGGTCATGCTCACGTCGCGGCACAAGGACATCGACGCCATCTTCTTTTCCAGCGACACGCTGGCCGTCGGCGCGGTGCAGGAATGCCACCGGCGGGGCTGGGCGGTGCCCGGCAGGATCGCCATCGCCGGTTACGGCGACATGGACCTCGCCGCGCAGCTCTATCCGCGGCTGACCACGGTGAAGGTCGATCGCTACGACATGGGCCGGCGCGCCGTGCGGCAATTGCTGGCGAGGCTGGGCGGCGACGACGAGGTGCCGGCCGTCACCAGCCTCGGCTTCGAGATCATCGACCGCGAAAGCGCCTGATTTTCCTTGTTGGCCGAGGCCTCTCGGCGTCGTCATCCTAGGTCTGCGCCGCGTCGCTTCGCGGCTGCTTCGCCCTAGGATGACGAACTCGCGGAACGCCTTGCCGGCTTAGAGGCCAGGTTTTCCCGCTTCTTCCCGCCGCCCAAGGCGCTTCTCCCAGCCTTCGGCATGAACGTTGAGATAGGCGTTGGGATCGTAAGGATGGTCCTTGATCGCATCGAGGTTGAGATCGATGCCGAGGCCCGGCGCTTGCGGCAGCGACAGGTGGCCATTGTCCGGGTTGACGGTCGGATGCCAGGTCACCAGATCGCGGGTCCAGGGATCGTTGAAGGCGTCGAAATGCTCCTGGATCAGGAAATTCGGCACCGCCGCCGCCAGTTGCAGGCATACCGCCGTCGCCACCGGTCCGCCGCTCTGATGCGGCGCGATATGGCTGCCGTGGGCCAAAGCAAGATTGGCGACTTGCATCGATGGCGCGATGCCGCCAAGCGACATCGGCTCGGGCTGGAAGATGTTGACGCCGCCGCCGGCGGCAAGCGCGTAGAACTGGCCGACCGTGTCGTACATCTCGCCGGTCGCTACGGGAATTGGCGAGCGGTGCGCCACCTCATGCACGGTCTCCTGGCGGTCACGCGAGGTCGGTTCCTCCCACCAGTAGATGTCGAGATCGGCGAATTTCTGCGCTGCCTGAAGTGCGGCGATCTCGGCGAAGCGCGCATGCACGTCGATCAGGATCAGCGTGTCGCAGGGCAGCTCGTCACGCAGTTTGCGGCAGATCGCATAGGAAAGGTCCAGCTCCTCGCGCGAAATGAAACCTTGCGCGGTGCCGAACGGGTCGAGCTTGAACGCCTTGAAGCCTTTCGCCAGGACGGTCTTTGCGGATTCGAGAAAGGCTTCCGGCGTGCGCTCGGTGCGATACCAGCCATTGGCATAGCCAAGCACCGTGTCGCGCACCTGCCCGCCGAGAAGCTGGTGGATCGGCGCGCCCAGGCTCTTGCCCAGAATATCCCAGCAGGCGACCTCGACCGCCGCGATCACCGTGCGGTGGATGTGGCCGCCGTCGAGCGAAACACTGTCCAGCATGCGCTTGGCCAGCGCGCTGATGCGGCGCGGATCCTGGCCGATGGCGAGATGCTTGAGCTCATGCACGCCCGCCTCGGTGGTCTTGATGAACCCGTTCAGCGTGCCTTCGCCGACGCCGTGGATGCCCTTGTCGGTATGGACCTTTACGAACAGCCAGTTCTTCCAGCCGGCGCCAACGGCAAAGGTCTCGATCTCGGTGATCTTCATGCGAGTTCTAACCCGGTAATCGTTGCGACGACGGCTTCGGTGGTGAGGCCGTATTTCGCCTGCAGGGTCGGCACCGCGCCGCATTCGATATAGCGGTCGGGCAGGCCGATGCGCGTGACTTTTTTCGCGATGCCGGCCTCGAACAAGCTTTCGACGACAAGGCTCGCCAGCCCGCCGACCATGACATGGTTTTCAGCGGTAACGATATGGTCCACGGAGGCGGCAAATTCGGTCACGGCCGCAGCGTCGAACGGCTTGATCGTCGGCACGTGCAGCACCCCGACGGAGATACCCCGTTGCTGCAGGGCTTCCGCCGCATCCAGCGCCCGCTCGGTCATGAAGCCGGTCGCGACGACGCCGACGTCGGAGCCTTCGCGAAGCCGCCGCGCCTTGCCAATCTCGAACTTGTAGCCGGGCTCGAACACGACGGGAACGCTGCCGCGCATCAGCCGCATATAGACCGGACCCTGATGCTCGGCGATTGCCTCGGTCGCCGCCTCGATCTCAGTCGCGTCGCAAGGGTCGATGACGGTCAGGCCGGGGATCATGCGCATCAGCGCCAGATCCTCGATCGCCTGGTGCGTGCCGCCATAGCCTGTCGTCAATCCCGGCAGGCCGGCGACGATCTTGACGTTGAGATTGGAGTGGGCCAGCGCGATGGCGACGAAGTCGTAGGCACGCCGTGTCGCGAACACGCCATAGGTGGTGGCGAAGGGCACCTTGCCGGTGCGGGCAAGTCCGGCGGCGACGGCAACCAGATTCTGCTCGGCCATGCCGACGTTGAAGAAGCGGTCGGGAAAGGCGTCCCGGAACGGCAGGATGTCGGTGTATTTGCCGAGATCGGCGGTCAGCCCGACGATGGCGTGGCGGCTCTGCCCAAGCCTGGCCAGGGCCCGGCCGAACGGCGCCTCCACGCTTTGCCGGCCGCCGCCGACGGCTTCGTCCTGGCCCATGGCCAGCGTCCGCCCGGCTTTAATGCCGCCGCCGCTCATTGTCGGGTTCCCATGCTTTTGTGGAACTCGGCGATGATGCCGTCCCATTGCGCCACGTCGATGCGGAAGAAGTGCGATTTCTCGCTGGTCTCGATGCGCGGCACGCCTTTACCGGGCAGGGTGCGCAGCACGATCGCCTTCGGCTTGCGGTTGCGTTGACGTGCGCCGGCCAGCGCGTCGACGACGGCCTTCATGTCGTTGCCGTCGATCTCGAAGGTTTCCCAACCGAAGGCACGCCATTTGTCGGCGACCGGCTCCATGTTGAGCACCACGGGTCCATCGGCCTGGATGCCGTTGCAGTCGATCAGCGCCACCAGCCCATCCAGCTCGAAATGGCTGGCCGACATTGCCGCTTCCCAGGTGGAGCCCTCCTGCATCTCGCCGTCGGAAAGCTCGACGAAGACGCGCGCGTCCGAGCGATCGAGGCGAAGTCCGAGCGCCTGGCCGATGCCTTGACCGAGGCCATGGCCGAGCGAGCCGCCGATGACCTCGACGCCGGGCGTGGTGTCGAGCGTCGACATTTCCAGCCGGCTGTTGTCTGCGCCATAGGTGACAAGTTCCTCGACCGGGATGATGCCCGCCTCGGCCAGGGTAGCCCAAAGCGCGATCGAGTAATGCCCGGTCGACAACAGGAAACGGTCGCGATCCGGCCATGCCGGATTGTGCGGGTCGTAGCGCAGTTCGTGGAAATACAGCGCCGCCAGCGCATCGGCGATGCCGAGGCCCTGGCCGATATAGCCCTGACCCTGGCCGCGCGCCATGGTCAGCATGTGGCGGCGCAGCAGCGTCGCCTTGCGTTCGAGCGCGGCGACATCGGCGCTGCCGGGAGGGGAGTTTCGCAGCATCCGATGCCTAGTCCTTGTCCAGCCCGCCCGACATGTTGAGCCGCTCGGCGGTCATGTATTGAGGCGCGTCGAGGCAGAGCCAGACGACGGCCTCGGCCACCTCGGAAATCTCGGCGCGCCGGCCGAGCGGAATGCGGCGCGTGCGTTCGTCGAGGAAAGCCTGCAGATCGTTGCGGCCATTGGCGCGGGCAAGATCGACTTCGGTCGAACGCTGCATCTCGGTGTCCATCATGCCCGGCGCCAGGCTGTTGACCAGCACCCCGTAGGGCGCGAGTGCTACCGCCGCGGCGCGGGTGATGGAATCGACGCCGGCCTTGCTCGCGGTGTAGGCGGTGTAGTCGGGCAGCGCCATGCGCGAGCCCGGCGAGGTGATGTTGACGATGCGCCCCGAACGCTGCTCACGCATCACCCGGCCGGCCGCCTTGCAAGCCATGGCAAGAGCCGTGACGTTTAGGGCCAGCGTGCGCGTCCAGGCCTTGAAGGTGGCGTCGAGAAAGGGCTCGATCACGCCATAGCCGGCATTGTTGACGAGGATGTCGATGCCGCGCCAACGCGCGACCACTTTTTCGACCGCCGCCTCCGGCGCGCCTTCGAGCGTGAAGTCACTGACGATGATCTCGGCTTCCGCGCCGGTCTGGCCGATTTGCCGGGCCGTCTCGGTCAGGCCTTCGCCGTTGATGTCGGTGACGGCGACGGCACAGCCGCGCCTGGCCAATTGCAGCGCCACCTCGCGGCCAAGCCCTCCGGCGGCGCCGGTGACAAGCGCCCTCCGAGGCGTGGTGTCTGGAATCTCAGCAGGCAAGCCAACCTCCTCCCAAGGTCATCTTGACGCGATGGATACCGGTATCCATAGATGGCTGTCAACGGGCTTGTGCTACTGTTCGCGGGCCGCTTGAGCCGGGAGGAAGAATTGAAGATCGTCGCGCTTGAAACGCTGCAGCTGGCGGAATTCCCATTCCTGTTCTGGCTTCGCGTCCACACCGACGCCGGTCTCATCGGCACCGGCGAAACCTTCTGGGCGCCGGGGCCGGTCGCCTCCTATATCCACGACAATGTCGCGGCCTACCTCATCGGCAAGGATCCGCGCGATATCGAGCTGCACGACCGCATGCTGGGCAGCGTCTATGTCGGCGCGCGCGATTCCGGCGCCGAGGTGCGGGGCAATTCCGCGGTCAACATCGCGCTGTGGGATATCTATGGGCAGGCGCTTGGCGAGCCGGTCTGGCGGCTGCTCGGCGGCCGCACGCACAGAAGCGTGCCGATCTACAACACCTGCGCCGGTTACAAGCATGTGCGCGCCAGCAAGAAGAACGCGCTGTTCGAGCGCGGCGAGGACTGGTCGCTCAAATCGGGCGACTCCAACGAAGGGCCGTATGAGGACCTGCTCGCATGGCGATACAATGCGGGCGACCTCGCCAGGAGCCTGAAATCCGAAGGCATCGGCGCCATGAAGATATGGCCGTTCGATATCGCAGCCGAGGCATCGAACGGCACCCGCATCTCGCTTGCCGACCTCGACAAGGCGCTGGAGCCGTTCCAGAAGATCCGCGAAGCCGTCGGCCGCGACATGGAGATCATAGTCGAGCTGCATGGGCTCTGGAGCCTGCCGCCGGCGCTGCGCATCGCCGAGGCGCTGAAAGCCTACGACGTCGCCTGGCTGGAGGAGCCGATCCGCTATAACGAGCTCGACGCCATGGCCGAGCTCGCGCGCCACACGTCGATCCCGATTGCGGCCAGCGAGCGGTTGGCCACGCGGCAGACGTTCAAGCAATTGATCGACAAGCGCGCGGCCAGCGTGATCATGATCGACCTTGCCTGGTGTGGCGGCCTTTCCGAAGCGCGCAAGATCGCCAACATGGCCGAGGCCAGCGAACTGCCGGTGACGCTGCACGACTGCACGGGACCGATCGTCTATGCCGCCAGTTGCGCGCTCTCGGCCACCTTGCCGAACGTCAATTACCAGGAAGCCGTGCGCGCCTATTTCACTGGATGGTACACCGAGATCGTCGCCGACATTCCGCCGATGAGTGACGGCCATGTCGCGCCGCTCGAGGGGCCGGGGCTAGGCCTCAGCCTTCGGCCGGAGCTGTTCCAGCGGCCCGACGCAACGGTGCGCATCACCAAGGACTAGAGCGCGTTTTCCGCCAGGAGCCGCGCCAAAACAAAGCGATAGGGCGTTTCGCCGGCTCGGTGAAACGGTGACTCCGCTTGCGCCTCGCAGGCTCTGCTTGGAGCCTGTAGACATTATGCTATTATAATCTATGATGAACCCGAAGCGAGCAGCCACAAGCTCGCCGCCGGCGCGTGTCTGCCCGGCGCCAGACGGATTCATGGGAGGCTTTGGTGGCAATTTCTGCGGCGCGCGCACGCGAGGATTTCAAGGGTGCGCCAAATCTGCCCGACCGAAAAATCCTGCTCGACCTGTTCGAACGCATGGTGTTGCTGCGCCGCTTCGAGAGCGTTGCCCAGATCGCTTGCCGCAAGGGCGAGACACCTGGTTTTCTGCATCTCTACATCGGCGAGGAAGCGACCGGCGTCGGAGTCTGCGCGCATTTGCGGCCGACGGACTGGGTGACATCGACCCATCGCGGCCACGGCCATGCGCTTGCCAAGGGCGCCAACCCCGGGCGCGTGATGGCCGAGCTGTTCGGCAAGGCCGACGGCATTTGCGGCGGCCGTGGCGGCACCATGCATCTCTACGACCGCTCGGTCGGCCTGTTCGGCACCAACGGCATCGTCGCTGCCGGCATCGGCCATGCCGTCGGCATCGGCATGAGCGCGCGCCAACAGGGCCGCGACGATATCGGCGTCGCTTTCTTCGGCGACGGCGCAGCCAATCACGGCGGCTTCCACGAGGCGCTCAACTTCGCCGCGGTGCAGCGCGCGCCGGCGGTCTTCATCTGCGAGAACAATCTCTACGCCACCGCGACCCCGCTCAAATCGATCACGCTCAATCCCGAGATCGCCACCAAGGCCGCGTCCTATGGCATGCCCGGCGTCGCCGTCGACGGCAACGATGCCTTTGCCGTCTGGCTGGCCATGAAGGAAGCCACGGAACGCGCCCGGGCAGGCAAGGGCCCGACGCTGATCGAGGCCAAGACCTATCGCACCGTCGGCCATCATGAGGGCGACCCGGTCATCGGCACGTATAGGACGCAGGAGGAGCTCGACGCCTGGATCAAGCGCGATCCGATCGACATGTTCCGCAAGCGGCTGATCGAGGAGTATGGCGTCGCCGACACCGAGGCGCTCGCCGCCATCGAGGCGCGGATCGAGAAGGTGGTGGAGGAGGCGCTCACCTTCGCCCGCAATTCGCCCGAGCCCGATCCGGCGACGGTGCGCCTGCATGTCTTTGCCGATCCGATCAATCCGCCGGCCGCCCTGCAGCCGCGCGCCGTCGGCGAGACGCGAACGCAAGGCTGGCTCGAGGCGGTGCGCGACGGCATTGCCGAGGAGATGCGCGCCAACCCGGCGATCCTGTATTTCGGCGAGGGCACCGGCGAGCGCGGCGGCAGCTTCGCCCACACCAAGAACCTGTGGCAGGAGTTCGGCGCCGATCGCATGGTCGACACGCCGATCTCCGAACAGGGGTTCACCGCCGCCGCCGTCGGCGCTTCGGCCACCGGCGCGCGCACCGTTTCCGATTTGATGTTCGCCGACTTCGCCTTCGAGACCGCCGGGCAGATTTTCCTGCAAGCGGCGAAGCTGCGCTACATGACCAGCGGTGTCATGAGCGCGCCGATGGTGGTGCGTGTCGGCGCCGGCGCGCTGCGCAGTTCCGGCCCGCATCACAGCGGTATCTACCACCCGGTCTTCGCCCATATGCCTGGCTTGATCGTCTGCGTGCCGTCGAACCCGGCCGATGCCAAGGGCCTGATGAAGACGGCGCTGAGAGCCGGCGACCCGGTCATCATGCTCGAGCCGAAGGCGCTGTTTGCCTCAAAGGGCGAGGTGCCGGTCGGCGAGCATTATGTGCCGTTCGGCGTCGCGCGGATCGCGCGGGTTGGCCAGGACATCACCATCGTCGCGGCCGGGCAGATGGTGCAGCGCGCCTTGGAGGCCGCGGAGGCCTTGGCGGCCGAAGGCATCGAGGCTGAGGTGGTCGACCCGCGCACCGTCATGCCGCTCGATATCGATACGATTGTCGCCAGCGTCAGGAAGACGCATCGCCTGCTCATCGTCGACGAGGCGTGGGCCATGTGCGGCCTTGGCGGCGAGATCGCCCAGGCGATCAACGAGCTCGCCTTCGACGAGCTCGACGCCCCGCCGGGAAGGCTGCACAGCGCACCGACCTCGCATCCCTTCGCGCCGGTGCTGGAACGCGCGATGCTGGTCGACACGAGACGCATCGCCGAGGGCGTTCGCGACGTCATCGCCGGCAAACCGCCGGTGCCGGATCACTGGTACACGGTCGGCCTGAAAAGTGCCGCGCCGGTAAAGCCTGCTCCAGCCAAGCCGCAGCCCGCTGCGCCAGCCGCTCTCACTCCCGCCGCCGGCGACGATGAGCCGGTGACGATGCCGTTCGGCGATCTCACCGTCAGCGAAGGCACGGTCGTCAAATGGCTGAAAGCGGTGGGCGACACTGTGAAGGAAGGCGAGCTGATCGCAGAGATCGAGACCGACAAGGCCGTGGTCGAGATCGAGGCGCCGGTCAGCGGAATGCTCAGCGCCATCGATCAGCCGGTCGGCGCCGTGGTGCCGATGGGCGGGCGCATCGGCGGCATCAAGAAATAATCACCTGTACCCATGATCCGAAGGGCAAGCATGAAGATCCTGTGCGCCAATTGGCAGGCCGCCGACGAGGCCGAGCTCGAACGCGAGCACTATCCGGATATCGAGCTCATCCTCGCCCGTTCGACCAACGACAAGGCGGCTGTGCTCGATCCGGCGGTTTGCCAGGCGGTCGATGCGGTCATCAATTATTCGCCGACCCATAATGTGGCCGCCGCGCCGACCGCCTTTCCCAAGGCCAGGATCGCGGTGCGCTCCGGCGTCGGCTTCGACAACATCGATACGGCCGGCTGGGGTGGGCGCAAGATTCCCGCCTGCAACGTGCCAGACTATGGCACCACCGAAGTTGCCGACCATGCCATCGGCCTGATGTTGGCGCTGACGCGCGGCACGTCCGCCTATGCGGCCGAGCTTGCGGCCAATGGCGCCGAGGGCTGGCATTTCTCGAAGGCGCCGCTGGTGCGCCGCCACAAGGGCGCGACCTTCGGCATCGTGGGGCTTGGCCGCATCGGGCTTGCCGTGGCCCGCCGCGCCGCCGCCTTCGACATGAGGGTGGTGTTCTACGATCCGCATCTTCTGTCCGGGGTCGACCTGTCGACCGGCTACGAGCGAGTGCATTCGCTGGCCGAGCTTATGGGGCGGGCCGATGTGGTGAGCGTCCACACGCCGTTGAGTGAAGAAACGCGCAAGCTGCTCGGCGCGGCTGCCTTCGCCGCCGCCAAGTCCGGCCTTGTCCTCGTCAACACAGCTCGCGGCCCGATCGTCGATCTCGACGCGCTGGAAGCGGCGTTGCGCAACGGCACGGTCGCCGGTGCCGGGTTGGACGTCCTGCCGAACGAACCCGGCGATCTCGACCATCCGCTTCTGGCGGCGTGGCGGCGCCGCGAGCCATGGGTCGCCAACCGGCTGATCGTGACGCCGCATGCGGCCTTCTACAGCCCCGCGGCGATGCGCGATCTCAGGCTGAAATCGATCGAAGTCGTGCATGCCTATCTCACCGAGGGTCGGCTGACCAACTGCGTCAATTCCGAGTATCTGAAATGAACGTTGCGGTGGCATCGCGGCTGGCTGTCTCGCCCTATGCGCGCCGGCTTGCCCGCGAGCGCGGCTTTCCGCTCGAGGCGCTCCTTGGCACCGGTCCGGGTGGCCGCATCCTGGCCGCAGACGTGCTTGACTTTGTCGCGGCTGGGGCGCCGTCAGAGCTTCTTGCCGCGGGCACGGCGCCGCCGATTGCCGCGTCCAGCATCGCCGCCTTCGCGACATCGATCGCGTTGGGTGCCTTGCATGAATTGTTGGCCTCGCTGGAGAGCTCGGGGAAGGTATTCGACATTGATGATATCCTGCTGCGCGCCGCAGGTAGCGCGTTCGGCGAGATTTCGGACGCGGCACAAATCGGCGAGGCGCCGCTGGCGCTCGAACTGAACAAGCGTCAGGTCGTTTTCCCGACCACGTCGGGAATGCCGCTGACATCGCTGCGCGCGATGCGGCTTGCTGCCCAGGCGGACACAAGCGACGATTCGCAAAAACCCGCCACCCTGTCCGTGCAGCAGCTGCCGCCAGGCGATATCCGGCCAATGATGATGCCGCTGTTGCCGGGCCGGGCCATGCGCTTGACAGTCTCGGTCAGCTCCACCGGTGACAATGCCGAATGCCTGCTAACCGCGGACGCCGCGCGTGTGGACGAGGCAGCCTCGGTCGCGTGGCTCGCCGCGCTGAAATCGGCGATCGAGCACCCGCTTCGGCTCTTCGTCTAGGCGGTGTCGTAACCCTGCGCAGTTTTGCGCGTCATGCGATAGCCTCGGGCGGCGGAAGCTATTATAAAAGCTTCGATACAGACGCGACGAGGCTCATGGACCACACCGTTCCCACCATCGACAGTCTTCCTAGGCGCACGCTTGGACGTTCCAACGGGCCGCTGTATCGCCAGCTCGCCGACATATTGCGGGTGCCGATCGGTGACGGCACCTTTCCTGTCGGCGGCGAATTGCCGAAGGAGGCGGCGATCGCCGAGCATTTCGGGGTCAGCCTGATCACCGTGCGCCAGGCGTTGCGCGATCTCGAGGCCGACGGACTGATCAAGAAGCGCTCGGCGAAGCCGGCGGTGGTCGCGGCGCGCAGCCCGTCGGTCAATCTGAGTTGGAAGTTCAAGAATTTCGCCGACATGGCGGCCTTCACCAAGGACGCGCAGCTCATGGTGAAATCCTATCGCAAGGAAGTCTCCCCCGTGCTGCAGCGCCATTTCGGCATGGGCAAGGAGGAGGCGGGCTATTGCCTGCGCAGCGTGCTGTCGATCGGCGAGCAGAGGAAGGCGCAGATCACCACCTACTTTCCCCCAGACATCGGCGCCAGGCTGAAGCGCGAAGACTTTTCCGACGTGCTGATCTTCCGCTCGGTGCAGAAGCATCTCGGCCTGCGTCTCGATGTGGCGCATGTCACCGTGCGCGCCGAAATCGCCGATGAGGCGGTAGCCACTGATCTCGGCATCTCGCTGGGCGGCGCGGTGCTGACGGTGGAGATGCTCTATCAGTCGGCCGACCAGCGCAGCATCGAGTTCTCCGTCGCGCGCCATCCGGCCGATATTTTCAGCATCACCTACGACGCGCCGAACGACCTGTCCTGAGGCCGCTCTAAAGTGCGATTTCTGCTGATGGGCGCATGGACAGGCCTATAAAATTATAATAGCATGATAGCTAGGCTGAAGTGCCGGCGGCGGGCGAGGAGCGTCCGAATTCCGCCCGTGCTCACGGCCGTCGTGAGGCCCGGTGTCTGATCAAGATGGCGCAGTCCATCGCCGGCCGGGGAGGAACATAGGAGGAGACAATGCAATCAAGGAGCCTGTGCGCCGGCTTGGTGGCGCTTGCCGGATTCGCAGTGTGCGTCGGAGCGACATCCGGCCATGCCGAAGCCAAGAAGACCTACGCCATCTACCTTTCCAACAATTTCGTCGGCAATGACTGGCGCCAGCAAATGGAGCGCGTCGCCAATGTCGCGGTCAACAAGGGGCCGATGAAAGGACGCGTCGAACTCAAGTTCGAAAAT
>NZ_VFUA01000067.1 GCF_006440735.1 Mesorhizobium sp. B2-7-1 | reverse complement strand
TCTCTGCACCATGCTTGGCGACCCGGCCGGCGAGCATATCGGCACGGTCGAGCATCTGATGGCCACGGTGTTCGGCCTCGGCATCGACAACCTCATCGTCGAGATCGACGGGTCGGAAGTTCCCATTCTCGACGGCAGCGCCATGGCCTTCGTCGAAGCCATCGACCAGGCGGGCATCGAGACGCTGGCGGTGAAGCGTCGCTATATCCGCGTCGTCAAGCCGGTGCGCGTGGAAGCAGGCGCGTCCTGGGCGGAGTTCCGCCCCTATGACGGCACGCGCTTCGAGATCGAGATCGATTTCGAGAGCCCGGCGATCGGTCGACAGCAATTCGCTTCCGACATCAATCCCGACATCTTCCGCCGCGACATCGCGCGGGCGCGGACCTTCGGCTTCATGAAGGACGTCGAGAGGCTTTGGGCCGCAGGCTACGCGCTCGGCTCGTCGCTCGAAAACTCGCTCGTCATCGGCGACGACAACCGCGTCATCAATGTCGGCGGGCTGCGCTATTCCAATGAGTTCGCCCGCCACAAGACGCTCGATGCGATGGGCGACCTGGCGCTGGCCGGCGCTCGCTTCATCGGCTGCTTCCGCTCCTATCGCGGCGGCCACCGGATGAACGCCTCGGCGTTGCGCCGGCTGCTTTCCGACCACACGGCCTTCGAGATCGTCGAGACCCGGCGCCGCGAGCGCGGCCGCGTCGCCGAGATGATCGCCGTCAGCCGGCCGGTCTACGCGCCCTGGGTGATCTGAGCCGACGCGTCCCAGGTTTCGCGCCGGATTTCGTATTCCACATCGCCGTGCTCGGCCCCCGGCAGCCTGTCGGGCTCTTCGACATAGAACGTGCCGACATGCGTGAGCCCGGCCTTTTCCAGGACACGGCGCGAAGCCTTGTTGACGGCCATCGTGCTGGCAATGATTCGGACAAAACCGAAGCGGGAGAAACCGGACTCGACCAGCGCTCTCGCGCCTTCGCTGGCGTAGCCGAGCCGCCAAACCGCGCGCCGCAAGCGATAGCCTAAAGCATGTCTCCCGAAAGTGGGAACCGGTTTCGAGGCAAAGACATGCGCAAAATCAAAAGCCTAAAGCGCAAGGAGCGAATCTGAAAGATCGCGACGCGCTTTAATTCCGCCGAACCATCGCCGCGATCGTATAGCGAGAACCAGCCGACAAACGCGCCGGATACCTTCTCCCGGGCGCTCCAAACGCCCAGTTCGATGCCGCGCGGCATCAGGAAGTCGACAGAAGGATCGATGCCGTCCGGCGGCGTCGGCCCGCCGCCATTGAGAAAGCGCATCACGTCCGGATCCTGCTCCAGAGCGAAAAGATCATCCCGGTCGGCCGGGATCACGGGCTTCAGCAACAGGCGCGGTGTTTCCACTTCCTGGGACATGTAACGGTTCCTTTGCGATCGACGGGGCAATATCTCGCCTGATGTGGCAAGACGCAGCCGGCCGGTTTGATGTGAGGCAAGGCTGTGTGGTAATATTGCATCACCGGGGCGCCAAATCGCGGCTTGTTTGCAGCGCGCGGCGGTCGCCACAAAAATGTGCGATTGGCCGGACATAGCGTTGCCGGGCAAGGGGATAATGGTTTATGGCTTCGGCCCGGACCGAAACGACGCCGAAGGGGCGGAATCCAAACATGTTTTTTTCGCGAGTTGGTCAATCGGCAACGCCGCGTCGACGTGCTTTGCTGGCGCTGTCGGTGGTGGCTCCCGCGCTCGTGTTGTCGGCCTGCATGTCCTCCGAGAAGGATGTCAACCTGGCGACCTATGTCGACCAGACCGAACCGGCCGACGTTCTCTACAACCAGGGCCTGGCCAACATGAATGCCGGCCGCCTCGACGAGGCGAGCAAGAAATTCGACGCGGTCGACCGCCAGCATCCCTATTCGGAATTCGCCCGCAAATCGATGGTGATGGGCGCTTTCGCCGACTATCGCGGCGGCAATTACGACGAAGCGATCGGCACCGCGAAGCGCTATCTGACGCTTTATCCCTCGACCGACGATGCGGCTTACGCGCAGTACATCATCGGGCTCTGCTATTACCGGCAGATCAAGGACGTCACCCAGGACCAGAAGGAAGCCCGCCAGACCATCCAGACCATGCAGGATCTGGTGACGCGCTGGCCGAACTCCGAATATGTCGGCGACGCCAAGGACAAGATCCGCTTCGCCAACGACCAGCTCGCCGGCAAGGAGATGCAGATCGGCCGCTACTATCTCGAGCGCCGCGAATACATCGCCGCTGTGAAGCGCTTCCGCACCGTGGTCGAGAACTATTCCAGCACCCGCCATGTCGAGGAGGCGCTCGCGCGCCTGACCGAGTCCTACTATGCCATGGGTCTGACCTCGGAGGCGCAGACGGCCGCAGCGGTGCTCGGCACCAACTATCCTGACAGCTCGTGGTACAAGGATTCCTACAAGCTCCTGCAGAGCAACGGGCTTGAGCCGCGCGAAAATGCCGGGTCATGGATCTCCAAGGCCGGGAAGCTGATCACCGGCGCCTGAAGCTTGCGATGCTGTCCAGACTGTCGATCCGCGATATCGTCCTGATCGAGAAGCTGGACATCGACTTCCTGCCTGGGCTTTCGGTGCTGACCGGCGAGACCGGCGCCGGCAAATCCATCCTGCTCGATGCCTTGTCGCTGGCGCTCGGCGCGCGCGGCGATGCTTCGCTCGTCCGCCACGGCGCGGCGCAAGGCCAGGTCATCGCGGTGTTCGACGTGCCGCGCAATCATCCGGCTCGCGCGCTGCTCGCCGAAAACGAGATCGAGGACGATGGCGACGTCATCCTGCGCCGCGTGCAGACGGCAGACGGCCGCACCCGCGTCTTCGTCAACGATCAGCCCTCCAGCGTCACGCTGATGCGCGAGGTCGGCCGGGCGCTGGTCGAGATCCACGGCCAGCATGACGAACGTGCCCTGGTCGATCCCGGCGCGCATCGCGAATTGCTGGACAGTTTCGGCGGCCATCTGGGTGCCGTGCGCGGCACGGGCGAAGCTTGGCGCTACTGGCGAAATTGCGAGCAGGAGCTTTCCCGGCATCGCGCCAAGGTCGAGGCGGCGGCGCGCGAGGCCGATTACCTGCGCGCTTCCGTGGCCGAGCTCGCAAAGCTCGATCCGGCGCCGGGCGAGGAAACGGAGCTTGCGGATTTGCGCGCGCAGATGATGCGCGTCGAAAAGATCGCCGGCGAAATCCATGACGCGCAGGACGTGCTGTCGGGACCGGCTTCGCCCTTGCCCCAGCTTGCCAGCCTGTTGCGGCGGTTGCAGCGCAAATCGAGCGAAGCGCCCGGTCTGCTCGACGAGGTGGTGAAGTCGCTTGACGAGGCGATGATCTCGCTCGATGCGGCGCAGTCCGGCGTCGAAGCTGCGCTGCGCGCCACCGAATATGATCCGCAGCGTCTGGAGAAGGCGGAAGAGCGGTTGTTTGCGCTGCGCGCCGCGTCGCGCAAGCACAATGTGCCGGTCGACGACCTGGCGAAGCTGCGCGACACGATGGTGGCCGATCTTGCTGACCTCGATGCCGGCGAGGAGCGGCTGCATGCGCTGGAAAAGCAGGCCGCCGCAGGGCGCGAGGCCTACGATATTTCCGCCGCGCAGCTGTCGTCGCTGCGCCATGCAGCGTCGGCGGGGCTGACCAAGGCGGTGATGGCCGAATTGCCGGCGCTGAAGCTCGAGCGGGCCGAGTTCATCGTCGAGATCGCAAGCGATGCCGAGAGCCGCATGGAAGAAGGTATCGACCAGGTCGAATTCTGGGTGCGCACCAATCCGGGCACCAGGCCTGGGCCGATGATGAAGGTCGCCTCTGGCGGCGAGCTGTCGCGCTTCCTTTTGGCGCTGAAGGTGGCGCTTGCCGATCGCGGCTCGGCGCCGACCCTGGTCTTCGACGAGATCGATACCGGTGTCGGCGGCGCGGTGGCCGACGCCATCGGCCAGCGGCTGGCGCGGCTGTCGAAGCGGGTGCAGGTGCTATCGGTCACGCATGCGCCGCAGGTCGCGGCACGCGCGGCGACGCATTTCCTGATCTCGAAATCCGGCGGCAAGGACCGCGTCGCCACCGGCATCGCCGAGATGGACCGCGCCGCGCGCCAGGAAGAGATCGCCCGCATGCTGGCCGGCGCCACCATCACCGACGAAGCTCGCGCGGCGGCGGATCGACTGTTGCGCGAGAACACGGCCGCCGCTTAGAAGTTCGACCCCTTGGCCCCTCGGAAGCAGAGTCAGGAGATGTCTGTATCTTCCTGTCGGCCAATGATTTTTCCACAGGCCATCCCCCTGTCGGCGAATCCTGATTTATAGTGGCCTGCCACACTTTGAGGATCGCGCAGCATGTCGGAAAAACCAGTCGAATCGCTGAGCGAAAGCGAAGCAGCTGATGAGCTGAAGCGGCTGGCGGCCGAGATTGCTGAGCACGACCGGCGCTATCACACGGAAGACGCGCCGACCATCACCGATGCCGAATATGACGCGCTGCGGCGGCGCAATCTTGCCATCGAGGAGCAGTTCCCGGGGCTGGTGCGTGAGGATTCGCCGTCGCTCAGGGTTGGCGCCGCGCCGGCGGAAGGTTTTGCCAAGGTGCGCCACGCCGTGCCGATGCTCAGCCTCGCCAAGGCCTATACCGACCAGGACGTCGCCGATTTCATCGAACGCGGCCGGCGTTTCTTCGACCGTGACAAGGACCTCGACATCGCCTTCACCGCCGAGCCGAAGATCGACGGCCTGTCGGCCTCGCTGCGCTACGAGAACGGTGTGTTCGTGCAGGGCGCGACGCGCGGTGACGGCGCTGTCGGCGAGGACATCACCGCCAATCTGAAGACGATTGCCGACATTCCGAAGGCGCTGAGGGGGTCGGGCTGGCCGGAGACGATCGAAATCCGCGGCGAGGTCTACATGACCTACGCCGAATTCGAGGCCCTGAAGCAGCGTTCGGCGGCGGTCGGCGGCCAGGACTACGTCAATCCGCGCAACACGGCGGCAGGGTCGCTGCGCCAGAAGGACCCGTCGGTCACCGCCAGCCGCAACCTCAAATTCTTCGCCTATGCCTGGGGCTACACGACGGCGGACCCCGCGCCGACGCAGTTCGAGGCGGTGCAGAAATTCGGCGAGTGGGGGTTCAAGGTCAGCCCGCTGATGGTGCGGGCGAAGTCGATCGAGGACCTGATCGCGCAGTATCACCAGATCGAGGAACGGCGTTCCTCGCTCGGCTACGACATCGACGGCGTCGTCTACAAGGTCGACCAGCTCGAGCTGCAGCGCCGATGGGGTTTCGTGACCGGCGAGCCGCGCTGGGCCGTCGCCCACAAATTCCCGGCCGAGCAGGCGATGACGACGGTCGAGAAGATCGACATCCAGGTCGGCCGCACCGGCACGCTGGCGCCGGTGGCGCGGCTGGCGCCGGTCACGGTCGGCGGCGTGGTGGTCGAAAACGTCACGCTGCACAATGAAGACTATATCAAAGGCTTCGACAGCAACGGCCAGCCGATCCGCGACGGCATCGACGTGCGGATAGGCGACACGGTGGTGATCCAGCGGGCAGGGGACGTCATCCCGCAGATCGTCAGCGTCGTCATCGACAAGCGGCCGGCCGGCGCGGTTCCCTATGAATTCCCGCATACCTGCCCGGTCTGCGGCTCGCCGGCGACGCGCGAGATCAACGAGAAGACGGGTAAGGAAGACTCACGCCGCCGCTGCACCGGCGAGCTGATCTGCGCCGCGCAGGCGGTGGAAAGGCTGCGCCACTTCGTGTCGCGCGGCGCGCTCGATATCGAGGGCCTCGGCGCGGAAAACATCGACCTCTTCTTCAATTCGGGGCTGGTCAAGACAGCGGCCGACATCTTCACGCTGAAGGACCGAAGGCCAGCCGTCACCAAGGCGCTGGCCGAGCGGCGCGAGGAGCAGGCGCGGCTGCGCGAGGAAGCCTCGGGCAAGACGCGCAAGAATGTGCGCAGCGTCGAGGATCGCAACTATGAAGGCCTCGACAAGCTCTTCGCGGCCATCGACGCGCGGCGCGAGCCGGAGCTCGACCGCTTCATCTTCGCGCTCGGCATCCGCCATATCGGCGAGACGACGGCCGCCGTGCTTGCCCGCCAGTTCTCGACCATCGAGGAACTGATTCGCATCGGCAAGGAAACGGCAAAGGCGGAGAATCCCCACACCGTGTTCCCGTCGATCAATGGCATCGGTGACACCGTCATCGATGCGTTGCGCAACTTCTTCGGCAACGAACGCAACGATGACGTGCTCGACAGGCTGCTCGAGCAGGTCAAGCCGAAGTCGTATATCGTCACCGTTTCGGCCGATAGCGAGGTTGCGGGCAAGACCATCGTCTTCACCGGCACGCTGGAAAAGATGACACGGTCCGAGGCCAAGGCAATGGCAGAACGGCTCGGCGCCAAGGTGGCGGGCTCGGTGTCGGCCAAGACCGATCTGCTGGTGGCCGGGCCAGGGGCGGGTTCCAAACTGAAACTTGCCGGTGAACTCGGCGTCGAAGTCATCGACGAGGACACCTGGCTGCAGCGGGTCGGCAAGGCGTGATGACGGGCGAGTTCAAGGGTTTTGGGCCTAAAGCCATCCCTTTCTTCAAGGCGCTCGACTTCCACCAGAGCCGCGAATGGTTCCAGGAGAATCGCGACCTTTACGACAGTGAGCTGCATGGGCCGCTCTGCGATCTGGTCGAGACGCTCACAGAGCGATTCGAGGCGGCGAAGCTCGGTCTGCGCGGCGATCGCAAGAGATCGCTGTTCCGCATCAATCGCGACGTGCGCTTCGCCAAGGACAAGCGGCCCTACAACCGGCACCTGTCGGCGATCCTGTCGCCAGACGGCAGCAAGATGTCGCAAGGCGTCTTCTATGTGCATATCGGACTGGAGCGTTGCTTCGCCGGCGTTGCATGGTGGCAGCCGGCGCCGGAGCTGCTGCAGGCCATGCGCAAGGCGATCGTGACCAAGCCGGCCGCGTTCCGCGCCATGGTCACTTCACTCAAGAAGGCGGGCCTCGAGCTTGATGCGGAGGATCGCCTCAAGCGCGCGCCGCGCGGCTTCGAGGACGTCGGCGACGAGGATCTTGCGCAAGCGGTGCGCAACCGGCATTTCGTGGTCCGGCACGACATCGATCCGGCGACGATCCATTCGCCGGCGCTGGTCGACGATCTCGTCCGGTTCACGCTTGGCGCCAAGCCGTTGCTCGACTGGGGCAGGGCGATCCAGGGGACGGCCGTGGCGGCCTAAAGCGCGTCGCGATCTTTCAGATTCGCTCCATGCGCTTTAGGTTCTTGATTTTACGCATGTCTTTATCCCGAAACCGGTTCCCACTTTCGGGAGACATGTGTTGACGCCGCCGTTCGGCGGTCGCCAGCCGCTCACATCCGCATCAAGAGGCCGCCGTCGACAGCGAGTTCGATGCCGGTGATGTAGCTCGCGGCGTCAGAGAGCAGGAAGAGCGCGGCGTTGGCCATGTCCTGCGGCGTGCCGATGCGGCCGAGAGGCGCGTAACTCGCCACGGCGGCGCGTTTCTCCTCGGTGTCCCAGCGCGCCTGCAACGGTGTCAGCGCCATGCCGGGGCAGATCGCGTTCGAACGGATGCGCTCGCCCGCAAGCTGCATGGCTAGCGACTTGGACAGCGCGCACACGCCGGCTTTTGAGGCCTGATAGGCGTCCTGCGGGTTGGGGTCGCCGCGATACCACTGGATGGTCGAGAAATGCACCATGGCGCCGCCGCGCCCGCCGGCGCGCATATGGGGGACGACCGCGCGCGCCGTGTGCACGAAGGATTTCAGGTTGATGTTGAAGACGTCATCCCAGACGCCGAGATCCATGTCGAGCGCCGACCTGTCGCGACCGAACCACAGAACGCCGGCGACATTGGCCAGATAGTCGATGCCGCCGCGCTCGCGGCCGGCAGTGCCGATGACCTCTTCGACGAAGGCGGCGTCGGTAAGATCGCCCTGGGCGAAGGTCAGCCGGTCGTCATATCCGGCCAGCGAGGCCGGACGCGCCTTGACGTCGATGGCGGTGATGGAGGCGCCTGCATCGAGCAGCGCAAGCGCGATGGCCTCGCCCATGCCGCCGCCGGCACCAGCCACGACCGCATGCCTGCCGGTGAAATCAAAGACGACCATCCGTCACCCCTCTTGGTGTTGGCGCCAAGGCGCGATAGCGGGACAATAGGGGCGGACAAAAAAACCATCAAGCCGTATTCGAAAAAATTTGCCAAAATGGAAAATCGCGATATCGTGCCGCGATCGACAGCTTCCTATGGGTGGATTCCAAGACCATGAACCTGCATTCCGGCACGCGGACATTTTCGGTGACCTCTCCTGTCGACGGCACGATCTACGCCACGCGCAGCTATGCGGACGGCCCGACGATCGAGGCGACTGTTGCCCGGGCCCGCGCGGCGCTGCCGGGCTGGCGGCGCATGCCGCTGGCCGAGCGCCTGGCGATCCTTCTGCGCTTCGGCGAGGAGATGAAGGCGCGCGCCGCCCCGCTGGCCGAGGCGGTGGCATGGCAGATCGGCAGGCCGCTATGGCAGGCCGACGAGACGCCGCGCCTGGCGCTGATCGGCGAGCTGCTTGCAGGCGCCGCCCCCGAGACGCTGGCCGACATGGCTTACCCTTCGGATGAAAACATCCGCCGCTACGCCAGGCCGGTGGCCGGCGGCCTGCATCTGTCGATCTGCGCCTGGAACTACCCGACCGCCATGCTCGGCTATCTGGTCACGTCGCCGCTTGCCGCGGGCAATGTGGTGATCTTCAAGCATTCGCCGCAGACCCCGCTGATCGCCGAGCTCGCCGAGGAGGCTTTTCGCGCCGCCGGCGGACCGGAAGGCGTCTTCCAGAGCTTGCATCTCGACCATGCGGACGCCGAGCGGCTGATCGCGTCGAGCGTCTTCAACGCCGTCAATTTCATCGGCTCGGTCAATGGCGGCCGGCGCGTGCATGCGGCGGCGGCCGGCACCTTCACCCAGGTGCATCTGGAGCTCGGCGGCAAGGATCCGACCTATATGCGTGCAGATGCCGACCTCGAAGCGGCGGTTCTGCTGATCGCCGAGGGCAGCTATTCCAATGCCGGCCAGTCCTGCTGCTCGGTCGAGCGCATCTATGTCGACCGCTCGATCCATGATCGTTTCGTCGAGGCGCTGGTCGCCGAGACGGCGAAATGGTCCATCGGCCACCCGATCGGCGAAAGGCCGATGGTCGGTCCGGTGGTGCGCGCGGTTGCCGCGGACACCATTCGCGGCCTTACCGAAAGCGCGGTGCGGGCAGGGGCGAAGCGGCTGATGCCGCAGGATGGTACGCTCAAGGCGGCAAAGCTCGGGACCGCCTATGTCGCGCCTGAAGTGCTGACCGGCGTGGATCATACCATGCAGATCATGCGCGACGAGCTGTTCGGGCCGGTGGCCTGCGTCCAGGCAGTGAGCGGTGACGACGAGGCGATCCGGCTGATGAACGACAGCGACTATGGCCTCAGCGCCTCGATCTGGACGCGCGATGTCGAGCGCGGCGTGACCTTGCTCGACGAGGTCGAGGCCGGCACGGTCTATCTCAACCGTTGCGACCATGCCGACCTCTATCTGCCGTGGGGTGGCATCAAGAACTCCGGTCTCGGGCGCACCAACGGACGCGCCGGCCTGATCGAGGCGACGGCGGCGAAGGCGTACCATGTCCGCTCCGTCATCGCCTGACCGTCAGCGGCATCCGACCGTGCGGGACCTTGAAAAGCTTGGCGATGCGGCGGTCGCGGCGCTTGCCGCGGCCGGGGTGGAACGGCTGCTGCCGGAAGCGGCCAGCCCCTATCTCTTGATCGCCGAGCATGCCGGCAACGCCGTGCCGGCGGCGTGGCGCGACCTTGGCCTGGCAGAGCCTTATCTCGGCACCCATTTCGCGGTCGATATTGGTGTCGATGCGCTGACGCGGCGGCTCTCGCAAACGTTGCGGGCGCCGGCGGTGATCGCGCGCTATTCTCGGCTGTTCCTCGACTACAACCGACCGGCCGAGGAATGGGACTTCATGCGGCCGGACCTCGGCGGCATTCCGGTGCCGGGCAATCTGGCGGTCGATGCCGCGGATTTGCGGCTGCGCAAGCTTGTCGCCTGGGCGCCGGTCGAGCGGGCGATCATCGAAGCGACCGCCGGCAGGCGGGCGCTGATCTCGGTGCATTCCTTCACGCCGGTGATGGGCGGGGTGCAGCGCAATGTCGATATCGGCGTGCTGTGGCGGGACCAGTCGCCCTTCGTCACCGCGGTGCTGAAAACGCTCAGGACCCAGGGCGCGGACGCAGGCTTCAGGATCGGCGACAACGAACCTTACGACTGGCGCCAGGCTGTCGGTTACACGCTGAACCGGCATGGGCTGCAACAGGGCCGGCCCTGCCTCTACCTCGAGGTCCGCAACGATCTCCTGGCCAATCCGGAAACATTCGAACGCATCAGCCGCATCTTGGAGGCTGCCTTTGCCACCGTCGCGATATCCTTATGGCCGCAATCAGCCGTAGCCGTCTAAAGGCTGGACGCTCAAATAGCGGAACGCTAGAGCTTGTCGAATTGGAAACACGACAGCCATGGGCGTGGACGATGCAAGGCAATGTGGGCAGCAAGATCCGCGACGCGCGCAAGCAGCAAAACATCACCTTGCGCGACCTCAGCGAGCGCTCCGGCCTTTCCGTCTCGCAACTGTCGAAGCTGGAGAACGGCAAAGCCAGGCTGACGGTCGACATCGCGCTGATGATCGCCGGCGTGCTGCACGTGCCGGTGGCCTCGTTCCTGTTCAGCCCGAAGCCCGGACCGCAGGCGCGGCGCTCGATCACGCGCGCCGGCAGCGGCATCCTGCACGAAGGCAATGCCATGGAATTCGAGGTCTTGTGCAGCGATTTCCGCGACAAGACCAACATTTTCTGGCGCGTCACGCTGCACGCCAGGAACTTCGAGGAAAACGGCGGCTGGCGCAGCCATTCGGGTGAGGAGTTCATCCACGTGCTGAGCGGCAGCCTGCAGCTCCACACGCTCCATTACGACCCGACCGTGTTGCAGCCTGGCGACAGCATTCTGTTCGACGGCGAAATGCAGCACGCCTATGTCGCGCTCGGCGACGAGCCCGTCATCATGCTGATGTCGAACACCGTGCCGCGCGACGGGTTGCCGCCGCGGGCAGGCGCCTGATCGACGGGTCCAGGCCTTTCCGCTCAAGAATTTTTCTAAAATGGAAAAAAATACTTGTTCTGGAAAAGTCGGGGGACTAGCATCCTTTTGACCGGCCGACAGGAGAACAGCCAGCGGCCGGGAATGGGAGAGATGACCGATGCTGTCGGTTGAGGCAGTCAGCAAGACATTCGGCGGCGTGCAGGCGTTGCGCAACGCCTCGCTGACCTGCGAGGCCGGCGAGATTCTCGGCCTCATCGGTCCGAACGGCGCCGGCAAGTCGACCCTCGTCAACGCCATTTCGGGCGTGCTCAAACCGGACAGCGGCAGCGTGCGCCTGGCGGGCGAGGAGATCACCGGCCGCGGCCCGGAGCATTGCGCGCGGGCAGGGGTCGGCCGCACCTTCCAGACCATCAAGCTGTTCAAGGATTTGACTGTACGCCAGAACGTCGAGGTGGCGCATATCACCTGCCGCGCCGTGCGCCCCGACGCCGCCGGTCGGATCGGCGTCGATCAGCTGCTGCAGCAATACGGGCTGGCGGGCTTCGCCGACAGCCCGGCCGGCACGCTGCCTTATGGCAGCCAGCGCCGGCTCGAGATCGCCCGCGCGCTGGCGCTGGCGCCGTCGCTGTTGCTGCTCGACGAGCCGGCGGCCGGCCTCAACGAGGTCGAGTCGGAGACGCTGGCGATGGCGATCGAAGGCATCCGCCGCGACGTCGGCTGCGCCACCATCGTCATCGACCACGACCTGCGCTTCATCAACCGGCTCTGCGACCGGCTTTGCGTGATGGACCAGGGCCAGGTGATCGCTTCGGGCGAGACGGAAGAAGTGTGGCGCGATCCGCGCGTCATCGAGGTCTATGTCGGGCAGTCGGAGACAGCCTGAGGGCCCGGGAAGAACAACCACAACGAGAGGAAGGAGGGGTAGAATGGAAAAGATTTTGCTGGGAGCCGCGGTGCTGACCGCCGGCCTGCTGCAGGCAGGTCATGCTGGCGCCGCCGATCTCAAGATCGGGCTCGCGGTCGCCATGACCGGCGCCTACGCGCCCTACAGCGAGGCCGAGGGCGCGCGCTGCATGGCCGACAGACTGAACAAGGCGGCGGGCGCGAACGATCCCAAGGTCGAGCTGATGATAGAGGACAACCGCTCCGACCCGCAGCTTTCGGTTTCGCTCGGCCAGAAATTCCTCGATGCCGGCGCGCAGATCATCACCGGCGTGCCGTTCCCCGATGCGCTGATCCCGATGGCGCAGACCGCGCAGCCTTACGGCGCCACCGTGTTCTCGGCACCGAACACGCAGCTCGAGATGCAGCAGGCCGGCCTCGACAATTTCATCGCCGGCGCCGTGCCCGATCCGATCAACGCCTCGGCCACCGCCAACGCGCTTTACGGCAAGGGTGCGCGGACTGTCGCGCTGATGGTGTCGCCCGACGCCGGTTCCTATTCGGAAAAGCTGCCCGAATGGTTCGGTGAGGTGTTCGAGCATCTCGGCGGCAAGGTGGTCGGCAAGTTCAATTATTCCTACGGCACCACCGACTGGTCGCCGCAGATCGCCTCGATCAAGGCGCTGCCGCATAAGCCGGACGCGATTCATATCTGCGCCGTGCTGCCGGATGTCGGCATCCTCATCCGCCAGCTGCGCGCCAATGGCTATGACGGCTGGGTGGCCGGCTGCGACGCCTTCGACGACAAGTCGCTGGAAGGCACCGTCGGCGATCCGAAATCGCTGGACAAGGTGATGTTCGCGACCCATGGCGCGACGGGCGTCGACGGCCCGATCGACAAATTCCTCGCCCAGTGCAAGGCCGACGGCTACAAGATCAACGGCATCTTCGACGCGCTCGGCGCCGACATGGTGCAGATCAGCTACGAAGCGGCGAAGAAGGCCGGCACCGTCGACCCCGCAGCCTTGCGCGAGGCGATCCGGGCACCGGGCGGCTATCCAGGCACGACGGCGCCGACGATCTCCTTCGCCGAGAAGAAGGGTTATCCGGTGAAGGCTGTGCCGGTGATGGGCTTTGCCGACGGCAAGCGGGTACTGATCACCGACACGCCGCCGACCTTCGTTCCGGCGTTGAACTAAGGCGGGGCGGGGACCAGGTGCTGAAGGTCGAGAAGCTTGTCGTGCGCTACGGCGCCGTCACGGCGGTGCGCGAATTGTCGCTCGAGGTCGGGCAGGGCGAGCTTGTCGCCCTGCTCGGGCCCAACGGCGCCGGCAAGAGCTCGACCATCAATGCGCTGACCGGCCTGGTAACGCCGGCTTCGGGGCGCATCGTGCTCAACGGCAAGAATATTTCGCATGTCCGCACCGAGGATCGCATCCGCGCCGGACTGACCTCGACGCCGGAAGGCCGGCATATTTTTTCCAATCTCAGCGTCGGCGAAAACCTGCGGCTGGGGGCCGCGACAAGACGCGATCCCGCCGGGGTGCGCCAGGACATCGAACGGTTCCTGTCGCTGTTTCCGGTGCTTTCAGAACGCTTCGGCCAGGCGGCCGGAACGCTTTCGGGCGGCGAACAGCAGATGCTGGCAATCGCCCGCTCGCTGATGTCGCGGCCGAAGCTTCTGCTGCTCGACGAGCCGTCGCTCGGGCTGGCGCCCAAGATCGTGGCGCGCATCTTCGATTTCATCGGCGAGCTGAAGGCGCAAGGGCTGACGCTGCTGGTGGTCGAGCAGAACGCCAAGCAGGCGCTGCGCTTCGCCGACCGCGTCTATGTCGTGAGCTCGGGCACGCTGCGCTATGACGGACCGCCGGCCAAGCTCGCCGACGAGCACGGCCTGTTCAACCTCTATATCGGCGGGTAGGCGGCGAGATGGACTATGCTCTGCAGCAGCTTCTCAACGCGCTCGCCTTCGGCGCCGAATATTCGCTGGTGGCGCTCGGGCTCGCCGTCGTCTTCTCGATCATGGGCCTGGTGAATTTCGCGCATGGCGAAATCATCGGCGTCTCGGCCTACAGCGTATTCCTGGCTGCCGCGCTCGGGCTGACCTCGCCCTTCGTCGCGGTGCTGCTTGCCGTCGGCATGGCGGCGCTGGCGGCGGTCGTGTTCGAGCGCGTCGCCTTCCGTCCGGTGCGCTACGCGCCGACCACGACCGGCCTGCTCACCGCCTTCGGCGTGTCGATCGTGGTGCAGAACCTTTTCATGCTTTTGATCTCGCCCAAGCCGCAGTCGGTCTCGATCCTCAATGGCTTGAACCAGATGTGGTTCTTCGGCCCGTTCGCCGTCTCCTCGCTGCAGGTGATGGAACTGATCGTCTCGGGCCTGACCATCCTTGCCCTGGTGCTGTTCCTCAACCGCTCGACGCTTGGGCTGGCCATCCGCGCCGCCTCGCGCGACTTCGCAACGGTGCGGCTGATGGGGATCAAGGCCAACCGGGTGATTGCCACGGCCTTTGCGATTTCAGGCGCCTTGGCGGGCATCGCCGCCGTCTTCATCCTGGCGCGGCGCGGCAGCGTCTCGCCCGATCTCGGCTTCGGCCTGGTGCTGAAGGCCTTCGTCGCCTGCGTCATCGGCGGCTTCGGCTCGCTGCCCGGTGCCGCTGTCGGCGGCATGCTGCTCGGTTTCATCGAAGTCGGCCTGCTCGTCGCCCTGCCGCAGGAATATGCGGGCTTCAGGGATGCGCTTACCTACGCCATCATCGTCGCGCTGCTCGTCTACCGGCCGGAAGGCCTGCTCGGCCAGCGCATCGAACTCGGCGATAAAGAGATTTAGGGCGGGGAGATCTGACGTGACAGGCTCCGAACTCTCGCAAGCGGTCGACCAGATGGCGGCTCCGACTGGCGCAAAGCGATCCAGCAATGCGCTTGTCCGCTCGCTGATCGGCGGGCTGGTCACGGCGCTGCCGGTGCTGGTGATCGGGCTCCTGGTGCTGAACTTCGCGCCGACCTACTACACCTTCCTGGCGCTCGGCGCCTTCGTGAACCTGATCGTGGTGGTCGGGCTGCAGGTGTTCATGGGCAATTCCAACATCGCCAATCTCGGCCACAGCGCCTTTGTCGGGCTGGGCGCCTATGGCGTCGCCATCCTGTCGACGCCGCTTGCCATGAAGAAGCTGTCGATCCCCAACGCGCCTTTCGGTTTTGCGACGCTGGAGCTCGATCCGGTTTCGTCCGCGATCATCGCGCTCGCTGTCGTCGGCATCGTGGCGCTGGTCAGCGGCAAGGTGATCAGCCGGCTGTCGGGGGTAGCGGCGACCATCGTCAGCCTGGCGCTGCTGATCATCGTCCACTCGGTATTCCTCAACTGGACCGACCTGTTCAAGGGCAACCAGGCTTTCTTCGGCATTCCGAAAGTGGTCGGCCTGCCATGGATGCTGGTCTTCGCGGTGCTGGCGATCGTTCTGGCGCGGCTGTTCAAGGACAGCCGTTGGGGCCTGCAGCTGCGCGCCAGCGCGCAGAGCCCGCAGGCGGCGGCAGCACTCGGCATCGACGCCAAGAAACTGCGGCTGATGTCGTGGGTGCTGTCGGCGCTGATCTGCGGGCTCGCCGGCGTGCTCTTCGCCTATTTCGCCGGCACGATCAGCCCGAAGCTTTTCTATTTCCAGATGATCTTCAACACGCTGGCGATGCTGATCCTCGGCGGCATGGCGACGGTGACAGGGGCCGTCACCGGCGTCATCGTGCTTTCGATCGGGCTGGAATTCATCCGCAGCATCGAGTCCGGCGTGACCGTCGTGGGTATCCAGATGCCGCAACTGCTCGGCCTGTCGGGCGTGGCGCTCGGCGTGGTCATCGTGCTTTGCATGGCGTTCCGGCCAAGCGGCATCAGCGGCCGGCATGAGCTAGACGAGCTGGTCTCGCTTCTGTTGCGTCGCAACGCCAAATAGCTCAGTCATTTCCTGGTGGAGGGTTGAACGTGGAATTTGAGGAGAGGGTGGCGGCGTATGCGCCGAAGCTCGAGGCGCTGCAGGCAGAGCTTGCAAAGCGCGGCGTCGAGTTCGTCGAGGTGCATACGGTCGACACGTCGGGCGTCGTGCGCTCCAAGATCACGCCGCTGAAGCTTTCCACCTATGGCGAGGCGATCAACGCCATTCTCTATTGCGTCACGCATGGCGACGGGCAGCCGATGGGGGACGTGGCCTTCGCTTCGCCGAGCGCCAATGAGGAGAACGGCTTTCCCAACATCAAGGGCGTCATCGATCCGGACACGGTCGTGCAGCATGGCTGGAAGCCTAAGTTCGCCTCGGCCATCACGCGCTCCTACATGCTCGACGGCGCGGTCTGTCCGTATGATCCGCGCGGCGTGCTGGCGCGCGTCGAGGAGCGCGCCAGGGCGCTCGGCTATGAGCCGAAATTCGCGCTCGAATACGAGTTCGGCATCTTCCACGCCGACCACGATCTGATGCGCGCCGGCCGCTATCGCGAGCTGAAGCCGTGGGGCCATTCGCTGATCAACTACGACTTGGTGCGCAGCGGCGAGTACCAGGATTTCGCCGCCGAGTTCATCACGCGCATGAAGAGCATCGACATCGGCGTCGCCTCGCTGGTGACCGAATATGGCTACGGCATGTATGAATATGCGCTGACGCCGAAGAGCGCTCTCGCCGCGGCGGATGCAGCCATGCGCGCCAAGCTGCATCTGCGCGAGCTGTGCGCCGAGCACGGACTGGTCGCCACCTTCATGACGCGCTTCCAGCCGCCCGGCAAGGAAAGCGCCTGCGGCGCGCATCACCATGTCAGCCTGTGGCGCGACGGCAAGCCTGCCTTCGCCGCCGGCCCGAACCGGCTGACGCCGGTCGCGGAAAAATTCCTCGCCGGCGTGCTCAATCGCATGCAGGAGACGCATATCTTCTTTCGGCCGACGGTCAATTCGTACCGCCGCTTCGATCGCGGCGCGTGGTCGCCGGAAGACGTCGCCTGGGGTTTCGAAAATCGAACCGCGCCGATCCGCGCCATCACCACGCCGAACGACGCCGCCTGCCGGTTCGAGCACCGGGCGCCGGGCGCCGACGTCAATCCCTATCTGTCGATCGCCGCGATCCTGGCGGCCGGCTGCGAAGGCATCGAGAAGGATTTGCCGCTCGAGGCGCCGGTGACGTCCAACCTTGCCCATCTCGACAAGCCGAAGCTGCCGCGCACGCTGAACGCATCCATCGAAGCCTTTGCCGCATCCGATTTCTGCGCCGAGGCTTTCGGCGAAGCATTCCGCGACAACTACGCCGAAAGCCGCCGCGCCGAGCAGGCAGCCTTCGATGCCTGGCAGGCCTCGCATATCACCGACTTCGAATGGCAGCGCTATTTCGTCAGCTGAGCCAGCAGACCTTCGGCGCTTTGCAACCCGGCGATCAGTTCCGCTGATCGCTGGGTCAAGCGAATTGGGGTGACAAGCGAGACGACGCTCCCTAAATCAGGCCGCTCTTGAAGCGCGTCGCGCTGAAACGAATCCAGGCGACGCGCTTTAAGTCTTTTTGTTGATGCATGTCGTTGTCCCAGAACCGCTGCACGCTTCTGAGCGACATGCATTAGGAGCGGCTTGATGACGGCGGAAGCGATCTCTGAAGGCAGGACCAGCGGCGATTTCTGGGACGGCGTGCGGCTGTCGATGCCGGTCGTCGTGGCCTCGGCCCCGTTCGCGGTGCTGTTCGGTGCGATCGCGGTCGACAATGGTTTCTCCGTCCTCGAAGCTTTCCTGATGAGCGCCATGATCTATGGCGGCGCCAGCCAGATGGTCGGCATCGAGCTGTTCGGCCAGCACGTCGCGCCGTGGCTGATCGTGCTGTCGATCTTCGCGGTGAATTTCCGCCATGTGCTCTATTCGGCCGGCATCGGCCGGCGGATCGCGCATTGGCCGGTGCTGCAGCAGGCCGCCGGCTATTTCATCCTCACCGACCCGCAATTCGCCATCGCCGAGGCAAGGGCCGAGTCCGGCCGCCCCGTCGGCTTCATCTGGTATCTGGGGCTCGGCCTGCCGGTCTATCTCTTCTGGGTGGTCGAAAGCGGCTTGGGCGCCGTATTCGGCAAGATGATCCCGGACACGCATGCGCTAGGCATTGATTTCCTTTTGCCGATCTATTTCCTCGGCCTGGTGCTTGGCTTCCGCAAGCGGCCGCTCTGGGCGCCCGTCGTCGCCGCCAGCGCCGTCGCCTCGATCATCGCCTATCGAACCGTCGGCTCGCCCTGGCACGTCTCGATCGGCGCGCTCGCCGGCGTCCTCCTGGCGGTGATCCTGCCGCCACACCACAGCGGCGTGGGCAAGCGGCCATGAGCACGACCTTCTGGATCATCCTCGCCGGCGCCGTCGCGACCTACCTGACCCGCGTCGGCGGCCACCTCGTCATCTCGCGTTTCGAGACCATCCATCCGCGCGTCGAGGCCGGCCTCAACGCCGTGCCGGCCGCCGTGCTGACGACGCTCGTAGCGCCGGAGCTGCTGCATGCCGGGCCGGCAGAATGGGCGGCTCTGATCGTCACGGTGCTGGTATCGCTGCGCGGCGGCCTGATGGCGATGTTTTTGGCCGGGGCCGCTGTCCTTATTCTGGCGCGTCAGTTCGTCGGATAGGACCTTGCTGGCGCGATCGTTTCGGATCGTCGGCGCTGCCCCTCATTGCCCTCCCGGGCATTTCTACCCGTAGAACGGGGAGAAAGAAGCCAGTCTCAAATCTTTGCGTCGTGCGGCAGCGGCGCGGTGGCTTTTTCCAGCCAGGCCAGCGTTTCGCCATCGACCATCGGGCCGATCTCGGCCAGAACCCAGGCGTGATACCGGTCGAGCCATTGCAACTCATCCCGGTGCAGCAGGTCGGTGCGGATCAGCCGCTTGTCGATCGGCGCCAGCGTCAACGTTTCGAAGCCGTGCATGGCGATGTCGCCGCCCTCGATCTGCTCCGCCGGCGTGACCAGGATTAGGTTCTCGATGCGGATGCCGTAGGCGCCTTCCTTGTAGTAGCCCGGCTCGTTGGACAGCATCATGCCGGCCAGCAGCTTTTCGGTGCCGGTGCGGGCGATGCGCTGCGGCCCTTCATGCACGGCGAGATAGGAGCCGACGCCGTGGCCGGTGCCATGGGCGAAGTCGCAGCCATGCTTCCACAGCGCCATGCGCGCGACGGCATCGATCTCCGAGCCGCGCGTGCCAGCGGGGAAACGCAGCGTCGAGATGCCGATCATGCCCTTCAGCACCAGCGTGAAACGCTCGCGCATCTCCTCGGTTGGCTGGCCGATCGGCACGGTGCGGGTGATGTCGGTGGTGCCGTCCTGATACTGGCCGCCGGAATCGAGCAGGAACAGTTCGCCGCTTTGCAGCTTACGGCTGGTGGCGCGCGACACGCGGTAGTGCATGATCGCGCCGTTCGGGCCGGCGCCGGAAATCGTGTCGAAGGAGACGTCGCGCAGCGGCATCTGCGTTTCCTCGCCGGTCCGGCGGCGCACTTCCTCGAGCTTGGTGACGACGTCGATTTCGTCGAGCGTGCCAGGCTTCTGGCGGTCGAGCCAGCACAGCAGCTTGGCGACCGCGGCGCCGTCGCGGCGATGCGCGGCGCGGCTGCCGGCGATCTCGGCCTGGTTCTTGGTGGCGCGGGGAATACGCGCCGGGTCAGCCGCCAAGACGACCTTGCCGCCATTGTCCTCGACCAGCATGCGGAGCTTCTCCGCCGCCAGCACGGGATCGAGCGCGATTTTCGCACCGCCCTTGGCGAGCTCGATGATCGCGGCTTCGAACTCGCCTGGATCATGCAGATCGGCAAGCTGGGTGAGATAGGCCGCGACCTGCCGCGAGAATTTGCGCTGGTCCATGAACAGCTGATGCTTGCCGTCGGCGGCGAGGATGGCAAAGCCGAGCGCCAGCGGCGTGTGCGGCACGTCGCCGCCACGGATGTTGAAGGCCCAGGCGATCGAGGAGGGATCGGTCAGCCCGGCGTGGGTGGCGCCATCCTTCTCGATCGCGCCTGCCAGCCGTGCCAGCTTGTCCTTGGCAAGCTCGCCGGCGAGGTTTTGCGGATGGATCTCGACGGGCGCGCGCGGCGGTGCCGGCTGGTCCTTCCAGATGATGTCGATGGGGTTCCTGTCGAGCGGTACCAGTGTCGCGCCGGACTGTTCGGCCGACGCCTTCAGCGCCTTGATCTCGCCGACCGTGTGCAGCCAGGGGTCGAAGCCGAGCCTTGCGCCCTTGCCGAGATTGTCCTTGATCCAGCTGGCCGGCGGGTTGTCGATGAGGCTTTCGACGGTGAAGATCGAAAGGTCGACCTCGCCCCGCACCTGCAGTGTGTAGCGGCCGTCGACGAAGATGAAGGCGCGGTCGCGCAGCACGATCGCGACGCCGGCCGAACCGGAAAAGCCGGTCAGCCATTTCAGCCGCGCCGAGCGGTCGGCGACATATTCGCCCTGGTGCTCGTCCGCGCGGGGGACAAGGAAGCCGTCCAGGCCGTTCTCGGCCAGCCATTGCCGCAGCAGCGCCACGCGCGGCTTGCCGACAGCCGGATCACCAGCGGAATCAAAGGTCTGGAACATTTTTGGCTCCCTCTTACGCCACCGCGGGTTTGACCGTAACCGATGCTCCGGGAAATCGGAATCGATTTCCGGCTCTCGCGACATGGCAAGGTGCAATGGGGTCTGGCGGTTTTCAACCTGTGGGCGCTTGGGCCAGCGATTACCTCAATCACATAGTTAAGCCGACATCCAATTGGAATTTCAGATTTTGCTAACATACGGAATTCACACCAGAAAAAGTCAGCACGGGCCATCTTTTGCAAATGCGGCGGTCTGCCGGGCAAGCTATCTGTTGTGCTGGTGCTGGGTTTGATCGGGCGGTGGGGTCCCCTGATCGCGTCAGGGTTGGGGATTCGGGTGTACAAGCAAAATTCGCGTATCGGGCGCCATTCGGCCGATAGGGCCGCCAAGCGCGCATGGCGATGGGGCCTTCTGACCAGTTCGGCGCTCACCGGCTTGGCGCTGACGGCAGGTTACGCTTCCGCGCAGCAATGGACCGGCGCGACGAGTTCCGACTACACGATCGGCAGCAACTGGAGCGGCGGCTCGGTTCCCAACTCGAATGTTGCGTCGGTGATCTTCGGCGCGGGCGCGAGCACCACCACCGTCGATCTCAATCAGGCCTACAGCGCCTCTCCACCGCAGGGCCTCTACTCCGCGGGGACCGTTACCTTCAACGATTCGGGCAGCGCCTACACGGTCAATGTCTCGAACACGGCCTATCTGAACATCTTCGGCGGGGTGACCAACACTTCAGGCACGACCCAGAACTTCACGGTCACGGGCGATTCGGGCAGCGGGGCCGGGTCGTTCATCAATTTCCAGAACGCCGATGCCGGCAGCAACGTTGTCTACACCGTCAATGCCTATGGCGGTCTGGCCTTCTATTCCGGCGCCAACGCTTCGGGAGCGAACGCGACGTTTGTGCTCAATGGTGGCTCTATCTCCTTGTCGGGATCAGGCACGCTTACGCTCGGCTCGGTCGAAGGCTCCGGTGTCCTCTCCTATTACGGCAATCCGAGCGGCTCGACCGGCACGTTCCAGATTGGTGGCGTCAACGCCGATACCACGACGCTCGACGCCCAGATCCAGGAACAGGATGGCGTGCTGTCGATCGAGAAGGTCGGGTCGGGCACGCTGAGGCTGACGGGGGCAAGCACCTACAGCGGCGGGACGATCCTGAGCGGCGGAACCCTGCTGATCGGAAATGACGCGGCGCTCGGTAGCGGTGGCCTGACCATGGCCGGCGGCACGACATTCGGCGCCAGCGGCGGGGCGCGCATATTCGCGCAAACCGTCACGCTCGACGGGTCGGCAACGATCGATACCAGCGATGGCGATCTCACGGTGTCGTCGGGTATCGGCGAGAGCGGCGGTCCGGCGTCCTTGACCAAGACCGGAAGCGGCACGCTGACGCTGAACGGAGCCAGCACCTATACGGGCGGGACCAATCTTTACGCCGGCACGCTCAGCCTGGACGACAACAACGCATTGGGCACCGGATGGCTGTCCGCATTCGACGGAACCGTGATCGACATCCAGGACGGCGTCACGATCAACAACAACATGACGATCGACGTCAGTCAGATATTCAATGTCGGCTCGGGAGCAACCGGGACCTATGCCGGCCAGATTTTTGAGTTTGGCGACCCGTCCACAATCGTCAAGACCGGTGGCGGGACGCTCGTCCTTACCAACAACGGCAACAGTTTCGGCTCGGGAGCCGACATCAAGGAAGGAACGCTGCAGGTCACGGGCAACCATGTGCTTGGGACGGGACCGATCACGCTGGACGGCGGCACGCTGCAGGCCGGCGCCGACAATCTCGACCTGCCCAACACCTTCCTCCAGTTCACGGCCAATGGCGGCGCCATCGACACGCGGGCGTACGATCTCAGCATCGGCGCGACCATGGCCGATATCGATACGCCGTCGGGAACTTTCACCAAGAAGGGCTCCGGAACGCTGACGATCACCGGCACGTCCGGCGGCAACAATTATTCGACCGCCACGGATGTCGCCGAGGGCACGCTTAAGGCGGACGCGACCAATATTTTCAGCGCCTACAGCGCCTATACGGTCGAGAGCGGTGCCACGCTTTCGCTGAACAATTTCAGCCAGGCGATCGGCTCGCTCGCCGGCGCCGGTACGGTCGACAACGGTTCGGCGAAGCTGACGACCGGCGGCAACGGCAAGTCGACGATATTCTCCGGGACTCTCTCGGGTTCGGGCGGCCTGACTAAGACGGGCAGCGGCACGTTCGAGCTCTCGGGCGCGAGCACGTTGTCCGGCACCACCGAGGTGGAGGCCGGGACGCTGCTGGTCAGCGGCTCGCTGGGCGGTTCCGCCGTCAAGGTCGACGGCGGCGCCACGCTTGGCGGCGGAGGCACGATCAAGTCGCTCGATGTTTCGGGCACCGTCGCGCCGGGCAACAACGCAATCGGGACGCTGACGGTCAACGGCGCCGCGAGTTTCCAGTCGGGTTCGACCTATGCGGTGGAACTCAATTCCGCCGGACTATCGGACCTGATCGATGCGTCGGGCGCGGCCACCATCGCCAGCGGCGCGGGCCTGACCGTGACCAATGTCGGCGCCGGCGGCCTCGTTGCCGGCACACGCTATACCGTGCTCGAGGCCAGCAGCGTCAGCGGCACCTTCACGGTGAACAATCCGCAGCTTTCCGCTTTCCTCAGCGCGACAGCCGTCTCCGACGCAACCCACGCTTACGTCGACATCGACCAGACGAAGAGCTTCGGTTCGGCCGGACTGACACCGAACCAGATCGCGGCCGGCGCCGGGCTGGACAGTGCGGCCGGCAGCGCCCTGACCAGCGCGGTGCTTGCGCTGCCGAGCGATGCGGCGGCGCAGGACGCCTTCGGTCAATTGTCGGGCGAGCTTCATGCTTCCGCCAAGGGCGCGCTCGTCCAGGACAGCCACTTCCTGCAGGACGCCGTGACGGCGCGCCTGCGCGCCGCCTTCGGCGACAGCGGCACGACAGCGGCGCTGCCCGTCATGGCCTATGGCGAGGACGGCGTTCAGCCGGTGACCGCGGATACGGATCGCTTCGCCGTATGGGGGCAGGGCTTCGGTTCCTGGGGTGGCGCCGACAGCAACGGCGACGCCGCCGCTTTCGACCGCTCGACCGGCGGTTTCCTGATGGGCGCCGACGGCATGATGGGCGATTGGCGCGTCGGCCTTGTCGGCGGCTACAGCCACACCAGCTTCGATGTCGACGACCGGCATTCTTCCGGCGACAGCGACAACTATCATCTCGGCGTCTATGGCGGGACGAATTGGGGTTCGATCGCGTTGCGCACCGGTGCTGCCTATAGCTGGCACAGGATCTCGACGTCGCGTTCGGTCGCTTTCCAGGGATTCGCCGACCAATTGTCGGCCGATTACGATGCCGGGACCGCGCAGGCCTTCGGCGAACTGGCCTACAGGACCGATGCCGGGCCGTTTGCCTTCGAACCCTTCGCCAATCTCGCCTATGTCAATCTGCACACGGACGGTTTTGCCGAGACGGGCGGCGCGGCCGCGCTGACCAGCGCCAGCTCGACCACCGATGCCACCTTCACCACGCTCGGCGTCAGGGCTTCGACCGATGTCACGCTCGGCGGAATTTCGGCCACGGCGCGCGGAATGTTCGGTTGGCGCCATACCTATGGCGATGTCACGCCGACCTCGACATTCGCCTTTGCCGGCGGCGACGATTTCAGCATCGCCGGCGTGCCGATCGCGAGGGATGCGATGCTGGTGGAGGCAGGCTTCGACGTCCGGCTTGCGGCCAATATGACGCTTGGCCTTTCCTATGCCGGGCAGTTCGGTCCCGACGCCTTCGACAATGGCTTCAAGGCCAATCTCGGCGTCAAGTTCTAGACGCTAGGCGCTGCCCTCCGGCGGATGGCCGGCTTCAGCGCTTGAGGTGGATGGTCACCCAGCCTTCGCGATGCAGCGTGCGGACGTGGCGGAAGGCTTGGCCGACATAGGCCGAGATCACCGCGTCGCGCTGCCGGTCCAGGATGCCGGAGAGCACCAGCGAGCCGCCGAGGCTGATGTGCTTGGCCATCTGCGGCGCGAGCCGCATCAGCGGCCGGGCCAGGATGTTGGCGACGATGAGGTCGAAGGGCGCGCGCCTGGCGAAGATCGGATGATGGAAGCCGGGCGCCGCCGCCGCCTCGACCAGCGCCTTGACGTGGTTGAGGCGGGCATTGGCGGCGGCGACGCGGACGGCGACCGGATCGATGTCGGTCGCCAGCACCGGGATATGCGCGAGCTTTGCGAGCGCAATCGCAAGCACCGCGCTGCCGGTGCCGAGGTCGAGCGCGTTGCGCGGTTTCTCGCGCAGCACCACGTGCTCCAGCATTTCGAGGCAGCCGGCGGTGGTGCCGTGATGGCCGGTGCCGAAGGCAAGGCCCGCCTCGATCTCGATGGCGAGGTCGCCGGCGTGGCGCTTGGCGCGGTCGTGCGAGCCATGGACCAGGAAGCGGCCGGCGCGCACCGGCTTCAAGCCTTCCAGCGAGCGCGACACCCAGTCGACATCGGGAATGACCTCGCGCTCGACGGGCTTCGGCAGGCCAAGACCGGCGAGTATATCCCTGACCCGCGCTTCGAAGGGATCGACGTCGCCATCGGCATAGAGCGACACTTCGTGGATGTCTTTCTCCTCGTCGAGCTCCAGCACGGCGATCGGCAGGCCATCATCCTCGAAAGCGGCGTCGAGCGCCGCGAAGATGCGGTCGGCCTCGACCTTGTTGGCGGTGAAATGGAGCCTGGTCTGCCCCATTAGGTTTGCCCACCGCCAGCCAACCGCTTCAGCTTGGCGATGGCGGTGTCGGCGCTCTCGCCATAGGCGATGGTGCCGGCGAAATCGCCCTTGGCATTGAGCAGCAGCACCGAAGCGGTGTGGTCCATCGTATAGTCGCCGTCGCCGGTGTCGACCTTCTTCCAGTAGATGCCGAAGGCCTTGGCCATGGCGTGCACCTTGTCCGGATCGCCGGTGATGCCGGTGATGCGGTCGGAGAAATTGCTGACATAGGTGTTCATCGTCTGCGGCGTGTCGCGTTCCGGGTCGACGGTGACGAAATAGGCGTTGAGGTTCTTGCCGCCGTCGCCCATCGTCTTCAGCCAGCCGGCAAGCTCGAACAGGGTCGTCGGGCAGACTTCCGGACAATGGGTGAAGCCGAAGAACACGACGCTCGGGTGGCCCCTGAACGCCGCTTCGGTGATCGGCGCGCCTTTCTGGTCGACCAGGGTGAAGGGCGCGCCGAAGGGCTCGCCGCCATAGTGGCCCCGGTACCAGTCGAATGTCAGCCAGCCGATGCCCGCCGCCATCAGGACGAGAATGCCGACCAGGATTGAACGCATCATCAGTGAATGTCCGTCGCCATTGCCTTGGCAGGAAGCCAAGTTTGGCGACAGTCTTAACGGGTCGGCGCCGGGCGCGCAAAGATGTCGCGTTGCCGCAAGCTGCTGCCGGTGCAGGCCGGTCGGGGTGCTGCGCCTTACCGATCCTTAATTTGAACGGCTTTGCCGCCCACCTATCTTCTATCTTCCATAAGACTTTGATGATGGAGCAACCGATGGCCGGCGCGCCAATATCCTATTCGAAGACCCAGATCTGGCTGCATTGGAGCATCGCGGCGCTTATCCTGGTCCAGTTCGTCGCCCATGACGGCATGGAGCATGTGTGGCGCGCGCTGCGCCGCGGGCAGGAGGCCGCCGCCGGCGACTGGCCGCTGGCCTACATGCATGTCGTGCTTGGCCTCGCGGTGCTGGTCCTTGCCGCCTGGCGGCTGTGGCTACGGGCCACCCGCGGCGTCCCGCCGGTATCGGGCATGGAGCATCCGGCGCTGCGGCTGCTCGCCAGGCTGACGCATCTGGCGATCTACGCGCTCATCTTCATCGTGCCGCTTTCCGGCGCCGCGGCATGGTTCCTGCAGGTGCCCGGCGCAGGCCTGGTGCATGTCCTCGGCAAGAACATCCTGCTCTATGTGGTGCTGCTGCACATCGCCGGCGCGCTCGTCCAGCATTTTGTGCTGAAGTCGAACGTGCTGCGGCAGATGCTGGCCTTCCGGCAGGCTTAGGTCTTCTCGATCATCGTGCGGCTTGCAAACGCCACGATCCCGTCCCACCTGACATCGGCAAATGTGAACCGTGGAGGCTTACTTGCGAAAACTGATCGGCTTGTTCGCCGCTTGTCTTGCCCTGAGCGCCGGTGCGGCCATGGCTGACGAGGTGGGCAAAGTGGGTGTCGACTGGGTCGGCAACGACATCATGGTCGACGCCATCAAGGATCCGAAGGTCGATGGCGTCACCTGCCATGTCGCCTATTTCGACCGCAGCATCATCGACCGGCTGCACAAGGGCAACTGGTTCGAGGATCCCTCCGATTCCTCGATTTCCTGCCGCCAGACCGGGCCGATCACCATCGGCGACATCGACATGAGCGGGGGCGGCGAGGAGGTGTTCAAGCAAGGCCTCAGCCTGATCTGGAAGAAGCAGGTGGTGAACCGCATCTACGACAAGAAGAACGAGACGCTGATCTATCTGTCGCATTCGCGCCAGGTGCAAAACGGCTCGGCGAAGATGTCGATCACGACCGTGCCGCTTTACGGCCAGAACGTGGTGTGGACCAAGGGCAAGCCGCAATAGCTTCCCGACAGGCTTGGCCGGGGGCAGGTCGCGCTTGCGGGGGCGTCCCCGCCAGCGTAAAGCCGCGTCATGGACCGTCCTGAAAACCTCGTCCTCAAGGATCCCGAGCCGCGCATCCATCCGACCGCGGAGCTCAAAGGCTGCAAGCTCGGCCGCTATGCCTCGATCGGCGAGCGGGTGATCCTGCGCGAGGTGAGCGTCGGCGACTTCTCCTATTTCGAGCGTCATTGCGAGGCGATCTACACGACGATCGGCAAGTTCTGCTCGATCGCCGCGAACAGCCGCATCAACGCGCTCGAGCATCCGATCGAGCGGCTGACGCAGCACAAGGTCAGCTACCGGCCGAACGAGTATTTCCGCTGGCTGGGCGTCGACACGGAATTCCGCGCGCGGCGGCAGGCAAAACCGGTCAGCGTCGGCCACGATGTCTGGATCGGCCACGGCGCGGTCATCATGCCGGGCGTTGCGATCGGCAACGGCGCCGTCATCGGCGCCAATGCAGTGGTGACGCACGACGTCGCGCCCTACACGATCGTCGCCGGCGTTCCGGCCAAGCCGCTGCGCCAGCGGTTCCCGGCGGCTGTCGCGGCGCGCATCGAAGCGCTCGCCTGGTGGGACTGGGCGCCGGAGAAACTGGCGCGCGCAATCCCCGACATGCAGGCCATGCCGATCGAAGCCTTCCTCGACCGCTGGGAAGATAATACCCACTGACCCGCAGCAGAGAACGCCGTCAAGAAGCATGACGGCGCTGTCTGGATGCTACGCTTGTTCTTGGGGATTGTTGCCCCTTCCGCCATGCGGGGGTGGCGCAGCGGAAGGGGCTGGAGGTAAACCGCCGTGAAGCGGAAGGAACAGGCTTCTTTGCCTGCCTCGGCACTATCGCAAACAAACCGATAAGGTGGTTTTTCACGCGGCTGCGCTTCTTGCGTGCATCCGATTGCGACCGGCTGTGGCCAAGAAAGTTCAATCCCTGGGAACCGCAAGCAGCGGCAGTTTGTTTCTTCGCAAATGTCCGCGTGTCCACGGTTTTCGAGGATTTGCATGATCGAAAGGGTTTTCACCACGATAGCCAACAGGGTGGCGCATCTGGCGGGCCTGCCGCCGACCTTCGCCATCTGCGTGCTGATCGTGGTTGCATGGGCGGCGAGCGGCCCGGTCTTCGGGTTCTCGGACACCTGGCAACTGGTCATCAACACCGGCACCACCATCATAACCTTCCTGATGGTGTTCCTGATCCAGAACACGCAGAACCGCGACGGCGCGGCGATCCAGGCCAAGCTGGACGAGCTGATCAGGGTCAGCCGCGCCCACAATCATTTCATCGGCATCGAGCACCTGACGGAATCCGAGGTCGAGGAAATCCGCGACAAATGCGAGGCGGCGGCAAAGCGGCATGGCCGCAAGATCGCGGAAACGGCGGCCAAGAAGGCCGTGGCCGGAAAGAACGGTACCGGGCATGCGCCCAAGACCGGCGGCGCGGCCGCAAAGAAGCCTGCGGCCGGGAAGAACGCCTCGAAGAAGAAGGCGGCGGCTTGAGAGAGCCGTCAGCGGTTCATAAAGGCCGCGAACGCATCCTTGTGATCGGGATGCCAGCGCGACAAAGCAGGGCGGTTCTCGATGATGTCGCCGATCGCCCAGGCCATGCGCTTTTCATCCGTCGGCCGCGCGACGTCGTTGTCGGGGCAAAGGATGTAGAAGTCGTCGTCCATCAGCGATTTCAGCATGAAGTCGATCACCTGCTCGCCGGTCCAGGCGCCGGCGGGCTTTTCCGTCGCGCCTTCGGTCAGGCCGGTATAGGTGAAGCCGGGGATCAGCAGATGCGCGGACACCCTGGCTCCAGGCTCGTTGCGCAGCGCGTGCGCCAGCCCTTCGGTAAAAGTCTTCACGCCGGCCTTGGAAACGTTGTAGGCGAGGTTGCCGGGCGGCGTGGTGATGCCCTGCTTGGACCCGGTGTTGATGATCAGGCCCGGTTCGCCCGCCGCGAGCATGCGCGGCGCGAAGGCCTCGACGCCATGCACGACGCCCCAGAAATTGATGTCGAGCAGCCGCTTCCAGGCGTCGCGGTTCTCCCAGGGCTTGCCCGGATTGTTGCCGACGCCGGCATTGTTCATCAGCACCGACACCGCGCCGAAGGCGCCGTTGGCGAGGTCCGCCAGCCGGTCGACCTCTTCTCCCTTGGAGACGTCGGTGGGGATCGGAAGCACGGCATCGTCGCCGGCGATCGCCGCGACCGCCTCTCTTGCCTGGTCGAGGCGCATGCCGCCGATATCGGCAAGCACCACCTTCATGCCCATCGCCGCGAAGCGTTTCGCGGCGGCAAGGCCGATGCCGCTGGCGCCGCCGGTGATGACGGCGACATTGCCGGAGGCGAAAGCGGGCAGGGCGGTCTGGATCTGGGCGTCGCTGGTCATGATTTTTATCCTGGTTCGGGTCGGGCCGAACTTAACGCGAGGCGCCGCCGAGGCAAGGCCGGTCCATCCCGATGGTTGACCGCAGGAGCGGCAACGGGTTGACCGCAATGGCGGCAACCGGTTGACCGCGGTTGCCGCAACGGGTTGACCGTTGCAGCGCCCGCCGCGCATGTTGTCCTGAAAAGGAGTTCGACATTTGACCGACTGGATCGGAATCCTGAAGGAGCAGACCGCCAACGGCGACCAGATGGGCCGCGAGGTGCCGAAGATGCTCGCCAATCCCGACATCGACGAAGCGCAGGTGAAGACGTTGTTTTCGGCGCTGGAAAAGCACGCCGATTTCGCCGAGAAGCTGCGTCTCGCCCTGGAAAAGTTCGGCCACGACTTTCCGGTCATCAAGGCGGCCGAACGGCTGGAGGAACGCTATGCCGACCTTGCCGCCTCGGCGGCGGAGAAACTGAAGGCGATGCGCAAGTAGGTCCTATTTTTCGATCAGCCTCTCGAAGCGCTTGTCCGGCGCGAACCAGACGGCCGCCACCAGCACATAGATCGCCACGCTGATCCATTGGTTGAAGAAGCTCAGCAGCACGGCAACGATATAGAGCGCCAGCGAGATCTTGCCCTTTTTGTCATGGCCGACTGCCTTGGCGAAGGTCGTGTCGACGCCGTGCAGATGACGAAGCTTGATGACCAGGATGGTGTAGGCGACGGCGCAAAGCGCGAGGTCGATGCCATAGACGGCGACCGGCGCGGGCGCGAAGTGGTTCTCTCCCATGAACGCCGTGGTCACCGGCATCAGCGACAGCCAGAACAGAAGGTTCAGATTGGCCCACAGGACGCGTCCGTCGACGCGCTGCACGGTGTGGAACATGTTGTGCAGATTGTTCCAGTAGATACCGACATTGATGAAGGACAGCACATAGCAGAAGAAGATCGGCCACAGCGGCACGAGCGCCGAGAAATCTTCGCCATGCGGCACTTTCAGCTCCAGCACCATGATGGTGATGATGATGGCGACGACGCCATCGGTGAATGCCTCGACCCGTCCCTTGCCCATGATTCCTCCCTCACTCCGGGCAGACGTTACGGGAGGACGCGGCGCCTGGCCATCCTGCCAGAATTGTCAGGAGGGCGTTCGCCGGCTGGAACAGCCGTCATTAACTAGGCGTTGGGCTTGCAGCCGCCGGAGGTCGCCATGACCAGCTACGCTCAGACCATGACGCGTGACAATGAACTTGGCGGGGGCGCCGCAAAGGCCGCCGTCGCCGCCATGATCGCCGTGCTTTTTGCCGGCAGCACCGCGCTGACGCCGCTCTACGTGATCTACAAGCAGGCCTTCGGCTTCTCGCAGATCACGCTGACGCTGGTCTATGCGGTCTACGTCGTCGGCAACCTGGCGGCGCTGCTGTTTTTTGGCCGCCTGTCCGATGCCGTCGGACGCCGCCCTGCGGCACTCGCCGCGATGGCGGTTGCGCTGGTCAGCGCGCTGTCTTTCCTCTTTGCCGAAAACCTCGCCTGGCTCGACATCGCCCGCATCCTCAGCGGGCTCGGCATCGGTATCGGCGCGGGCGCCGGAACCGCGTGGCTCGCCGAACTGATCGAGGGCAAGGACAAGTCGCGCGCCGCCGTCATCGCCACCAGCACCAACTTCGTCGGCCTCGGGGTCGGCGCGCTCATGTCGGGATTGCTCGCACAATACGCGCCATGGCCGCTCAGGCTGACATTTGCCGTCTATCTCCTCCTGCTTGCGCTGGTCACCCTGCTGATCTGGCGCACGCGGGAAACCGTCACCAGGCCGGGACGGTTCTCCGACGTGTCGCTTCGGCCACGGCTTTCGGTGCCCGACGATATCCGCGCGCAATTCGTGGCGCCGGCGGTGACCGGTTTCGGCGCCATGGCGCTGGTCGGCTTCTATGCCGCGCTGGCGCCGAGCATCCTAGCACAGCAGCTCCATGCAACCAATCACGCCGAGGCCGGCGGGCTTTTCTTCGAGCTGTCGATCGTGGCGGCCATCACCATCGTCGCCACCGCCTGGCTCTCCAGCCGCTCCACCATGCTCGCGGCGCTGGCGCTGATGATCCCCGCCGTGGCGCTGGTCGTGGCGGCGCAGGTCTACGCATCGATGGCGCTTATGATCGCCGCGACGGCGGTCTGCGGCGTGGCGGCGGCGCTCGGCTATCGCGGCGGCTTGCAAGTGGTCAATCAGATCGCGCCCGCCGACCGCCGCGCCGAGGTCGTGTCGGCCTTCTTCATCTGCTGCTTCTGCGGCAACGCGCTGCCGGTGATCGGCATCGGCATCCTGTCGAGCCTGGCAAACGCAACCACGGCAAGCCTGGCTTTTGCCGGCATGATCATCGTCTTCTCGCTGGTGGCGCTCGGCTTCGGCGCCAGATACGCGCGGTAGCGTTAGCTGTTCGGTGGCTCCGGCAGCAGTTGCGCGCGCTGGCGCGGCACGCCGAGGCCGGTGTCGGGCGGCTCGCCCGCGGCCGGCCGGTCTTCGATCATATGCATGGTCCGCCAACGGCCGAAGCGATAATAGGCGGCGGCCAGCACCAGCGAAGCGATCGAGCCGGCCGGAAAGCTCCACCACAGCGCTTCCTGGCCGATGACGCTGCGCATGGAATAGGCGAAGCCGGTGCGGATGATCAGCACCGAGATGATCAGGATGATCAGCGGCGGCATGACGGCACCGGTGGCGCGCACCGTGGCGAACAGCACGATGGTGACGCCGAACAGGATGAACGACCAGGACGCCACCTTGTTGATGTGCGCGGCGATGTCGATCGCGGCGCTGTCGCCGATGAGGAAAAGGCTGAGCACCGGGCGGTCGAAGACGAAAAGCAGCGCCACCAGCGCGCCGGTCAGCACCAGGTTGAAGCCGACGCCGGACGCCGCAACCTTGCCGATGCGGTCCCAGCGCCCGGCGCCGACATTTTGTGCCGCCATCGAGGAGACAGCGGCGCCGATCGCCAGAGCCGGCATCTGGATATAGGTCCAGAGCTGGGCTGCGATGCCGTAAGCGGCCGCGACCTGCGATCCGTAGGAATTGACGATGCCCATCACGGTCAATGCCGCGGCCGAGATGACGATCATCTGCAGCCCCATCGGAATGCCCTTGAAGACGACGATGCGCAGCAGCGCCGGGTCCGGCTTGAGCAAGGCGAGATCGCTGCCAGCCAGCCGCAGCGGATGTTTGCGCACATAGAGCACGATCAGGATGGCGATCACGCTCACCGTCTGACCTATCAATGTCGACGTCGCCGAGCCGGCAATGCCGAGCGCGGGGAAGGGGCCGATGCCGCGGATCAGCAGCGGATTGAGCACGACGTCAAGGACGACCGCCAGTGCCATGAAGACAAACGGGGTGCGCGAATCGCCGGCGCCGCGCAGCACGGTCATGACGAAGGACAACAGGTTCATCATCGGCACGGCGACGAAGATGATGCGTAAGTATGCGCGCGCCAGCGGCAAGGCATCGGCCGGCGTGCCGAGCCCGGTCAGGATGGCGTCGACCCAGATCCAGCCGCAGACGGCGAACACGACCGAGATGAGGAAGAAGAAGGTGGCGCTGGTGCCGACGATACGCCGGGCCTCGGGGAGGTCGCGGGCGCCGACCGACTGGGCCACCAGGATAGTCGCCGCCATGCCAATGCCGAAGACCGTGCCGAGGATCAGGAACAGCACCAGATTGGCGTTGGAGGTCGCGGTAAGCGCCGCCTCGCCGAGGAAGCGGCCGACCCAGACCGCGTTGATCGAGCCGTTGAGCGACTGCAGCACGTTGGAGCCCAGCACCGGCAGCGCAAACAACAGCAGCGTGCGCGGGATCGGGCCGCTGGTCAGGTCGTGGGTCCGCCGGCGGGCGGGCTTTTTGTCATCCATGTTGTTATCCATGGTGGGCACTGAAAATGAATCAGGCCCGCGATGCTATCGCAGGCCTGACGCTCATGCATCCCATTACGCTTGGCAACGGCTGCCGCCGCCGCCCGTGTCCCATTACTGGGTGGTGTTGCCGGAAAGGCCAGGCAAGGTGACCTGATAGACCAGGAAGGTGGTGTCGACATCGGCGCCGTCCTCGGCCTTGTAGGGCGCGCCGACCTGGAAGCCGTCCTGGGTGAGGAAGTCGTTGTCGTTGGCGACGAACAGGAAATAGTCGTCGGGCAGCTTCGGGTCGAGCACGGAGACCAGTGACATTGCTTCCCATTTCTCCGAGAGATTGTCCTTGTCGTTCGGCGCGCCATTGTGAAGGCCGAAGCGGCCGAGCTCGCCCTTGTCGTTCATGTCGATGAAGGAGGTGAGCTTGGCAGGCGTCACCGACGGGTCAACGACGCCCTTGGGCGCGACCGGCTTGTCGGCGGCATCGAACGGACCGTTGGCGATGTCGGTCGCGGCGGAAAGGTCGACGATCTCGATCTTGCGATAGAGGGACTCGTCGCCCTTCAGCCCCTGGCCGTTGCCCGAGTCGCGCGCCAGCATCAGGAAGCTCTTGTCGGAGAGCGCGACGATCTCGCTCTGCGCGGCGACCTTGGTCTTGCCCTTGGCGTCCTTGAACACCGGCAGCGGCACGACATATTCGTGCGCCAGCTTGAGGTGAGCGAGGTCGGAAGCATCATAGACCAGCGCGCGGGTGTTCTGGCGGGTCGAGCCGGAATCGCCGCCGTCCTGGCGGGCCGCCGACTGCAGCACGGCGATCAGGAACTTGCCGTCCGGCGTCATCGACATGCCTTCGAGGCCCTGGTTGTTCTGGCGGCCGGTCTCGGGATCCTTCGGATCGGGCTCGGCGGCGCCCGGCCCGGGATTGTCAGAAGCGAAGTTCGGCTTGCCGTGGCGCATCGGCACCAGGGCCGCGGGCGGCTGCGTCGCCGACATCAGGCGACCTTCGGCCGAGAAGCGGTAGATGTTGGGTCCATATTCGTCGGAGATGAACATGGTGCCGTCGGGCAGCCGCACGATCGCTTCGTCGTCCAGCGCCAGCTTGCCGTTGTCGGCCTGCGGCAGGATGGGCATGTCGCCGGCGGCCGGCCGCACGCCGTTCAGAGGATCGAGGCCAGTGGTATCGGCGCCCTTGTCGTCGGTCAGAAGCATGGTGTCGGCAAGCGTCGCCTTGACGCCGGTCTGTTCCTGCCCGGCGGCGGGCGCGGCACCTGGAGCGGTCGGCGCCAGCTCGATCGCGATCGTGTTGAGGCGCGGGCGATAGTCGGTCGTGCCGACGACGTTATAGCCGCGGTCCGGCAGCAGCCAGAGCGAGCCCTTATAGCCCGCGCCGTCGCGCGCCCAGCCCTTGGTGTCGATCGACATGCCGGAGCCCGAACCGAAGGTCTCGCCGAACTTGTCCTTCTGGCTGGCCGGAATGCGGCCGATGCCGACCAACCCCTTGTTGACATAGGCGACGCCGTCGGCGAGCGCCGGGGTCAGAGCGGTGAACAGGGCAAGTGCCACGCCGAGCGCGACGGTTCGGTTGAGATGTTTCATCGATATCCCCTTCTTGACGAGCAGAGCGACCATTGGCTCAGAAGGGCGTGGCATCGACGATACGGCCTACCCTTGCCGTCGAGCGGTCTAGGACGCGAACGTGATGGTTGCGTGACAGGAGGGTCTCTCCCTTCTCCCCTTGTGGGAGAAGGTGGCTGAGCGAAGCTCGGTCGGATGAGGGGTGTTCCAGGGAATGCTAACGTTTCACTCCGCTGGAAACACCCCTCAACCGTCTCGGCGCTGCGCGCCGATCCACCTTCTCCCACAAGGGTGTTTGGACTGGGGACATCGCGAACAGGTGTGCGAGGACATCGCGAACAGTTTTGCATGCTATCGAGCGAGTGCATT
>NZ_VFUA01000066.1 GCF_006440735.1 Mesorhizobium sp. B2-7-1 | reverse complement strand
CATCAACTATCTGTTGATCCGGGCGCTGCGCATCCCGCCGATCATCGCCACGCTGTCGGCGAGCTTCATCCCCGACCCCGCGATCCGCACGCGCAACGGCGACGAGAAAACCATCGTGCCGTTCAAGGTCTGCGGCGCGACCTGCGATTCCGTCGATATCCTGTCCAGGCCGTTCTGGCTGCCGGAAACGGTCGACACCGGCGACTGGATCGAGATCGGCCATATCGGCGCCTACTCGCTGTCGCTGAGGACGCGCTTCAACGGCTTTTACCCCGACACTTTCGTCGAGGTGACGACGCCGTTCGACGAAGGCGACGCGCCGCAGGGGTTTGCGAGCCTGGAGACGATGGCGGATTAAGAGGTCGGCAGTAGGGAATAGGGAATACTGCGTTTATAGCCTATAGTTTCAAATCGATTTTTCTCTACTGCCTACTGCCTACTGCCTTACAATTTTGCCAGCAATTCCGCCGTCGGCCAGCCATCCACCGGCAATCCAAGCCGCGTCTGCTCCTTGCGGACAGCTTCGCGCGTGTTGGTGCCCAGGATGCCGTCGACCGTGCCGACGTCATAGCCCTTGGCTTCGAGTTTGGTCTGCAGCGCCTTCATCTGGTCGCCGTTGAGGCCGGGCTCGGGCATGCGCGGATCGAATTGCGGCGCGCCGGCAAGGCGCGTGGCAAGCACGGCCGCGGTCAGCGCGTAGGTGAAGGACTGGTTCCATTCCAGGTAGACGTCGAAATTGTCGTAAGCCAGGAAGGCAGGCCCCTTGCGGCCCATAGGCAGCGCCAGGCCGGCCTTGAGCCCATTGTCGACGAGCGGCGAGCCGTCCGGGTTGGTCACCCCCCATTGCACCCATTGCGACAGTGGCAGCTTGTTGGTGCGGCCGGTCTGATCCCATGGCATCTCGTCGGGGACGCGCACTTCCTGAACCCAGGGCTGGTCGCGCTTCCAGCCGCGCGACATGATCTTGTTGGCCGTCGTCATGATGACGTCCGGCACGCTGCTCCTGAGATCGACCTTGCCGTCGCCGTCGCCATCGACGCCCTCGGCAAGGTAGTCGGTCGGCAGGATTTGCGTCTGGCCGATTTCGCCGGCCCAGGCGCCCTTGACGTCGGCCGGCAGCACGCCGCGGTCGATGAGCGTCAGCAGCGGCACCAATTGCTGCCGGAAAAGCTGTGGGCGGCGGCAGTCATGCGAGAGCGTCACCAGCGCGTTGAGGGTGTGGAAGTCGCCCTGCACGGCGCCGAAATCGGTCTCCAGCCCCCAGAACGCGGCGATTATGGCCGGCTGGACGCCGAACTCCTTGTCGGCGCGGGCGAAGACGTCGGCATATTTCTTCAGATTGGCTGCGCCCTGCTTCAGGCGGTAGGCCGAAATCATGCGGCTGGAGAATTCGGTGAAAGTCTGGGTGAAGACGCCCTGGGCGCGGTCGCGCGCAAGCGCCCGCTCGTCGATGGTGGCGTCCTCCAGCGCGTCGAGCCCGATGGGGCCGATGCCGGCCGCCTTGGCCTCAGTCGCCACGCCCTGCTTCCACGCCTCGAAATCGCCGCCGCATTCCTGCGCCGCCGCGGGCAGTGCAAGCGCGCCGACAAAGAGCGCCGCCAGGATTTCAACGCGCAATCGCATCGCTTTCCTTCCGAGACCGGCGCATGGGCCTATCGCGACCCCGGACCAGGATCGGACAGGCGCATGCGAGGATTTCAAAGCCCAGGAGCCGCGCCAGGCACTCGCACGGATGCGCCGCTCCAGATTACCAGCGGTTGCATGTTTCGCCGCCCGCCGTGTCGAAAAGCAGGCGGGGCGGCCGATGTCAACGGGTGTTCTGCCGCAGCCACTTCTTCCAGGCGGCTTCCGAGCCGTTGAAGACGTTGATGTCGGACTTGCCGGTCATGCCGGGCACGATGCCGGTTCCGGTGTACTGCCAGAAGGTGAACGGGTGGCTGCCGTATTTCTCGCGCGGGTGGCCCGCGACCGAGCGCAGCCAGTAGGGATAGCCGCGGAACGTCGCCAACTGGTTGTCGTCGAAGAAGTCGATCGAAGTGTAGATGATCGGCTTCTTGCCGTAATAGCGCTCGACCATCTGGAGGAAGACGGTCATTTCGCTGCGCACGGTGGCCGGATCGGGGCGCAGCCTGCAGGTCGGCGATTTCGGGTTCCATTCCATGTCGAGCACCGGCGGCATGGCCGACGGGTCTCTCGGGACATTGGCGATGAACCAGCGCGCCTGGGTTTCGGCCGGCGTGCAGAAATAGAAGAAATGATAGGCGGCGCGCGGAAGTCCGGCGGCCCGGGTGCGCGCCCAGTGCTCGTTGAAATACTCGTCGAAGCGGTCGCCGCCTTCCGTCGCCTTGATGAAGGCGAAGGAAATGCCGCTTGCCCGGGCAGCCGGCCAGTCGACCGAGGTCTGGTATTTGGAAACATCGGTGCCGTGGATGGCATAGTTCCACGGCGCGCCGCTGTCCCATTCATGCGGCTTGGAGTCCTCGAATTTGGGCGCGCGCACGGCGACCGTCTGCGCGGACGGCGACAGCGGCGAAAGATCGTCCACCGTCGAGCAGGCGCTAAGCAGCGTCAGCATCAAAATGGCCGCGAGACGGCGCATGGCATTTCCCAGGCCGGGTTCAGCCGGCCGCTGATGGGTCTTTGCAGATGGCCGTTGCTCGCGCAGGCCCCCTCCGGACGATCGCCCCACAGGATCGCCCCAGTCGCTGTTGTCCGTCCATGTCGTTGTCCCAAAACCGCTGCGCACTCTTGGGCGACATGGAGCAGTAGATCGCCGAACATGGTTGATAATCCATTGACGGCGCTCGACAACGCCGGCGATTTTGCGGAAGCAATGGCGGCAAATCGATGACATAAATCGAGCCGGCGAATCCGAAGGGCGGAAAAGATGCGGGCTGTCGTGAAGTTCATCAAATGGCTGCTTGGCCTTGTGATCCTGGCGGTGGCCGCGCTCTTCGCCTGGCTCTATTTCACGCCGCCGGAACTGATCCGCGTCGGCTCCGGCTATTCGGCTAAGATCGTCTGCTCGAACGTCTTCATCGCCGGCCGCGACGCCAAAGAGGTGCTGGCGGTCGACGTGCAGGCGCTCGGCCATCCGCTGCTCAGGCTGATGAAAGTCTCCGTCGACAAGGAGCGGGGACTGGTCTCCGCCGGCCTGCTGTGGGTTCTCGGCAAGAGTGTTGCGGTGGAACGCGACGGCGTCGGCTGCGCCTCGGTTCCCAATGGCGATACCGGCAAGGCACGACAGACATCGCTGCGCGCCGCGCCGCCGGCGGCGACGCAGCCAGATGCGCTGTGGCCTGACGGCGAGCGGGTGGATGCCTCGCAGAATCCCGAGGTCGCGAAAATCGTCAACGATGCCGCCATGGCCGGCATCGGCATGCGCGCCATCGTGGCGGTCAAGAACGGCCGCGTCGTCGCGGAGCGCTATGGCGAGGGCTTTTCGGCCAAGACGCCGCTGCTCGGCTGGTCGATGACCAAGACGGTGAATGCCGCGATCATCGGCACGCTGGTCAAGGACGGCAAGATGGCGGTCGACAACAAGGGCCTTTTCGCGCCGTGGAAGGCCGATGGCCGCGCCGCCATCAGCCTTGCCGACATGATGGCGATGTCGAGCGGGCTGGAGTTCAACGAGGATTATGGCGACGTCGCCGACGTGACGCGCATGCTCTACCTCGAGCCGGACATGGCTGGCTTCGCCGCGGCGAAGCCGCTGACCGGCGATGTGGGCAAAGTGTTTTCTTATTCGAGCGGCACGGCGGTGATGCTGTCGCGGCTGTGGCAGGACGCGATCGGCGACAAGGCGAAGGCGCTGGCATGGCCGCGCACGGAGCTGTTCGAGCCGCTCGGCATGCACAGCGCGGTCCTCGAAACCGACGAGCAGGGCACCTTTGTCGGCTCGTCCTATCTCTACGCCACCGCGCATGACTGGGCGCGCTTCGGCCAGTTCCTGCTGCAGGGCGGCGTCTGGAACGGCAACCAGATCCTGCCCGCCGGTTTCGTCGACTGGATGCGCGAGCCGGCGCAGGCCTCGAAGGTGTATGGCAAGGGGCAATTGTGGATCGAAGGTCCGGGCGACGAGGGAAATCCCGGCGCGGGCGTCACTGCAGGCCTGCCCAAGGACACCTACTGGATGGAGGGCCATGACGGCCAGACAGTGGCGATCATCCCCTCGGAGCAACTGGTCGTGGTGCGGCTTGGGCTGACGCCGGCCAAGTTCGGCTATCGTCCACAGACGATGGTGGGAGCGCTGGTGAAGGCGCTGCACTAGCTAGAGGGACCTGATCGACGGTCGCCGCAAACGTGCTTACGCGGCGGTCGGCAAAGGTTTGGCGCGATCCACACGCGCCCGCTCGTCAGGCGAGTTCATGACTTGCCAAAGATCGCTGCGGCGCTGGACGTTCAGCCAGAAATCCGAGCTGTTCCCAAATACACGCGCCAAGATGAGCGCGGTTGCCGCGGTAACGTTGCGGCGGTCGTTGCACAATTCGTTCACATGCTTGCGCTGGACGCCCATGGCCTCGGCCAAAGCCGTCTGTGTCAGGCCGAGCGGCTGCATGAACTCTTCCGTGAGGATTTCGCCAACCGTCGCGGGCTTGCGTGCGGCCATCAACATGTCTCACCTCAACTGATACTTAGGTAGGAACCAGAGCGGTGGGCGACCAATGGCGCCCCAACACTCCGCAACTACTATCTATCATATCAGAGGCCGATCTTAATTACCGAGAGCCAGGCATAGCCGCGATAAAGCGTTCTGAAACGGAAGGTTGCGCCGGCGCGCTCGGATTCCGATTCAAGCACGTCACGCAACGAGGCGCGCGGTGTGACGTGGAATTTCCGCAGCCAGCCGCGCAGCAGGGCGCGGAACCAGTTTGGCAGACCTTCCTGCTGGCCGAAATCGACGACGTGCAGCGAGCCGCCGGGCGCGAGCGCGGCGAGGGCAGCCGATACGGTTTTCTCCCAGCTGGGGATCATCGACAGCGAATAGGACACGAAGACGCGGTCGAAGTGCTCGATGCCGAAGAGGGTCTTGGCGTTGAAATCGGTGGCGTCGCCGCGTGCCAAGCTGACCTTGTCGGAAAGACCTTCACGAGCGATGGCGGCGTTTGCCGTCTCCAGCATCTCGGCCGAGATATCCAAACCGAAGAAACGGGCCTCCGGATAGCGGCGCGCTGCAAGCGCGATGTTGCGGCCGGTGCCGCAGCCGAGCTCCAGCACGGTGCCCGCTTGCGGCACATCCAGCCCGTCGATCAAGCGGTCGCGGCCGAGCAGGTAGTATTTGCGGGTCAGGTCATAGATGTGGCGCTGCCAGCGGTAGACGCCGTCCATCAGTTCGGCATGGCTGGCCGGCAGCTCCGTCGTGCTCATGCGGTGCGCTTCACGTAAAGGTGGAAGCCGCCATAGATGGCCGAGCGGTCCTTCGCCGAGAATTCGCGCGAGGCGTCGGCCTCGTAGGTCCATTGGTCGAGCAGCGAACTGGAGACGCGGCCGGGCAGGAGGCTCGGTTCCGCGGCGGTGCGGAAGATGACGCGTGCGCCCACCGAAGCCGTGCGGGTGATCTCGGTCCACAGCGCGTTGAGGAGATCGTCGGTCATCCAGTCCTGCGCGTCGAGCAGGACGAAGCGGTCGACGGTGCCCGCCTCCTTGGCGGCCAGGAACTTGATCAGGTTGGCGTGGTGGATGGCGACGCGGTCGATGTTGTCGCGGATTGTCTTGTAGTTGCTCTGCTCCAGATAGGCAGGCAGCGCCGCCTCGCCGGGTTGCGGATAGCGGCGGGCAAAGGCCTGCCAGGCAAAATAGTTGTTCTTGAGCGGGAAGTCGCAGGCGAGCTTTTCAAGCCGCGCCTTCAAGACGCTGGCCATCGAGCCGTCGCCGGAGGTGATCAGGGAATCATACTGGGCCGGCGGAATGCCGAGGCCGAACAGCGAAGCCTTGCGCGAGGTCGCCCAGCGCAGCAGCTTCCTGTCGAAGACCGGCGCCAACTCCTCGTTGAAGAAGCGGCGCTGCTCGCCGACGTTCTGCGCCTTCATGATGCCGGCCGGGTCGGCACCGAACAGCTTGCCGACGCGATGGCCCATGGCGATGAAGAGGCCGAGCAGGCCGGTCTGGTAGAAGTTGCGGTCGAAGACCGAGATGCGGCGACGCCCGCGCCAGCTGCGGCGTTCCCAGTAGTGTCGGCTGACGGGATCGAGATGCGGCGCGATGAAGCGATCATAGGCATCGGAATTGTGGCTGGTGCCGGCGGCGCCGAAGAAGCGGAACAGGTCGCCCTGCGACGGCAAATGGCGCACCGCTTCCAGCTTCATGCGGTTCAGCGCGATATGCGCGGCGTTGAGATCGACGGCATCGATCCTGGCCGGCGAGCGGGTCAGGTAAGCCAGGATGTTGCAGCCGCCCGACGCGATCGTGACGACGCGATGGCCAGCGCCAAGCTGCATGGCCTCCATGTCGACATCGGGGTCTTCCCAGATCTGCGGATAGACGAGGCCGGAGAAGAGGAAAGCGAACAACCGCTCGGAAATGCCGTCCTTCGACAATGCGCGGTTCTGGTAGACGGCCTTTCCGACTTCCTTGCCTCGACGATAAACGAGTTCTCCGGATACGTCCGACATGGAAAGGTGATTCCCCATTTGCGTTGGCGCAAGCGGGTAGCGCAGCGTCATGACAGGCAGGTGACAGCCTGTTGACGGCAGGCTGATGCGAATCTCACGCTTTTCCGAACGCTCCAGGCGTCGGCGTGGTGACGATGACGGCTTCGCCGGCCTCGAGCGTGGTCTGGTCGCAGGCCTTCAGGACGTCGACCGAGCCGTCATTGCGCCTGACTTTGGTCGAGCCGGCCTCGCCGTCGCCGCCGCCTTCGAGGCCCTGGGGCGGCCGGTTGCGGTGAGAGGACAGGATCGCGCATTCCATCTTTTCGAGGAAGCGGATGGTGCGCCTGGTGCCGTCGCCGGCATTCCACTTGCCCTTGCCGCCGGAGCCTTCGCGGATGTGGAAGTCTTCCAGCACGACGGGGAAGCGCAGTTCCAGCACCTCCGGGTCGGTAAGCCGCGAATTGGTCATGTGGGTGTGAACGCCGGACGTGCCGGCAAAGCCGCGTCCCGAATTCACCCGGCCGGCCGGCGAGCCGGAGCAGATGGTCTCATAATATTGGTATTTCTTGTTGCCGAAGGTGAGGTTGTTCATCGTGCCTTGCGCGTTGGCGATCGCGCCCATCGCGCCGAATAGCGCATTGGTGACATGCTGCGAGGTCTCGACATTGCCGGCGACCACGGCGGCAGGGTAGGCGGGCTTCAGCATCGAGCCGTCGGGGATGACGATGTTGATCGGCCTGAGGCAGCCGGCGTTCATCGGGATCATGTCCTCGACCATGACGCGGAAGGCGTAGAGCACGGCGGCGCGGGCGACCGGCTCCGGAGCGTTGAAATTGTTCTTCATGACGGGCGACGTGCCGGTGAAATCGACGGTCGCCTCGCGTTTTTGCCGGTCGACGGTGATCTTCACCTTGATCACCTGGCCGGTGTCGGTCGGGTATTCATATGCCGCGCTGTCGGGGAGCCGCTCCAGCACGCGGCGCACGCTCTCGGCGGCATTGTCCTGGACATGGCCCATATAGGCCTCGACGACATCGAGGCCGAAATGCGCGACCATTTTGCGCAGTTCCGCCACGCCCTTTTCGTTGGCGGCGATCTGCGCCTTCAGGTCGGCGATGTTCTGGACGGGGTTGCGCGCGGGGTAGGGGTGGTCGGTGAGCAGCGTCTCCAACTCCCTCTCGCGGAACCGGCCGCGATCGACGATGCGGAAATTGTCGAATAGCACGCCTTCCTCGTCGACCGTTGTGGCCAAAGGCGTCATCGAGCCCGGCGCGGTGCCGCCGACATCGGCGTGATGGCCGCGCGAGGCCGCCCAGAACAGGATCTCGTTCTGCGCATCGTCGAAGACGGGCGTCACCACCGTGATGTCGGGCAGATGCGTGCCGCCATTATAAGGGGCGTTGAGCGCAAACACGTCGCCCGGATGGATGTCGCCGGAGTTCAGGCGGATGATGGTTTCGACGGAACGGTCCATCGAGCCCAGATGCACCGGCATGTGCGGCGCGTTGGCGACCAGCGCGCCATGGCGGTCGAACACGGCGCAGGAGAAATCGAGCCGCTCCTTGATGTTGACCGAATAGGCGGTGTTCTGCAGCGTCACACCCATCTGCTCGGCGATCGACATGAAGAGGTTGTTGAAGACCTCCAGCATCACCGGATCGGCGTCGGTGCCGAGGGCCGCTGCACGCGCCTTCCGTTCCGTGCGGCGGATCACGACGTGGTTGAGATTGGTGATCTCGGCGCACCAGCCCGGCTCGACAACGATGGTCTGGTTCGGCTCGATGATCAGCGCGGGTCCGGCGACCGTGTAAGACGGCCGCAGGTTTTCGCGGCGATAGACGCCAGCCTCGTGCCAGCGGCCTTCGGTGTAGAAACGCCGGTTCTCCAAAGGCTTGGCCTCGATCCCTGCCGGTCCGGCAGGGGCGTAGGCTTCGGCCTTGTCCTGTCGAGCCGCGTCCATGCCTTCGACGGCGACAGTTTCGACGACGATCGGCTTATCGTCATAGACGAAACCGAACTGCGCCTTATGCGCGGCCTCGAAGTCGCTTCTGGCGCGGAAGATCGAACCATGCTCGAAATTCACCGGCAGCGCCGTATCGGTGCCGTCATAGCGGATGTGCAAGACAGGCTTGGTTGAAACCACGTCCTCGGCAATGCCCTGCTCGCCAAGCTCGGCGATGACCTCGCTGCGCAAGGACACGATGAGCGCCTCGATCGCTGCGCGCGATTCCTCCGCAAGCGGCTGCAGCAGACCCTGCTGGCGCGAGGCGAAGACCGATGAGAGGCCGATACCGTAGGCGGAAAGCAGGCCGGAGAAGGGGTGGATGAGCACGGCTTCCATGCCGAGCGCGTCGGCCACCAGGCAGGCATGCTGGCCGCCGGCACCGCCGAAGCAGTTCAAGAGATATTCCGTGACGTCGTAGCCGCGCTGCACCGAGATCTTCTTGATGGCGTTGGCCATGTTCTCGACGGCGATGGTGATGAAACCCTCGGCGACCGCCTCGGGCGTCCGGCCATCGCCGATTTCGGCGGCAAGTGCGCGGAACTTCTCGCCAACCGTGCCGACATCGAGCGGCTGGTCTTGGCCCGCGCCGAAAATCGCCGGGAAGAAATCGGGCTGCAATTTGCCGAGCATGACATTGGCGTCGGTGACGGCGAGCGGGCCGCCGCGCCGGTAGGCGGCGGGGCCGGGATTGGCGCCGGCCGAATCCGGGCCGACGCGGAAGCGGCCCGCCTCGTAATGCAGGATCGAGCCGCCGCCGGCGGCGACCGTGTGGATGCGCATCATCGGCGCGCGGATGCGCACGCCGGCGACCTCGGTGTCGAAGGCGCGTTCGTATTCGCCGTCGTAATGGGCGACGTCGGTCGAGGTGCCGCCCATATCGAAGCCGATGACCTTTTCGAAACCGGCAAGCTTGGCCGTCTCGACCATGCCGACGACGCCGCCCGCCGGCCCCGAAAGCAGTGCGTCCTTGCCCTGGAACAGGTCGGCGGCGGTGAGGCCGCCCGACGACATCATGAACATCAGGCGCGGGCCGGCGCCCAGCTCTCCCGCCACCCGCTGCACATAGCGCGACAGGATCGGCGACAGATAGGCGTCGACCACGGTGGTGTCGCCGCGGCCGACCAGCTTGATCAGCGGCGAGACCTCGTGGCTGACGGAAATCTGACTGAAGCCGATCTTGCGGCAGACCTTGGCCACGGCCTTTTCATGGTCGGGATATTTCCAGGCATGCATGAAGACGATGGCGACCGCGTCGATGCCGTCGGCCTTGGCCTGTTCGATCGCCGGGCGGCAGGCCGCGATGTCGAGCAGGCGCTCGACGCAGCCATCGGCACGCACACGCTCGTTGACCTCGATCACCCGCTCATAGAGCTGCTCGGGCAGGATGATTTCCTTGGCGAAGATGTCCGGCCTCGCCTGATAGGCGATACGCAGTGCGTCGCGAAAACCCTTGCTGATGAGGAGCAGCACACGATCGCCCTTGCGCTCGAGCAGCGCATTGGTGGCGACGGTGGTGCCCATTTTGACGTCGCCGATCGCCTCGGCGGCAATGGCGGCGCCGGCCTTCAAGCGCAGCAGATCGCGGATGCCCTGGATAGCGGCATCCGCATAAGCCTCCGGATTTTCGGACAAAAGTTTTCGAGGGTGCAGCCGGCCTTGCGGATCACGGCCGATGACGTCGGTGAAAGTGCCGCCGCGGTCGATCCAAAAATCCCATTTTCCAGTCCCCGAGGCTGCCGGCATTCTGCTTATCCAAATTCTCTTCGAGCGTATGTTCTGTTAGTTCGGGATTATGGCGCCAGCAATCGCAAGTTGATGTTACACATGGAAATGCAACGTTACGAAACCGGCGAGCCTGTTGATGCATTTCTCCTGCGACCGCTCACCGAAATGTGAGCGTCTGTTGAAGGAGAGATACCATGAAGAAGCTCATTTTGGCGTCTGTTTCGGCGCTCGCCCTGCTGGGGGTCGCGGCTTGTAGCGACAGTGGTACCGACAAGACCACCACCCAGAGCACCAACCCCCCGGCCAACGAGCAGCCGATGAAGCCGGCTTCGCCCGACGCTTCAAAGCCTGCTGAACCGGCTCCGGCAAATCCGGCTCCTGCCGCGCCCGCGCAGTAAGAATCGGACCGACAGTATCGGGGAAGGCCGGCTTTGCCGGCCTTCTTTTTGTCATCGATCCCGCGCAGCGGTGATGGCCTGCGGCATCGTCCCGACTTGATAGAACCGCCCGGTTCGCACTATGAAGCCGGCATGTCGATTTGGGACCGCCTTGGCGACTTCATCGCTCGTGTTTCGTCGTCGGCGTCCTCGGGCGTCGCGGACGTCGTCGAAGCCGTGCGCACCGTGTTTTCCGGTGATCCGGACCTGCGGCGGCGCGTGGCCTTTTCCGTGGCCATGATCGCGCTTTCGGCCAAGATGGCCAAGGCCGATGGCATCGTCACGCAGGACGAGGTGCGGGCCTTCCAGGAAATCTTCGAGGTGCCGCCGACCGAGACACGCAACGTGGCGCGGCTTTACGACATCGCCAAGCAGGACGTCGCCGGCTTCGAGACCTATGCCCAGCGCATGGCGCAGCTCTGCGGATCCGGCCACGCCAACTGCATGATGCTGGAAGATATCCTCGACGGTCTCTTCCATATCGCCAAGGCGGATGGCCTGATTCATGAGCATGAGGGCCAATTCCTGCACCGCATCGCCGAAATCTTCCGGATCGACGAGGCGCATTACGAAGCGATCCTGTCGCGGCACGTCAATCTCGGCGCCGCCGATCCCTACGTCGTTCTGGGCATTGAGCGCGGCAAGCCGTTCGAGGAGGTCAGGAAACGCTATCGCAAGCTGATCTCGGACAATCATCCCGACAGGCTGATCGCACGCGGCCTGCCGCAGGAATTTATCAAGATCGCCACGACCAGGGTCGCGGCGATCAACGCCGCCTATGAGATGATCGAGCGGGGCGTCAGGCACGTATGAGCGGCTTCCTGCCCGACCAGCCAGGTGCCGAGGTCCGGGTGTCGCCGAATTTCGGTCCGCGCCGCGAGACGCTCCGGCCCGATATGATCGTGCTGCATTATACCGGCATGGCAAGCGGCGCCGGCGCCGAGGCGTGGCTCTGCGATCCGGCGAGCGAAGTGTCCTCGCATTATCTTGTCCATGAGGACGGCCGCATCATCCAGATGGTACGCGAGAGCGATCGTGCCTGGCATGCCGGCAAGAGTTCCTGGCTCGCGCGCACCGACATCAACTCCTGTTCGGTCGGCATCGAGATCGTCAATCCCGGGCATTCGCTGGGCTACAGGGCTTTCCCGAAGCGACAGATCAATGCCGTGATCGAGTTGTGCTCGGGCATCGTGGGCCGTCATTCCATTCCCGCGGCAAGGGTGCTCGCGCATTCGGACGTGGCCCCCGGCCGCAAGGTCGATCCCGGCGAAAAATTTCCATGGAAGGCGTTGTTCGTGGCCGGTATCGGCCACCTCGTGCCGGCCGCGCCGATCAAGCCCGGCGCTGCGCTGAAGGCCGGCGACACCGGCGCCGATGTCGAGGCGCTGCAGTCGATGCTGGCGCTCTACGGCTATGGCGTCGAGATATCGGGTGTCTACGACAAGCAGACGGAAATCGTGGTGGCGGCTTTCCAGCGTCATTTCCGGCGGCGACTGGTGGATGGTGCGGCGGATAATTCGACGCTCCGCACGCTGCAGAGGCTCCTGGCTTCCGCAAAGGCAGCCCCCGCCAGATAGTCCCGTCAGGCTCCTTAAATTACAATCTGTCATTTAAAGTGAATTGCGCCGCCTTCTTTGCCGCCAATTCCACCTCCAAATGCCTCTCCCGCAAGTCGTCGGGCGTCTATCCCTCCCTGATGATCCGATGTTGAATTGGCGTAACCGCTCGAAGTTCTTCGCGCGGTTCTAACAGAACAGGACTACATGCAAAAATTGACCGTTGTAGCGGCAGCTGTTGCTGCCGGAGTGATAAGTTTTGCCTTCAATTCGGCAAGCGGCGCCCCCTTAAGCCTTCGGGCAGACAATGGTCTTGCCGTTGCCCCCGCGACGACCAAGGCTGCACCGGGCAGCAAAACGCCAAAGACCAAGAGAGCCCCGGCAAAGGTGCAGAAAGCCACCGCGACCAGGGCGGCGAAATCGACGGCCAAACGCGCCAAGCGCGGCAGAAAGGCCATCGATCTCACCACGACTGCCTCGATCAACCCCGGCAAGACCGCCCTGGCGACGCCGGCTGCGGCTGGCGACGGCCAGTATTCGGCGACCATTGCCCGCTACGCCGTAAGCTATGGCGTGCCGGTGTCGCTGGCCAAGGCCGTCATCAAGATCGAAAGCAACTTTCGGCCGAACATGGTCGGCGGCGCCGGCGAGATCGGCCTGATGCAAATCAAGCCGGCGACAGCGCGCATGATGGGTTACACCGGCTCGGCCAAGGGACTGTTCGATCCCGACACCAACATCAAATACGGCATGAAGTACCTTGCCATGGCGCGAGACCTCGGCGGCGGCACCACCTGCGGCACGATCCTCAAATACAATGCGGGTCATGGCGCGACGCGGATGAATCCGGTTTCGGCCGCCTATTGCAGCAAGGTGAAGGTGCAGTTGGTGGCGTTGGGCTCGCCGGCCTGAGGCTCATCCGTCGAAGCGGATTTGGGCAGCGCGTGTTCTCTATGGATGTCGTTGCCCCAAAACCCGCTGCGGACGCTCAGGTCGACATGACGGCTTTGGGCGGGATAGGTCAGCTTTTTCGTTTGCGTTTTCGGGCGGGAATCCCTTTATACGCCCTTGCCAGCTGGCTGGGCGGCCGCACCCGCGAGAGCCGAAAGGCTGCGGGTGAGGAAAGTCCGGGCTCCATGGAGACACGGTGCCGGCTAACGGTCGGCGGGGGCGACCCCAGGGAAAGTGCCACAGAAAGCAAACCGCCGCGGCATCCGCCACGGTAAGGGTGAAAGGGTGGGGTAAGAGCCCACCGCGCGACTGGCAACAGAAGCGGCAGGGCAAACCCCACCGGGAGCAAAACCGAATAGGGGCGGTGCGAGGGGAAACCTTCGAGGGCTGTTTCCGGCCCACCGTCCGGGTAGGTTGCGTGAGGCGCATGGCAACATGCGCCCAAGATGAATGGCCGCCACGTTCTCGTCGCAAGGCGAGGGCCATACAGAACCCGGCTTACAGGCCAGCTGGCATTTTTCTCGTGGCGATAGCTGAACGGGATCAGGAGGTTACACCGGGAGGCGTGCCTTTTGATTCAACGTCAGGTCGTAATCGCCCTGAACGCGATGATCTGTTCCTTGAAGCTGGTGCGATTAAATCGTACCTTTAGAGAAGAGCAGGAGCACATCATGGGTCACGTCGACAAACGCAGCATCACGCTTTCCCCGGAATTGGCGGCCGCTGTGGATGACGTTGTCGCGGCAGGAGAATACGCCTCAGCCAGCGAGGTGATCCGCGATGCGCTCAGGCAATGGAAGGACCGGCGCGACCTGCTCGGCTACACCGTCGAGGAATTGCGCAAGCTTGTGCAGGAAGGGATCGACAGCGGGCCGGGGCGTTTCGTATCGATGGATGAAATAAAGGCCGAAGCCCGTAAGCGGTGGAAATCCAACGACGCGGCATGAAGTTGCTGCCGATCATCCGTACGGCGCACGCTGAAGACGATCTAATCGCGATCTGGCAACACGTGGCGCGGGATAACGAAGCTGCAGCGGATAGACTGCTAGATCGGATCGAGGTCCGTTGCCAACAACTGGCGGCCTATCCGTATTCAGGGCCTCCGCGCGACGATATCGCCTCGGGCATTCGCCACCTCGTTGTTGGCGAATATCTTACTTTCTATCGAATTGGCGACGATGCGATCGAAATCCTGCGCGTGCTGCATGGCCGGCGCAAGATCGAGGCGGAGGATCTGGGACCTTGGCTGCTCAGCCGGCAATCTTGTCCAGCGACGCCTCGATCGCCTGCCAGAGCTGCTCGACCGGCTCGCAGCCGATCGCCAGGCGAACGAAGCCCGGCGGCACGGCATCGCCACGTTTCGAGCGCCGCTCGGCCGATGTGTGCACGCCGCCGAAGGAGGTTGCCGCTTCAACAAGCCGACAGCCGTCGATGAACGCCTCGGCCTGTTCTTCGGAGCCGAGCTCGAAGGAAATCAGGAAGCCGAAGCGCTCCATCTGGACGCGCGCCAGATTGTGCGAGGCATCGCCCTCGAGCCCGGGAAAGCGCAGGCCGCCGACGGCGCGATGGTCTTTCAGGCGCCGCGCGATCGTTTCGGCCGACGAGCACATGCGGTCGAAGCGCACCTCCAGCGTTTCGAGGCCGCGATGCACGAGCCATGCTTCGAACGGCCCGGGGATGCCGCCGGCTGTCTCGCGCCAATCCTTCACCCTGGCGACAATGTCGGGATCGCGGCTCGCGACATGGCCGAAGAGAACGTCCGAATGGCCGTTGATCGCCTTGGTATCGGCCGAGACCACGATGTCGGCGCCGAGATCCAGCGGGCGCTGGCCGAAGGGCGTCATCGTCGTGTTGTCGACGATTAGGACGCCCCCTTGCGCATGGACGGCCTTGGCGACGGCGGTGATGTCGCAGATGTCCAGCCGCGGGTTCGACGGACTTTCGACAAAAACCGCCCGGTAGCCAGCAAAACCGTCGTCGAGCATGCTTGCCGTCGGCCGCAGGTCGTAGGCGACGCCGAGGGGTTTCAGGAAACGCTCCGCCAGCGCGCGCGTCGTGTGATAGCCGTCCGACGGCAAGAGGATGCGGTCGCCCGATTTGAGGAGCGCGAAAAAGGCCGCGGAAATCGCACCCATTCCTGATGGGAAGGCAACGCATTGCGCATCTTCCAGATGGCCAAGCGCGTGCTCGACCGCATGCCAGGTCGGGTTGCTGAAGCGGCCATACTGATCGAAGCCGGTCGCATCGCCCGGGGCGTGGAAGATCGAGGCCATGGTCAACGGCAACGGAATAGGATCGCCCTTGGCGAAACCGGCGCTGCGCAAATGGGCAAGTGTCGCGGCGCGTGACTTCGCAGTGTCGGACATCGGCTCGATCCTTGGTCAGGGCAGAAAACTTCAACCGACGCTATGCGCGGCGGCTGCGCGCAGCAAGCCGCGTCTTTTTGGGCCAGACGGCTCTAAACGCTTCGTTAGGCTTAATGGACGATAAAGACGAGACGTGCCTTCAGCCTGCGCTTTCTGGTTGTGGCGTGCGTGTTTGTGATGCCTGTTCCCGTTGACGCCCATAGTGCCCCATGATATCCCATTCGCATCATCAAGCTTTCGTTCCGCGTCAGGGTGAAGCGTACGCCAATCGGGCAGCCGCGGCGGCTGTGCGTTTGCCGGTTTTCGCCTCGGTGAATGAAGCGATTTGCCGCGCATGCGGCGAGGACGCGGAGAACAACATGAGGGGTGCAGCGGCAACAGCGGCTGTAGCGTTTATTGGACCGGTTTCTGTCAAACACGGTGAGCAGGATCGACGCGAAGGGGCGGGTGTCCGTTCCGGCGCATTTTCGCGCGGTGGTGCAAAAGCGCGGTTATTCGGAACTCTACGCGCTGCGTTGCCTGGACTTGCCGGCCATGGATGTCGGAGGGCTCGACCTGCTCGACCGCTACGAGCAGCGGATCGCGCTGGAAGACCCGTTCCTGCAGGCGGCGGACGACATGTCGTTCTTTTGCCATGGCGACGGGACGTTTCTGAAGCTGGACCAGGACGGCCGCATCACCATGACCGATTTCATCCGCGAGCATACGGGCATCGCGAACGAGGTGGCCTTTGTCGGCCGCGGCAATTTCTTTCAGATTTGGGAGCCGGGACGGCTTGCGGCCTATGGGGCGCAGGCGCGGGCCAGGCTTTTGCAGCTTCGGCAGGGGACGAAGCCCGGGGAGCGATCGGAATGATGGCTGGCCACGGCGATGACCCTCACGCCGTTGGCGGACTGGCCCGTCACATTCCGGTCCTCCTTGCCGAGGTGCTCGACGCGCTCGCGCCGAAGGCCGGTGAGACGATGGTCGATGGGACATTCGGCGCCGGCGGTTACACCAGCGCCATCCTCGACCGCGGCGCCTCCGTTGTCGCCATCGACCGCGACCCGGACGCAATCGCGGCGGGCCGGGCGATCGAAGAACGGGCCGGCGGCCGGCTGAGGCTTGTCCAGGCGCCGTTCTCGACGCTGGACGAGCATGTCGAGGACGCCGACGGCGTCGTGCTCGACATCGGCGTTTCCTCCATGCAGCTCGACCAGGCGGCGCGCGGTTTTTCCTTTCGCGCCGACGGGCCGCTCGACATGCGCATGGCGCAGGCTGGTCTTTCCGCCGCCGACGTCGTCAACACTTTCAAGGCGGGCGATCTTGCCCGCATCTTCGGCTTTCTCGGCGAGGAGCGCCATGCCGGCCGCATCGCGCGCATGATCGAAAGCCGGCGCGAGAAGAAGCCTTTCGAGCGCACGCTCGATCTCGCCGACGCCATCGAGACGCATATCGGGCGGGGACCGAAGGACAAGATCCATCCGGCCACGCGCGTCTTCCAAGCGCTGCGCATCTTCGTCAATGACGAGCTTGGCGAACTGGCAAGGGCGCTGCTGGCCGCCGAGCGTGTGCTGAAGCCCGGCGGACGGCTTGCCGTGGTGACGTTCCATTCGCTGGAAGACCGCATCGTCAAGCGCTTCATCGCCGACCGTTCCGAAGCCGCCAGCGGCTCGCGCCACATGCCCGACGCGCCCCAGCGCGCCGCGACCTTCCGCAAGGCCGGCGGCGGCGTGACGCCGGGGGAGGCCGAGACGGAGGCCAATCCGCGGGCGCGCTCGGCCAGGCTGCGCGCGGCGATCCGCACCGATGCCCCGGCGCGCGCCGGCGATTTTTCGATTTTCGGCCTTCCAAAACTTCCCGCCGTCGAGCGGCCGGGGGAGAGGTAAGAACGTGTTTCGTACCAGCGACATAGTCCTGATCGCCGTCATGGTCTCGGCCGCGGCCCTGACCTACAAGACGAAGCGGGAAGCCGAGGAGCAACTGGCGGCGGTGCAGAAGATACAGGCGCAGATCCATTACGAGGAAGAAACGATCGATCTCCTCAAGGCGGACTGGAGCCTGCTCACGCAGCCGTCGCGGCTGCAGAAGCTTGCCGATGTCTATAAGAGCCAGCTCGGGCTCGAACCGGTCAACGCGCACCAGATCGGCAGCCTCGACGACATCCCCGTGAAACCCGTGACCATCGAGGACCTTTCCTCGCAGCGGCTTGGCGGCATGGCCGACAATTCGGGTAAGGAGCCGTCGGACAGTAAGGATCCAGTGGTCACCGGGAGCACCGTTCAATGATCGGCGGGTTTCCAAGGATCGGTAACCTGCTGAAGCGCCGCAAGAAGCAGGCCGAGGACGGCTCGATCGTCGTCGATGCCGCCCGCAAGGCGACAGGCGGCAAGGCAAGGACGCGCATCGTCATGACGATGGCGGTGTTCTTCACCATCTATTCGACCATTGCCGGCCGGCTCGTCTATCTCGGCATGCAGAACCCGGATCTCTCGGGCGGCCCGGAGAGCCGGGTCACGGCGTCGCGTCCGGACATCGTCGACCGCAACGGCGAGGTGCTGGCGACCGACATCAAGACGGCGTCGCTGTTCGCCGAGCCGCGCCGCATCGTCGACGCCGACGAAGCGATCGAGAAATTGTCGACCGTGCTGCCGGAGATCGATTACGAGCAGACCTACCGCAAGCTCAAGAGCGGCGCCGGCTTCGTCTGGCTGCAGCGCCAGCTGACGCCGAAGCAGCAGGCCGACATCATGGCGCTGGGCGTCCCCGGCCTCGGCTTCCGTACCGAAAAGCGGCGCTTCTATCCGAGCGGCGAGACCTCGTCCTACATCGTCGGCCTCACCAACATCGACAACCAGGGCATCTCCGGCATGGAGAAGTATATCGACGAGCAGGGGCTGAGCGACCTGCAGGCGTCGGGTCTGGCGGTGGCCAGGGATCTCAAGCCGGTCAAGCTGTCGATCGATCTGCGCGTCCAGCATGTGGTGCGCGATGAGATCGCCGCCGGCCTGGAGCGCTATCGCGCATTGGGCGCCGGCGCCGTCGTGCTGAACATCAAGACAGGCGAAGTGATGGCGATGGCCTCGGTGCCGGACTTCGACCCGAACAATCCGTATAACGCACAGGAAAAAGACCGGCTGAACCGCATGTCGGCCGGCCTCTACGAGATGGGCTCGACCTTCAAGAGCTTCACCTCGGCCATGACGCTCGATTCCGGCAAGGCGACGATGGCGAGCCGCTTCGACGCGTCGCATCCGATCCGGGTCGGCCATCAGGCCATCCACGATTTCCACGGCAAGAACCGGGTGCTGTCGCTGCCGGAGGTGTTCCTCTATTCGTCCAACATCGGGTCGGCCAGGGAGGCCGAGCTGGTCGGCATCGAGGGCCATCGCGAATTCCTGCATCGCCTTGGCATCCTGGACAGGATGCAGACCGAACTGCCGGAGGTCGCGCGTCCGACCGAACCCAAGGTCTGGAAACAGGTCAATTCCTTCACCATCGCCTTTGGCCATGGCGTGTCGACGACGCCGCTGCAGGCCGCTGTCGGCTGCGCGGCGCTGATGCAGGGCTATCTGATCGAGCCGACCTTCCTGGTCCGCAGCGAGCAGGAGGCCATGGCCGTCGCCAAGAAAGTGGTCAGCGACAAGACGGTCGAAGGTATGCGCTATCTCTATACGCTCAACGCCGAGAAGGGCTCGGCCAGAAATGCCAGGGTCCCCGGCTACCGCGTTGGCGGCAAGACCGGAACAGCCGAGAAGGTCATCAACGGCCGCTACTCCAAGGAGTTGAATTTCAACACCTTCGTCGCCGCCTTCCCGATGGACGATCCGCAATTTCTGGTGTTCACGATCGCCGACGCTCCGCATCCGGAAAAGCCCGGGATGACGGACGTCGCCGCCAACAATGCGGGGGTTATGGCCGGCAATATCATCAGGCGCGCAGCGGCCATGCTTGGCGTGAAGCCAGATTTCAGCCATGAAAATGGTGCAACGCTGGTTTCCTATCAGTGATTCTTGGGGCGCGCCGGCAACTGCGCGCTATTTTGTTGCGGTGAACGGGACTCAATGCATCTAAAAGATCTAGCCGGTGTCCTGCCTGTCGAGGGAACAGCTTCCCCCGATCTGGAGGTGACCGGACTTTCCTCCGATTCCCGCTCGGTCAAGACCGGCGTCGTCTTCTTCGCACTTGCCGGCAGCAAGGCCGACGGTTCGACCTATGCCGCCGATGCCGCGGCCCGAGGCGCAGCGGCGATCGTCACCGGCAGGGGCACGGCCATCTCCGGCCTGTCGATCCCGGTTCTCGCCGTCGATGATCCGCGCTTGGCGCTGGCGCTCAGCGCGGCGCGCTTCTTCGGACGCCAGCCGCAGACAATGGTCGCTGTCACCGGCACCGCCGGAAAGACATCCGTCGCCGCCTTCACCCGCCAGATATGGGAGCAGGCGGGTTTTGCCGCCGCCTCGATCGGCACGACCGGCGTCGTGGCGCCCGGCCGCAACGAATATGGCTCACTGACGACGCCCGATCCGGTGGCGCTGCACCGATTGCTCAGGGAACTGGCGGATGCGGGCGTCACTCACGCCTCGATGGAAGCCTCGAGCCACGGTCTCGACCAGCGCCGCCTGGACGGCGTGAGGCTCGCGGCCGGCGCCTTCACCAATCTCGGCCGCGACCACATGGATTACCATCCGACGGTCGAGGATTATCACCGCGCCAAGCTGCGCCTGTTCGACACGCTGCTGCCGAAGGGCGCGCCGGCGATCGTCTTTGCCGACGACCCGTGGTCGGAGCCCACCATCAAAGCCGCGAAGGCGGCGGGACTGAAGGTGCTGACCGTCGGCCGCCATGGCGACTTCCTGACCCTCAAGCGGGTGGAGCATGAACGCCATCGCCAGCGCGCCGAGGTCGTGGCCGACGGCGTGCTCTACGAGGTCGACCTGCCTTTGGCCGGCGATTTCCAGATCGCCAACGCGCTGGTCTCGGCCGGGCTTGCCATCTCTACTGGAACGCCGGCAAGCAAGGCCCTGGCGGCATTGGAAAAATTGCAAGGCGCGCCGGGCCGGCTCGACCTCGTCGGCACCACCGCCGCCGGCGCTCCCGTCTATGTCGACTACGCGCACAAGCCCGATGCGCTGGAGAATGTGCTGACCTCGGTGCGGCCCTTCACCACCGGCCGGGTCGTCGTGGTGTTCGGCTGCGGCGGCGACCGCGATCGGGGAAAAAGGCCGATCATGGGCGAGATCGCGACGCGGCTGGCCGATGTCGTCATCGTCACCGACGACAACCCGCGCACGGAAGTGCCCGAAACCATCCGCGCGGCGATCCTTGCCGCCGCGCCCGGCGCCATCGAGATCGGCGACCGCCGCAAGGCAATCCACGAGGCGGTGGCGATGCTGCGTGCCGGCGATACGCTGATCGTCGCCGGCAAGGGGCATGAGGAAGGCCAGACCGTCGGCACCGAGACCTTCCATTTCTCCGACCATGAGGAAGTGCGCGATGCGCTGAAGGAGCGCGCCGCATGAGTTTGCTGTGGACGTCGGAAGCGCTGGTCGAAGCCATGGAAGGCAGGCCAATCGGCTCGCTGCCGGATGGCATCACCGGCATTTCCATCGACAGCCGCAGCCTGGAGCCGGGCAACGCCTTCTTCGCCATCAAGGGCGAGGCTATGGACGGCCATGATTTCGCGACAGCCGCGGTCAAGGCCGGAGCGGCGGTGCTGGTCGTCGCCGAGGGCAAGCTGCCCTCGCTCGGCCGGCTGACGGCGCCGATGATCGTCGTGCAGGACGTGCTTGCGGCCCTCGAGAAGCTCGGCGTCGCGGCCCGCGCGCGCTCGAAGGCCCGGATTATCGCGGTCACCGGCTCGGCCGGCAAGACGACCACAAAGGAAGCGCTGCGCCATGTGCTGTCGGCGGTCGGCAAGGTGCACGCCTCGGCACAGTCGTTTAACAACCATTGGGGCGTGCCGCTGACGCTGGCGCGCATGCCGCAGGATTGCGACTACGCGGTCTTCGAGGTCGGCATGAACCATCCCGGCGAGATCAGGCCGCTGGTCAAGATGGTCAGGCCGCATGTCGCCATCGTGACGATCATTGCCGCCGCCCATCTCGGCTTCTTCAAGAACCTCGACGAGATCGCCATGGCCAAGGCCGAGATTTTCGAGGGGATCGAGCCTGGCGGCGCCGCGCTGCTCAACCGTGACGATCCACGCTGGAAGCTGCTCGGGAAAATGGCGAAAGACGCCGGCGTCGAGCATGTCTACGGCTTCGGCGAAAATGCCCGCTCGGCCTTCCGTCTTGCCGGCTGCGAGCTTCATGCCGACCATTCCGAAATCGCCGTCAAGATCGGCAAGAGGGACCTGACGGCCCGTGTCGGCGCGCCCGGCCGCCATATCGTGCAGAACGTGCTGGCGGTGCTCGGCGCCGCGCAACTGGTCGGAGCCGACCTCGACAAGGTTGCGGCTGCGCTTGCCGATCTTTCGGCCGAGCGCGGGCGGGGCCGACGCCATGTCCTGCATCATCCCAACGGGCCGATCACGCTGATCGACGAGAGCTACAACGCCAATCCGGCGTCGATGGCGGCGGCCATGGCGCTGCTCAACGCCACGCCGGTCTCGGGCGAGGGCCGGCGCATCGCCGTGCTCGGCGACATGCTGGAGCTCGGCAGTCATTCGGCCAAGCTCCACGCCGCGCTTGCCGAACTGATCGTCGGCACGGGCACGCGCAACGTCTTTCTCGGCGGACCGGAAATGCAGGCGCTGGCCGAGGTTCTGCCCGCCGACGTCCACACCGAGTATCGAGCCGGCGCCGATGAGCTGAAGCCGATCGTGATCTCCGCGCTCAGGCCCGGCGACGTGGTGATGGTCAAGTCGTCGAAGGGCATCGGGTTTTCAAAGCTGGTCGAGGCATTGCTCGGCAAATTTCCGGCGGAAGCCACAAACATTAAGCCGGCCTAGGTCGGGTTCCGGGGGACGGAAGGACCATGTTCACACTGCTCGTCGATTTCGCGGACAAGATCTCGTTCTTCAACGTCTTCCGCTACATCACTTTTCGCACCGGCGGCGCGCTGATCACCTCGGCGCTGATCGTCTTCATCTTCGGGCCGACGATCATCAATTCGCTGCGCCTGCGGCAAGGCAAGGGCCAGCCGATCCGCGCCGACGGCCCGCAGACCCATTTCAAGAAGGCCGGAACGCCGACCATGGGCGGGCTGATGATCCTGTCCGGCATCATCGGGTCGTCGGTGCTATGGGCGAACCTATCCAGCATCTATGTCTGGGTGGTGCTTTTGGTCACCGTCGGCTTCGGCTCGATCGGCTTCTACGACGATTATCTCAAGGTCACCAAGCAGTCGCATCTGGGCTTTTCCGGCAAGGCGAGGCTGGCGATCGAGTTCGTCATCGCCGCCATCGCGGCGTGGGTGATCATGCATAACGGCCAGGCGCCGTTCTCGTCGTCGCTGACCTTCCCCTTCGCCAAGGAATTCCTGGTCAATCTCGGCTGGTTCTTCATCCCGTTCTCCTGCTTCGTCATCGTCGGCGCGGGCAACGCGGTGAACCTGACCGACGGTCTCGACGGCCTGGCGATCGTGCCGATCATGATCGCGGCGGCGTCCTTCGGCGTCATCGCCTATCTTTCGGGCAACGCGGTGTTCGCCGAATATCTGCAGATCCACTTCGTTCCCGGGACCGGCGAGCTCGCCGTGGTGCTCGGCGCGGTGATCGGCGCCGGCCTCGGCTTTCTCTGGTTCAACGCGCCGCCGGCCGCGATCTTCATGGGCGACACTGGCTCGCTGGCGATGGGCGGCCTCATCGGCACCATCGCGGTCGCCACCAAGCACGAGATCGTGCTGGTCATCGTCGGCGGCCTGTTCGTGGTCGAGATCCTGTCGGTCATCATCCAGGTCGGCTATTTCAAGATGACCGGCAAGCGCGTCTTCCTGATGGCGCCGATCCATCACCATTTCGAAAAGCTCGGCTGGACCGAAAGCCAGGTGGTGATCCGCTTCTGGATCATTGCCGTCATCCTGGCGCTGGTCGGCCTCTCCACCCTCAAGCTGAGATAGGACGCCCCCGTTTGATCCCCGCCGCTTCCTTTTCAGGCAAACGCGTTTCGCTCTTCGGGCTTGGCGGCTCGGGGATCGCCACCGCGCATGCGCTGATCGCGGGGGGCGCCGAGGTGCTGGCCTGGGACGACAATCCAGACAGCGTCGCCAAGGCGGCCGCCGCGGGGATTGCGACCGGCGATCTGCGCGCCGCCGACTGGCCGCTCTTCTCAGCCTTCGTGCTGTCGCCAGGGGTGCCGCTGACGCATCCGAAGCCGCATTGGACGGTGGAGTTGGCGCGCGGCGCCGGCGTCGAGGTGATCGGCGATATCGAGCTGTTCTGCCGCGAGCGCATCAGCCGCGCGCCGGCAGCGCCCTTCATCGCGATCACCGGCACCAACGGCAAGTCGACGACGACGGCGCTGACGGCGCATATCCTGAAGTCGGCGGGCCGCGACACGCAGATGGGCGGCAATATCGGCCGCGCCATCATGACGCTCGATCCGCCCGAGTCTCAACGGCACTATGTGGTCGAGTGCTCGTCCTACCAGATCGATCTCGCGCCCTCGATCAACCCGACCGCCGGCATCCTGCTCAACCTGACGCCCGACCATCTCGACCGGCACGGCACCATGGCGCATTACGCCTCGATCAAGGAAAGGCTGGTTGCGGGCAGCGACACCGCGATCGTCGGCGTCGACGATTCCTGGGGCGCCCAGATCGCGGACCGGCTGGAGCGGGCTGGGCGGCAGGTGATCCGCATTTCCAAGCGCCTGCCTTTGACCGACGGCTATTTCGCCGACGGCGCCAATCTGATGGAAGCCGTGCATGGCCGATACAGCCGCGTCGCCTTCCTCGAAGGCATCGGCTCGCTGCGCGGCCAGCACAATGCGCAGAACGCGCTGGCGGCCGTCGTCGCTTGCCTCAAGGTCGGGCTCGAGCTTGGCGAGATCCAGGCCGGGCTTGAAAGCTTCCCCGGGCTGGCGCACCGCATGGAGCAGGTCGGCCGCAAGGACCATGTGCTGTTCGTCAACGATTCCAAGGCGACCAATGCCGATGCGGCGGCGCCCGCGCTGTCGAGCTTCGCCAATCGTATCTACTGGATCGCCGGCGGCTTGCCCAAGGAAGGCGGCATCGAGCCGCTGCGCGGCTTCTTCCCGCGCATCGCCAAGGCCTATCTGATCGGCGAGGCGGCGCCCGCCTTTGCCGCGACGCTCGGCGAGACGGTGCCTTACGAAATATCCGGAACGCTTGCGGCGGCGGTCGAGCATGCCGCCCATGACGCGGCCCGCGACACCGGCGGCGAGGCCGTGGTGCTGCTGTCGCCGGCCTGCGCCAGTTTCGACCAGTTCAAGAATTTCGAAGTTCGCGGCGAAGCCTTCAGGCAAGCTGCGACTGCTATTGATGGTGTGAAACCCATCGGAGGGCCACGTTGATGCAAAGCCGTCTCGACAAAAGTCCTGTCGCCACGTGGTGGTGGACGATCGATCGCTGGTTCCTGGCCGCGTTCCTGTCGCTGATGGGGCTGGGCATCGTCTTGTCCTTCGCCGCAAGCCCCGCGGTGGCCGAGCGCATCGGCCTCGACAGTTTTCACTTCGCCACCAGACAGGTCATCTTCACCATCCCGGCGCTCATCGTCATGCTCGCGGTCTCCTTCCTGCAGGCGCGGCAGATCAGGCGCATGTCGCTGGTGATGCTCTGCATCATGCTGGTGCTGATGGTGGCGGTGCTCTACATCGGCGTCGAGGTGAAGGGCGCGCGCCGCTGGGTGTCGCTCGCCGGGCTTTCCATCCAGCCGTCCGAATTCCTGAAACCCGCCTTCGTCATCATCTGCGCATGGCTCTTTGCCGAGCACAGGCGTCAGCCCGACATTCCGGGCAATCTGTTCGCCATGCTCTTGCTTGCGCTGGTCATCTCGCTCCTGGTGGCGCAGCCCGACCTCGGCCAGACCATGCTGGTGACGGGCACCTGGGGCGTCATGTTCTTCATGGCCGGTCTGCCGTGGCTATGGATCGTCGCTCTCGGCGCCGTCGGGGCAAGCGGCCTGTTCGCCGCCTATTCGGTGTTCCCGCACGTTGCCCTGCGCATCGACAAGTTCCTGACCGGCGAAGGCGATACATTTCAGGTCGACATGGGCCGCGAGGCGCTGATCAACGGCAGCTGGTTCGGTGTTGGGCCCGGTGAGGGAACCGTCAAGCGCATTGTTCCGGATGCTCATACCGATTTCGTCTTCTCGGTCGCGGGCGAAGAGTTCGGGCTGATCATGTGCTTCTTCATCATGTCGATCTTCGCCTTCATCGTGCTGCGCGGCTTGAACATCGCGCTCAAGGAGCATGACGATTTCACCCGCTACGCCGTCGGTGGACTGGTCACCGTCTTCGGCCTGCAATCGGCCATCAACATGTGCGTGAACCTGCAATTGATGCCCGCCAAGGGCATGACGCTGCCCTTCATCTCCTATGGCGGCTCCTCGCAGATCGCCATCGCCGTCTCGATGGGCATGGTGCTCGCATTGACGCGCAAGCGTCCGGAAAAGCGCAAGCAGATGGGCTTCGTCCTTTCGCAGCGCGCAATGCCGGCGGAATGAGGCAGGATGGCGAAGGGTGTCATCCTGCTTGCGGCCGGTGGAACGGGCGGACATCTGTTTCCGGCCGAGGCGCTGGCGCATGAACTGATCGAACGCGGCTGGAAGGTGCATCTTGCCACCGACCATCGCGCCGAGCGCTATTCCGGCCATTTCCCGGCGGCCGATATCCACACGATCCCCTCGGCCACGCTGGGATCGAAGAATCCCGTCGCCGTGCTCTCGGCCTTCTGGAAGATCTGGCAGGGCGTGCGGCAGGCCGGCGGGGTGATCGCCAGGATCAAGCCGGAGGCGGTCGTCGGCTTCGGTGGCTATCCGACGCTGCCGCCGCTCTATGCGGCGACAAGGCGAAGAGTGCCGACGCTGATCCATGAGCAGAACGCCGTCATGGGCCGCGCCAACAAGGCGCTTGCCAGCCGCGTCGACGCGATCGCCGGCGGCTTCCTGCCGGAGGGCGCCAGCGCTGACGGCGCAAAGACGGTGACCACCGGCAATCCGGTCCGGCCGCAGGTGCTCGAAGCGGCGAAGACGCCGTATGTCGCATCGAACGAAGGCGAACCGTTCCGCTTCCTGGTGTTCGGCGGCAGCCAGGGCGCGCAGTTCTTTTCCGATGCCGTTCCAGCGGCGGTCGCGCTGCTGCCCGAAGAGCTACGCAAGCGGCTGGCGATCACCCAGCAGGCGCGCGCCGAGGATGTGGCGCGGGTGAAGGCCGCCTATGCCGACCTCCGCGTCGACGTCCAGGTTTCGCCCTTCTTCACCGACATGGCGGCGCGCATCGCGACGGCGCATCTGGTGATGTCGCGCTCCGGCGCTTCGACGGTTTCGGAGATCGCCGTCATCGGCCGGCCGGCGCTGCTGGTGCCTTATCCGCATGCGCTCGATCACGACCAGGCGGCGAATGCCGCCGCGCTCGCAGCCGCCGGCGGGGCCGAGCTTCATCCGCAGTCCACGCTGTCGGCGGAACGGATCGCCGAGCTGGTCGGCGGGCTGATCAAGGACCCGAACCGGCTGGCGACCATGGCCGCAGCCGCCCGCTCGGCCGGGAAACCGAACGCGGCGCGGTTGCTCGCCGATCTGACAGAGGCTATTGCGTCCGGCAAAACGGTTTCGGACTATAGGAGGACGCGCGCATGAAGATGCCGCAGACAATCGGCCTCGTGCATTTCATCGGCATCGGCGGCATCGGCATGAGCGGCATCGCCGAGGTGCTGCACAATCTCGGCTACAAGGTGCAGGGGTCCGACCAGGCCGACGGCGCCAATGTGCAGCGGCTGCGCGACAAGGGCATCGAATGCTTCGTCGGCCACAGGGCCGAGAATCTCGGCGACGCCGAAGTCGTGGTCGTTTCGACCGCCATCAAGAAGTCCAACCCGGAACTGAAAGCCGCGCGCGAAAAGCTGCTGCCGATCGTCCGTCGGGCCGAGATGCTGGCCGAGCTGATGCGTTTCCGCCAGGCCGTCGCCATCGGCGGCACGCATGGCAAGACGACGACCACTTCGATGGTGGCGACGCTGCTCGAGGCCGGCGGGCTCGACCCGACCGTCATCAATGGCGGCATCATCAATGCCTACGGCACCAATGCGCGCATGGGCGATGGCGAGTGGATGGTGGTCGAAGCCGATGAGAGCGACGGCACGTTCCTGAAATTGCCGGCCGACATCGCCGTCGTCACCAACATCGATCCCGAGCACCTCGACCATTATGGCAGCTTCGACAAGGTGCGCGAGGCCTTCCGCCAGTTCGTCGAGAACGTGCCGTTCTACGGTTTCGGCGTGATGTGCACCGACCATCCGGAAGTGCAGGCTCTGGTCGGCCGCATCGAGGACCGGCGCGTCATCACCTATGGCGAGAACGCGCAGGCCGATGTGCGCTTCTCCAACCACCGCATGCAGGGCGCAATCTCCGAATTCGATGTGGTGATCCGCGACCGCAAGGGGCGCGGTACCTCGACGATCAAGGATCTGCGCCTGCCGATGCCCGGCCGGCACAACGTCTCCAACGCGACGGCGGCGATCGCGGTCGCGCATGAGCTTGGCCTCTCGGCCGAGGCGATCAAGAAGGGCCTGTCGTCCTTCGCCGGCGTCAAGCGGCGCTTCACCCGTACCGGCTCGTGGAACGGCGTCGAGGTGTTCGACGACTACGGCCACCATCCGGTCGAGATCGCAGCGGTGCTGAAGGCCGCGCGCAGCGCGACGAAGGGGCGGGTGATCGCCATCGCGCAGCCGCATCGCTTCACCCGCCTGCACGACCTCTTCGAGGAATTCTCGGTCTGCTTCAACGACGCCGACACGGTGATGGTGGCCCCGGTCTATGCGGCCGGCGAGGAACCTATCGAAGGCGTGACTTCCGACGCGCTGGTGTCGCGCATCCGCTCTGGCGGCCACCGCGACGCGCGCTATATCGATGGCGCGGCGGCGATCGCGCCTGCCATTCGCGAGCTCGCCAAGCCTGGCGATTTCGTCGTCTTCCTCGGCGCCGGCAACATCACGCAGTGGGCCTACGCGCTGCCCAAGGAACTTGGTGGGACGCCCTCATGATGCGCGGCCAGGATCTCATCGACAAGTTGGGCGACAAGCTTTCCGGCCTGCGCGGCCGCATCACGCCGAACGCGGAGATGGACAAGATCACCTGGTTCCGGGCCGGCGGCCTCGCCGAGACGCTGTTCCAGCCGGCCGACGAGGAAGATCTCGCGGCCTTCCTGCGCGCGGTGCCTGAAGAGATACCGGTCATGGTGGTCGGCGTTGGCTCCAACCTTCTCGTGCGCGACGGCGGCATTCCCGGTTTCGTCGTCAGGCTCTCGGCCAAGGGCTTTGGCGAGGCCGAGGCCACCGGGCCGACCACGATCAAGGCAGGCGCCGCAACGCCGGACAAACGTGTCGCCGCCGTGGCCTATGAGGCCGGCATCGGCGGCTTCCATTTCTACCATGGCATTCCCGGCGCCATCGGCGGCGCGCTGCGCATGAATGCCGGCGCCAATGGCGTCGAGACCCGCGAGCGGGTCGTCGAGGTGAGGGCGCTCGACCGCAAGGGCAATCTCCATACGCTCAGCAATGCCGATATGGGCTATGGCTATCGCCATTCGTCCGCTCCTGTCGGCCTGATCTTCACTTCGGCGGTCTTCGAAGGCATCTTGGAGGACAAGGCGGCGATCAAGGCGGCGATGGATGCCGTGCAGAACCACCGCGAGACGGTGCAGCCGATCCGCGAAAAAACCGGCGGCTCGACCTTCAAGAATCCGGAAGGCACCTCGGCCTGGAAGGAGATCGACAAGGCCGGCTGTCGCGGGTTGATGATCGGCGGCGCGCAGATGTCGCCGATGCATTGCAACTTCATGATCAACACCGGCACGGCGACCGGCTACGACCTCGAATATCTCGGCGAGACGGTGCGGGCGCGGGTGCTCGAGAATTCCGGCATCCGGCTGCACTGGGAGATCAAGCGCCTCGGCAATTTCCGCCCCGGCCATGCGGTGCAGGAGTTCCTCGGCCAGCTCCTTTAGCTCAGGCTGAAGTTCATGTGATGCTTGACCTTCCAGCGATCTGAAATGGCCGCAAAACCGTTGCTTCAAAGACTCACAATTCACTTTTTGCGGCTGTTTTCGCGGAAAGTGAATCTCTCGGAATCATAGGCACTTGCCAGCGAATCAACTCTCTGATTCTCTGCTCTAAAGCGTTTCCTGATTTGAGTCGTTCGACGCGTTAAGTCGCGTTTTCCGTCTGGGGGGGCAACCTGCCGGAAGACTCGGACTCAATGCTTGGAAATGCGGTGCGGGAATATCGGTTGCAGGCCCGGCGTGAGAGGGGATGACGGGAATGAAGAAGAAGCATGTGGCTGTCCTCCTCGGTGGATTCTCCTCGGAGCGGCCCGTGTCTCTGTCCTCGGGGAAGGCGTGTGCGGATGCGCTCGAGAATGAAGGCTATCAGGTCACCCGTGTCGATGTTTCGCGCGATGTCGGGGCTGTCCTTGCCGAGCTCAAGCCTGACGTCGCTTTCAATGCGCTGCACGGTCCGTTCGGCGAGGACGGCACCATCCAGGGAATTCTCGAATATCTCGCAATTGCCTACACCCATTCGGGCGTGCTCGCTTCGGCGCTGGCCATGAACAAGGAGCAGGCCAAGAAGGTTGCCAAAGCGGCCGGCATCCCGGTCGCGGAATCGAAAGTCGTCAACCGCTTCGCCATCCAGAACAAGCATCCGATGAAGCCGCCTTATGTGGTCAAACCGGTCAGTGAGGGATCGAGCTTCGGCGTGGTCATCGTGCATGAGGGGCAGTCGCATCCGCCGCAGGTGATCGGCTCTACCGAATGGCGGTATGGCGAGATCGTCATGGTCGAGCGCTACATCCATGGGCGCGAATTGACCTGCGCCGTGATGGGCGACGTGGCGCTCGGCGTCTGCGAGATCATCCCGACCGGACATTCCTTCTACGATTACGATTCAAAATACGTTCCCGGCGGATCAAAACACGAAATCCCTGCTAAAATTTCACCGAATATTTACCAAAAAATACAGACACTGGCCCTCAAGGCTCATCTTGCCATTGGTTGCCGGGGCGTTTCCCGATCGGACTTCCGTTACGACGACCGTCACTCCGAAAACGGCGAGGTTGTCTGGCTCGAGGTCAACACTCAGCCGGGCATGACGCCGACGTCTCTGGTGCCTGAAATCGCCGCGCAAGCGGGGCACTCGTTCGGCGATTTGTTGAGTTGGATGGTGGAGGACGCTTCGTGTCTGCGTTGAGGTGGGGACAGGGTAATGGCGGTGGCGCGGCTGGTTTCGCGCTGTTCGGCATGTCTCTGTCATTCGACCGTTTCGTATTGCCGCGTCAGTTTCGCCGGCCGATGCGCGTACTGGCGCGCCTGTGCGGCGGCGAATATGAGGCGCCGCGCTTTTCGGCGGTGATCCTATCCGCCGCGCTGATCGCATCCAGCAGCGCCTACGGCGCCTATCTCGGCGGCTACAGCGACAGCATCGTGCAGGGTGTGACGGCGCGCACCGGCTTTGCCGTCGACCAGATCAAGGTGGTCGGCAACCGCCAGACGTCCGAAATCGACGTGCTCGACCGGCTCGGCCTCGACGGTTGGACCTCGCTGATCGGCTTCGACGCCGAATCGGCCCGCGAGCGCATCGCGACGCTGCCCTGGGTCGAGGGTGCGGCGGTCCGCAAGATCTATCCGCATACGCTGGAAGTTCGCATCGAGGAGCGTCAGCCCTTCGCGCTTTGGCAGCAGGGCACTTCGGTTTCGGTCATCGAGCGGTCGGGCGAGGTGATCGCTCCGTTCTCGGGCGGCAAGCAGGCGTTGCTCCCGCTGATCATCGGTGCCGGCGCGCCGGCGATGGCGCCAGCCTTTCTCGCCAAGATCGAGCGCTACCCCGAGCTCGCGGCGCGGGTCAAAGGTTACATCCGTGTCGGCGAGCGCCGCTGGGACCTGAAGCTTGAGAACGGCATCACGATCAAGCTGCCGGAAGACGACGAGGACCAGGCGATCGCCGAGCTCATCAAGATCGATCATGACAACGGGCTTTTGACGCGCGACATCGCCGCCGTCGATATGCGGCTCCCCGATCGGCTGGTCGTGGAGCTTTCGCCGGAAGCCGCGACGCAGCGCGAAGCCGCGCTCAGCGACAAGCCGAAGAGCCTGGCCAAGCGCAAGGCGGGGACAAAGATATGAACTGGCTTGGCGGCAGTACCGATGCTTCCTCGCGCCGGTCGGGCACGCTCACGGTGCTCGATGTCGGCTCCAGCAAGGTTTGCTGCGTGGTGGCGAAGCTCAAGCCGAACGAGGACGGCAAGCTCCTGCGCGGACGTTCGCATCGCATCCAGGTAATCGGCATCGGTCACCAGAAGTCGCAGGGCGTGAAGTCCGGCGTGGTGGTCGATCTCGATCGCGCCGAGCATGCCATCCGGCTTGCCGTCGATGCGGCCGAGCGCATGGCCGGGCTCACGGTCGATTCCCTCATCGTCAACATGACGGCGGGCCGGCTGAAGAGCGAAGCCTTCTCGGCGACCATCAATCTCGGTGGTCATCAGGTCGAGGAAGTCGACATCAAGCGCGTGCTCGCCGCCGGCGCCAAGCAGGCGTTGAGGGCCGAGCGCGAGGTGATCCATTCGCTGCCCGTCGGCTTCTCGCTCGACGGCGAGCGCGGCATGCGCGATCCGCGCGGCATGGTGGGCGATGCGCTTGGCGTCGACATGCACGTGCTGACGGGCGATGCCGCGCCGATGCGCAATCTCGAGCTTTGCATCAACCGCTCGCATCTGTCGGTCGAACGCATGGTGGCGACGCCCTATGCCAGCGGGCTTGCCTCGCTGGTCGACGATGAGCTCGAAATGGGCGCCGCCTGTATCGACATGGGCGGCGGCACGACGACCATCTCGGTCTTCTCGGAAGGCAAGTTCGTCCATGGCGACGCCATCGCCATCGGCGGCAACCATGTGACGCTCGACATGGCCAAGGGCCTGTCGACCTCGCTCGATGCCGCGGAGCGGCTGAAGGTCATGCATGGCTCGGCGCTGCCCGGCAGCGCCGACGACCGCGACCTCGTCTCGATCCAGCCGATCGGCGAGGAGGGCGACGTGCCGCTGCAGATCCCGCGTTCGGTGATGACGCGCATCATCCGCGCCCGCATCGACGAGACGCTGGAGCTTCTGCGCGACCGGCTGAACAAGTCCGGCTACGGCAATGCCGTCGGCAAACGCGTCGTGCTCACCGGCGGCGCCAGCCAACTGGCCGGCCTGCCGGAAGCGGCGCGCCGCATTCTCGGGCGCAATGTGCGCATCGGCCGGCCGCTGGGCGTCGCGGGTCTGCCGGAAGCGGCCAAGGGACCGGCATTCTCGACCCCGGTCGGACTGATGATCTATCCGCAGATGGCGAGCTTCGAGAGCCATTCTGCGAAAGGACTTTCCGGTTTCAGGATGACCGGAACGGGCGGAAAACTGCATCGCATGAGTCAGTGGTTGAGAGACAGTTTTTAATTTGACGGGGACAGCCCCATAGGCGGCCGCAGCGGCGAGGCGGCGGGAAAGGCAAAGGACGGAGACAATGACCATCAATCTGCAAAAGCCGGACATCACCGAGCTTAAGCCCCGCATCACCGTGTTCGGTGTCGGCGGCGGCGGCGGCAATGCCGTGAACAACATGATCACAGCCGGCCTGCGCGGCGTCGAGTTCGTGGTGGCCAACACCGACGCGCAGGCGCTGACCATGTCGAAGGCCGAGCGGTTGATCCAGCTCGGCGCGCACGTCACCGAAGGTCTCGGCGCCGGCTCGCAGCCGGAAGTCGGCCGCGCGGCGGCGGAAGAGTGCATCGACGAGATCATCGATCATCTGTCCAACACCCATATGTGCTTCGTCACCGCCGGCATGGGCGGCGGCACCGGCACGGGCGCTGCTCCGGTCGTTGCCCGCGCGGCGCGCGAGAAGGGCATCCTCACGGTCGGCGTCGTCACCAAGCCGTTCCATTTCGAAGGCCAGCGCCGCATGAAGACGGCCGATATGGGCATCGAGGAACTGCAGAAATGCGTCGACACCCTGATCGTCATCCCCAACCAGAACCTGTTTCGGCTGGCCAATGACAAGACCACCTTCGCCGACGCCTTCGCCATGGCCGACCAGGTGCTCTACTCGGGCGTCGCCTGCATCACCGACCTGATGGTCAAGGAAGGCCTGATCAATCTCGACTTCGCCGACGTGCGTTCGGTGATGCGCGAGATGGGCAAGGCCATGATGGGCACCGGCGAGGCTTCGGGCGAGGGCCGCGCGATGGCCGCGGCGGAAGCCGCTATCGCCAACCCGCTGCTCGACGAGACCTCGATGAAGGGCGCCAAGGGCCTGCTGATCTCGATCACCGGCGGCCGCGACCTCACGCTGTTCGAGGTGGACGAGGCCGCGACCCGCATCCGCGAGGAGGTCGACCAGGACGCCAACATCATCCTGGGCGCAACCTTCGACGAGGAACTGGAAGGCGTGATCCGGGTGTCGGTCGTCGCCACCGGCATCGACAAGTCGGCGGCCGAAATCGCGGCCGCGCCGATCTCGATCCGCGCGCCGCAGAAGCCGGCCGCCCGTCCGGCGGCGGCTCCGGTCGCTGAAATCCGCCCCGCTCCGGTCCAGCCGCAGGCCTACGAGCCGCGCGCGGTCGATCCGGTCGCCGAGGCGATCCAGCTTGCCGAGGCAAACGCGGCCGCCATGGCGCAGCCGCGCGCCGTGCCGGTCGACGACTTCCGGCCGCAGAGCAAGATCTTCCAGGCCCCGCCGGCGCAGCCGCAGCCGCAACCAGTGGTGCCGCAGCAGGTCATGCAGCAGCCCGCGCCGCAGCGCGAGATGCCGCAGCCGGTGGCCCAGGCGCCGCAGCGTATGCCGCGGGTGGAAGACTTTCCGCCGGTGGTAAGGGCTGAAGTCGAAGCCAAGACCCGGCCCGCGGATCATGAGAACAGCGGTCCGATGGGGCTGATCAAGCGGCTGACCAACGGCCTGACCCGCCGCGAGGAAGAGCCGGCCCGGCTCCAGCCGGCGCAGCCGCGCGAGCCGAAGCTGCGCCAGGCCGCGCCGGAAATGCGCCGTCTCGCCAGCCAGGATCCGCAGCTCTACGCGCCGCGCCGCGGCCAGCTCGACGACCAGGGCCGGCTGACGCCGCAGGCCCGCACGGTTCAGGAAGACGACCAGCTGGAAATTCCGGCTTTCCTGCGCCGCCAGGCCAACTGATCGACACGGCGGCGCCGATCGCCGATACGGCGTGCCGCTGATCGCGATACAGCATGCCGCTGATCGTTAACGATATATAACGGTTGTTAACAGGCAGACGAGAAATCGTCTGCCTGTTGCTTTTGTAATATTCATTAATAACAATGGCTTATGAGCTATCTTTGACAGGTTTCCGTGGTTACACGGGGTAAGAAACCGTGATTTGGAGTCTCCAGGGCGGGCCATTATCTTCGCGACGGACTAAAGTCGGTTAGCTGGGATTCGGGGAGTAGCCCTGCCTGCCGACCATACCAGAGCCGCATGCTCTTGCTTATTTTGCCGCCTTTGTGCGAGCGCCAGACCAACACCCTGGCTGCAAGATACCCAGGGCCGATGGAGCGGACGCAGGCATTTTGGGCGTATGGGGTTACTCTTGCACGACTATCAGACGACAGTGAAATCGCGCGCGACGCTGGCTGGCATCGGCGTCCATAGCGGCAAGACCGTCACAGTTCATTTCCTGCCGGCGGACGCCGATACGGGC
>NZ_VFUA01000065.1 GCF_006440735.1 Mesorhizobium sp. B2-7-1 | reverse complement strand
TGCTCCACCCGCTGCCCATTATACATGACCATGATTTCGTCGCAGATCGCTTCGACGACGGAGAGGTCGTGGCTGATGAAAATATAGGAAAGGCCCAACTCGCGCTGCAACTCCTTGAGCAGTTGGATCACGGCGGCCGCGACCACCGTGTCGAGCGCCGAGGTGATTTCGTCGCAGATGATGAGCTTGGGGTCGGCCGCCAGAGCGCGCGCGAAGTTCACGCGTTGCTTCTGGCCGCCCGAGAGCTCCGACGGACGGCGATAGCGCAGGCCCCTCGGCAGGCGAACCATGTCGAGCAGTTCGTCGACGCGCTTCGAGCGCGCCTGTCTGTCGAGCCCGTGATAGAAGGCCAGCGGGCGGGAGATGATGTCCTCCACCGGCTTGGCTGGATTGAGCGCGGTGTCGGCATACTGGAACACGATCTGCATCTCGCGCAGCTGGTCCTGGCTGCGTTTCCCCGCAGTGCGCTCCAATTCCTTGCCGTCGAAGACGATGTCGCCGGCCGCCGCCGGATGGATGCCGGCGATGACGCGCGCCAGCGTCGATTTTCCGCAGCCGGATTCGCCGATGACGCCGAGATTGCGTCCCTTCTCGACGACTAGGGTGACGGAATCGACCGCGCGGATAATCGGCAGTCCGTCACCCCGCACCGCGCCGTAGCCGGCGGTCACATTGTCGATACGCAGCAGCTCTTTCGTCCCGGCATCCGCGTCCGCATGCGCTTGCCGCGGTTTCGGCTCGAAGGCAGCCAGCAGTTCGCGCGTATAGGGGTGCTGGGCAGCCGAAAGTATCTGCGCCGTGGTGCCTGTCTCCTGCACTTCGCCGCCCTTCAGCACGACGATGTGGTCGGCGATCTGGGCGACGACGGCGAGGTCGTGGGAAACGTAGACCCCCGCTATTCCGCCCGCCCGCATGACCGACTTGAATGCCTTCAGCACGTCGATCTGCGTCGTCACGTCGAGTGCCGTCGTCGGCTCGTCGAAGATCATCAGCTTGGGATCGCCGATGAGCGCCATGGCCGCCGACAGCCGCTGCAATTGCCCGCCCGAAACCTGGTGCGGGTAGCGCGCGCCGATCCCTTCCGGATCCGGCAACGACAAGGCCCGGAACAGCTCGACCGCGCGCTTGCGCGCCTGCTCGGGCGACATCAGCCCGTGGATGCGCGTAACCTCGATCACCTGCTCCATGATGGTGGACGAGGGGTTGAAGGAGGCGGCGGCACTTTGCGGAACATAGGCAATGTCGGTGCCGCGCAACCTGGCGCGCTGCTTTTCGGAAAGTGCCGCCATGTTCTTGCCGTTGACATTGATTTCGCCGCCGGTAATCCGGCAGCCAGGCCGCGCATAGCCCATCAGCGAGAGCGCGATCGTCGTCTTGCCGGAACCGCTCTCACCGATCAGGGCGACGATCTCGCCATCGGCGATGTCGAGGCTGACGCCCTTGATGATTTCGACGACACGACCGGCGTCGGTCGTCGCCTCGATCCTTAGGTTCCTGACCTCGACGAGATTGGTCATGCGTCCCTGTCCCTGATCTTCTGCGGCAGGTTGTCGATCAGCAGGTTGACGCTGATGGTGAGGCTGGCGATCGCCAGCGACGGAATGATGACCGCGGGCGCCGCGAAGGGCAGGCCGCCGATGTTCTCGCGCACCAGCGCGCCCCAGTCGGCGAGCGGCGGCTGCAGGCCGAGCCCGAGGAAGGACAGGCCTGAGAGCAAGAGCACGATGAAGACGAAGCGCAGGCCGAAGTCGGCCAGAACCGGGCGCATGATATTGGGTAGGATCTCGGACCCGATGAGATAGGCGGTGCTTTCGCCGCGGACGCGAGCGACGGTCATGAAGTCCATGCTGTTGATGTTGACCGCGAGCGCCCGCGCGAAACGGTAGGCGCCGGGAATATAGATGACGGCGAGCGTCAGGATCAGCGCCGGGATCGACGAGCCGACAGCGGCGACGACCACAAGGCCGAACAGCTTGCTGGGGATGGAGTTCATGGCATCGAGGAAGCGGCTAAGGCAGCTGTCGAGCCAGCCGCCGGTGACGGCAGCGATCATCCCCAGCACGACGCCCGAGAAGCAGGCGATGGCGACGGCTGCGAGCGATATGCCGACGGTGTAGCGCGCGCCCATCAGCACCCGCGAGAGCATGTCGCGGCCCAGATAGTCCGAGCCGAGCCATAGGCCCTGACGCATCGGGCCGAAATAATCGTCGTCGACGATATCGCCGATCGAATGGGGAATGATGTAAGGCGCGAAGATGGCGATCAGCGTCCACGCCAGGATGACCAGCGCGGCCACGACGCCCACGAGATTGTAGCTGTGGCCAAGGAATGACCGTCGGGAAGCTGCCACGCGCGCCATCGTCACCTGAGCCTCGGGTTGGACATGATGGCGATGATGTCGGCGACGGTGATGAGCAAGAGATAGCCAAGGCAAAAGATCATCGCGCAGCTCTGGATCAGCGGCAGGTCGCGGGTCGCGACGGCATCGACCATCAGCTTGGCGATGCCGGGATAGTTGAAGATCGTCTCCACGATGATGACGCCGCCGACCAGATAGGACAGCGACAGCGCAACCGCGTTGACGATTGGCCCGAGCGCATTGGGGAGTGCGTGCTTGAGCACCATGCGGCCGCGTGAGGCGCCTTTGAGAAGCGCCATCTCGACATAAGGCGTGGAGAGCGTTTCGATCACCGCGGCGCGGGTCATGCGGATCATCTGGGCGGAGATGACGAAGGTGAGCGTGATCACCGGCATTGCATAGATGCGCACGAGGTCGGTCAGCGTATGCGCCTCATTGACCGAGGAAAGCGCTGGCAGCCATTTGAGATAAACGGCGAAAAGCAGGACCGCCAGCGTGGCGACCATGAATTCCGGCACCGAGATGACGCCGATCGAAAGAATGGTGACGGTGCGGTCGTAGAGCGAGCCGCGCAGCATGGCGGCGGTGATGCCCAGCGTCAGCGCCAGGGGGACCGAGAGCAGCGTGGTGATGCCGGCGAGCTCCATGGTGTTGATGAAGCGCCCGCCGATCAGTGCCGCGACCGGCATCTCATTGGCATAGGAGGTGCCGAGATCGCCGTGGAGCAGGCCGAGAAGCCAGCGCAGGAAGCGCAGGATTGCCGGATCGTTGAGATGCATGGCCTCGCGCAGGCCGGCGACGGCTTCGGGTGTCGCCGCCTGGCCGAGCAGGATCGACGCGGTGTCGCAGGGCAGCATGCTGGTGGCGAAAAAAACGGCGAACAGGACGATCAGAAGCGTGATGACCGCGATTGCCAGCCGCTTCAACACGAGGTTTAGAACCCCAGACGTCATGGAAGCGCTCCTGCGGTTGCGTTCGGCCAAGCCATGTTGCGCAATAAGTGCCAGGGACCGGCTGTCCGGTCCCTGGCAGGCGCCTCTCAGGCTTCGAGCCAGAGATATTCCGCCATTGCGTAGCCCATCATGCCACCGAGCGGGTTCGCCTCCAAACCCTTCACCTTGCTGGAGAGGGCATCGACGTTGGAAATGTAGGCTGGGATGATGGTGCCGGCCTCCTCGGAGACCATGGTCTGCATCTGGCCGTAGATTTCCTTGCGCTTGGCCTGGTCGAGCGAGCCGCGCGCCTCGATCATCAGCTTGTCGAACTTCTCCGACTTGTACTGGCTTTCGTTCCAGGGCGCGTTGGAGGCGTAGAGCAGCGAGAACAGGATGTCCGGCGTCGGGCGTGGATTGATGTTGCCGAAATGGACCGGCGCCTTGAGCCAGTAATTGTCCCAGTAGCCGTCGGACGGGACGCGCTGGACATCGAGCTTCATGCCGATATCGGCACCGGCGGCTTGGATGATCACCGCCATGTCGATCGACGAGGTCGCGGCATCGGAGGCGACCACGGGGATGGACTGACCGAGCAGGCCCGACTTCTGGAAGTGGAATTTGGCCTTGTCCGGGTCGAAGGCCTTCGGCTTGAGGTCGGCATTGTGGAAGATGTTCGCCGGTGAGACGGGCTGGTCGTTGCCGACTTCGCCAAGGCCGCGCAATGCCGATTTGACGATCTGCTCGCGGTTGACGAGGTATTTCATGCCGGTCACGAAGTCGGCCTTGTTGCCGGGATCCATGTCGAGCCGAATGTTGAGGTCGGTGTAGTTGCCCGAGGTCGTCTTCGACAATTCGAAGCCCTGCTGGCCGCCGATGAGCTTCATCGCGCGCGGATTGATCGAGGCGGCGAAGTTGATGTCACCGGAAAGCAGGGCGTTCACGCGGGCGCTGTCATCGCTGATGGCGATGAATTCGAACGAGTCGAGGTAGGGCTTGCCGGATTTCCAGTAGTTCTTGTTCTTGGTGACGACCGACCGCACGCCTGGTTCGAACGTTTGCAGCACAAAGGCGCCGGTGCCGTTGCCTTTGGAGAAGTCGGTGGTGCCATCGGCGATGATCATGAAGTGATGCAGCGCCAGGATGGTCGGAAGGTCGGCATTCGGATCGGCGAGCGTGATTTCGACCGTGGACTTGTCGACGGCCTTGAAACCGGTCATCTGCGCGGCGATCTTGGCGACCTTGGAACCGATCGCCGGATCGAGATGGCGCTTCATCGAGAAGACGACGTCGTCGGCGGTGAGGGCCTTGCCGTCGTGGAAGGTGACGCCCTTACGCAGCTTCACCGTCCAGGTCTTGGCGTCCTTGCTGTCGAAGCTTTCGGCCAACTCCATCTGCGTGACGCCATCCTTGTCGAGGAAAGTCAGGCGGTTGTAGAGCGAGCAGCAGCGGACATAGTCGGTCGACAGCGACGCCTTTGCCGGATCGAGCGTGTCGGCGGTCGAGGACGACCAGCCGGCGGCCTTGAAGCTGCCGCCGGAAACCGGCGTGGCGGCGACGGCATTGGTGGCGCGGCCAAGCACCATGCTGCCCGCGGCAACCGCGGCGCCGCCGGCCAACAGCATCTTGAGGAGTTCGCGGCGGCTCGCGCCCCGCCGAATGGCATTTTCGACCATGGCATCGTCTGCGCTGGTCCAGTTCGTGATCTTGTCGGTCATATCATTCCCCTTTCTGTTTGTTTTCCGGCTTGCTCGTCTTGACGCGGCTTTCCGGGCTTGGGCTCAGGTTCGTTGCTTCAGGCTTTCCCGTACGGCCGACGCCAACGCGGCCATTGAGGTGAAGTGGTAGTCCGGCACGGTGAAGCGCTCGGGCTCGATCGTGCCGCCATAGCCCTTCTGGGCATGCCGGCGCTCGATCCAGCAGTTGGTCAAGCCAAGCGCCCGGGATATGCCGATATCGTGATACTGGCTTTGCGCGACGTGCAGGATGTCATCCTTGCTGTCGCCCCTTGAGGCGACGAAATTGAAGACCTTCTGGAAAAAGGCCGGGTCCGGTTTTTCCGTGCCGGTATCGTCGGCCGTGAAGGTGGCGAAGAAGGGCGATCCGAGTTGCTTCTCGAAATGATCGAGCGCCCAGCGCCGGGCATTGGTCATGGCGATCAGCCTGTGCGATTTCGCAAGCTCGGCCAATGCCGCCGCGCTGTCAGGAAAGCCTTGCCAGACGCTGGCGGAGTCCCGCAGGCGGATGCCGTATTTCTCCTCGGCCGGCAGGCCGAGCCGTGGCGCGATGACCATGTAGACACGTAGGAGATCGTCGGGAAACAGGCTCGCATCGGGCATGTAGCGGGCCTGCCGGTAAAGGCTCAGCGCTTCCTCACCATCGAGCGAAACGCCGGCCTCGGCGGCGATTCCGGCCAGGCAGGTCGTTATCCCGCCTTCGAAGTCGATCAGCGTGCCGACGACATCGAAGGTCATGTATTTGAATTCGCTAAAGCCCCTGGCCAAGACTGGGTCTCCTCTGCGTACGGCCGAATTGCATGTGTTGAACAGAACAAAATTCCGTGCTGTCCGGGGCGTCGGCCTTTTTCGAAGGCCCGGAAATCCAAGCTTTCTGGCCTTGTCTTATAAGCAGTCTGGCACTTCCCCCGCGCTGGATTCGCCGAAAAGGCGCGAGGGGGCGGCACAAAATTGCGAAATCGTCTGCCCCGGCGCTATTTCGAAACACGGGGGTATTGGTCTGCCGTCATGCCAGGGCCTGGCGGATGTCGGGATCGTCCAGTGTCTGGTCGAGCGTCCGGCGCGTGCGCTCGATGATCGCATCGATGTCGCCGTCGGTGCAGCAGAGCGGCGGTGCATAGCCGATAACCCCATGCGCAAAGGCACGGATGATCAGGCCATTGTCCCATGCCCTGTCGAAGACGCGCCGCGCCGGCATGGCCGACGCCGGAAGCGGTGTCTTCTTCTGCTTGTCGACCACCAGTTCGATCGCGGCAAGCATGCCGCGGCCGCGCACATCGCCGACGAGCGGGTGGTCCCTCAGGCCCTCCAAGCCCGCCATCAGGCGAGCGCCGGCCTTGATGCCATTCTCCAGAAGGCCGTCTTCATAGAGCTTCAACACTTCGAGCGCGACGGCGGCGCTGACGGGATGAGCGGAATAGGTGTAGCCGTGACCGACCGCCGAGGAGCCCGCGCCATCGGCGATGACGTCGTAGACATGATCGGCCATGAACACGGCGCCCATGGGAACATAGCCCGAGGTCAGCCCCTTCGCGGTCGTCATGAAATCGGGAACGATGTCCTCATCGGTACAGGCGAACAAGGGTCCCGTGCGGCCGAAGCCGGTGATCACCTCGTCGGCGATGAACAGGATGCCGTACTCCCGGCAGAGCTCGCGCATCGCCTTGATCCAGCCTTTCGGTGGAACAATGACGCCGCCTGAGCCCTGGATCGGCTCGGCATAGAAGGCAGCGACCCGCTCCGGCCCGATCTCCTCGATCTTGGCCTTCAGCGCGGCGAGTGATGCGGCGATGATCGCGTTCCCGTCCTCGCCCACCGGGTTGCGATAGGGATAGGGGGAAGGGATCTTGTGCTGCCATTCGAAGGGAATGCCGAAACCGGCGTGAAAGGCGGGCAGGGCGGTCAGGCCCGCGCCGACCACCGACGAGCCGTGATAGCCCTGCTCGATGGAAATGAACTGGTCGCGCTTTGGCTCGCCCCTGGCATTCCAGTAGTAGCGGACGAAACGGATCGTGCTATCGACCGCGTCCGACCCGCCAAGTGTGAAGAAGACGTGATTGAGATCTCCGGGCGCGCGCTCGGCCAGTTCCGAAGCGAGCCGGATGGCCGGCTCAGAGCCGAGGTCGAAATAGGCGGTGGCGTAGGGAAGCTCGCGCATCTGCCGGGCAGCCGCCTCGACGATGCTGTCGTGGCCGTAGCCGGCATTGACGCACCACAGTCCCGCGAAACCGTCGAGAAGTTGCCGGCCGGACGCATCGGTCACGGTCGCCCCCTTCGCCGATTTCAAGACGCGCACGCCTTGCGCCTCATGACCACGGTATGAAGAGACCGGGTGGATGAGATGGGCGCGGTCGAGTTCGATCAGGGAATTGGCGAGCATTCTATCCTCCGGACTAGCCCAGCGCCTGGTTGGCGAGGGCGTAAACTCTTGGCCATGCCTGTTCCATGTTCGTCTTGGGTGGACGGTCCATGGCCACGCCACCGCCGACACGGGCGAGGCCGATGTCCTCCAGCCAGCCGGCGATGCCGGTCCCGCTGCCGGTATCGACGCGCAGGAAGGCGCCGGGACGTGGCGCGGCAAAGAAGCCGATCAGGGCCTTAGCCTCGTCGGTGCTTCCCGCGATGACCGGACCGATCACCTCGCCGCGTCCGAACGGGCGGATGGCGGCATAGGCCTCGATGGCGCCGTTGCGGCGGATGACGGCGAATTGGCCGCGCTCCGCCAGCGCATCGATGAGAGCTTCACGGTCGGCGCCGTAGGCGTCGCGGTCCAGCGCCTTGATTTCCGGGAGATCGGCGGTGTCCGCAGCTTCCACGCCGTCGGGCGCACCAAGCTTGGCAACGCTGCCCTGATGTTGCCGGATCGTACCGGACGGCACGAAGCCGAGCTTTTCATAGAGAGGAATGCCGTCCGCTGTCGCGACGAGCCGCAACGGACGGTCGCCGGCAAGGGCGAAGGCCTGATCCATCAGCCGGCGACCAAGCCCCTTGCCCCGCACAGTCCTGTCGACGATCACCATGTTGATCATGGCGCAATCCATGCCATAGGGCGTTACCAGGATGGTTCCGGTGACGCGGCCCTGGTCGTCGAGCGCGACCGCACCGTTCGAGAGCTGCAGCGCCATCTGCCAGTCCTGCGGGCGATGCGGCCAATTCTCCTGGCGAGAAAGCGCTACGGCGCCCTCGATATGGTCCGGCCCGAAGGTCTGGAGTTCGATCTCGCCCTGCTGCATGAGGCATCCTTCCGTTTAGTGCCCAAGTCTCGGCCATCGGCGCGCCGCAGATCATCTGAAGGCATCGGCTTCGGCGGTATCTTTCGCCGTAGCGCAAGCGGTGCACCGCATCTTGTGCTGGCACTGGCCGCGGCGGATGCGTTTCACGCCGATCGCGGCGCCGCGATCGGCACGCCAGATGCTACAGCGTGCCAAACCAGCGGGTGGATACGGAACTTTCTGCTTTCGGGAGGGCGATTTCGGTCAGGTGGGTCGCCACCGGCGGCCCTATGATGAAATACATCCCAGCGCGGATGTGCTTCCACCGGAGATCGACGGACATGGCTTCCTTCAGGCCCAAATACATCACCTTCGACTGCTACGGCACGTTGACCTTTTTCCAGATGGCGGAAGCGGCGCGCGATCTCTATGGCAGCCGGCTCGATGAGCCGCGCATGCAGGAGTTCATCAAGAATTTCGCGGCGTATCGGCTCGACGAGATCATGGGCGACTGGAAGCCCTATGCCGATGTCGTCCACAATGCGCTCGAGCGCGCCTGCAAGCGCAACGGCGTTGCCTTCAGCGCCGACGATGCCAGAGTGATCTATGAGCGCGTCCCGACCTGGGGGCCGCACGCCGACGTTCCGGCCGGCCTGGCGAAGGTCGCCAAGGAAATTCCGTTGGTCATCCTGTCCAACGCCATGAACGCGCAGATCATGTCCAATGTCGAAAAGCTTGGTGCGCCGTTCCATGCCGTCTACACGGCTGAGGAGGCGCAGGCCTACAAGCCTCGTTTTCAAGCCTTCGAGTATATGTTCGACAGGCTGGGCTGCGGCCCCGAGGACGTTCTTCACTGCTCGTCCTCTTTCCGCTACGACCTGATGTCGGCACACGACCTCGGCATCAAGAACAAGGTCTGGGTCAATCGCGGCCACGAACCAGCCAACCCGTATTACGGCTATGTCGAAATATCGGACATTTCGGGTCTTGCAGGCGTGGTCGGTCTCTGAAACAGGCGGATTCCCGATGAAGTTCGTATCCTACTGGCACGACACCGCCCCTGCCTTTTCCGGAGGGGCGCAAGGCCCGGTCGAGGGGCACTACGATGCCGCCGTCATCGGCGGTGGCTTCACCGGTCTCGCCGCCGCGCGCCAATTGGCGAAGGCCGGTGCCAAGGTGGTCGTGCTGGAGGCGGAGCGGGTGGGCTGGGGCGCATCGGGCCGCAATGGCGGGCACCTCAACAACGGCCTTGCCCACGGCTATCTCTCCGCCAAGGCGGAGCTCGGCAAGGACCGCGCAATCGCGCTCTACCGGGCGCTGGACGACTCCGTCGACACCATAGAGGCGCTAGTCGCGGAGGAAGGCATCGACTGCAATTTCCGCCGCGCCGGCAAGCTGAAGCTCGCCTCCAAGCCGCAGCATTTTGCATCAATCGCCCGCAATTTCGAAGCCCTTCACGCCGAGGTGGATCCGGACACGGCGCTGCTGTCGGCGGCGGATCTCAAGTCCGAGATCGGTTCACCCTTCCACGGCGCGATGCTGTCGAAGAAGAGCGCCATGATGCATATGGGCCGCTATGTCGCGGGTCTCGCCACTTCAGCCGCCCGCCACGGCGCCGTGATCCACGAGAACGCGGCGGTGACGGGCCGCAAGCAGGCCGGCGGCAGGCATGAGCTGACCACCTCGCGTGGCCGGATCAGCGCCGACAATGTGCTGGTGGCGACCGGCGCCTACACGACGCCTGATTTCGGCTATTTCCGCCGCCGGATCATCTCCGTCGGCAGCTTCATCATCGCCACGCGGCCGTTGAGCGACGCCGAGATCGCCGCCACCATGCCCGGCAACCGGACATGCGTGACCTCGATGAACATCGGCAACTACTTCCGGCTTTCGCCCGACAGGCGCCTGATCTTCGGCGGCCGCGCGCGCTTTTCGGCGACATCGGACCAGCGCTCCGACGCCAGGAGCGGAGAGATCTTGCGGGCAGGCCTCGCGGCGATCTTTCCGCAGCTGGCCAAGGTCGAGATCGATTATTGCTGGGGCGGGCTGGTCGACATGACCAAGGACCGCTTCCCGCGCGCCGGCTACCATGACGGTGTCTGGTTCGCGATGGGCTATTCCGGCCACGGTGCGCAGCTTTCCACCCATCTCGGCATGATCCTGGCCGATGCCATGCTCGGCCGCGAGGACCGCAATCCGATGAAGGGGCTCGAATGGCCGTCCATTCCCGGTTACTCCGGCAAGCCCTGGTTCCTGCCGATGGTCGGCCTCTACTACAAGGCGCTCGACCGGATTCAGTGATCGCCGGTCTGGCCCGGCTTGGGCAAAAAATTGCCTCAGCTGAGCCCGCCGATGTGAAAGCTCTTCATCTCGAGATACTCCTCGATGCCGGCCTGCGCGCCCTCTCGCCCGAGGCCGGACAGCTTGACGCCGCCGAAAGGGGCGACCTCGATCGAAACCGAGCCGGTGTTCAACCCCACCATGCCGAACTCCAACGCCTCGCCGACGCGCCAGGCGCGTTTCAGGTTTTCGGTGTAGAAGTAGGAAGCAAGCCCGTAGGGCGTGCCGTTGGCCAGCGCGATCGCCTCCTCTTCCGTCTCGAACCGGAAAAGCGGCGCGACCGGGCCGAACGTTTCCTCACCGGCAAGCTGCATCTCTTTCGTGGCGCCGGTCAGCACCAGCGGCGCGACATATTGAGGACCGTCGGGCAATGCCGGCTTCTCGGTGATGATCGCAGCACCCTTGGCGAGCGCGTCCTCGACGTGGCGGTTTATCTTCTCGACCGCTGCCATGTTGATCATCGGCCCGATGGCGACGCCGGGCTGCGTGCCCGGTCCGACCGTCATGGCGTTGACGCGGGCGGATAGCTTGGCGGCGAAGGCTTCATAGACGCCGGACTGGACGAGGATGCGGTTGGCGCAGACGCAGGTTTGGCCGCCGTTTCTGAACTTCGAGACGAGTGCACCCTCGATCGCGAGATCGAGATCGGCGTCGTCGAAGACGATGAAGGGCGCGTTGCCGCCGAGTTCGAGGCTGAGCCGCTTCACGCTGTCGGCGGCCCCGCGCATCAGCAGCGAGCCGACCCGCGTCGAGCCGGTGAAGGAGATCTTGCGGACGGCCTCGTTCGCCATGATTTCGTTGCCGATCTCCGTGGGCATGCCGGTGACGATGTTGATGACGCCGGCGGGGATGCCGGCGCGTTCGGCAAGCACGCCGAGCGCCAGCGCCGAATAGGGCGTGAACTCGGATGGCTTGATCACCACCGTGCAGCCGGCGGCCAGTGCCGGCGCGACCTTGCGGGTGATCATCGCATTGGGGAAGTTCCACGGCGTAATGATGCCGCAAACGCCAACCGGTTCTTTCAGCACGATGATGCGGCGGTCGGAGGTGGGTGAGGGGATGGTGTGGCCATTGATGCGGCGCGCTTCCTCCGCGAACCATTTGACGAAGGACGCACCGTAACGGATCTCGCCTTTGGCTTCGTCCAGCGGTTTGCCCTGTTCCGTCGTCAGGATCAGCGCGAGATCGTCCAGATGCGCAAGCATCAGGCCATGCCATGCCTCCAGCAGCGTAGCACGCTCGGCGTTGGTTTTCTTCTTCCAGTCCCCATAGGCGGCAGCCGCGGCCTCTATGGCCGCACGCGTTTCCGGACCGGCCATGTCGGGCACCGTGCCGATCGCCACCTGGGTTGCCGGATCGATGACGTCGACCGTCCTGCCGGAGCCGGCAGCAACCCATTCGCCGCCGATCAGGCCGGCTTCGCGGAAGAGGCTTTTGTCTCTGAGGTTTTTCATCGGATACGACCTTGCAATCACGTGAGCGCGGCGACGACGGCGGCCGTGATGGCCTCCGTCCGGTCCTTGCCGGGAATGGTGCCTATGCCTCTGGCGGTTGCAGCCTCGACCCCCTTGATGACGCGGTCGGCCGCTGCCTTTTCACCGAGATGATCGAGCATCATGGCGCCGGACCAGATGGCGGCGATCGGATTGGCGATGCCGAGATGGGCAATGTCGGGCGCCGAGCCGTGCACCGGCTCGAACATGGATGGTGCCGAGCGGCCGGGATTGATGTTGGCGGAGGCGGCATAGCCGAGCCCGCCCTGGATTGCCGCGCCGATGTCGGTGAGGATATCGCCGAACAGGTTGGAGGCAACGACCACGTCGAGACTCTCCGGCGCCATGATCATGCGCGCGGCAAGCGCGTCGACATGATAGCTGGTGACTTCGATATCAGGATAGTCCGCGGCCAGCTTTCGCGTGATCTCGTCCCAGAACACCATCGAGTATTTCTGCGCGTTGGACTTGGTGACGGAGGCAAGTTTGCCTCGCCTTGCCCGCGCCTGCTCGAAGCCGAAGCGCAGAATGCGCTCGACGCCGGCGCGGGTGAAGATCGAGGTCTCCACGGCGACCTCGTCCAGCGTGCCTTGATGCACGCGCCCGCCGGCACCAGAATATTCACCTTCGGTATTCTCGCGGATGCACAATATGTCGAAGTTCTCCGCCCGCAGCGGTCCCGTGACGCCCGGCAGCAGGCGATGCGGCCGGATGTTGGCGTACTGCACGAACGCCTTGCGGATCGGCAGCAGCAGGCCGTGTAGCGAGACGGAATCCGGCACTTCCGCCGGCCAGCCGACCGCGCCGAGCAGGATGGCGTCGAAGCCGCGCAAGGTCTCGATGCCGTCCTGCGGCATCATGCGGCCGGTATCCTTGAAGAATTTGCAGGACCAGGGGAACTCGGTTCCGGTCAGCGCAAAGCCGAAGTTTCCGGCCACCGTTTCCAGCACCGTCCAGGCGGCGGCGGTCACATCGCTGCCGATGCCGTCACCGGGGATCAGGGCAATCGAATAGGACTTCATCGGCATCTCTCTAGAGGCTGATCAGGACGCTCTTGGTCCTGCGGTTGGCGAGATAGGCCTCGCGGCCGAGATCCTTGCCGATGCCGGAGCGCTTGTCGCCTCCGGTCGGCAGGATATGGTCGCGCGAGCGGCTGTAGCGATTGACCCAGACGGTGCCCGCCTCAAGCTTGCGCGCGAAGCGGATGGTGCGGGACAGGTCGGAAGTGAACAGGCCGGAAGCCAGCCCGTAGGTTGGATGGCTGGACAGCGCCAGCGCCTCTTCCTCGGTCTCGAAGGTCTGAATGGTCAGGACCGGGCCGAAGATTTCCTCGACAATCGCCGGATTGGCCTGGTCGACATCGGCGATCAGCGTCGGCTGGTAGAAATAGCCGGGGCTGTCCATGACGCCGCCACCGGTCAGGCATTCGCCGCCGGCGTCGATCGCGGCCCGCACGATGCAGTCGACACGCGCCCGCTGCCGCTCCGAGATAACAGGCGAATATTGCGTTGCCTCGTCCCAGGTCGGGCCGGGGCGCACAGCCTTCATCCTCTCCAGGATCGCGGCCGTCAGCCTGTCGGCCACGCTCCTCTCGACGATCAGGCGTGTGCCGGCGACGCAGGCCTGGCCGGCATTGAAAGTGACGCTGCCGGCGACGGCCGTTGCCGCCTTGTCCAGATCGGCATCGGCAAAGACGATCTGCGGGCTCTTGCCGCCGAGTTCCAGCGTCATCGGCTTGACGCCGGTGCGGGCCACGTTCTCCATGATTGCCGATCCGGCGCGGGTCGAGCCGGTGAAGCTGATCTTGGCGATATCGAGATGGCCGGTCAGCGCCGTGCCGGTCGTCGGACCGTCTCCCAGCACCACGTTTATGAGCCCTGCCGGCAGGCCCGCTTTGACGGCGAGTTGCGCCATGTAGACTGCCGAAAAGGGAGTCATTTCCGATGGCTTCAGCACGACCGCATTGCCCGCGGCCAATGCCGGACCGAGCTTCCATCCGGCCATCGAGATGGGAAAATTCCAGGGCGTGATCGCGCCGACCACGCCATAGGGCTCGCTCATGATCATGCCGAGAGTGGCGTCGTCGGTCGGCACGAGCTCGCTGCCTTCCTTGTCGGCGAATTCGGCAAAGAAACGGATCTGCTCGGCGGTTATCGCGATGTCGCCGGCAACGAGCTGGCCGACAGGCCGGGTGGAGCACAGCGCCTCGATCCTGGCCAGCGTTTCGGCTTCCGCTTCGATCAGGTCGGCCCAGGCCTGGAGTGCCTTCGTCCGTTCGCGCGGCCGAACGCCGCCCCAGTTGCTGGACTTCAGCGCCGCGTTGGCGCTTTCAACGGCACGGTCGACCATGTCGACGCCGGCCACCGGGCAAGCGGCATATGCCTTGCCGTCCGACGGTCGGTGCATCTCGATCGCACCCTCGGCCGCGATCAACTCGCCGCCAATGAAATGGCCGACGGGAAGGGAGACGGTATCCGGGTCGAAGCTCAGGCCCATGGCACCCACTCTGGAATATTCTGCAGGAGCCTAGCGCGGGCTCTGGCGCAGCATGCACCGTTCGACGATCGGTCGCGGATGATTGTTGTGTGCCGGCGATGACAGACGGCAAAATCTGTTGCGGAGGCCGGCGCCTTCGCGCTCCCGCTACCCCACGGTTACGTAGATCTTGCGGACCGTTTCGATGGTCTTCCAAATCCCGGTGAAGCCAGGTTTCATCACGAAGCTGTCGCCGGCGCGGTAGGTCACCGTTTTGCCGCCGTTGGGCGTGATTTCGATCACGCCGGAGAGGATGTGGCAGAACTCGAAAGTCTCGCCCTTGATCGAGCGCGTTTCGCCAGGCGTCGCCTCCCAGACGCCGGTATGGACGAGGTCGCCCTTGGCGACATCCTGAGCCCAGGTCTTGAAGGCGGGGTTGCCGGAAATCAGCCGTTCGGGCAGCGCCCCGGATTCGCGCGGCTGGAAGGCAGGGCTGGTATCGACGGTCTTGAGCAGGGACAAGGGATAGCCTTTCATGTTGAAATTCAATAGCCGCGCGACCGGTCGACGAGCCCGATGGGGTCAAGACCGGCGCGGTAACGCTTGATGTTTTCGACAACGGCCTGTGCGGCGCTGGCGGGCTGGGTGACGCTGGCGACATGCGGGGTCAGAATGATCTTCGGATGCGACCAGAACGGATGGCCCGCCGGCAGCGGTTCGGGATCGGTGACGTCGATCATCGCCGCCGAAATGTGGCCGCTGTCGAGTGCGGCGACAAGGGCTTCCTGGTCGAGCTGCGGCCCCCGGCCGGTGTGGACGAGCGCCGCGCCCTCGGGCAGTTTCGCAAGCAGGCCGGCATCGAGGAAACCCCGCGTCTCCTCGGTCAGCGGCAGCAGGCAGATCAAAATGTCGCTGGCCGCAAGCATCTCGTTCAATCCGGGCTCGCCATGATGACAGGTCACGCCCTCGATCCGCCGCGGCGAGCGGCTCCATCCTGCAAGCGGGAAGCCGAAGGGCTTCAGGCGATCGAGGACGGCTTGGCCAAGCTGCCCGAGGCCGAGCACGCCAACCCGACGCGACCCGGCCTGCGGCTGCGCGATATCGGCCCATTCGCGGGCGCGCTGCTGCGCCAGATATCCAGGCAGGTTGCGGTGGAGCCCGAGCACGGCAAGCGTCACATATTCCTGCATCATGCGCACGATGCCTTGCTCGATCATGCGCACGATCTTCACCTTCGCAGGCACCGCATCGAGGCGAAACTGGTCGACGCCGGCGCCGATGGAGAACAGGATTTCCAGGTTCCTGTAGCGGGCGAGATTATCCGGCACGGTCCAACTGATCAGGTAACGCACAGTGTCGGGATTGACCGTTGCGGCATTCATCGTCAAGGGGACGTCCGGCAGGTCTCTCGCGAAGGCATCGGCGAAGACCGCCCCGCGGCGCGCATCGGAATTGAACAGGAATGTCATTCCAGTTCCCTTTCAAGCCGCGCAGCGGGCGCCCAGCGCTTCGATCAATCGCTGGCAGGCGGCAAGTTCGCTGGCAAGGATGTATTCGTCCGGCTTGTGGGCGCGGTCGATGTCGCCGGGGCCGCAGATGATCGCATCGAGCCCGGCGGCCTGGTAAAGTCCGGCCTCCGTACCGTAGCTGACGGCGGCAAGCGGCACCTCGCCGGTCAAGGCGTGCAGCAGTCCAGCGAGTGGCGCGTCCGGCGGCAGCGACATCGCCGGATAGGCGCTCATCGGACTCCACTCGATGCGAAAGCCATCCGCCGCGAGAGCCTCTGCGCGTGCCCTCACAGGCGCCAGCAGGCTCGCCGGGTCGACGCCAGGTATGGCGCGTGCCTCCAGGTCCAGCGTGCAGGTGTCGGGGATGATGTTGACCTGATGTCCGCCCGCGACGACGCCAGCTTGCAGCGAGGAGTAGGATGGCTCGAAGGCAGGGTCGACTGGACCGTGCGTCAGCCGTTCGGCCTCGTTCACGGCCGCGCCCAGCACAGCGGCCATGGCATGGATGGCGTTGAGGCCGAGATCGGGTCTTGAGGAATGCCCCGCACGTCCCTTGATGGATACGCGGGCGGCTGCCTTGCCCTTGTGGCCGCGCACGGCGCGCATGCCGCTCGGCTCGCCGACGATGACGCCGAGCGGCTTGGCGCAAAGTTCGGGAAGGCGGGCGATCAAATGCGGCACGCCGCGACATCCCACTTCCTCGTCATAGGAGAAGGCGAGGTGGATGGGCCTGGCAAGGCGCAGTCCCGCAAGCCTGGGAGCGGCCGCGAGTGCTGCGGCAAGAAACCCCTTCATGTCCGTGGTGCCTCGTCCGTAGAGCCGTTCGCCCTCCTTGCGCAGCGCGAAAGGGCTCGAGCTCCATTGCGGCTCGCTGGCGGGAACAACGTCCATATGGCCGGACAGTATGTAGCCCGGGCCATCGGCAGGGCCGATCGTCGCGAAAAGATTGGAACGATCGCCTTCCGGCCCTGGAAGCACGGTGACCTGGATTCCCTGTTCCGCGAGATAGGCCTCGATCCAGCCGGCGACGTCGCCGTTCGGCCTGCCGGCGACCGATGGAAAGGCGACGAGACGATCGAGGATGTCGAAGACGTCCATTCCAGCCCTCAAAGCGTTTCGGATTGGCCGGGATCGGTGCCGTCGACCATATGCTGCCAGATTTCCAAAGAGGATGCCTGCGTTCTTTCGCGATTGCGTGCCGAAAGCTGAAATGTTTCAGTTGAATCTTGCGTTGCTGCGCGGCTTTCGAGCAAATCGTATCGGTCTGCTCGTTTAGCGTTGGCGGCAGAGGGTGGCCATCGGTGCGTGGCGCTCTGGTTGCGGAAATCTTGCAGGGGCATGGAATTGAAGCCGTCCGGAAGCTTGAAAATCGATACCTTCTCGATGCGGATTGGCGACATCGAAGACGTCGAACTGGACCGTTTGCACGCGCTCTCGCTCTCCGTGGGATGGCCGCATCGCGCCGAGGATTGGCAATTCGTGCGTGAATCGGGGCAGGGGTTGGTGGCGCTCGATGAGATCGGCCGGGTTCTCGGCTCGGCCATGTGGTTCGCGCATGGTACCGATTTCGCCACCGTGGGCATGGTCATCACCTCACCGCGACTCCAGACGCTGGGGGCGGCGCAATGGTTGATGAAGCGGGTCTTCGACAAGGTCGTCGGCCGCGACTTGCGCCTCAACGCAACGCGCGCGGCAAGGCGGCTCTATCTCTCGCTCGACTTCCAGCCGGAGAAGACCGTTTATCAATGCCAGGGCATCGTCCGTGCGCAGACGACAGTTGGGCAGGAAAATACCCGCGGCGAAGTCCGGAGTTTAGTCGAAAATGATATTCCCGCCGTGATCGCGCTCGACGCGGCAGGGTTTGGCGTGAGGCGGGCGGCGCTCATCGAGAAGCTTTTCGCACACTCGGCCGGCTATGGTCTTTTCAAGGGCGATAAGCTGAACGCATTCGCGCTCTGCCGGCCGTTCGGACGGGGCCATGTCGTGGGGCCGGTCGTGGCGGAAAGCGACGCCGACGCCGTGGCGATCGTCCGGCCGCACGTGGCCGACCATGCGGGGTCTTTCCTGCGTATCGACACCCACATGGACAATGGCGAGTTCGCTGCCTTTCTGTCGCACAGCGGAATGCCAGTTTTCGACACGGTGCTCACCATGTCGCTGGGCAAACACCTCTCCGATTTTGGCATCGACGGCGCAGTTGCACCGGTGACCTATGCCCTCGCCAGTCAAACTCTTGGGTAATTCAGTCTCCCCCGAACCGTGCACTTAGGGACTCGTGTCCAGCGAACGGCGAGCGCTACAGGGAGCCGCTCATCGCATAAACCGAGCCAAAGGCGAGCGATCACTGACGAGTTTGGAAAGTGCGGGCAGGAGCTAATGCACCAAGCCGGTTGATACCGCCGGATCAGGAAAACCGACTGGGGCCGTGCACCTCGAGTGCGAGCTTACGATTGGGCCTGAGCCGCGCGAATGGCATTGTGGCAGCGACACATGAATGGCCGCACCTACAGGTCGGATATATGGCCGCACGAATCAGGAACTGCAAAAGCCGAACGAACCCCTAGCCAACGGAGAGCCGTACGTCAGACGGTTCTACAATTGGCCATCGATTGGGGTTCCTGGAAGCCTTTCGAACTTTTTTGGTCGCGCCTCAGCCCCAACTGCGGGTGCTTTTGGACAACGCGGGACAGTAAATCCGGTTTCCCTATGATTGGGCGGCATCGGGTGCGGACGGCAGCTTTGCGTATCATGGTGATTGGTCACACCCCGAACGTCTACGGCCGGGAAGCAGACGTCTCCAATCCGAGGTCGACAGGCGCGGATACACCTTAGGCGGTCTCCTGACGGGATGCTCTGGTCAGGCTCGCATTGATGATTGGACAGTGCATCTATAACCTGCAGGAATAGACCTTCGAAATTATTCTATTGGACGGCATTTGCTTCAAAGCCCATTCTGCAGCTGCTGAAGGGCGGTCGTGCAAGTTCTCGAATCGCTCTCCGTCACAAAAAAAATGGGGAACGTTGATGTTTGACAAACGCGCCTGCTTGCAGGCGGTCGCAGTTTTGGCGGCCATGGCCGGTTCCGGCTTCACTGGAAATGCCTCAGCGCAAGATTTCGATACATCCGGGATCAAGGCAGATCCCGCACTTGCAGCGCGTCTTCCGGAAAAGATCAAGAAAGCCGGAGTGATCGTGATCGGCTCGGACACATCCTATGCGCCCTGGGAGTATCTGAGCGAGAAGGATGGGCAGACGCCCGAAGGCATCGATGTCGATATCGCAGACGCGCTGGCCGCGAAGCTCGGCGTCAAGATCGAGTTCCAGACCTCGGCTTTCGACGCGATCCTGCCGGCACTCGGCACCAAGTACGATCTCGGCGTCTCGGCCTTCACGGTCAGCAACGAACGTATGAAGGCGGTCAACTTCGTCAGCTACTCGGACACAGGCAGCTTGTGGGCCATCAAGGCCGGCGATCCGACGAAATTCGATCCGGCTGATTTCTGCGGACGAAAGATCGCAGTTCAGTCTGGAACCTGGCACGAGAAGATCGTGAACGAGGAGAACGAGGCCTGCACGAAAGCGGGCAAGCTCGCAGTCGAAGTATTGCCCTTCGGCACGCAGACCGAGGCCTTGACACGGGTAGCGGCCGGCGGCGCTGATGCGACGATCTCCGGCTCCTCTACCATAGGCTATGCAGCCAAGCAGTCGAACGGCCAGCTTGAGACTTTGAAAGCGCCCGGTGGGGCGTTGAGCGAGCACGGTCCGAACGGCATCGCGGTCGCGAAAAGCGACATGGAGCTGACCCAACTCGTCGCGGACACGATCAACGCACTCATCGCCGACGGCACCTACAAGGCGCTGTTCGACACCTGGGGCGTGGGTTCGGAGATCGTCGACAAAGCGGAAGTCAATCCGACCGTAAAGGACTAATGCGATGGCCGTCGCAACGGTGCAAGCTGCCTCCCAAGACATGCCTGCCTCGATAGCCGGAACGGTGGTGGCGCGGAACGTCGTGGTTCCGCGCCGCCACCCCGGTCGCTGGCTGGCGGTGCTGCTACTCGCGGTCATCGCTGTTCAGGCCGCGCATGCGGTGGCGATGAATCCGAACTTCCACTGGGATGTCTACGTCAAATATCTGTTCTGGCCGCAGGTGATCCGAGGCGTCGGCTGGACCCTTCTGATCACGGTGGTGGCGATGACGGTGGCGATCGTCGTCGCAGGGTTGCTGGTCATCATGCGCGACAGCGACAATCCGATCCTGCGCGGTCTCGCTTATGCCTGGGTGTGGTTCTTCCGCGGCACGCCCATCTACACGCAGCTGCTCTTCTGGGGCCTGTTCGCGGTACTTTTTCCACGCCTTTCCCTTTCGATCCCTTGCGGGCCGGAAATCGCGGGCATCGAGGCAAGATATCTGGTGACGCCCGCCATGGCTGCGATCCTCGGACTGGGCTTCAACGACTCCGCCTATCTGACCGAGATTTTCCGATCGGGCTTCGGTTCGATCGATCGCGGGCAGACCGAGGCAGCGCAGGCGATAGGAATGCGACCTGGCAGGATCTGGTGGCGGATCCTCATGCCACAGGCCATGCGGGTCATCATACCGCCCACGGGAAACGAGACCATCGGCATGCTGAAGATGACATCGCTAGTGCTCGCCGTGCCGTTCACGCTCGACCTGACTTTCGCAACCAACGCCATCGCCAACAGGCTCTATCTCCCTATCCCGCTGCTGATGGTTTCGGGTACCTGGTATCTCGCTATCACCAGCATCCTGATGGTTGGCCAGCACTATCTGGAGCGTCATTTCGGCAAGGGCGTTTCCGTTCATCCCGCAAGGGCGGAGTAGGACGATGGACGCGGCTATCGATACCAACTTCTGCGTTGAAATGCAGAACATCCATAAGTTCTATGGCCCGGTGCACGCGCTCAGGGGTGTCGACCTTCGCGTGCGGCGCGGCGAAGTCTGCGTCGCAATCGGGCCATCGGGCTCGGGCAAATCGACACTGCTGCGCTGCGTAAACCAGTTGGAGGGCATTTCGACCGGCAGGGTCTTCCTCAACGGGGAACTGCAGGGTTTCATCGAGCGTGATAGCCGGTTCCATCCGCTTGCCACGGGCACCGTCGCGGCGCAGAGACGGCGGACCGGCATGGTCTTCCAGCGTTTTAATCTGTTTCCGCACATGACGGCGCTGCAAAACATCATGGAGGGCCCGCTGCAGGTGAAGGGATGGACGCGGGAGCGCTCACGGGCGAAGGCGCTGGATCTTCTGCAGCGCGTCGGTCTGAAGGGTTTCGAGGGCCGCTATCCCAGCCAGCTCTCCGGCGGCCAGCAGCAGCGGGTCGCGATAGCTCGCGCTCTCGCCATGGAGCCGGAGGTCATGCTGTTCGACGAGCCCACATCGGCCCTCGATCCCGAGCTCGTCGGCGAAGTCCTCGACGTCATCAAGGACCTCGCCCGAAGCGGCATGACCATGGTGGTCGTAACCCACGAGATCGGCTTTGCCCGCGAAGCAGGCAATCACCTTGTCTTCATGGACGAGGGCATGATCGTGGAGGAAGGACCTCCGCGCGAGATCCTCGCCAATCCGACGAACCCTCGCACCAGAGCGTTCCTTTCCAAAGTCCTTTGAAAGCAGTCATGACCATGATCGATGCAAAACTCGTCGAGCGAGCGGCCGGGTGGCGCCGTCATCTTCACGCCCATCCGGAACTGTCCGGTCAAGAGGCTTCGACCGCCAGCTTTGTTTCCGAGCAGCTGTCAGCCCTTGGTATCGAGCATGAGACCGGCATCGGCAATCACGGCATCGTCGCCACGATCCGGCGTCCAGGCTCGAACCGGTCGGTCGGCCTGCGCGCGGACATGGACGCTTTGCCGATCAAGGAAGCCAACACTTTCCAGCATGCTTCTCGCAATCCCGGCGTCATGCATGCTTGCGGTCACGACGGCCATACGGCGGCGCTGCTTGGCACGGCCGCCGCACTGATGGACGACGACAGCTGGAACGGCACGATCAATCTCGTGTTCCAGCCCGCCGAGGAAAACGGCCAGGGCGCCAAGGCCATGATCGCGGATGGTCTCTTCCAGCGCTTCCCGATGGAAAGGCTTTTTGCATGGCACAACTGGCCAGACTTGCCGGCTGGCAAGGTGGCTGTCCACACCCGGCCATCGATGGCAGCCGGCGGTGACTGGCGGGTGGATTTGAAAGGGCTGGCCGGTCACGCGGCCATGCCGCACCTCACGCGCGATCCGATCAATGCCGCTGCGCACCTTATTGTGGCTCTTAACACTATAGTCTCGCGCAATGTCGATCCTCTGGAGACAGTCGCCCTGACCGTGTCGATGATCCAGGGCGGCACCGTCAGCAATCAGACGCCGGAGACGGCGACGATCATCGGCACGCTGCGAACATTCGATGCCGAGGTACGCAAGGCCATCATCGCGCGGATGTCGGAAGTCATCGAAGGAACCGCTGCCGCCTGGGGCGTGAAGGCCGACTACGAAATCAATTCCACGGGCCGCGTCATGGCCGATACACCGGCCGAAGCAGCACTTTCAGTGGCTGCGGCCGAGGCGGTCGGGCTGCCGGTGACACGCGACGTCCGTCCCGCGATGGGGGGCGACGATTTCGCTTTCCTGGTCGAGGGCAAGTCCGGAGCCTATGTGCTGATTGGCAATGGCCCGGCAGCCGGGGACGGCAAACTGCACAACGAGCGCTACGAATTCAACGACGAGATCCTTGGGCCAGCCATATCGTGGCTGACCCAAGTGGCCAAATTGGCGCTGCGCGAATGATCGCAGCCATCACACAAAGCGATCTATCCAGCCGCCCGCTTCAGCTCGCGAATGAACTCCTCAAGGATGCGCGACGGAAGCCGGTTGGGCGGCGTGATCAACAGCGTACGGAAATGCAGCGCCGGCTCGAAGGGCCGCAGCGTCAGTCCGTGGCCGACGTAAGGTTCGGCCGTGAGAGGGTTCACCAGACCAAGGCCGATGCCCGCCGCCACCATGGAGCAGATCGTCGTCGAGTAGGGCGTTTCTATTACTGTGCGGATAGTCACGCCGGCCGCCTCGAAGGCTTGCTCAGCCTCACGGCGTGTCGTGTCTTCGGGGGCAAGCGCGATAAAGGGCTGATCCACGAGGTCGGCGGGACGGATCACTTTGCGCACCTCGAGCGGGTGGCCTTCCGGCAAAGCGATCGCGACGCGGAAGCGGGCGAACTCCTGTACCTGGACTCCTGTCCGATCGATCTCGTCGGCGACCACCCCAAGGTCGAACTGACCGGAGGCGACGAGGTCGCGCACCACCGACGACATGCGCGCCTGAAAGGTAACGGCGATGTTGGGATTGCGGTCCATGAACGCACGCAGCGCGCGGGGAAGCACATTGGTGGAAAGCGCCGAAAGGCAGGCGATGCGCAGTTCCCCCGAACCATAGTCGCGGATGCGTGCGGCGGCGCCTCGCAGATGGGTGAGGCCCAGAAAGGCCTGCTCGACCTCGCGGAAGAAGAGCTGTCCTTCGGGAGTGGGCTGCAGCCTGCCTTTGATCCGATGAAAAAGATCGAAGTCGAGCGAACGCTCAAGTTCCTGGATCATCTTGCTGACCGCAGGCTGAGAAACGTGCAGCACCTCCGCCGCCTTGGCGGTCGTGCCACTGGTCATGACGACCCGAAATACCTCGATCTGCCTCAAGTTCACGATCAGGCCTGCCTTCCATCCATAACTATAGCGAATAACCATAGCCCGCGGTTGCACGAGAAGGAATTGAGCCTCCTCGCCAAGCGACACCTTTCCCGAGGGAAGACCGAGACATGATGAACGACCTGACGCAGTGTGTTTTGAACCCGACGGTCGCCACGGAAGGCTTCGATCCTTTGGCCGTGGGCGTTCATCGTGCCTCGACGATCGTTTTCGAGGATGCCGCCGCCTATGCGTCTCGGGGCGAGCGCGGACATCAGGGTTATTCCTACGGTCTTTACGGCACGCCGACGACGCGCACGCTGGAGGCAAAGCTGTCCGGCCTTGAATCCGGTGCCTGGACCTTCCTTGCGCCGTCCGGCCAGGCCGCGAATGCGTTGGCGGTGCTTCCGTTCGTCAACGCGGGCGACCACGTCCTGATCGTGGATACTGCCTATCCTCCGATGCGGGACCTTGCGGAAACAGATCTGCGGCGCCTCGGTGTCGAAGTCGATTTCTTCGACCCGCTCTCGCCGGATGATGTCGCGCGAAAGATGCGCGACAAGACGCGAATCGTCTGGTGCGAAAGTCCCGGTTCGACGACGATGGAGGTGCTCGACCTGCCAAGGATCGCGGCGATCGCGCATAAAGACGGCGCGCTTGTCGGCGTCGACAACACATGGGCGACGCCGCTGAACTTCAAGCCGCTGCTCCATGGCGCCGATATTGTCACGGAGGCGCTGACGAAATTCGTCTCTGGCCATTCCGATGTGCTCATGGGCTCCATTACCGTGAAGCATGACACGTTGATCCAACCCGTGCGCTCGCTGGTCGGTCGCATGGGCATCGGTGTCTCGCCTGACGACGCCTCCCTGGTACTTCGCGGCTTCGAGACGCTTGGTGTGCGCTTGCGCCATTCCGAGAAAGTGGCGCTCGACTTCGCCCGCAGGATTGCCGGACATTCGCTGGTCGATCGGGTGCTTCATCCCGCTTTGGAAAGCTATCCTGGCCATCCTATCTGGAAGCGTGATTTCCTGGGCTCCAGCGGCGTCTTCAGCGTTAGTTTCACTCAAGGTGCTTCCGCGCATGTCGGTGCGGCTCTCGATGCTATGCAGCTGTTTGCAATCGGGGCGTCATGGGGCGGAACCCGCAGCCTGGCGGCTCCGATGTCGGTCGACCGTTTCCGCAGCGCGACACGGTGGCATGGAGCCGATGTTATCCTGCGGCTCAGCGTCGGGCTGGAGGACGAGGCGGAACTTTGGGCTGATATCGACCGGTTTTTCAATCGTCTCGACATGCTCGTGGCGGCCGACCATCCCATGCAAGCGGCCAGCCATGGGTGATATTGGCCTGCTGAGCCTTGCTGACCTCTCCCGGCTGATCCGGGCGAAGGCGTTGTCCCCAGTCGAATTGACGAGGCGATATCTGGAGCGGATTGCGAGGCTCGACCGGAGCCTTCACAGCTTCAATTGTGTGCGTGAGCAGCGAGCGCTACAGGATGCCGCGGAAGCGGAAAGCAGCATCCTTGGTGGAGAATGGCTTGGCCCTCTTCACGGCATCCCGATCGGCATAAAAGACCTGATCGACGTCGCGGGTCTGCCGACGACGGCGCAGGCCGAACACCGGCGCAACTGCATTGCCGCGCAAGATGCCGGTGTCGTCGACGCTTTGAAGGGCGCCGGCGCAATCATTCTCGGAAAGCAGGCGACAGCCGAATACGCGGTCAGCGGAACGCAGTTCGACCTTGGATGGCCACCGGTGCGCAATCCCTGGAGCCTTGATCTCGATCCATCATCCTCATCCAGCGGCTCGGCCGTCGCTGCAGCCGCCGGCCTGTGCGCGGGCTCGATCGGCACCGAAACGGCGGGGTCCATTCGCGACCCTGCCGCCTGGTGCGGCGTCGCGGGACTGAAGCCCACGAACGGACTCGTCAGCACACGCGGCGTGCTGCCTCTCTCGCCGTCGATGGATTGCGTAGGTCCCATCGCTTGGACGGTCGAGGATTGCGCCTTGATGATCTCGCAGATGGTATCGTCAGACCCGCAGGACACCGAGATCAAAGGCTTCAGGAGGCCGGACATCTCGACCCTTTCCGACGGAATCCGCAGACTGCGAATAGGGGTCGTCAGGCATTTCTACGAGGACGCCACCGACATCGACGATGACGTTCTCGATGCGATGGAAGGCTCCCTCATCACATTCGAAAAGCTGGGTGCCCGGCTATCCACGGTCCGGCTGGCTGAGTTCGATGCGTATTCCGCAGTCGCACGCAACATTTCTTGGCCGGAAGAATATGCCGAGCACCGCGAGGAACTGGACGCCTACCCCGACAGGTTCCATCCGGTGAGCCGCTCGCGGCTGCAGGACGGCAGCGATGTCATGGCCGCGGATTACATCCGGGCGCGGCGGCGGCAGGTTTGTCTGACGGCCGAACTGGGTGAGATCATGCGGGACGTGGATGTCCTGGTATTGCCGACGAACAAGAAACCAGCTCAGACACTGGGCTACGAAAACACGCCGCTCGGGAAAGCGGAACTATCCTTGACGCGGCCATTCAACCTCACCGGAGGTCCGGCTCTTGCCCTGTGCAACGGCTTTACCGCGGCCGGACTGCCGACATCGATCCAGATCATCGGCAGGCATTTCGAGGACGACACGGTCTTGAGAGTCGGACACGCGTTGGAAACGGCGCTCGGGCTGCGAACAAGTCGTCCCGTCATGGCGGCGCTTTGAGGAGCGGTGGTATCGCGGTCGAGCCTCCGCATCCAAATCGTCGCGGATCGGAAAATCGTCTTCTCCTTACCGATGAGGGGTGTTAGCAAGCGTGAACTGGAGGGGTCTGTGGTCAAACGCACCGCGACATTGCGTCTGGTGGCGGCATTGGCCCTTGCGCTGGTGCTTGTCAGCCAATCCGTCGTCGGCGCCTTCGCGCTCGGCGCGGCTGGTGCTGGTGCGCAACTGGATTCCTTCGGCAATCCTCTCTGCCTCAACGGGCCGGACCACGACAATTCCAGCGGCTCCGGTTCGCCAGACCACTCCAAGGTACCGTCCTGCTGTACCTTCGCCTGCTCCATGTTCTGGCCCGGCATTGCGGCTCCCGCCAATGTCGGTCAGATCGAGACAGGGCCTTCCATCACCTTGCGCCTGGCGTTCGCCCATCATGCGGCGATCGACCTGCACGAGCAGGGCTATCGACCTGGAAATCCACGTGCTCCCCCGCTGACGAGCTGATCGAACAAGGCCGCCTGCCGAAACGCAGGAGGCGTTCCATCCAATCGTCAAAAATGCGCGGCCCGCTGCCTGAAAACGGCATGGCCGTCATCGGGAGTCTTCCAATGCAAGGAAGTCAACGCGCTTTCACGCGAGCGTCGACGTTCGTCCATCTGCTGAGCCGGTTCCGTTCTTTCGAGGAAAGACTTGGTCTTGCCGTCTTCACCCTGGCTCTGCTTTTCGCCATGACCCATCCGTTGTGGGCGCATGAGTTCAAGGCCGGCGACATCGAGATCGTCCATCCCTGGTCACAGGCCACGCCCGAAGGCGCCAAGGTCGCGGCCGGCTACCTGACGCTCAAGAACCACGGCAATTCGACCGACCGGCTGGTCTCGGCCACCGGGGACGTCGCGGGCATGACCCAGGTCCACGAAATGTCTGTCGACGCCAATGGGATCATGACCATGAAGCAGGTTGCCGACGGGCTAGAAATCCCCGCCGGCGGCGAGGTCACGCTCAAGCCGGGCTCATTCCACATCATGTTCATGGACCTGAAGCAGCCCGTTAAAGAGGGCCAGCCCTTCAAGGGCACGCTGACCTTCGAGAAAGCGGGCACGGTCGAGATTGAATATTCGGTCGAGGCAATGGGAGGTGGCCATGACGACCACGGCGGCTAACGCTCGACAAGCGAGGCAGTTGGGCTCGATCATCGCGCTCGCGTGCCTTGCGCTCGTGCTGCTTGGAATTATCGGCATGGTTGTCTTTCCGAAGCTGGTGCAGAGGAACGTCTCGCCGGTCGGCGGTCCGTTCACGCTGACCACGCAGACCGGTGCGAGGCTTTCCGACACGGATTTGCGCGGCAAGCCTTTCGCTATCGTCTTTGGTTTCACGCGTTGCCCGGAAGTGTGCCCTACCACGCTGTGGGAGACGACAGAGGCACTGAAGATGCTCGGTTCTGACGCAGCCAAGCTTCGGGTGCTGTTCGTTTCCGTCGATCCAACGCGCGATACGCCAGAGTTCATGGCGCGTTACCTGCAGTCGTTCGACAAGCACATCACCGGGCTCACCGGCACCGAGACCGAGATAACCTCCATCGGCAGGGAATACCGCATTTACTACAAGAAGGTGCCGACCGACGACGGCGATTACACCATGGACCACACCGCCACGATGTTCCTGATGGACGCCGATGGGCAGTTCGAGGGCACGATCGCTTATGGCGAGGAGATGGCGACGCGGGTGCAGAAGCTGCGCCGGCTGATTGGAGCCGCGACATGACGCCCGAGCCCCTGGCGAATTCCAATCCGTGGATACAGGCAGGGCTGACCTTCCTGACGGGAGCGCTGTCCGGCGTCGCGGTGTTCGCCTCCGTTTCGATCCGGTCTCCGGAAAGCGCCGCATGGCTGTTCGACTTCGGCAGCGACGGACTGGGCGTGTTTGATGCGATCGCTGTCGCATGGCTGTTCGGCCAGGCAGCCATCCTCGTGCACCACGTGCTGCCCGGCATAGCCCACGACTGAACAAATGCGGCCGCGCCCCGAGCTCGGCCGCCTCCTTCATCAACTGAAAACAACGACGGTCCATCGGGCCGCCATACTGGAGAGATTGCTCATGTCCACCGCAACGCTCGCGGCGCAGCCGGACGCACTTGTCAGCACCCGGCTTTATCGCGCCATCTGGCGCTGGCATTTTTATGCTGGCCTCTACGTCATCACGTTCCTGCTCGTACTCGCCTGCACCGGGTTGATCATGGTCTACGGCAACTCGGTCGAGACCTTCCTCGGTGCCAAGCACTATGTGGCGTCGGATGGAGAACGCGCTTCCTACGAAGCGCAGTCGCAGGCCGCCATCGCGGCGATCCCCGGAGGGTCCTTGAAGCTCATGGTGGTGCCGAAAGCGGATGACCGCGCCACCGTCTTCATCGTCAACGGCAATGGCAAGGACAATGTCGTGGCGGTCGATCCGTATGGCCCAAAGGCGCTCGACGCCATCGTCAAGGACGACACATGGTTCTATTGGGCGGATCACATACACGGCACGCTGCTGTTGGGCGATGTCGGCGACCGGCTGATCGAGATCGCCGCCGGCCTCGGCATCGTGCTGATCCTGACCGGCCTCTACATGTGGTGGCCGCGCAATGGCCGCTCGCTCGGCCGCGCCCTGGTGCCTAACCTCAGGCTGGGCGGACGGGCTTTCTGGAAGGACCTGCACGTCTCGCTTGGTTTCTATATCTCGGTCGTTCTGTTCTTCTTCCTGCTTTCGGGACTATCCTGGACCGGCATCTGGGGCACCAAGATCGTCCAGGCCTGGAGCACGTTCCCGGCGGCGAAGTGGGACAATGTTCCGCTCTCCGACAAGACCCATGCCTCGATGAATCACGGTGCACTTAAGGAAGTGCCATGGACGCTCGAGCAGACCCCGATGCCGAAGTCGGGATCGCAGGCGGGGGCCGCCGGTCTGCAGATGGGCTCCGTCAATCTCGACACGGTAGCCTCCTACGCCCGCGCCAACGGCTTCACCGAGCAGTTCCGCATCAACGCTCCTCAGGACGATGGCGGAGTCTACACGATATCGGCCGATTCCATGGATGCCGATACGCATGATCCCTTCGGCGATCGCACCGTCCATATCGACCGATATACGGGCAAGATCCTGGCCGATGTACGCTTCGCCGACTACGGCCTCGCCGGCAAGGCGATGGCGGTGGGCATCGCTCTGCATCAGGCCAATCTCGGCTGGTGGAATACGGCGCTCAACTTGATCTTCTGCCTCTCGGTCATCGCCATGGCGCTTTCGGGCGTCGCCATGTGGTGGAAGCGTAGGCCCGCCAGGCGCCTCGGCGCGCCGCTCTATCCCAAAAACTACAGGGCGCCGGTCGCGATCGTCGTGATCGCACTTACGGTCTCGGTTATTTTCCCGCTGACCGGCATCGCGATCGTCGCCTTCGCCATCGTCGATTTCCTGCTGCCCAAGCGGTTCAAGGAAGCAGGCCTACAGCCGGCGGGGATCTGATCCTGCCGGTAACGACGGACGGCTGGCCCGACTTGGGCCAGCCGTGACTGCAATCATTCTCTTGCAGCAATCTCGATGTCGTCCAGGCCCTTGGCTTTGTAAACGACATAGGAGATCGCCCATGCGGCGATGAAGACGCCGATGATGGCGAAACCCAGATTGTTGAAGTTGTCGTTGAGGGTGCCGACGCCGTCCCAGAAGCCGCCCGTCAGGCCAAGCTTGTCGCTGATCAGGCCGAGCGCTTCGATACCGCCGATCAGCACGGCGACAATGACCGACACCAATGTAATCGTCATGTTGTAGTAGAGCTTGCGGATCGGCTTGACGAAGGCCCAGTCGTAGGCGCCCAGCATCATGACACCGTCGGTCGTGTCGATCAGGGACATGCCGGCCGCAAATAGAACCGGAAACACCAGGATCGCCTCGAAAGGCACACCCTTGGCCGCCTGCGCGGCAGATACGCCAAACATCGCGACCTCGGTGGCGGTGTCGAAGCCCAACCCGAAGAGGAAGCCGAGCGGAAACATGTGCCAGCTCTGCGTCACCAGCCTGAACATCGGCCGGAAGATGCGGGCGAGGAAACCACGATTGTTGAGGAGCAAGTCAAGATCCTCCTCGACATAGGCGCCGCCGGCACGAACGCGCCGATAGCTTCTGTAGATCGAGAAGAAGATGACGATGTTCATTGCCGCGATGGCGAGCAGGAACAGCGCGGAAATGCTGGTGCTGATCGTGCCACCTATGTCCTGGAAACTCTGAAAGCTGCCAAGGAGGGAGGCCGCACCGGCGACTGCTGCGGCCACCACGATAACGATCGTAGAATGCCCGAGCGCGAAGAAGAAGCCGACCGATACAGGACGTTGGCCGTTCTGCATCAGCTTGCGGGTGACATTGTCGATCGCGGCGATGTGGTCGGCATCGACGGCATGGCGGAGGCCGAGCCCGTAAATGACGAGCGCGACGCCGAGCAGCGCCGGCTTGTCGTGGAAGGCGATGAAGGCCCATATCCAGGCGCCGACATTGAGGACGGCCAGGACACTGTAGATGGTTATGAGCCTGGCCTTCAGGTCAGGCGAACTTTCATTGAACAGTTTCGAGAGTGCGGTCAGCATGGTTTCTGCCTTTGACGTTACCTGTCATTGCAGGAACTCGCCGGCCTGTCGGGCCGGTTCGCGCACCGGGGTCACCCCGCCCGGTGTTCTGCTTTGACGTCCATGATGGCAGGTCTCCTGGCTCGCGGCTCGCCGCCGTTTTCGCCTTCCCGGCCCATGCAGCCAGTGGCATTTTGAAAACGGCTCACCGCTTACAGTTGCGGGGGCAGCCACGGATTCGGAAGGATCGTCCTCACCGTGTTCCCTTTTGATCCCGAAGGAACCATCCAGGCGAATTCGCCATAGTGAATTGTGCCGGTCAATTGGCAACTCCAATCACAAGAGGCGGATCACGTCATCGTGACGAACTTGCCGAAGAGATCAGTCCGAACCGCTGGGATCGAGCATGCCAAAGATCGACACCAGGAGGATGACGGTAAGCCCGAGGCCAATTTCGATCAATGTGCCTGTTCGTATCGCTGTGATGGCAGATGCACGGTTGCGGCCGATGCGCGGCACGAACCAGTAGCGGTTAAGGATCGCCAATGCCGTCATGACGAGCACGACAGCGATCTTTGCGGTCAACAGCATCTGGTAGGTCGAACGCCAGCCCAATGGCGGCCAGCCGAGAATGAAAAGGCCGTTGCCGATGCCGGTGAGGATCGCCAGCGCAACCACCCAGTGGCCGACCGTCGAAAATCGGCGAAGTGCGGCGGTCGCGTCCCTCTGAATCGGAGCCTGGCCGAGTCTGGCAAGCACCAGGAGCAACGGCAGCAGCGCTCCGAACCACGCCCCTGCGCAGAGGACGTGCAGCACATCGTTCAGGGGGTGCAGGATGCCTTGCCAGCCATCCTGCATAACGGCATGGCCGCCGAGTGCCAGCGTGGCCAGCGCCAGGCCTGACGTCGCCGCCGTCACCTTGGTCGCGAGGCGGGGCGAAACGCATTGCGCGATCGCCAGCACACTGGCGCCGAACAACTGCCCCAGCCATGCTTTGCCGACGCTGGTCGATGCAATGATATCGCCCAGCACCTGGGTGTTGACGCCATCCGCCCAGCCGTCGCCGATTATCGCGGCCTGCAACGGAAGTGCTACGCATGCGGTGAGCAGCGTCAGGCTGACCGCTGCAAGGCGAAAGATTGTCAGCCTGTCCGTGATCGGCTTCGCCACGGATCGCGGCACGAGCAGCGCAAGATAGGCGAAGGAGCCCCACAGTGCCATCAACGAGGCGTCGTGCAAGAAGCGGCATGCCGCAAGCAGCACATCCGGGCTCATGGGACAGTCCTGCAGCGCGAGGAGGGGGCGTCAATCATGGGAGAGGCAGGCGGAAGTGCCGAAGCACCTCCGCCATTCGCGCTCAAGGCTTTACGGTGAACTTGTAGTCGCCGTGGGTCTTGTGGCCATCCTGCGAAAGGGCGTGCCATTCGACCTTGTAGGCGCCCGCGCCCAGACCGGCGGGCAGATTGACCATGAAAGTCTTGTCGCCGTCCATGAGCATGTCGCCATCCGTCTTGATTTCCTTCTTGTCCGGCCCGGTGACCTTCACGCCGGTAAACTTCAGATTGAGTTCTTCGCTGAATTTGAGGTCGAGTTCGGTCGGGGCATCTTTCACCGTGCCGTTGATTGGCGGTTGCGCCGCCTGGAGATGGGCATGAGCATGAGCGACACCTGAAAGCGTGACGGAGGAGATAGCCGCAAAGGCGGCGGAGAGGATGATCTTGCGCATTATTCTGATTCCCTATGTTCAGGCGGTCGTGGCTCAGCCCGAACCGACCTTTGAATTGGATTGTATGATTTGCCCGGCCAAAGCCGAAGCAGGCTTCGCAAGGTGATCGCATCCGGACAGGCAGCAGTCGCAATCATAGCCGCCCTCATGCGACGAGCGGTGGGCCGCGCCACCGGCATCGCTCGTGCACAGGACGTTGCCGAACACGTCGTGAGGTCCGGCTGCGGCCTGCGCCCCCATCCAGGCACCGCCCAACAGCGCCTGGAAGGTAAGTATCAGGGCAGCGGCGATCGCCGCGGAAGATGGCCATCGTTTGCAGGGCATCGTGGTCCGGCTAGCCCCTGTGAAAAGCCAGGCGGTGGCTGCGCCAACGCCGGCAAAATCAACCTCGCTCGTCCAAACTCGCCACGGTGACGTTGATTGCCCGATACCATGGATGCTGTTGGCTCGACCACGCTTCGATCGTGAAGAAGCCGCGCAGGTCCTTCACGTTCTTGTCATCGCGGACGACTTCCAAGCCGACCGCAGCGGTCTGTCCTGAAACTGAAGTGGGAGCGCGTAAGCCCTCGCCAAACAAGGCACCGCGAAGGCACTGGCGATCCAGGATCGAGGAGCCAATCAATAGCGCCGAGCAAGCCGCCTCTCGAAGAATCCGAAGCCGGTCGTCACGAGTACCGCCAGCAGAAAATACCCCAGCGCTGCGGCAAATAGAGGCTCATAAACCCTGAAAGTCTGGGCACGAACGAGGTTCGCGGCTCCCATCAATTCGAAGACGGTGATCGTCGAGGCCAGCGCGGTGCCCTTCAACAGCAGGATATTCTGGCCGCCGATCGCCGGCAGCGCCAATCTGAAAGCCTGAGGGAGCAGCACGGAAATCATGATCCGTGTTTTCGACAGGCCAAGCGACTGGCCGGCCTCGCGCTGTCCCTCCGGGATTGACCGTATCGCGCCTTTCCAAATTTCGCTGCAGTAAGCCGCCGTGTTCAGGGACAGCACGAAAAACGCATAGCAGGAGGCACCTCGCAAAAGGGGCCACATCACGCTGTATCGTATGGCAGGGATTCCGGAGAGAATCTGGCCAACGCCGTAGTAGCAGAGGTAAAGCTGGACCAGCAGCGGAGTGCCCCGAAATGCCAGGGCGAAGGCATCCGCTGGATAGCGCACCCATCGACTGCTGGACAGACGAGCCAGGGCGATCGGGATCGCAAGCAGATTGCCGATCACCGCGCAGCCGGCAAACAGAACGATGGTTGTCTGAATGCCTGTCAGGAGTTGGCTGGCGAGATATCCCTCGAACTCTGTCACGCTATTTTCGCCTTCCTGGATTGGCGGTGGCGGCTTCCAAGCTCTGAAAAAGCAACGCCGATACGCCGGACATTACGAGGAAGACGAAGGCGATCGCGCAATAGAAGACGAAGTAATCGTGCGTTGCGCCGGCAGCCATTTTGCCCGCCAGGACAAGCTCCGTGAACCCGATGAGGCTGACCAGCGAGCTTTCCTTGAGAACGACAAGCCATAAATTGCCGAGGCCTGGAAGCGCCAGGGGGACCATCTGCGGTAATGTCACCAGGAAAAATGTCTGGCGGCGTGTCAGGCCAAGTGCATGGGCCGCCTCGATCTGTCCTTTCGGGATAGCGACGATCGCACCACGCAGGACCTCGGTGCTGTAGCCCCCCTGCACGACGCCTAGCGACAGCGTCGCGGCGACAAATCCGTTGAGCTGAAATTGCGAAGTTAATCCCGTAAAGCTCACGACCCAACGCAGCGCGTCGGTCGCGCTATAGTAGATGAGAAAAATTATGAGGATGTCAGGGACGGACCGGATGATCGTCGTATATGCACCAGCCGTTGCGCCAGCCAAGCGGTTCTTTGAGATCTTGGCCACGGCGCCGACGAGGCCGAGCACCATGCCGACCAGATAGGCGCTCATCGCGATTCCAAGGCTCAGGCAGGCTCCGAACAGCAATTCGTCGCCCCAGCCCTGGTCTCCGAAGCTGAGCAGGGTCAGCCAAGATGCTGTCGGGTTCATAGCGCGAACTCCAGTTCAATATCGATGGTGCCGGCCGTGATGGAAGGGCCGGCACCAGGCATGAACCGGACGATCAATCGCCGTAGATATCGAAGTCGAAATACCGCTTGGTGATCGTGTCGTACTCGCCACTGGCCTTTACAGCTTTGAGCGCGGCGTTGAGGCGGTCCCTGAGAGCAGTATCTTCCTTGCGCACGCCACCGCCGTCGGATTAGTCAAACATCTTTTCGTGCGGCAGCGTCACCTTGATTTCATAGGCCTGGCCCTCCGGCTTCTTCAGGAAATCCTGGATCTGGATTCCCGCTGCTGCCATCAGATCCACGCGCCCGGCCTGGATGTCGGCGATTTCATCGTCGAGTGTCGGATAGACCTTCACTTCGGCTATACCGTTGAACTTGTCCTGCATGTAGGTCGCCTGCAGGCTCGCACTTTGCGCCGCGACGGCGACACCCTTGAACGTGTCCGGCTTGGTCACATCGAACTGCCGCTTGTCGGCTTTGGCGCCGACAAGGACGTTGGGCGAATAATAGTACTTGTCGGTGAAATCGATCACCTCCTTGCGCTTGTCCGTGATCGACATGGAACTCCAGATCACGTCGAACTTCTTGGCCAGCAGGGCGGGGATGATGCCATCCCAGGCGATGTCGACGATCTCGCACTTCGCCTTCATCTCAGTGCAGACGGCATTCATCAAGTCGATCTCCCAGCCCTGCCATTTACCGCTGGCATCCTTGACCGAGAATGGTGCGTACGGTTCGGCGGCAACCCCGAAACGGATGACGTCG
>NZ_VFUA01000064.1 GCF_006440735.1 Mesorhizobium sp. B2-7-1 | reverse complement strand
AGATTGGACAGCACGACATTGGCGCGCGCGCGCGCCAATGTCGTGCTGTCCAATCTGGTCGACGCCGGTTTCATGACCGAGGGCCAGGTGCTGCAGGCGCGGCTGCATCCGGCCGACGTCGTCGACCGCGGCGAGCAGAAGAGCCCGGATTACTTCCTCGACTGGGCCTTCGACGAGGTGAAGAAGATCGCCAAGCCCGGCCAGCACTCGCTGGTCGCCCACACCACGTTCGACGCGAATATCCAGAAGGCCGCGGAAGAGTCGGTCGAGTTCCATCTGCGGCAATTCGGCAAGGAATACAACGTCACCGAAGGCGCGGTGGTGGTGATCGAGACCAACGGCGCGGTGCGCGCCATCGTCGGCGGCCGCGATTATGGCACCAGCCAGTTCAACCGCGCCACCAAGGCGCTGCGCCAGACCGGCTCCTCCTTCAAGCCCTATGTCTATGCCACCGCGATGGAGCATGGCTTCACGCCGGATTCGGTCGTTTCGGGCGGCGCGATCACCTGGGGCGGCTGGTCGCCGCATAATTACAATGGCGGCTCGGCCGGCAATGTCACGCTGCTCACGGCGATCGCCAAGTCGATCAACACCGTGCCGGTGCGGCTCGCCAAGGATTACCTGGGCATCCCCCCGATCAAGGCGATGGCGGAATCGATGGGCGTCGAATCGCCGCTGGAATCGCACAAGACCATGGTGCTCGGCACATCGGGCATGACGGTGATGGACCAGGCGACCGGCTACAGCGTCTTTGCCCAGAACGGTTTCGTCGGCTCCCGCCACGGCATCACCCAACTCGTCACCCGCACCGGTGAGGTGGTCTATGACTGGGCCAAGGACGCGCCGCCGCCGCATCGCGTGCTGTCGGAAAAGGCGCTGAAATACATGAACACGATGCTGGCGGCGGTGCCGGCGATCGGCACGGCGCGGCGCGCGCAATTGCCCAACATCGTCGTGGCCGGCAAGACAGGCACGACGCAATCCTATCGCGACGCCTGGTTCGTCGGTTTCACCGGCAATTACACGGCCGCCGTCTGGCTCGGCAATGACGACTTCACAGCGACCAACAAGATGACGGGCGGCACGCTGCCGGCGATGGTCTGGCAGCGGCTGATGGTCTACGCGCACCAGAATATCGACCTGAAGCCGATCCCCGGTCTCGATCATCCATGGGTCGATCCGGAGGTCGCGGCCAAGGCAGAGGAAGCGGCGAAGAAGGAAGCCGACGCGGCGGCGGCCCAAGCCGAGGCCGAACGCCCGCCGGTGCTTTCCAGCCGCACCAGCCAGACGCTGCGGGACATGACCAAGGCTTTCCAGGCCGCGCCAGTGCTCGATGCGCCCACTTTGCCGGAGACGCTTTCGGCGCTTTAGAGCATAATCCCGAAAAGTGGGAACCGGTTTTCGGATAAGATTATGCTCCAACAAAAAATTGGATCAGGACGACGTATCAGCGAAACGTCGTCCTGATCCAGCCATCCCTCGCGTGAAGCCGGCTTGCCACGGCACCCCGCGCCGCGATATCCCGGGCAACCTCCTCTGTTTGCGGCTCTCATGCTCAAGAACGCCATCCTGACGCTGCTTTCGCTTGCCATAGCCATCGGGCTTGGCGGCTACAGCGTCTGGTATGCGCTCAATGCGCAGGACGGCGTCGGCGCGATCCGCATCGGCCAGTGGACCGCTTTTCCCGAAGTCGGGACTTTGGCAGCCGACCCCTACTCTAAGGCGCGCGTGGCGCGCGAGGGCGTGCTGGCGCTCGGCCAGGCCGAGGGGCTTGCCTTCGTCGCCGAGCGCGACGACGCGGGCGAGCCGCTGAAACGCGAATGCGCCTATACGATCGAAGGCGGTTATCCCACCGCTCGCTTCTGGACGCTCTATGCCGCCGACCAGTCGCTTGGCGTGATCGACACCGGCAAGCCGAGGCAATCGGCGCTGCAATCCTACGAAGTGCTGCGCCGGCCCGACAATTCCGTCGTCATTTCCGTCGGCAGCCGCCCGGCTCCCGGCAACTGGCTGCTGACCGGCGGCTCCGGCAAGATGTATTTCGTGCTGACCTTCTATGACACGCCGATCGCCTCGAGCACCGGCCTCTCGGACGTCACGCTGCCGCGCATCCTGAAGGCTGGCTGCAATGCGTAGCCTGCTGCACGCCCTGATCCTCGGCCTGCTCGGCGCCGGCATCGTGCACATCGCGGTGCTGTTCCTGGTGCCGGAATTTTCCGAACGCGATGCCTGGTCGCGGCTGGCGATGGCTTCGGACCTCTACAAGATGACGCGGCTCGACGCCGAGGCTGGCGGCGCGCCGGTGGTGAAATCGGTCGATCCGCTGTTTTATGCCGCCGCGTGCCGCTTCGACCTCGCCGACGGGCTGGTCAGGATCAGGGCGCCGGGCGACGTGCCGTTCTGGTCGGCTTCGGTCTACGACCGCAACGGCCACAACATCTATTCCTTCAACGATCACAACGCCAATGGCGAGAAGCTCGATGCCGTGGTGCTGACACCGGCGCAGATGATCGATGTGCGGCGCGACCTTCCGGAGGATCTGCAGGGCGCGATCTTCGTCGAGGCGCCGATCGAGGAAGGCATCTTCGTCGTCCGTGCCTTCGTGCCGGACGAGAGCTGGAAGCCGATCGTGTCACGCTTCCTCGAGCAGAGCGCCTGCGAATTGCAGGACTACTGAGAAAGGCGAGCCGATCAGTGATGCGGCCTGGCAGGTGGCGGAGAGCCTGGCCTGTCGGAGCCGCTGTCGCGCGGCCGGGCCTCATCGGCCTGCGGACGCAACTCATAGCGCACGCCGGGGAAAATGATGACCGCCGCCGCCGTAGTGGTGTCGTGACTTGCTCGATTTACAGATGCCGCTCGCGGCACAAAAGACAGGACCATGCCCATGGTTCGCGCATTCCCTCTCGGTTTCCCCGGAGCACAACGCAACGCCTCCAAAGTTGATTAAGGGGCGTAGAGGGTTAACGGAGCGCTAACGGATCGCGGCTAATTTGATGTTTGTTTTCCTGAAGATGCGAAACCGGCCCGGCCGGATTGCGTGGGTTCAGGGTTGTGTCGAGTATCGGGCGTATCCTCCGTGTCATCTTCGGATTTTAGGCAAATCGCTATCCGGACCGAAGCGGGAAAGGCCGAAAGGCTGTTCCGCGCCGCCGTGTCGGCCTTCTGCTCGCTGACGCGCCCCTCGCGTCGCGAGATCGCCCAGCTCGAAGACCTGACGCTGCCGCTGTTCGACGAGGTCTCGGTCGAGTCGCGCCGCTATGTCGCCGCCGCCCTTTCCGAATGCGAATATGCGCCGACAGCCTTGGTGCGGCGGCTGGCCGAAGAGCCGGTCGAGATCGCAGCACCCCTGCTCACCCGCTCCAACGCGCTCAGTGATATCGACCTCATCGCGCTGATCGGCCGGCACGGGCTGCCGCACGCGCGCGCCATTGCGCGCCGCAAGGAGCTCAACCCGACGATCGCCGATCTGATACGCGCGCTGGAAAGGCCGACGCTGGTCAAGACGCGGCCGCCCGAGACGGTAACGAAGCTCACGCCGAAACCGGAGCCTGTGGCCGAGGCGGATGCCGACAGCCCCGCGCCTGGCCAGGCAACGGAGAACGCGCGGCGCCGCCTGCGGTCGATGATGCGCCCGACCGGTGACACGTCCGACGTCAACACCTTCCTCGGCCAGCCGGCCTATGTGAAGTTGCGCGAGACGGCGCTGACCGGCAACGCGGTTTTCTTCCAGACCGCGCTTGCCGATGCGTTGGAGATCGACTTCGCAACGGCCCGCTCGGTGACCGGACAGTCAGGTTATGCCGCCCTGCTTGCGGCGCTGCGCGCCCTCGACCTCAGCGAAGACAGGGCCTTCCTGATCGCGGTCGCGGTCTATCCCGGCGAGTTCCCGCATCCGCAGGCGATCCGCCTGTTCCTCGACCGCTACCGGCTGCTGCACCGCGAGGCGGCGCTGGACAAGGTACGCGCCTGGAAGGCCGAGACCCTTTCACGAGCGATCCGCGGCAATGCTCCCGATGCGGTGGACATCGAGAGCCGCGAAGCCTCGAACAACGACGCGGCGAGCGCCGGCCTCAAGGCCTCCTGACGCGATTATTCCGCCTTCACGGAAAGAAGTTCTTCGACGGGAACCGTCCCGCCCTCGATCTCGACCACCCAGATGTCGGGATCGAATTTCTTCTCCCGCTCCAGCCGCGCATCGAAGGACGAGCCATCGTCGCTCGTACCAAGCACGCCGAAGAAGCGCTCATCGGGCTTGGCCGAATCGTAGCTCGTCTGCGGCGCCGGCCCGTAGAGGACCACCTCTCCCATCCGTCCGCGCGAGAGCACGAAGACCGCGCCCGCCTCGGTCGCGCCCCGCTTGACGACAGCGGCAAAGCCGCCGGCGCCGAACACACGGCGGACAAGGGCCGAAACCCAGAGATCGGTGGTTACGCGCATTGGATGTTTCCGGATGGCATGCGCGGTTCCTTACAGCAAGGATGAAGGAACCGAAACGATCGGACGCCGCCGCTCAGTTGGTCAGGCCGATCTCGCGCATCTTGACATAGACGGCTTCGTCCGGCTCGCCGGTTTCGGGCAGACCGAAGAGAGCCTGGAATTCCTTGATCGCGGATTTGGTGCGGGCGCCGACCTTGCCGTCGAGCTGCATGTCGTTGTTGCCGAAGGCCTTGAGGCCGGCCTGGATCCTGACGATGCGGGCGTCGGGAGACAATGTGGGGTCATCGGCAGGCGCCGAGACCGGAATGACCGATGGCTTGGCGAACGGCGCGGCGGCTGCCGCGTCGGTCGGGCGCGGCGCCGGATGCGGGATCGCCGCAGTCGTCTGGCGGGCGCCGAGCTGGTCGAGCAGCGCCGTGTCGATCTCGCCCGAGCCCGGCAGCCCGACTTTCAGCTGATAGGCCTGGATGGCCTTGCGGGTGGCCGGTCCGGTGAGACCATCGACCGTGCCGTCGTAGAAGCTGAGGTCCTTCAGGATGCCCTGCACCTGCTGGATGACCGGATCCGGCTTGGGCGCGGGCTGCGCCGGCGCCTGGCGCACGATGTTGATGGTGGTTTCCGGTTCGTCGGAGACGGTGTGCGGGAAATTCACGATGCTTCGGGTGGCGAAGAAGGCGCTGGTATGCGGAAAAGGCTGATACCAGAGCGCGTTGGCCGAGACATAGAACAGCGTCACCAGGAAGGCAGTCGAACCGCCGACCAGAACCGGATTGCTCGCGATCAGCTGACCGACGGCCACCGCGCCCTCGGCAAGGACCCCACGCTCGGGTTCGACGACCTTAGGCCGTTTTGCGGAGCGAGCCATTGCTGTCCCCATCTGCATCCCCCTTCGGCTTGGCCGCCGGCATGGCCAGCACGCCGGAAGGCGCACCGGAACGCCGCTTCGGCCCGTTCACCGGCAGGCCGATCGTCACCGTGGTGCCCTCACCCGGCGCGCTCTCGATCGACATCGTGCCTTCGTGCAGCGCCACGAGGCCCTTGACCAGCGACAGGCCGAGCCCGGTCCCCTCGAAACGGCGCGTGTAGTCGTTCTGTATCTGCATGAACGGCTTGCCGAGATTGGCCATGTCCTCCTCGGCGATGCCGATGCCGGTGTCGCTCACCCAGAAATGCAGGCGCGAGCCGACGCGCTTGGCGCCGATCACCACCGAGCCGCCATCGGGCGTGAATTTCACCGCGTTCGAGGCAAGATTGATCAGGATCTGCTGAATGGCACGGCGGTCGGCATTGATCTCGCCCGCATCCGGGGCGATCTGCGTGGCAAGAATTATGCTCTTGGCGTCGGCCAGCGGCCGCATCATCGAGCGGCACATGTCGACGGCCTCGACAAAGCGGAACGGCTCCAGCTCGGTCGCATAGGCGCCGGCCTCGATGCGCGAGACGTCGAGGATCGAGGTGACGACGGACAGGAGATGCTGACCGGACTCCCTGACCAGGCCGACATATTCCTTCTGGCGCGGATCCCTGAAAGCACCGAACATCTCATGCAGCAGCATGTCGGAAAAGCCGATGATGGCGTTGAGCGGCGTGCGCAGCTCGTGGCTGACCACCGCCAGGAAACGCCCCTTGGCCACTTCGGCTGCCGCGGCGGCTTCCTTCGCTTCCGCAAGCTCCTCGCGCAGCGCCGCGACATCGTCGTTTTCGCGCAGGACCAGGGTGAAGACGTCGCGGTCGACCTCGCCGCGCAGCAGCTCGAGGCTGAACGGGCGGAAATTGTCGGCCGCGCTCGAACCCTCGCGCGGCAAGCGGATGCGCAGATCGAGCCGGCGCTTCGGCGCCCCCTCGCGCATGTCGGCCAAAGCGGTGAGATAGGCGACGCGGTCGGAAAGATGGACGCGGTCGAAAAGGCCGTTGCCGAGCAGGAGCTCCGGCGCCAATTTGAGGGTCGAACGCGCCCTGGCGGAGGCGTCGAGTACTTCGCCCTGGCGGCCGGCGCGCAGCACGACAGCGTCGATGACGTCTTCGAGGCGATCGCCGCCAGGCTCCGCCAACCGCAAGCCGGCCGGGTTGGCGAAGGCGGCGGCTCGCGGCAACAGCGTCAGCGCCCAGGCCAACGGCAGCAGCCAATGCCAGGTGGCGATCTCGCCGGGCGGCAGGAACTGCCCGGCAAAGGGCTGCAGCACGATAGCGGCAAGCGCCGAAAGCGCGCCTGACAGCGCGGCGCGCCGCGACCCTGAGACCCACCAGGTTTCGACAGGCAATGCGACGGCAAGAAGTGCGACCGGCGAGGCCACCCCCCCCGCCGCGGCAATAGCGCAGGCAAGTGCGAGGCCGCCCAGTGCGACCGCCATGCGGCCGGCGAGCGCCATGCGGCCGGTGGCAGCCACCAGAAGCGCCGCGAACCAGCACAGGCCGAAAGCGGCAAAGATTGCGGCTACCGTGACGGCCGCGCCGAGGCTTGCGGTGACGAGCGTGACCGCGGCGCCCGCGGCAAGGAAGGGCGCGGCGAGCATGACGCCGATGAAGCGACGCTGGCGCACGCGTTCGGCCTCACCCGTGACGGTCGGGTGGACCATGCGCTCGCAGCCGGCGGCAACCGCGCCAGGCAATTGAACGTATCTGGCTGAAATCGAACTCAACGCACGCGTACCCGGTGGTAAAAAACGCCCTGCCTGGCAGGTGACTCATCAATCGACTTGAAACTCGCATTCAGCGTTTAAGGAATGGATAAGGCTGGCCGAGCCGGCGACCCGCCCAAGGCAAATATTGTGATGCCGGCCCTGCAAAGCACCGCGAGTTGGCGCCATGGTAAACGGCGGGTTAGCCGAAGGGCCTGTGCCAAAACGGACCGAAACTTGACCCGGCTAACGTGCTGTGGTGAGAAAACCTTTTAATATCAAAATGATATATGGTTATTGTAAAGTTAATGCAGCCAGTGAGATTCGAGACAAGTCCGTTTCAAAACCAATTCCTTTCGAATTTGTCTAAAATTTGAGGAAAATTCGCGGCTTCGATGCAAGCCGTCCTTTGCGTGAGCGTGCCATTATCGTGCCCATAAAAGAGGTCATGCCGATGGATGCATGATCCGTCACGGATGGATGCATCATCCATCCCGGATGAGAGGCAAGTAAGATGGGCTTTCTGATCAGGATGGCTTTCTGGTTTTCGCTGGTGCTGCTGGCGCTGCCGCTCGGCGTCGGCCCGGGCGAGGACGGCCAGCAGAGCGTCGGGCCGATCCAGGCGCTGTTTGCGGCGCGCGAGGCGGTCGGCGACATTGCCGGGCTGTGCGAGCGCAAGCCCGATGTCTGCGAAACCGGCAAATCGGCCATGTACACCATCACCGTTCGCGCCAAGGAAACGGCCAAGATCGCCGCGGCCATGATCGACGACCAGCAATCCGGGCAGACAGACGCGCCCGAGACGAAAGTCGCGGATGGCGCCGCCACGACCACCGGCAGCGTCGCCGAGGACATTGTGCTGCCCGCCAAGGTCAACATCCCGGTGATGCTGACCGCCAAGAACTGAATTCTTCCAGCCGTTCGCTCGGCTATTTGGTTTCGGCGCAATTCCGGACGGAAAAACCGCTACGCACTTTTCCTGGAATTGCTCTCTCTTTGGTTCGGCGCAATTCCGGACGGAAAACCGCTACGCACTTTTCCTGGAATTGCTCTAACGCCGCGGGCCCGTCCGACCTCTCGACGCCCGCGGCGTCTTTCTTTTTCCGTGACGCGGTCGTGCCGGGCCACTATATGCGGGCAATGACCACCCCGATCCAAACGATCCGCGACGACTTCTCCCTGCTCGACGAGTGGGAGGACCGTTATCGCTATGTGATCGAGCTCGGCGAGGGTCTGCCGCCATTCCCCGAAGAGGAGCGCACGGCCGCGAACAAGGTGCCTGGCTGCGTGAGCCAGGTGTGGCTCACCACCGAGCAAGGCGCCGGCGCCGATCCGATGATCAGCTTCCAGGGCGATTCGGACGCCCATATCGTGCGCGGCCTCGTCGCCATCATGCTGGCGCTGTTTTCAGGCAGGCATGCAAGCGAAATCCAGAGCACCGACGCCGAAGCGACGCTGAAGGAGCTCGGCCTCGACGAGCATCTGTCGCCGCAGCGCGCCAACGGCCTGCGCTCGATGGTCAAGCGCATCAAGCGCGACGCCGAGGCAGCGTTGAAGCAGACGGCCTGATCCGGTCGATATCGGTCCCGCCAAAAAGCAAAACGGCGCCGCAAGGGCGCCGTCGAACTGCTTGAGGAACCGAGACCTGTCAGCGGCCCTTGCGCTTGCGGCCCAGGCCCATCTTCTTGGCGAGCTGCGAGCGGGCAGCCGCATAATTGGGGGCGACCATCGGGTAGTTGGCGTCCAGACCCCACTTCTCACGGTATTCTTCCGGCGTGAGATTGTAGTGGGTCATCAAGTGCCGCTTCAGCGACTTGAACTTCTTACCGTCCTCGAGACAGACGATGTAGTCATCATGGACGGAGCGCTTCGGGTTGACGGCCGGCTTCTGCTTCTCGGCCGACGGCTGCTCCGGCGAGCCGCCGACGCGACCCAACGCGGCATGGACGTCGGCGATAAGGTTCGGCAGTTCCCCAACGGGCACCGGGTTGTTGCTGACATAGGCGGCGACGACATCGGCGGTCAGCTCGATCAGCGCATCACCGTTTTTCGAAGGTGTTTCGACGATTTCCATAGTGCTAAAGCCCCAACGAGAGTTGTTTCTAAAATTGCGCCCTTTTTTCTGGGATCGGGCATCGCGCGAATTTCATTCAGGAAAGGCCTACGATTCGCGTCGAGTTATCTTAATGACGCCGCATTGCAAGTAAGTCAATTCGCCTATTGACTTATATTCGCCGATATTCATCAAATATTGCTGATTCAGCTTCAAAAATTCGTGCATCGTGTAACTTCACGAGATTTTTCTGGCCAGACCAGCGCGCCGTGACGTTACGTCATCCCTATGTTAGACATCCGATCGCCGCTCGACACGGCGTTCAATGCTTGGCCAATGCTTGGACGCCCGTTGCGCCGGCACGACGAATCCTGCGCTGCAACGAAGCGCAAGAACATCGCCTTTCCCGCCGCGCCCGACAAGGCGGCGCGACGGGATCGCTTAGAGCAGTTCAGCGTTTGATAGAATCGCTGAACTGCTCTAACTCATTGTTTTTACGCAATTCTGGACGGAAAACGCGGCGCGCTTTTCCTGGAATTGCTTTACTAAGGCGCGATGTATTTGCCGTAGACCCAGCCGGTGGCGAAATGACCGTTCTGCGCCGGGTCATGCCAGATCTCGCACCAGCGATAGCGGATCGCCTGGCGCTGCTTCCACTGCGGCTGGCGAGCGATATCGAGCAGGTTTACGCCGCCGGTGCAGCGGCCGGTCATCTGCAACACGGTGCCGTTCGGGTACGCGGCCTGTTTTTGCGATGCGTTGGACGGATACTTTCGCGCATTGAGCGTATCGCCGAACGGCACGCCCGCCACTTGCCAGGCGGCAAAGACGGTTGCATGAGACTGACTGGAAAAAGCCAGACCGGCCGCGAGCGCGGCGACGGACATTGCGATAGAAACACAGGATTTCATCTTTCCCCCTTCAACTTGGCTTCTGTAGACCACCTTGGACCGCGCCCCTTGAACCGCCGCTGAGCGGCGTGTTCATTCGTCATTCAAGCAAATTCCGCAGCGAGACGTAATGACCAGAGCTTCCGCCTTGACTTCCGCCTTCCCGGCCGCCAGCCCGCCGACGCCCGAGAAACACCCGGTTTCCGATACGCATCATGGCATCACCCGCAACGACGACTATGCCTGGATGCGGGCCGACAACTGGCAGGCGGTGTTCCGGGACCCTTCCCTGCTCGATGATCGCATCCGCGCTCATCTCGAGGCTGAGAACGCCTATCAGGCGGCGCTGATGGCGGGCACCGCAGACCTGCGCGGCAAGCTGTTTGCCGAGATGAAGGGGCGCATCAAGGAAGATGACTCGACGGTTCCCATGAAGGACGGCCCCTATGCCTATGGCTCGTCCTTCCGGCTGGGCGGCGAGCAGCCGCGCTATTTCCGAACGCCGCGCGACGGCGGCACCGAGGAGATCCTGCTCGACGGCGACAAGGAGGCCGAGGGCAAGCCCTATTTCCGGCTCGGCGGCGTCGACCATTCGGCCGACCACGGGAAGCTGCTGTGGGCCTTCGACGACAAGGGTTCGGAATTCTTCACGCTGCGCGTGCGCGATCTTGCGAGCGCCAAGGAACTTGCCGACCAGATCCCGGATACCGGCGGCGGCGGGGTCTGGGACGCCGGCGACGGCGGCTTCTTCTATACCCGGCTCGACGACAACCATCGCCCGTCAAAAGTGTTCTTCCACGCGCTCGGCGACAGACCCGAGAACGACCGGCTGATCTATGAGGAGACCGATCCGGGCTTCTTCATGGATGTCGGCGGCACACGTGCCAATGACTGGATCATGATCGGCATCAACGACCATGAGACTTCGGAATACCGCCTGCTGCCCGCCAATGATCCATCGGCCGAGCCGAGGCTGGTGGCGGTGCGCGAGACCGGGCTGCAATACGACCTGGAAGAAGGCGGCGACATCTTCTTCATCCTCACCAATGCCGACGGCGCCAAGGACTTCAAGATCATGACCGCGCCGGTCGATAACCCGGTGCGCGCCAACTGGCAGGAATTGGTGCCGCACGAGCCGGGACGGCTGATCCTCTCCGTGCTCGGCTTCAAGCATCACATGGTCCGGCTAGAGCGCAAGGACGGCCTGCCGCGCATCGTCGTGCGCGAGCGCGCGAGCGGCGAGGAGCATTTCATCTCCTTCGACGAGGAGGCTTTCTCGCTCGGCCTCTCGGGCTCCTACGAATACGACACCGAAACGATGCGCTTCACCTATTCGTCGATGACGACGCCCGCGCAGGTGTTCGACTACAATATGCGCAACCGCGAGCGCGTGCTCCTGAAGACACAGGAAGTGCCGTCCGGCCACGACCCGGAGCACTATGTCACGCGCCGGCTGATGGCGCCGGCAGCCGATGGCGAGTTGGTGCCGATCTCGCTGCTCTACCGTCGCGATACGCCGCTGGACGGCTCGGTGCCCTGCCTGCTTTACGGCTATGGCTCCTACGGCATCACCGTTCCTTCGGCCTTCAACACCAACTGCCTGTCGCTGGTCGACCGCGGCTTCGTCTATGCCATCGCGCATGTGCGCGGCGGCAAGGACAAGGGTTACGGCTGGTACGAGGACGGCAAGCGGGCGAAGAAGATGCACACCTTCACCGATTTCATCGCCTGCGCCCGCCATCTCGTCGCCGAGCGCTACACGCGGCATGACCGCATCGTCGCGCAAGGCGGCTCGGCCGGCGGCATGCTGATGGGGGCGATCGCCAACATGGCGCCGCAGGATTTCGGCGGCATCGTCGCCGAGGTGCCGTTCGTCGACGTGCTCACCACCATGCTCGACGCCAGCCTGCCGCTGACGCCGCCGGAATGGCCGGAATGGGGCAACCCAATCGCGTCCGCCGCCGACTACGAGACGATCGCGGCCTATTCGCCCTATGACAATGTGGCGGCGCACGACTACCCGCCGATCCTGGCGCTGGCGGGCCTCACCGATCCGCGCGTCACCTATTGGGAGCCGGCGAAATGGGTGGCGCGGCTGCGCGAGCGCAAGGCAGGCGGCAACCCGGTCCTGTTCAAGATCAACATGGAGTCCGGGCATGCCGGCGCGTCGGGCCGGTTCTCGCGGCTGGAGGAGATCGCCTATATCTACGCCTATGCCTTGAAAGTGACCGGCAAGGCCTGATTTTCCACTCGCAATTGCCAAGGGCGCGCGTTACCCAATGCCGCCCTTTCGCGCGCGGCCTGGTCAAGCTGCGCCATCCGTTCACTCGCAAGGACAATCATGCTGCTCGTCGACACCTATCTCGACAAATCCGCCATCCAGGGCATCGGCGTTTTCGCCAAGAACCGCATTGCCAAGGGCACGCTGGTCTGGAAGCTCGACCCGCGGTTCGACCGCCGCATCCCTGTCGGCACCTATGAGGCCCAGATCGGCCCGGTGAAATCCTATCTCGACCGCTATTCCTATCCGGACCGGCACGATCCGAGCTTCATCGTCTTCGAGGCCGACGATGCGCGCTACATGAACCACGACGACGATCCGAACTGCGACGTCTCTTCGCCGGAGGAGACCTACGCGCTGCGCGACATCGCGGCCGGCGAGGAACTGACCTGCAACTACAACCACTTCTTCGAAAACGGCTTCGATTTCCTGGGCGACCGCCACCCGTAGACAGGGCGCGGGACCTGAGGTCAGGATTGACAAGCACCTGACCTCGGCGCACCTTCCCGGGCGGTAGATACAACCTGCTGCTTGCACCCTCCTGGGTACGGTGAATGTATCGAGCCAATTCAGGCTCCCTTTGCCCGAACGAACGGGTCAGCAACGCAAGCTCCTGACGCTTTCCGTTCGTTTTACGCAGAGGATGATCTCATGCGCGATTTCCGCGACGCCAAGGCCATGGCGCAAACGTTAAGCGAAGCGCTGGCCGCCAAATCCGTCTCACTTTCTCACGGCGAAAGCCTGGAGCTGATCGCCAGGATTCTCGGCCTCCGAGACTGGAATGTGTTGGCCGCGAGGATTCAGGCAAACCAGCGGGCAACAGCGCCTGAAGCAGCGCCAGTTGCGGTCCTTTCCAGTCTCATGCAGACAGAGGTCCCCATCTTTCCCATGCGGGACCTTGTGCTGTTCCCGCAAACGATCACGCCCATCTTCGTGGCGCGCGACAAAACGCGGCGTGCCGTTGAACGTGCCATGGCCGGCGATCGTCGGGTTCTCGTGGTCGCCCAGAAGCATGGCGCCGACGACGACCCCAGCACCCTTCAGTCTCTCCATCCGGTGGGCGTTATGGCGAGCGTGATAAACAGCCAGACGCAGATGGATGGCGTTCTCAAGGTCACGGTATCCGGCCTTCAGCGCATGGCCATCACACGCCTGATCGACGGCGAATGCCTGGCGGCAGAGACAAGCCCGATCGAAGAGCAGCGCGGCCAGTCGGAAGAAGCCGCCTCACTTTCCCGCATGGTGCTCGATGCATACAGTATCTACGCCAACATCGACCTTTCCTCGCTGCCGGTGCGCCAGCGAGCCCGCTTCGGCCTCCCTTCCGCCGAGAATCCCGGCCTGATGGCCGACACCGTCGCGCAGTTGCTGTCGATAGGCATTGATGAGAAGCAGCGGATCCTGGAAACCAGCGATGTCGTGGCACGACTCGAAAAGGTGCTCGAGTTGATAGGTACCGCCCGGCCCGAGCAATAACCGGAAGCAGCTCAACTCGCCGGCTTGCGCGCCGGGTAGCCGTTGGGATGCGGCGGGACGGCCTTGAGATAGGCGGCGATCGCTGCACGGTCGTCGGCGGTCAGCTGCGCCATGTTGCGCTGCACCTCGACCATGGCGCCGCCGACGGAATCGAACTCGGGCGTGAAGCCGGTTTCGAGATAATTGGCGATGTCGGCCTCGGACCAGTCTTTCATGCCGCCACCGAGAGTGATGTTCGGCACGATGCCCGAGCCTTCGGCCGCCACGGCGCCCGCCAGCCACTCGCCCTTCTTGACCCCGCCGGCGAAATCGCGCGGCGTGTGGCATTCGCCGCAATGGCCGGGTCCCTCGACCAAATAGCGGCCGGCCAGCACCTTGTCCGGCGTGCCTTCGGGCAGCGCGATCACCGGTTCGGGGCTGAGGTAGAGCCGCTTCCACAGGCCGATGCCGCGGCGGATGGTGAAGGGGAAGGAAAGCTTGTGATCCGGCGCCTTGCCGGCTGCCGCCGGCAGCGTCTTCATGAAGGCGTAGAGGTCGGCGATGTCGGCCGGCTTCATGCGCGCGTAGGAGGCATAGGGAAAGGCCGGGTAGAAATGCTCGCCGGAAGGCGAAACACCCTTCAGCATGGCGTTGGCGAAGTCTTCCTCGCTCCAGGCGCCGATGCCGTCCTTCTGATCCTGCGAGATATTGGGCGGAACGAAGGTGCCGAACGGCGTCTTCAGTTCCAGACCGCCGACGAGCTCGAGACGGGCGTCGCCCTGGGCGCCCGGCTTGGCGTGGCAGGAGGTGCAGCCCCCCGCGTAGAAGATGCGCTTGCCCTTGGCAGCGTCGCCGGGGCCGAGCTGGGCGACGGCCGCAGCGTCAAGCCTGACCGGCGCCGACAGGGCCCAGCCGGCAACGGCCGCGGCGCCGCCAAGCACGATGACGGCGCCGACGAGCTTCTTCAGCCAGGCCATCGCCAGGCGATCAGCTCTTCTTGATCCGGTAGGTCTGGTGGCAGGTGCCGCAATCGCCACCCAGCGTGTTGAGCTGCGCCTTCAGCGCGTCGACATCGGCCGGCGGGGAAGCGACCGCGGCCTTGGCGTCGGCCAGGAACTTGTCCTCGGCGGCCTTGAAGCCCGCCATGTCTTCCCAAATCTTGGGTGCTGCCGTGGTGTCGCCCTTGTCGGAGCCGGCAGGGAACAGCGTGTCGGCGTCGAACTTCTCGGCGTTGGCTTCCAGCGCCTTCAGCGCGTCGAGTACGGCGGCGGCATCGAAAGGCGTCTCGCCCTTGACCACCTTCGAGATCTGGCCGGCGAGCTTGCCGCGTTCCTTCATCAGGGCCTGACGATCCTTGATCGGGTCGGCATAGGCGGCCGAGCCAGCAAAGGCGAGCATAGAGATGGCGATGACAAGCTTTCTCATTCAATTGGCTCCATGATGATGAAGGGAGTTCGCGACTAAGGCATTTCACCGTTTCACGGTGAAATGCTGTATCTCCTTATTGACGCAATTCCGGACGGAAAACCGCTTCACACTTTTCCTGGAATTGCTCTGAACGTTAACGGGCATCGCGGCGGGATTATTCCCTTTTTGCCGTGACGATTTTGCTGGCCGGCTTGTAGTTTCTTCCCGCCCGAAAATGAAAAGCCCCGGCGTACCGGGGCTTTTCATCAAAATCGCTTAGCCTTTGGCCTTTTCGTACAGCTCCAGGACATGGTCCCAGTTGATCAGGCTGTCGACGAAAGCCTCGAGGTATTTCGGCCGCGCATTGCGGTAGTCGATGTAATAGGAGTGCTCCCAGACGTCGACGCCGAGGATCGGCGAGCCGCCGTGAACCAGCGGGTTCTCGCCGTTCGGGGTCTTGGAGATTTCCAGCTTGCCGTTCTTGACCGAGACCCAGGCCCAGCCGGAGCCGAACTGGGTGGTGCCGGCGGCGATGAAATCCGCCTTGAACTTGTCGTAGCCGCCAAGATCGCTGTCGACGGCCTTCTGCAACGCGCCCGGCAGCTTGTTGCCGCCGCCGCCCTTCTTCATCCACTTCCAGAAATGGATGTGGTTGTAATGCTGGGCCGCGTTGTTGAAGAGCCCGGCATTCTTGCCGAAGGACTGCTTCACGACCTCTTCGACGGACAGGTCGCCCATTCCGGCCTCGGCCGCCAGCTTGTTGCCGTTGTCGACATAGGCCTTGTGGTGCTTGTCGTGGTGATACTCCAGCGTCTCCTTCGACATGTAAGGCTGCAGGGCCTCGTAGTCATAAGGCAAAGCGGGCAATTCAAAAGCCATGGATGGTACTCCCTCGAGGAAAAAAGTCCGGTGATACTACCGAGCTAAGATAGGTCTGGAATGGATCGGGGCAACTCCGGAATGGAGCGCCGAGCGAGTTTTTAGAGCAATTCCGAAAAAAGTGCGAAACGGTTTTCCGCCCGGAATTGCGCAAAATTAAAGAGATGGAGCGGGTCGCCGTTCGCGTGAAACGGTGAAACGCTCCGGCGGGTCAGGCGGCGGACGTCGAATGCGCCCATTCCCAATAGAGCTCGCGCGCCTTCTTGGCCACCGGTCCGGGCTGCAGGTCGCGGTTCTCGATGCGGGTGATCGGCACCACCTTCGAGTGGTTGCCGGTCGAGAAGATCTCGTCGGCCTCGAGGAAATCGCGAATCGACAGCGTCTTCTCGGTGGTCCTGAAACCATAGTCGCCGAGCAGGTTGATGGTGCGCGAGCGGGTGATGCCGGACAGGAACGTGCCGTTCGGAGCAGGCGTCATCACATGACCGTCCTTGACCAGGAAAATGTTGGAGGTGCCGGTCTCGGCGACATTGCCCAGCATGTCGAGCACCAGCGCGTTGTCGAAGCCGCGGTTCTTGGCCTCCAGGATGGCCCGGCCGTTGTTGGGATAAAGGCAGCCGGCCTTGGCGTTGGTCGGCATGGTCTCGATGGTCGGGCGCCGGAACGGCGAGACGCCGATCGAAAAGCCGGACGGCGGAATCATCGGCGATTCGTAGAGGCAGAGGCAGAAGCGGGTCGAGGCCGGATCGGCCGGCACGCCCATATAGCCGCCATGCTCGGCCCAATACATCGGCCTGATATAGACTGCCGTCTTGCCGTCGAATTTCTTCAGGCCGTCCCAGGTCAGCCCGATGATCTCTTCCGTCGTCATCGAAGGCTTCAAGCCAAGCGCGGTCGCGGAAGCGTTGACTCGGGCGGAGTGAAGCTCGAGGTCGGGCGCGACGCCTTCGAACCAGCGGCCGCCGTCGAAGACGCTGGTGCCGAGCCACATGGCATGGCTGCGCGGCCCCAGTATCGCGACATTGCCGTCGTACCAGTCGCCGTCCACATAGGTCCAAGTCGCGGTTTGCGCCGCCGCCGCCAGTGTCATGTTCGCCGTCCAGATCGATGATTTCAGGCCGCCATAGGACGATGCTTTGGCGGGCGGCGTCAACCGACATGGACAAAAATCGTTGAGGCCAGCGGCACTTAGGCGCAATCAGCGCTTGCACGGCGCGGCTTGCCGCCGCAAAACTCTTTCCATGCACTATGCGGCTTATGTCTTCGACGCCTATGGCACGTTGTTCGACGTGCATGCGGCCGTGCGCCGCCATGCCGGCGAGATCGGCCCGGACGGACAGCTGCTGTCGGAAATCTGGCGTGCCAAGCAGCTCGAATATTCCTGGGTACGGACGCTGATGGGAGGTGCCTACGCCGATTTCTGGCAACTGTCCGAGCAGGCGCTCGACTTCGCGTTGCGCAAGGTGCCGTCAGCCGACCCGGCGCTGCGGACAAAACTGCTCGAGGCCTATTGGCGGCTCGACTGCTATCCGGAAGTGCCCGCCGTGCTGAAGGCGCTCAAGACCTCGGGCGCGAAGCTCGCGATCCTCTCCAACGGCTCGCCCGAAATGCTCGGCGCGGCTGTCAAATCCGCGGCGCTCGACCAGATCCTCGACGACGTGTTCTCGGTCGATGCGGTCAAGCGGTTCAAAACCGACCCGTCGGTCTACGACATGGTGGTCACCGGCTGGCGGCTTTATCCGGGCGCGGTGTCGTTCCAGTCGTCGAACCGCTGGGACATAGCCGGCGCGGCCAAGTTCGGTTTCCGCACGGTGTGGATCAACCGCACCAACCAGCCCGACGAATACCGGGATTTTCCGCCGGCACTGATCCTGCCCTCGCTCGAGGGTCTTCTGGCCGGCGGTTAGCCCCCAAAGTGGCTGTTGCTGCAGTGCAACAGCTGTGGCGCGATCACAGCTTCGCCTTTTTCTGTCCACCGTCAGGCCAGAATTGGAACCGCCTATCACCGCCGAATGTTATGGATGCCGCCGGCGACGTGCCCCCGCATTCATGCTTTCTTGCGAATTAAGACCTAGAAAAGGCAACCATGTCAGACGCTTCCTTCCGCATCAGCCGCCGTGGCTTCCTCAATCTTACAGCCCTTGGCGCTGCTTCTGCCGCGGTCTCCGCCTGCACCACGACCAGCGATCAAGGCCCCGCGCCCATCCAGACGCCACCGCCTCAGACCTATGTCGAGCCGCCGCTCGGCGATTATGAGACGATGTATGCCGCGGTCACCGACAACGGCTTCGACCTGCCGGCCATCCCGGTGAGAAAGATCGATCACAAATTCTTGCGCCAGATCGTGCCCGACCCGACCGGACAGCGTCCCGGCACCATCGTCGTCGATACCACCGGCCACTTCCTCTACCTGGTGCGTGAGGGCGGCCAGGCGATCCGCTATGGTGTCGGCCTCGGCCGCGCCGGTTTCGAATGGTCGGGCGACGCGGTCGTGCAGTGGAAGCAGAAATGGCCGAAATGGACGCCGCCGGACGAGATGGTCGCGCGCCAGCCGGAACTGACGCAATACAGCGCCAAGAATGGCGGCATGCCGGGTGGCCTGAAAAACCCGCTCGGGGCGCGTGCGCTCTATCTCTTCCAGGGCAACCAGGACACGCTCTACCGCCTGCACGGTTCGCCCGAATGGTGGTCGATCGGCAAGTCCGTCTCATCCGGCTGCGTGCGCCTGATCAACCAGGACATCATCGACCTTTACGACCGCGTGCCGACCAAGACCCCGGTCATCGTGACCGCCAATGTCGGCGCACCGGAAGAGGACATGCCGGAGCGCAAGGCGATCCCGATCGACAACGGCGTGCCGACGGGCTCGATCCTGCTCGGCCCGGTGAAGAAGCTCACCAACGAGATCTTCTAAGACGCCGATCTATTGGCGTGCTTGGCCAATATGGTGGCCAGCACCGCAACGCCGCGTCGCAACGCCTCCGCATCAAGACCGGCATAGCCCAGGATAAACCCGGCCGTTTCCGGCCTGGGTCCGCCCGGATCATAAAGCGGCGACACGGGATAGAGACCGATCCCGGCGTCTCGCGCAGCCGCGATGATCGCCGGTTCGCGTTCGGCGTCGATGCCGTTCATCCAGGCAACGACATGCAGGCCAGTATCGGCTCCCGCGACCGTGACCTGCGGCCCCAGACGATCGCTCAACGCCCGCAGCAGGATGTCCCTGCGCTCGGCGTTCTTCCTGCGGATGCTGCGGACATGACGTTCGTAGGCGCCGCTTGCCAGCAACTCGCTCAGCACGTCCTGCTCCAGCATGGGGGCGTGCCGGTCGGTCAGGCGCTTCGCCTCGCTGAATGCCCGGCGCAGGCTGACGGGGACGACGAGGTAGCCGAGCCTCAGGGTGGGCGAGAGCGTCTTGGACAACGTGCCGACATAGATGACGGTATCCGCGTCGAGCGCCTGCAGCGGCGGGATAGGACTGATGTCGTGGCGGTATTCGCCGTCATAATCGTCTTCCACAATGTAGGCTCCCGTGCCGGCGGCCCAGGCCAGCAGCGAACGCCGCCGCGTCGCCGAAAGCACGCCGCCGAGCGGAAACTGATGCGAAGGCGTCACGTAAGCGAGACGGGCCGCCGGCAGCTTTTCCGTCCTTAGCCCATCCGCGTCGACAGGAACCGGCACGGCAATGCCTCCCGCGGCCACGAAGGCATGGCGGGCGAGCGGATAGCCGGGGTTTTCGATCACAAAGGGATCGCCGGGGTCGAGCAGCAGCCGCGCGCAGAGGTCCAACCCCTGCTGCGAGCCGTTGACGATGACGATCTGCTCCTGCGTGCAACTGATGCCGCGCGCGCGCCAGAGATAGGCCTGCAGCGCGTTGCGCAGGATGGAAGACCCCTGCGGGTCGCCGTAGCGCAGCCGCGCGGGGCGTCGCAGCACGGCCTTGTTGGAGGCCCGCCGCCAGGCCAGCACCGGGAAGTCGGCTCCGGACAGTTCGCCATAGCGGAAATCCGCAAGCTTGGCCGGCGGCATTTCTGCGGTTCGAGGCAGGGCCAGCAACCGTCTTGCGAAGGCCGAGAGGTTGCGCGGCGAAGCGGTTGCGACGGTCGCCTCTCCCAATGCCCTCTCCAGCCCGGGAGCAACGATAGCGCGCGCCCCATGCCGGATGATCAGATAGCCTTCGGCATCGAGCTGGCTATAAGCGCCCGTGACCGTGGTTCGCGAGGCCCCCCATTCGGCCGCGAAGGCGCGCGTCGACGGCAGGCGATCGCCCGGCCTATAGGCGCCGCTGTGGATCTGCTCCTTGATCGCCGCGATGATCCGGCGCGCGACGCCGTCCTGCTCCAACTGGACCACCAGAAACTTTCAAAACTGGATATTCCAAGCAAGCCAGACATCCGGCATCTTTTCCTGCAACGCAAGGAGTTTTGTCATGTACACACCACCCGCCTTTCGCGACGACGATCACGAGAGCCTCACGGCCACGATCCACGCGGCGCGGCTGGCAATCCTGGTCACCGCCACGGCCGATGGCCCGCTGGCGACGCCTCTGCCGCTTCTCCTCGACGAGAACGAGGGCGAGCAGGGCGTGATCTACGGCCATGTCGCGAAGGCAAACCCGCAATGGCGCGCGCCAGTGCTGGGCAACGGACTGGCGATGTTCATGGGGCCGGACGCCTATGTGACGCCGTCCTGGTACCAGACCAAACAGGAGACCGGGAAGGTGGTGCCGACCTGGAACTATGTCGCCGTCCACGCGCATGGGCCGATCGAATTCTTCGAGGATGCCGACAGGCTGCTCGAGGTCGTGACCCGCCTGACCAACCTGCATGAAGGCGAGCGCGCCGCGCCCTGGGCCGTGTCGGATGCGCCGGCGGATTTCATCCAGTCGCAGCTGAAGGGCATTGTCGGCCTGCGCATGCCGATCACCAAGCTCGAAGGCAAGCGCAAGATGAGCCAGAACCGCAACGCGGCCGATCGCGCCGGCGTGCTCGCCGGCCTGACGGCGAGCGAGCGGCCATCCGATCGCGAGGTCGCGCCGCTCATTCCAGTGTGAAGTCTGGCCAGTGTGAAGACTGGCCCCAGCACTTTCAAGAGACCTCCGTCATGTTGGACCTGACCCAATTCGCCTTGTATTTCGCCGCGGCTTTCCTGCTTGCCATCACGCCGGGGGCCGGGCATCTTCTATGTCGCCGCGCGCACGCTCGCCGGAGGACGTGGCGAAGGCATTGCCTCCAGCTTCGGGACGGGGCTGGGCGGCATGGTCCACGTGCTGGCCGGCAGTCTGGGCGTCTCGGCAATCGTGCTTGCCAGCGCGGAGCTGTTCACCGCGCTGAAGCTGATCGGCGCCGTCTACCTCGTCTGGTTGGGCTTCCGCACGTTCCAGGCCGCCCGACGCGATGCAAAAACAATGCTGGAGGGCGGCGCGCCGGCGCCCGCGCTCGGCGCTGCCCGAGCGTTTCGCGAGGGGGTGCTGGTCGAAGCGTTGAACCCGAAGACGGCCGCCTTCTTCCTGGCCTTCATTCCGCAATTCGTGAACCTCAGCGGCGGCCACGTCGCGCTGCAGTTCATGATCCTCGGCTTCATATCGGTAACGCTCAACACGCTGGCCGATGTCGTGGTCGCTTTTGCGGCAAGCCGAATCCGGGCAGGCGCGACCGGGCGTTCGGGCGTGATCCGCCGCCTGCGGGAGGCGTCGGGCGGCGCGATGGTCGCGCTCGGCATGGGCCTGGCCATAGCCAAGCGCCCTGCCCTCTGATTGCCCGGCCACGCAGGGCGGGCGACTGATTGCCATTTTGAACTCTGCCCGGTCTCGGCGACAAGCGTTACGCGCTCACATCGGAGTGGATGTTGCGCAAGGCATAGTTATGGTTGTGCAACCCACGAAGTACAGATGCGGAGCAGGTAGAATCCAATGCAAGCAGTTTCCGGCCGCTCCGGTCCCGTCGCGATTGCAGTGGCGCCGAGTGGCGGCCGGCGTACGAAAGCCGATCATCCGGCGTTGCCGATTACGTCCGATGAGTTGGCACGGGTCGCGGCGGTCTCGCTCGAGGCCGGCGCAGCCATGATCCACGTGCATGTCCGCGACCGCAACGGCCGCCATCTCCTCGACGCGCAAGCCTACCGCGCCGCAGCCACCGCGATCAGGGCACAAGTCGGCGAGAGGCTCGTGGTTCAGATCACCAGCGAGGCCTTGGGTATCTACCGGCCCGAACAGCAGATGCGGGTGGTGCTGGAGGCGCGCCCCGAAGCCGTCTCGCTCGCTTTGCGCGAGTTCGTGCCCGATCAAACGCATGAAGCAGGTTTCGCCTCGTTCCTCGAAACGCTCCGGCGGCGGAAGGTAGTACCACAGATTATCCTCTATTCGACGGAAGAGGCCTCGTATCTAGCGACGCTCGCGAGACGGGGGATGATCCCGTTCGACAATCAGCCAGTCCTCTATGTGCTCGGCCGTCACACAGTTGGACAGACGTCTGCCCCCGCCGACCTGCTGCCGTTCTTGGCTCTCGGCCCCGTCGCGCCCAGTCACTGGATGGTGTGCGCCTTCGGTAGCCAGGAAACGGCATGCGTCACGACCGCCGCGCTACTCGGCGGGCATTGCCGTGTCGGATTTGAAAACAATCTTTTCCTGCCGGGCGGCGCATTGGCCTCGGGGAACGGGGATTTAATCGCGGCCACGCGACGGGCACTTGAAGCCTGCGGCCTCGCGGTCGCCGACGCCGACGCGCTACGCAGCCAGTGGGCCGCCTAAAGCGCGTCGCGCTGAACCGGATTTCAGGCGACGCGCTTTAAGTCTTTGTTTTGATGCATGTCGTTGTCCCAGAACCGAGCACACTTCTGGGCGACATGCATTAGTGGTGTGAGCCTTGCCACGCCGCCGGGCGAAAGCTCACCGCCCCCGGGCCAGGCTCCCCAGGATGCCGCGCACGATGGCACGGCCGACGGAGGAGCCGACCGAGCGCACCACCGACTTGATGGCGGCTTCGGCCACGGTCTGGCGGTTGGACGAGCGCCGGTTGCCCGTTCCCAAAACATCGTCGAAACCAGGAATGGTCCAGCGCGAGCCGCCGCTGTTCTTCTGCTTTGCCTGCGCCTCGGCGTCCTGCGCTTCCTTGGCCTTCTTCTGCAGGATTTCGAAGGCCGATTCGCGGTCGACCGCCTCGTCGTACTGGCCGGCGACCGGGCTCTCGGCGATGATCTTGCGGCGCTCGTCGGGTGTGATCGGTCCGAGCCGCGACGACGGCGGCCGGATCAGAGTGCGCTGCACCATGGCCGGCACGCCCTTGTCCTCCAGCATCGAGACCAGCGCCTCGCCGGTGGCGAGCTGGGTGATGGCGGTGGCGCAGTCGAAATCGGGATTGGGCCGGAAGGTCTCGGCGGCGGTGCGCACCGCCTGCTGTTCGCGCGGCGTATAGGCGCGCAGCGCGTGCTGGACGCGGTTGCCGAGCTGGGCCAACACCTTTTCGGGAATATCCAGCGGGTTCTGGGTGACGAAATAGACACCGACGCCCTTGGAGCGGATCAGCCGCACCACCTGCTCGACGCGGTCGATCAGCACCTTCGGCGCGTCCTCGAACAAAAGATGCGCCTCGTCGAAGAAGAACACCAGCTTGGGCTTGTCGAGATCGCCGACTTCAGGCAGCTCCTCGAACAGTTCGGACATCAGCCACAGCAGGAAGGTGGCGTAGAGTCTTGGGTTCATCATCAATTTGTCGGCGGCCAGAACGCTGATCGCGCCACGGCCGTCGCGCGTCGTGCGCATGATGTCGGCAATGCGCAGCGCCGGCTCGCCGAAGAAGTTGGCGGCACCCTGCTGCTCGAGCACCAGGAGCGTGCGCTGGATGGCGCCGACCGAAGGCTTGGTGACATTGCCGTAGCGCGCGCTGAGCTGGTCGGCGCGATCGGCCATGTTGGCAAGCAGCGCCTGCAGGTCCTTCAAATCAAGCAACAGCAGGCCTTCCTCGTCGGCGATGCGGAAGGCGATGTTCATGACGCCTTCCTGCGCGTCCGTGAGGTTCATCAGCCGCGACAAAAGCAGCGGCCCCATCTCGGAAATGGTGGCGCGGATCGGGTGGCCCTGCTCGCCGAACAGATCCCAGAAGATGACCGGAAATTCCTGGAACTGGTAGGGATCGAGCTTCACCTGCCCGGCGCGCTTGACCAGGAAATCCTTGGGCTCGCCCATCATGGATATGCCGGAAAGGTCGCCCTTGATGTCGGCGCAGAAGACCGGCACGCCGGCATTCGAAAAGCCCTCGGCCAGGATCTGCAGGCTGACCGTCTTGCCGGTGCCCGTGGCCCCGGTGACGAGGCCGTGGCGGTTGCCGTAGCGCAGCAAAAGCTCTTCGGCGCGCTGATAGGAATCGTCGGACTTGCGGCTGGCGCCGATGAAGATGCTGGTCTCGTCAACCATATCCTGTCTCCGCAATCTGTTCCGCTCAAAGGCCTCAACCCGAGGTATAGTAACGCCAGTCGCACGCGGCAATGCCCAGTATCGATTTTGGGACGCAGCGAATTTGGCCTTTGGCGCTTGCGGATTGCGCGCATGTTTGGCAATCGATTGGCGGTCGCGGGAGAACCCGGCCGGATGACGCATTGTGATATCCGGTTCCTGACCTTAGATTGGCTGGACCCGGCTGATGCGGCCGAGAAGCGAGGACAGCGATGGGCGCCGGCGCCTTGACCAGGGATGTCGACCTTCCGAACCCGGACGCCAAGCGTTGGCAGGCGCTGGCGGAAAAGGCGCTTGCCGGGGGTTCCTTCGAGGAAAAGCTCGTCTCCCGCACCGATGACGGCATCCGCATCGGGCCGCTCAGCCAACGCTCGACGTCGGCCGAGCCATTGCCGCGCACAAATCCGACCGCGCCCTGGGTCGTCAGCCAGCGCGTCGACGACCCGGACATTGCCCGCGCCAGCGCCCAAGCCCTGGAAGACATCGCCCAAGGCGCCACCGGCCTGTCGCTGGTCTTCGAGGGCGCGCCGAACGCGTTCGGTTACGGCCTGCCGCGCACCGCGGAAGCGCTCGAGGCGGTGCTCGACGGCGTGCCGCTCAACCGCGTGCAGGTGCGCATCGACGCGCATCCCTGGAGCCGCGCGGTCGCCGACTGGCTGCTTGCCTTCCTGAGCAAGCGCCGCTCCGATCCGACCAAGCTCAACCTCTCCTTCGGCATCGACCCGGCGGCGATCTTCGCCGGCACCGGGCGGCTGCGCACCTCGATCGAGGCGCTGCAGGAATCGATGCCGCAGTCGCTGGCGCATTTCTTCTCGATGGGCGTGCCGGGCGTGCTGCTCGAGGCCGACGGCCGCGTCTTCCACAACGCGGGGGCCACCGAGGCGCAGGAGCTCGGCACGATGATGGCCTCGGTCGTGTCCTATCTCAGGATGTTCGAGAAGGCACGCCAGCCGCTGGTCTATGCCGCACCCCATATCGGCTTCGCGCTCAGCGTCGACCAGGACCAGTTCGTCTCGATTGCCAAGGTGCGGGCCTTGCGCAAGTTGTGGGCGCGCATCCAGGAGGCCTGCTCGATCCCGGCCTCGACCGCCAGCATCCATGCCGAGACCTCCTACCGCATGATGACGATGGCCGACCCGGAGACCAACATATTGCGCACGGCGATCGCGGCCTTCGCGGCGGCAGCCGGCGGCGCCGATTCGATCTCGATCCTGCCGCACACCATCGCGCATGGGCTGCCGGCCGGCTTTGCCCGCCGCGTCGCCCGCAACGCGCAGCTTATCATGGCCGAGGAGAGCCATATCGGTCATGTCGCCGACCCCGCCAGCGGCTCGGGCGCGGTCGAGGCGCTGACCAACGATCTCTGCGCTGCCGCCTGGAAGGAATTCCAGCGCATCGAGGCTGAGGGCGGCGTGCTCGCCAGCCTGCAGCGGGGCTATGTCCAGAATCGCGTGCAGACGGCGGCCGCCAAGCGCAACGGCGCTTATCGTTCGGGCGAACGCGGCATCGTCGGCACGACACTTTACCGCGTCGGCACGGAGCGCCCGGTCGAGACACTGCCGCAGGAGCGGCGCCCGACCCTGACCGAAGGTGTCGCTACCTGCGAGCCGCTGTTTCCGGTGCGCATCGATCAGTCGATCGGAGCCGGGTCATGATCCCGGATTTCAGCCAGATCGATTGGTCGGCGCCGCGTCGCGCACCGGTCGAGCTCAAAGGCCAGCGGATGACGCCGGAAGGCATCGCCGTAAAGCATCTCTACACGCAAGGCGACCTCAAGGGGCTCGCCAATCTCGACACCTATCCGGGCATGCCGCCTTTCGTGCGCGGCCCCTACCCCACCATGTATGTCCAGCAGCCCTGGACGATCCGGCAGTATGCCGGCTTCTCGACAGCGGAAGAATCCAACGCCTTCTACCGGCGCAACCTCGCGGCCGGCCAGAAAGGCCTGTCGGTGGCCTTCGATCTCGCCACGCATCGCGGCTATGACAGCGACCATCCGCGCGTCGCCGGCGATGTCGGCATGGCCGGCGTGGCGATCGATTCCATCCTCGACATGCGGCAGCTGTTCGACGGCATTCCGCTGAACGAGATGACGGTGTCGATGACGATGAACGGCGCCGTGCTGCCGATCATGGCTTTGTACATCGTCGCGGCCGAGGAACAGGGCGTCGCGCAGAAGGATCTGGCCGGGACCATTCAGAACGACATTCTGAAGGAGTTCATGGTCCGCAACACCTACATCTATCCGCCGAAGCCTTCGATGCGGATCGTGTCGGACATTTTTGCCTACACCTCCAAGCATATGCCGAAATTCAACTCGATCTCGATCTCCGGCTATCACATGCAGGAAGCCGGCGCGACCGCCGACCTCGAGCTCGCCTACACCATCGCCGACGGCATCGAATATGCGCGCGCCGGCGTTGCTGGGGGCCTCGACATCGACCGCTTCGCGCCACGCCTCTCCTTCTTCTGGGCGATCGGCATGAACTTCTTCATGGAGGTCGCCAAGCTCAGGGCCGCAAGGCTGCTCTGGTCGAGCCTAATGAAGAAGAATTTCGCGCCGAAGGACGAACGCTCGCTGTCGCTGCGCACCCATTGCCAGACCTCAGGCTGGTCGCTGACGGCGCAGGACCCCTACAACAACATCACCCGCACCATGATCGAAGCGATGGCGGCGACGCAGGGGCACACGCAGTCGCTGCACACCAATTCCTTCGACGAGGCGATGGCGCTGCCGACCGACCATTCGGCGCGGATCGCGCGCAACACGCAGCTCATCCTGCAGAAGGAATCCGGCACGACGCGCATGATCGATCCGTGGGGCGGCTCGGCCTATGTCGAGCGGCTGACGCATGATCTGGCGGCGCGCGCGCTCGCCCATATCGAAGAGGTCGAAAGCCTCGGCGGCATGGCGGCGGCGATCGAGAAAGGCATTCCGAAGCTTCGCATCGAGGAAGCGGCCGCGCGCACCCAGGCGCGCATCGATTCCGGCGAGCAAATTCTGGTCGGCGTCAACGCGCACCGGCCGCAGGCGGACATCGAGGTCGATGTCTTGAAGATCAACAATGCCGAGGTGAAGGCCAGGCAATTGGCGAAGCTGCAGCGGCTCAAAGGCACGCGCGACGTCGCGGCCCTGGAGGACGCGCTGGCGGCGCTGACCCGTGCCGCCGAGGGCGACGAGAACCTGCTCGAATTCGCGATCCGCGCCGCGCGCGCCAACGCCACCGTGGGCGAGATTTCGCTGGCGCTGGAAAAAGTGTTCGGCCGCCACACGGCGGCGGTGCAGACGATCTCCGGCGTCTATCGCGACGCGCTTGGCGACAACCCGGCGCTCGACCCTCTGCAACAGAAGATCGAAGCGTTCGAGAAGAAATCCGGCGGCAAGCCGCGCATCCTGGTCGCCAAGATGGGCCAGGACGGCCACGACCGCGGCCAGAAGGTGATCGCCAGCGCTTTTGCCGATCTCGGCTTCGACGTGACCGTCGGGCCGATGTTCCAGACGCCGGACGAGATCGCCAGGCTCGCGGTGCAGCACGACGTCGACATCATCGGCGCGTCATCGCTGGCAGCCGGTCATCTGACGCTGATCCCCGAGCTCAGGAACGCGCTGAAGAAGCTCGGCCATGCCGACATGCTGATCGTCGCCGGTGGCGTCATCCCGCCGCAGGATTATGACGCGGTGGTGGCGGCTGGCGCGGCGGAAATCTTCCCGCCGGGAACGGTGATACCGGAAGCCGCGAACCGGCTGATGGACCGGTTGCTGGCTGAGAGTTAGCGCCGTTATAATCGCTGTTGCAACATTTGGCGCTTGACGTTATAATTTGCGTTGCAACAGGATATTCCGTCATGAACACCACCATTCGCAAAATCGGCAATTCCGAAGGCGTGATACTGCCGAAGGAACTCCTCGATCGCATGAACATGAAGGCGGGTGACCAGCTTCAAATCGTCGAGACCCACAAGGGCATCGCCCTTGAGCCGGTCGATGACAGTTTCGAGCGGCAGATGGAAGCTGCCCGTAAGGTCATGGACAAGTACAAAGTCGCGCTTCAGAAGCTCGCTGAATGAGCTGGCAGTTTCTGTCGCGCCGCGCCGTCGAGGCAATGCATGCCGAGCAGTTGCGCCGGCATGGCGGTGCGCAGGGGTTGAGAGATGAGAACGCTCTCGAATCCGCCCTCGCCCGTGCTGAGAACAAGGCCAATTACGGTGATCCGTCTATCGAAGGGGCAGCAGCCTACATCTTCGGCATCGCGAGGAACCATGCATTCGTCGACGGTAACAAGCGCACGGCCATGGTCGCGGCCGGTGCATTCCTGATCATCAATGGCTACGGGCTCACAGCCGACAATGGTACGATCTATGAATTCGTCATGGGGGTCGCAGCCGGCGAAATCGATGAGGCAGGTGCCGCAGCATTCTTCCGCGACCACACTGCAAAGCTAGAAGACTAACTCTCGGCCTTGTCCGAGAGCTTGACGATTTCCCATTCCTTGCCGTTGACCTTGACGACCTCGCCGACCTTCTTGCCGAACAGCGCCACGGCCATCGGCGAGACATGGGAAATGCTGCCCTTCGACGGATCGGCTTCGTCCTCGCCGACGATGCGCCAATGCACCTTCTTGCCGTCGTCGCCTTCCAGCGTGACACCCATGCCGAAGCGCACCACGTCGCTGCCGGGCTCCGGCACGGAAAGCTCGGCGTTCTCGCGCCGCGCGGTCCAGTAGCGCAGGTCGCGGGAAACCACTGCGATGCGCTCGCGGTCGCCCTTCTTTTCCGCCTTGCCCAATATATCACGCAGGTCGGCGAGATTGTCCTCGATCATCGCCAGGCCGCGCTCCGTCACCAGATTGCGGTGCGTGCTGACTGGACGTTCGCCGACGCCGGCAATGGCGTTTTCGCTGTCTTCTTCGCGGGTAAAAGCTCTGCTCATAAAGTAAACTTAGGCTTGGCGAGGCGACTGCACAAGCGGTTTGCCGATCAGCTCACCTTGGCACGATTCCTGCGACAGACAGGGCGAAACGCCAGGACCTGTGCCGATGTTGAACAGACGAACGCTGCTTGCCCGGACCGCCGGCTTCGCCGTCGCCGGCGTCTTTGCCGGCAAGGCAGCGGCAAAGTCACTGCCGGGCATCGAGATGGCCGCGATGCGCGGCTCGATCAATGCCACGGAGATCGGCGTGCAGCCGGGCGCTGTCGACGACCAGAGCAAGGCTTTCGCCAAGATGCTGGCAGCGGCCAGCGACCGCGACCAGCCGGTGTTCCTGCCGCCCGGCACCTATCTCGTCTCGAACCTCAAGCTGCCTGCCCGCGTGCGCCTGTCGGGCGTGCCCGGCGCGACGCGCATCGTCTATGGCGGCAACGGTCACCTGATGATGGCCGAGCAGGCCGAACATATCGAGCTCAGCGGCCTGGTGCTCGACGGCGCCAACCGCTGGCTGGCCGACTACACCCAGGGGCTGCTCGACCTGCGCCGCGTCGGCCATCTCGTCATCGACAATTGCCAGGTGACAGGCAGCGGCAAGAACGGGCTGGCGCTCGAACATGCCGCCGGCCGTGTCGGCCGCTCCGATATTTCGGGTGCCGCGGATGCCGGCATCTATTCGGTCGAGGCCGGCGGGCTAGAGATTTCCGGCAACACCGTTTCCGACTGCGCCAATGGCGGCATCCTGGTGCATCGCTGGCAGGCGGCGGAGGATGGCACCATCGTCAGCGGCAACCGTGTCCAGAGGATCGGCGCAAGAAGCGGCGGCACCGGCCAGAACGGCAACGGCATCAACGCCTTCCGCGCCGGCAACGTCATCATCTCGGGCAACGTCGTCTCAGACTGCGCCTTCACCGCAGTCCGCGCCAACAGCGCCAGCAATCTGCAGATCACCGGCAACACCTGCTCGCGCTCCGGCGAGACCGGGATCTATTCGGAATTCTCCTTCGAAGGCGCGATCCTCAGCAACAATCTGGTCGACGGCGCGGCCAACGGCATATCGATCGTCAATTTCAACGAAGGCGGCCGCATGGCCGTCTGCTCGAACAACATCGTGCGTAACCTCTCGACCATTGGCCCCTACACTGCCGATCCGCCCGGCTTCGGCGTCGGCATCAGCGCCGAGGCCGACACGACGGTCTCGGGCAATGTGGTCGAGAACGCGCCGCTCTATGGCATGCAGCTCGGCTGGGGCCCCTATCTGCGCAATGTCGTGGCGACGGGGAACATTATCCGCAAGGCCGGCACCGGCATCGTCGTTTCGGTCGTCGAAGGCTCCGGCACCGCGGTCATCTCGGACAACGTCATCGACGGTGCGAAAAACGGCGCCATCATCGGCCAGCGCTGGGCCGATCCGGTGACCAGCGACCTTTCCCAGTCAACGGATACCGGCTACGCGCATCTCACGGTCGAGCGCAACAAGGTAAGTTAAGCCGCGGCCACGACAATGTGGGCCTGGATCTTGGCGGCCACCTCGCCGCGGCCATGCTTGCCCGCGATCACGGATTCGGCGTAGTCGGTCGCGGACGCCAATCGTCCGGCCTCCCTGGCCTCGATCTCATTGCGAAGCAGGGTTCCCTGGCAATAGGCGACGGCCGGAACACGCGGCGAGGATGCGCGGCTCTGCTCGGCCACGGTATCGATCGCCACATCTGAGAAGGCCGCGGCAGCCAGATCGCTACGGATCAGGTCCTTGTCGTGATAGCCATGCGGCGTGCGCGCCAGGAAGCGCGGCGGATCGTGCGGAAAGATCGTTGCCAGAGCGTTCGTCACGTCGTCGGCGAATATGTTCTCCTCGATGCGATCCCAGACACTGAACAGGAAATGTCCGCTTGGCTTCAGGACCCGTTTTGCCTCACGATAGGCGGCGGCACGGTCGGGAAAGAACATGGCGCCGAACTGACAGCAGACGAGGTCGAAGGCCGCATCGTCGAAGGGCAGCTTCAGGGCATCCGCCTGGTGCCATGCGATGCGGCTGTCGGGCCCCTGGCGAGAAGCCGCGTAGTCGAGCATCGGCTGATTGAGGTCGGTTACGGTGTAGCTGGCGCGGTGAGAAAGCTGTGGCGCCAACGCGCGGGTCACGGCCCCGGTGCCCGCGGCGGTCTCCAAGATGGCCAGGGGCGAGAAGGACGCGGCCCGGCGTGCGGTCTCGGCGGCATAGGCGTCGAAAATCAGCGGCACCATGTGGCGATCGTAATTTTCCGGGATCGACCCGGCAAACACCTTGTCCGCTTCCAGCATGGCTACCCACCGTCCGATCGATGCTGGTAGACTAGCAAAAAAAAATGAACTCGTTGCTGTTCAATTTTGCCGTGGGCAGCTTTTTTCGGGCTGACCGGCGGCCAAACCTGACAGCCTTAGATTTAGATACACATTGTGTATGCAAAAATGCTATATTGGTGATGGAAGGATTCATCGCCATGGCTACGAAAAACCAGGACAGCCACGCCAAGCCTGTCAATCTGCGCATCCGCGAGGATGTCCGCAGCCTGATCGACCGCGCCGCGAAGATACGCGGCAAGACCCGCTCCGACTTCATGATCGACGCAGCTTACCGCGCGGCGGAAGACACGCTGCTCGACCAGACGCTCGTCAAGGTCGATGCCGAGAGCTATCAGCATTATCTCGATATCCTCGACCAGCCACCGAGCGGCGAAGGATTTGCCCGCCTGATGAATGCGCCCAAACCCTGGCGGGACTGATGCTTTCGGCGCCAATCCTTCTTGCCGATAGTCACGAACTCGATCTTTTTCAAAGCGGAACCGACAGCCTGGATCAATGGCTTCGACGGCGGGCGCGCGCCAACCAGGTCAGCGGCGCGTCCAGAACCTATGTGATTGCGGAAAGCACGCGCGTCGTCGGTTATTATTGCCTTTCATCAGGCGGACTTGATCTGGCGGATGCTCCCGGTTCGATCCGCCGCAACATGCCCGGTCCCGTGCCCATGGCTGTACTTGGCCGGCTAGCCGTCGATGCAAGCTGGCAAGGCAAGGGCCTGGGCGTCGCCCTGCTACAGGACGCGGTGCTGCGGACCGGTCAAGCGGCGGCCATTCTCGGCATTCGCGGCCTCCTGGTTCATGCGATATCGGATGAGGCCAAAGCGTTTTATGAGCGCTATGGCTTCCAGGCTTCGCCAAAAAATCCGATGACTTTGGTGCTATCGCTGAAGACGGCTAAGTCAGGATGACGTTTCGTTGAATCGTTACCCTGACCTAGTTTTTTGTTGGAGCATGATGTTTTCCGAAAACCGGCTCCCATTTTTCGGGATCATGCTCTAATTGAACGCCGCCGTCGGCCGCAGCAAGCCTACCTTGGCCCCTATGCGGCTTTCGATCGCGGGATGGGCAAGCTCGGTGAGCTTTGCCGCAAGCGGTTCATCGCCGCGCAACAGCTTTGCCAGCACTGCGGCGATCATCACTTCCGCCGCCCTGCCGGCGCCGTCATCGCATTTCAGGGCGAGGCCGAGGCCAAGTTCGGGCAATGCCGCGCAATAGACGCCTTCGGCGCCGGTCTTGACGAAGATGCGGCCGGGCGCCGCCTGCATCAGCGCGACATCGGCCTTGCCGGTGCCGGCGACGAGGAACGGTTCGGCCATGCAAGCCGAGAGCAGCCGCTTCGCCGCCTTGGCGCGCTCGGGCGCAAAGCCCCTGCCCGTCGCCATGCGGGCAAAGCCCTGGGCGAAGCTTTTCAGGGGCACGGCATAAGTGGGGATCGAGCAGCCGTCCGTGCCGCTGTTGTCGACGCTGTGCGCCGCGCCCGTCACGGATTGCATGGCGTCGCGCACCATCTCCTGCTGCGCATGACCTGCCCTGACATAACCAGCGTGCGCGATGCCGGCATGCACGCAGGTGCAAAGGAAGCCGGAATGCTTGCCGGAGCAGTTGTTGTGCAAAGCATTCGGCGCGCCGCCGGCGCGGGAAAGCGCGATCTCGGCGGCATGGTTCGATGGCCAATGCACGCCGCATTCCAGCGCGGTCTTATCGAGACCGGCCTTGGCCAGCATCGCGGCAGCCAGTTCGACATGGGCCGGCTCGCCCGAATGCGAGGCGCAGGCCAATGCCAGTTCGCGGTTCCCGAAGCCATAGGCATCGGCGGCACCGCTTTCGACCAGCGGCAAGGCCTGGATCGCCTTCACTGCGGAGCGCGGGAAGACCGGGCGTTCCGTGTCGCCGATCTCCCAGACAGGCTTGGCGTCGGCGTCGAAGACGGAAACCGCGCCGCGGTGGGCGCTTTCCACCACCGCGCCGCGCGTGACTTCGACCAGAACCGGATTTGTCATGTCGCCTCCCGCATGCGCGCTCCAAGGTGCGCCGCTTAAAGCGCGCCGCGCTGAAACGGATTCAGGCGACGCGCTTTAAGCCTTTGTTTTGATGCATGTCGTTGTCCCAGAACCGCTTCGCAGTTCTGGGCGACATGCATTAATGCGGGCCGCTTCTAGCGAATCCTGTCGAGAATGGAAACGTAGTTGGCCACCGCCGCGCCACCCATATTGAAGATGCCGCCGAGCTTGGCGCCCGGCACCTGGATGCCGCCGGCCTCGCCCATCAGCTGCATGGCGGTCAGCACATGCATCGACACACCGGTGGCGCCGATCGGATGGCCCTTGGCCTTCAGGCCGCCGGACGGATTGACCGGCAGGCGGCCGTCCTTGGCCGTCGTGCCATCCAGCGCCAGCCTGGCGCCCTCGCCTGGCTTGGCCAGGCCCATCGCCTCATATTCGATCAGTTCGGCGATGGTGAAGCAGTCATGCGTCTCGACGAAGGAAAGGTCGTCGAGCGTGACGCCGGCCTTCTTCAGCGCCTGCTCCCAGGCGCGCTCGCAGCCCTCGAAGGAGAGGATGTCGCGCTTCGACATCGGCAGGAAGTCCTGCACATGCTCGTTGGCGCGGAAGGTCACGGCGCGGCGCATCTTCAGCGCCGTCGCGGTGTCGGCGAGAATGAGCGCCGCGGCGCCGTCGGAGACCAGCGAACAGTCGGTGCGCTTCAGCGGACCGGCGACGAACGGGTTCTTCTCGCTTTCCTGGCGGCAGAACTCATAGCCGAAATCCTTGCGCATCTGCGCATAGGGATTTTCGACGCCATTTCGGTGGTTCTTGGCCGCGATCATGGCCAGCGCGTCCGACTGGTCGCCGTAGCGCTGGAAATAGGCCTGTGCGATCTTGCCGAAGACGCCGGCGAAGCCGGCCGGGGTCTCGCCATCTTCCGGCAGGTAGGAAGCCTTGAGCAGATTCTTGCCGATCTCAGGACCGGGCGTGGTCGTCATCTGCTCGGCGCCGACCACCAGCACGATGCGGGCGGCGTTGGCGTCGATCGCGCGGATGCCCTGCCGGACGGCGGCCGAGCCGGTGGCGCAGGCGTTCTCGACCCGCGTCGCCGGCTTGAAGCGCAGCCGGTCATCGGCCTGCAGCACAAGGCTCGCGGTGAAATCCTGCGGCGAGAAGCCGGCGTTGAAATGGCCGAGCACGATCTCGTCGACGTCGTCCGGGCCGATGCCGGCATGGTCGAGCGCCTCGACGGCAACCTTGGTGATGAGGTCCTCGAGCGTCTCGCCTTCAAGCTTGCCGAAGCGCGAATGCGCCCAGCCGACGATGCATGCGGTCATAACAGCCTCCATTTGCCGCCGAGCCCAGCGTATGTTGATCTTCAGGTGATGCCGGCCTGCGAATGGGTTCTCGAAAATCGCCATTCTCGGCGCGGCCTGACCTGAACCTCAACCCACGCTAGCACGATCCTTCGCGGCACGTGATTCAATATTGTTCAATAGTGAACCGTTTTCCAGCCCCTACCATGGTCCAGAACGACACGATCGGTTGATCTCAGTGTCGATTTTTTATTGATTGACGCGTCAATAAAAAATAATCTCTCTTCAGAACCGGATCCCAAATGCCGAAAATTGGAATGGAGCCAGTGCGCCGCAAGGCGCTGATCGATGCGACGATCTCTGCGATCGGCGAGCGTGGATCGCTGGACGTGACAATGTCGGAGATCGCAGGGCGCGCCGGCGTGTCGTCGGCGCTGGCGCATCACTATTTCGGCGCCAAGGACGAACTGCTGTTCGCAACGATGCGGCACATCCTCGCCGAGCTCAACAGCGACACGAGGCGCGCGTTCGGCCTTGCCGTGACGCCGCGCCAGCGCGTCTCGGTGGTCGTCGCCGTCAGCTTTTCCGACGACCAGTTCCAGCCTCAGATCATCGCCGCCTGGCTCGCCTTCTATGTCGAGGCGCAGAAGTCCTCCGACCTGCGGCGGCTGCTGCGCATCTATGCGCGGCGGCTGCATTCGAACCTGATGAGCGGGCTGACCGGTATCCTGCCTCGGACCGAGGCCGACCGCGTGGCGGAAGCGACCGCGGCGCTGATCGACGGGCTCTACATCCGCCGCGCGCTGAAGGACGGCGTGCCCGACGCGCAGACCGCGATCACGCTCGTGGAAGACTATCTCGAAACCAAGCTCAACGGACGGAGCCTGCCTTGACCACCCGGCGACCCAATTTCCTGATCGTCATGGTCGATCAGCTCAACGGCACGTTCTTTCCGGACGGCCCGGCCGACTTCCTGCATGCGCCGCACCTGAAGGCGCTTGCCGCGAGCTCGGCGCGCTTCGCCAACAATTACACCGCCTCGCCGCTCTGCGCCCCGGGCCGCGCCTCGTTCATGAGTGGGCAACTGCCGTCGCGCACCGGGGTCTACGACAACGCCGCCGAGTTCACTTCTTCCATTCCGACCTTCGCCCACCATCTGCGCGCCGCCGGCTACTACACCTGCCTGTCCGGCAAGATGCATTTCGTCGGTCCCGACCAGTTGCATGGTTTCGAGG
>NZ_VFUA01000063.1 GCF_006440735.1 Mesorhizobium sp. B2-7-1 | reverse complement strand
GGATTGAGGATGAGGCATGCATCGAGGCGGCCTCAAAACGGAGAGTTCATGATGACCGAAGTGATTGACGGGAAGCGTGTCGCCGAGGATGTGGTTTCGAAGGTCAAGGCGCTGACGTCGGAGCTTTCGGCCAACGGCGCCACCAAGCCCGGTCTGGCGGTGGTCATCGTCGGCGAAGACCCGGCAAGCCAGGTCTATGTCGCCTCGAAGTCTCGCACCGCCAAGGAATGCGGCTTCCATTCACTCCAGCATACGCTCCCGGCCGACACCACCGAGGAACAGTTGCTGAAGATAATCGGCGACTTGAATGCCGATAAGTCGATCCATGGCATCCTGGTGCAACTGCCGCTTCCCGGCCATATCGATGCCGGCAAGGTGATCCAGACGATCGCGCCGGAGAAGGATGTCGACGGCTTCCACTTCATCAATGTCGGCAAGCTCGGCACCGGCGAGCTCGAGACGGCCTTCGTGCCCTGCACGCCGGCGGGCTCCATGCTGTTGATCGAGCGGGTGCGCGGCAAGGACCTGTCCGGCCTCAACGCCGTCGTCGTCGGCCGCTCCAACATCGTCGGCAAGCCGATGGCCAATCTGCTGCTCGCCGCCAACTGCACGGTCACCATCGCCCACAGCCGCACCAAGGACCTGCCGGCGCTTGCCCGCACGGCCGATATCCTGGTCGCCGCCGTCGGCCGTCCGGAAATGGTCAAAGGCGATTGGGTCAAGCCGGGTGCGACCGTGATCGACGTCGGGATCAACCGCATCCCCGCGCCCGAAAAGGGCGAAGGCAAGAGCCGCCTGGTCGGCGACGTCGCCTATGCCGAGGCAGCCAGGAATGCCGGCGCCATCACGCCGGTCCCGGGCGGCGTCGGGCCGATGACCATTGCCATGCTGATGGCGAACACTGTAGCTTCCGCCTACCTCGCGGCTGGGCTGAAGCGGCCGTCCTTCTGATTTGAGAAAGCCCCTGCATTGCCCAACCTGACTGCTCCCGTTGAACGGCCGATCACGAACGATCCCGTTCAGGGCGGCCGTCAGTTCGGCTTCCTGCTGGTCGACAAATTCTCGATGTTCTCGCTGGCGGCGGCCATCGACTGCTTCCGCTCGGCCAACCGCCTGCTCGGCCGCGATTTCTATGGCTGGACGACGATTTCGGCCGATGGCGACGCGGTCATGGCCTCGAACGGCCTGCCGCTGAAGATCGACTATTCGGTCGCCGACATGCCGCCGGTCGACATCCTGTTCGTCTCGGTAGGGCTGACAACCGAATTCCCCGGCAAGAGCAAGGTGCTGGCGGCGCTGCGCGGCTGGGGCCGCCGCGGCAATGCGCTGGGCGCGCTGTCGGTTGGCTCCTATCTGTTGGCCGAGGCCGGGCAGCTCGACGGCTATCGCTGCACCATCCATTGGGAGAACCGCGCCGGCTTCATGGAGCGCTTTCCCGACATCAACTGCACCGGCAACGTCTTCGAGATCGACCGCAAGCGCTACACCTGCGCCGGCGGCACCACCTCGATCGACCTGATGTTGGAGATCGTGCGCGGCGATTTCGGCTCCAACCTCGCCAACGGCGTCGCCAACCAGTTCCAGCACGAGCGCATCCGCTCGGCCGGCGACCGCCAGCGCGTCGGACCGGAGCGCGACCTCACCGGCAAGTCGGAGAAGCTCAGGCGCATCGTCGAATTGATGGCCGACCATCTCGACGAGCCGCTGTCGGCGGTGCAGCTTGCCAAGTCCGCCGGCCTGTCCGTGCGCCAGGTCGAGCGCCTGTTCCTGCGCCACCTCAGCGTGACGCCCGGCCGCTACTATATGCGGCTGAGGCTCGAACGCGCGCGCGAGTTGCTGCGCCAGACCAACATGCCGATCCTCGACGTGGCGATCGCCACCGGCTTCACCTCGCATTCCTATTTCGCGCAGAGCTACCGGCTGCAGTTCGGTCGCCCGCCATCGGAAGAGCGGCGCACCACCTACTGATTGCTGTCGGAAGATGCCGCGGTGGGCCAAATGGCCGACGGCACCTCACATTTTCGCCGGCCCCCACATTTTCGCTGGGTTGAAATCCATCGCAGGCCAAGCAAATCTGGCCGCTGGGGATGTGCCGTCGGTTGGCGTCGAGCCAGCGATGCCCGGATGGCTAGACGAAAGCCTGACCTGGGCGCGTCCGGCAAATGCGGGCAGATACGGGCACTAGGGGCAATTCCAGGAAAAGTGTGAGCGGTTTTCCGTCCGGAATTGCACCGACACAGAGATGGAGCGTTTCGCCGTTTCCGTGAAACGGTGAGGCGCTCCAGGGTCAGTGGAGCAGGCTTTGGCGAGCAGGCGCGACCGTCGGCTGAACGATTGGAAGGAAATCGCTGCCTTCTTCGGCCGCGACGAACGCACCGTGCGGCGTTGGGAACGCCAGCGCGGGCTGCCGGTTCACCGGATTTCCGGCGGGGCGAGGAATCTCGTCTTTGCCTATACAGATGAGCTGGAGCAATGGCTGCGGGGCGATTCGGCCGCGCCGGCCGAAGCGCCTTTGACGGAGACCGCCGCGGCGGAGTCCGATCAAATGCCGCGGGTTCCGTCGGCCGATGCCGATCGAGCCTCGCAGATGCCCGGCTCCCGCCGCTATCGCCAGGCTCTCGTCATTGCCAGCGCCGTTGCGCTCTTCGCCGTGATCGCCGCCGCCGGCATGGTTTCGATGCGCGGCGCTCCCATCATGCCCGACCGGATTGCTTACAGGCCGGATCCCAAGGTCCAGGATCTCTATCTCGACGCCGTCTATTATATCGAGACGAGGCAGGCGAGCGGGCTGAACCGAGCCATGCAGCTGCTTACCGAGGCGACGACGCTCGATCCCGAATATGCCGACGCCTACGCCAAGCTGGCCGACGCCTACAACATGGTCAGCCAGTTCACGCTGATGCCGGCAAGGGACGCCTATCCCAAGGCGCAGGCCGCCGCCAACCGCGCCATCGCGCTCGATCCCGACAATGCCGGCGGCTATGCGGCGCTGGCCTTCGCCGCCTTCTACTGGGACAAGGATTTCCCCCGCTCGCGAGCGCTGTTCGAGCGGGCGATCCGGCTTGATCCGGCCTCCGCCCAGACCCATCACTGGTATGCGCTGACGCTTATGGTCGCCGGGGAGACGGAACGGCCTTTGAGCGAGATCGGCATGGCGCAGGAACTCAACCCGCAGTCGCGCAGCATCCTCGCCAACAAGGCGCTCATCCTGTTCCATGCCGGGCGCGCCGACGAGGCCCTGGCGATCCTGCAGCCGCTTGCCGAGGCGGAGCCGAACCTGCGTTCGCCGCCCGAATATCTCGCCACCATCTATCTCGATCAGCATCGCTGGAGCGATTTCCTGCGCGAGTATCGGCTTGCGGCCGTCATTTCCGGCAACGACGCCCGCCGGGCGGTCGCCGACGCAGCCGAAAAGGGCCTGCACGAGGAAGGCGGCAATGGCCTGTTGAAGGCGATGTTTTCCGAGCAGCTGCGGCAATATCAGCGCGACCGCGAACCTGCCTACAAGGTCGCCACCACCGCCGCGATGCTTGGACGCAATGACGAAGCGATACGCTATCTGGAGGAGTCGGCCAGGCGCAAGGAAGACGACCTGCTCGGCGTGCGCATCGACCCGGCCTTCAAAGGTTTGCGCGCCGATCCACGCTACCGAGCGATCGTCGAGACCGAGGGTTTTGTCCCGGCGCAGGTGACAGGCGCGTGACCCTCAAGCTTTTGCCGCTTGTCTCCGCAGGCCACCTAAAATAGCTTTCCCGCCGCGGACGAGGGAATAATCAGGAGACATCTATGGCGGGACTGATACGGAGCGTCGCTGCGGCGGCCTTGCTTTTGTCGATGACCAGTTTTGGCTTTGCCGCCAACAAGGTCATCATCATTCTGGACGCTTCGGGCTCGATGTGGGCCCAGATCGACGGCAAGCCGAAACTGGAGATCGCGCGTGAATCGCTGCGAACGGTGCTGCAGTCGGTTCCAGCCGACGACGAGATCGGCTTCATGGCCTACGGCCACCGCACCAAGGGCAGCTGCGACGACATCGAGCTGATCGTGCCGCCGCAAGCCGGCTCCGCCAGCGCCATTTCGGCAGCGGCCGACAGCATGAAATTCCTTGGCAAGACGCCGCTCACGGCGGCCGTCAAGCAGGCCGCCGAGGCGCTGAAATATACGGAGGACAAGGCAACGGTGGTGCTGATCACCGATGGGCTGGAGACCTGCGGCGGCGACCCTTGCGCGCTCGGCAAGGAGCTGAAGCAAAGCGGCGTCGACTTCACGGCCGATGTCGTCGGCTTCGGCCTGACCGCCGACGAAGGCAAGCAGATCGCCTGCCTCGCCGAAAACACCGGCGGTAAATACATCCAGGCCTCCGACGAGAAGGCGCTGCAGGAAGCTCTGGTCGAGACCGTCGCGGCTCCCGCTCCAGCCCCGGCACCGGCTCCCGAACCGGCGCCGGCCCCCGCCCCGAAGGCAGCGGAGCTCGACTACAATCTCATCCCGACGGCGCTGCTGAAGGAAGGTGGTCAGGCGCCGAAGTCCGACGTCTATTTTGAGATCTTCAAGGACGATGCCAAGGGAACCGGCGGCGAGCATGTCGACTACGGCTACAACACCGTCAAGTTCCACCTTGCCGCCGGCAACTACATCGTCGTCGCCACCAGCGGTGCCGCCAGGGCCGAGCAGAAGGTTTCGCTGACGGCCGACAAGGCGACCGAGCCGGCGCTCAACCTGAACGCCGCGGAGATCTCCATCCATGCCCGGCCGTCGCCGGGCGCCGACATCGACCGCGGGGCGCAGATCAGCATCGCCTATCCCGGCGGCACGTCGGATGCCAATTACGGCGAGGTCAAGTTCGTCGTCCCGACCGGCGAGACCAAGGTCACCGTGCATCTGGGAGCCGGCGAGGCGAGCGAGACGATGCAGCTCGTCGCCGGCCAGGTCGTCGACAAGGACATCATCGTCGGCGTCGGCAAGGCCAAGGCCAACGCCTTCTACACCCAGGGCGGTGAGAAGGCCGGCACGGACGTGTCCTGGAAAGTGTACAAGGCCGCCAAGAAGCTCGATGGCACCCGCGACCAGGTGACCTATGCCTATGGTCCCGACAGCCAGTTCGATCTGCCGCCCGGCGACTATGTGATGGGCGTCGACGTGCAGGCCGTGTCGACCGAACAGCCTTTCAGCGTGACGGTCGGGCAGATGACCGATGTCAACGTGGCGCTGAACGCCGGTGTCCTGGCGGTCGATGCGCCAGGCGCGGACGGCTTCAAGATCTATGAGGCGAAGAAGAACATCCAGGGCGAGCGCAAGCAGGTGACCTATGCCTATGGCGAGAAGATGCAGACCACCCTTGCCGCGGGCGACTACGTGCTGGTGACCAACTTCACCACCGACAAAGCCGACAAGGAAACGCCCTTCACGATGAAGGCCGGTGAGCGGAACGAGCTCACCGTCCAGTAAGCACTGCAGTCAGCACAAACAGAAAGGGCGGCCTCAAGCCGCCCTTTTCTTTTGGGAGTCTGGAACGTCAGGCGTTGCCGAACGCCGCTGCCCCATGGTCGGCGCGCCCGACCAACTGCCGGAAGCCGGCGAACAGCTCGCGGCCGAAGCCGGACTCGTTGCCGATGAGGTCGGCGTCCGCCGTGCGGCGCAGCGCGAACTCGGTTCCAGGCACCAGCACTTCCAGCGTGCCGGCATCGGCGTCGAGCCTGATGACGTCGCCGTCATGGATCCTGGCGATCGGGCCGTCCTCGACCGCCTCCGGCGTCACATGGATCGCCGCCGGCACCTTGCCGGAGGCGCCCGACATGCGCCCGTCGGTCACCAGCGCCACGCGCTGGCCGCGGTCCTGCAGGATGCCGAGCACCGTGGTCAGCTTGTGCAATTCCGGCATGCCGTTGGCCTTTGGTCCCTGGAACCGGATGACGGCGATGAAATCGCCGGTAAGCGTGCCTGCCTTGAAGGCGTCGTTCAGCGCCTGCTGGCTGTCGAACACCTTTGCCGGCGCCTCGACGACACGGCGTTCCGGTTTGACGGCGGAGGTCTTGATGACGGCGTGGCCGAGATTGCCGCCAAGCACTTTCAGACCGCCGGTCGGTTGGAACGCCTTTCTGACCGGCGCCAGCACCTTCTCGTCGCCGCTGTCGAGAGGTGCCGCCTCGCGCACCACGCTGCCGTCGTCGCCGAGTCTCGCTTCGACCGCGTAGGGCCGCAGGCCTTCTCCCCACACCGTCTGCACGTCCTCGTGCAGCAGGCCTTCGTCGAGCAGCTCGCGGATCAGGAAGCCGAGCCCGCCGGCGGCATGGAAATGGTTCACATCGGCAAGCCCGTTCGGGTAGACGCGCGCGAGCAGCGGCACGGCCTCCGACAGGTCGGAAATATCCTGCCAGGTCAGTGCGATGCCGCCGGCTGCTGCCATGGCGATCAGGTGGATCGTATGGTTGGTCGAGCCGCCCGTGGCGTGCAGGCCGACCACGCCGTTGACGATCGAGCGCTCGTCGATCATGCGCCCGACCGGCGTATAGGCATTGCCGAGCGCGGTGATCGCCAGCGCGCGCTTGGCCGCTTCCCTGGTCAGCGCGTCGCGCAGCGGCGTGCCCGGATTGACGAAGGAGGCGCCGGGCATGTGCAGGCCCATGATCTCCATCAGCATCTGGTTGGAATTGGCGGTGCCGTAGAAGGTGCAGGTGCCAGGCCCGTGATAGGATTTGGACTCCGCTTCCAGCAGTTCGGCGCGGCCGACCTTGCCTTCGGCATAAAGCTGGCGGATCTTGGCCTTCTCGTCATTGGCGAGACCGGTCGTCATCGGCCCTGCCGGTATGAAGACCGCGGGCAGGTGGCCGAAGGTGAGCGCCCCGATCACCAGCCCGGGCACGATCTTGTCGCAGACGCCGAGGAACACGGCCGCGTCGAACATGTTGTGCGACAGGCCGATCGCCGCCGCCATGGCGATCACGTCGCGCGAGAACAGCGACAGCTCCATGCCGGGCTGGCCTTGCGTGACGCCGTCGCACATCGCCGGCACGCCGCCGGCGACCTGAGCGATGCCGCCGGCCTCGCGCGCGGCTTCCTTGATCAGCGCCGGGAACGTCTCGAAGGGCTGATGTGCCGACAGCATGTCATTGTAGGAAGTGATGATGCCGAGGTTCGGCACCCGGTCGCCGCCAAGCGCGATCTTTTCCGACGGGCTGCACACGGCAAAGCCATGAGCGAGATTGCCGCAACCCAGCACCGCGCGGTTGGCGCTGCGGCCCGAGGCCTCCGCGATGCGGCCGAGATAGGCTTCGCGGCCGGCTTTCGAACGTTGGCGGATGCGTTCCGTGATGGCTTCGATATCGCGTCTGGCTGTCATGGTCCGTCCTTTCCGAGCCCGGCAACGTCCTCCCAGCGCCGTCGGGTCGTCATGTTGCAATCAGGGTGCCCAGAACACCTCTATCGGTCTCGGCGCCGCCTCGAGCACTCTGCGGATAGGCTTTTTCGCGCCAGGACCCATCGCGCCGTCGAAAGCGGTGCGCTTGTCCTCGCCTTCGATGTGCAGCGCGACGAAACCGGCGGCGATGATGCGCGCCATCGACAGCGTGAGCCGCGGCTCGCCGCCGCTCGCCGCGTGCACCGACAGCACGATCCGCTGCGAGGCCGGGTCGAGCAATTCCTCGAGGTTGCCGGCATCGGGAAAGAACGAGGCCGTATGGCCGTCGCCACCCATGCCGAGGATCACCACGTCGAGCGGCCAGGGCAGCGACCGCAGCGCATCGCTGTCCGTCGCCGCCGCGTCCTCGATGCTTGCCGCCTCATGGTAGAGCGGCACGAAGCGCGCCGCGGCGGCCTTGTTCTGGAGCAGGTTCGCCGCCACCAGCCCGGCATTCGAGCGCGGCGAGGATGGCGGCACGAAACGCTCGTCGACCAGCGTCACGGTGACCTTGTCCCAGGCGATCGGCGTGGTCGACAGCGTGGCGAACAGCTTTGCCGGCGTCGTGCCGCCTGACACCGCGAGCAATGCGGCGCCGCGTTCCGCGATGGCGCTGCTCAGCCGGTCGGCAATCCGTCCGGCAAGCGTCGTCGCCAGGTCCTGACGGTCGGCAAAGCCGTTCCAGCCGTAGCGGACTTCGCTCAATTGCTCTCGTGCCATGTCCGTCCGTCGCGTTCGATAAGAGCGATCGAGGCCGATGGCCCCCAGGTGCCGGCGGTATAGCCCTGAGCTTCCTGCCGGGCGCTCTCCCAGGCGTTCTGGATCGGGTCGATCCATTTCCAGGCCGCCTCGACCTCGTCGCGGCGCATGAACAGCGTCTGGTTGCCGCGCACCACATCCATGATCAGCCGCTCATAGGCGTCCGGCGCCCGGCCCTGGAACGACTGCGCGAAGCTCATGTCCAGCGAGATCTGACGCAGCCGCATGCCGCCCGGTCCCGGATCCTTGATCATGATGTACTGCTTGACGCCTTCGTCCGGCTGCAACCGGATCACCAGCTGGTTGGCGAAGATCGGTCCGGCGCTTTCGTCGAAGATAGAAAAGGGTATCGGCTTGAACTCAATGACGATCTCCGAAACCCGGCTCGCCAGCCTTTTGCCGGTCCTGAGATAGAACGGAACGCCGGCCCAGCGCCAATTGCCGATCTCGGCCCTGATGGCGACGAAGGTCTCGGTGGCGCTGTCCTTGCCGAGTTCCTCGACATAGCCCTTGACCGGGCCGCCCGCCGAGGCGCCGGCGCGATATTGGCCGCGCACCGTGTGCTTGGGCGCCTCATTGCCGTTGATGCGCTTCAGCGCCCTGAGCACCTTCAGCTTCTCGTCGCGCACGGCGTCTGCGTCCATCGACGACGGCGTTTCCATGGCGACCAGGCAAAGCAGCTGCAGCATGTGGTTCTGCACCATGTCGCGCAGCGCACCGGCCTTGTCGTAGTAGGTGACGCGGTCCTCAAGGCCGACGGTCTCGGCGACCGTGATCTGCACGTGGTCGATATTGGCCGAGTTCCACAGCGGCTCGTAGAGCGCATTGGCAAAGCGCAGCGCCATCAGGTTCTGCACCGTTTCCTTGCCGAGGTAATGATCGATGCGGAAGATCTGGCTTTCGTGGAAATCGTCGCCGACGGCATCATTGAGCGCCCGCGCCGAGGCGAGGTCGCGGCCGATCGGCTTTTCCAGCACGATGCGCGAGTTCTGCGTGATCAGCTTGTGTTCCTTGAGCTGGTGCGAGATGTCGCCGAACAGCGCCGGCGCCACCGCGAGATAGAAAGCGCGGATGCGGTCGCTGTCGCCGATCGCCTTCTTGAGCTTGTCGAAGCCGGCGCCCGTGGTCGCGTCGGCCGAGACGTAGGAGAGGCGCGTCAGGAAGGTCTCAAGCTCCTTGGCGTCGACGTCGGCAGGCTTCACATGCTCGGATATCGCCTTCTTGGCGAAGGCCTGGAACTCGGCGTCGGTCATCTTCGCGCGCGACGTGCCGATGATGCGCGTCGGCTCGGAGAATTGCTGGCCGCGCTGGCGATGATAGAGCGATGGCAGGAGCTTGCGTTCCGACAGGTCGCCGGTGCCGCCGAAGATGATGAAGTCGAAGGGATCGACAGGGATGATCTGGCTGGTCATGGTCAGTCCGATTTGATGCCGGATACCGGCAGCGTGGTTGGTATATTCTAATCGATTTAAATTTTCCAGTGCCATGGTGTCACAGGCAGGACCGACCGCTGGCTATTGCATCGGTCCACCTGTTTCCCGACACTCGCGCCGCCGACAGGCCTGTCGGTAAAGCCATGGCTTGCGCCAATGTTCGCGGTCGCACCATAGAACGCGAATGTGACGAAAGCTAAGGGAGATAGCTGCGGAAATCCAATGAGCGGGAAAACCATGCGTCTGGAAAACAAGGTCGCCATCATCACCGGCGCCGCGTCGGGGTTCGGGGAGGGCATGGCGAGGCGTTTCGCCGAAGAGGGCGCGCGCGTGGTCGTGGCCGACCTCAACGCCAAGGGTGCCGAGCGAGTGGCCGATGAGATCGGCGAGAACGCCATCTGGACCCAGACCGACGTTTCGCTGCGTTCCGAATTCGATGAGATGATCTATGCCGCCAAGAGCGCCTTCGGCCGCATCGACATCATGGTCAACAATGCGGGCTTCACCCACCGCAACGGCGATATGCTCGGCGTCGATGAGGAAACCTTCGACCTGATCACCGCCGTCAACATGAAGGCGATCTATCACGCCGCACTTGCCGTCGTGCCGATCATGGACCGGCAGGGAGGCGGCGTCATCCTGACCACGGCCTCGACGGCCGGGCTTCGGCCGAGGCCGGGCCTGACCTGGTATAACGCCTCCAAGGGCTGGGCGATCACCGCCACCAAGTCGATGGCGGTCGAGCTGGCGCCGAAGAACATCCGCGTCAACTGCCTCTGCCCCGTCGCCGGCGAGACCGGCATGCTGGAGAAGTTCATGGGCGCCGACACGCCTCAGATCCGCGAGAACTTCCGCGCCTCGATCCCGCTCGGCCGGCTTTCGACACCGCTTGATATCGCCAACGCGGCGCTGTGGCTCGCCTCGGATGAAGCCGCCTTCATCACCGGCGTGGCGCTGGAGGTCGATGGCGGCCGCTGTATCTGAGCCGCGTCAGGGAGCGCCCGGCCGCTTTATAAGGCGAACGGAGGGGCGGGCGTCGCCATGCCGAATCCCGGTTTGACTTCATGGTCCGTCGAAACGATAACGGATCGGGGTAGGGAATTGGCGGGTGGTTAAGGTCAGCCTGCGTGAAATTCGCAACGATCTGGGCTGGCGATTGCGTCGCTATCGGGCGGAGCGTGCGCGGGCGCGAAGCAAGGCGACCTTCATCGGGATAACCGGCAGTTCCGGCAAATCGACTACAACCAGCTTGCTTGGGCATATCCTGGCCGGTCACGGCACGGTCCATGCTCAAGTTCTGGCCAACACGCTCAAGGCACTTGTCCGCACGCTCTACAAGCGCATGAAACGCGCGGGCAAGGTCGACTATGTCGTCTTCGAGGCCGGCGCGTTTGAGCCCGGCTCGATCCGACCGATGGCCGAGATGCTGAAGCCGGACGTGGCGGTCGTCACGATGGTCAGGCTCGAACATTTCTCGAAATTTCGAACGCTGGAAGCCGTCGCTCGGGAAAAGAAAGCGCTGGTCGACGCGTTGTCGGCGGGCGGACTTGCGATTTTGAATGCCGATGACCCGCATGTGCTCGACATGGCCGCCGGCGCACGGTGCCGGGTCGTGACCTTCGGCCAGTCGCAGGCCGCGGACTATCGCGTGACAGGCATCCACGCCGCCTATCCGGATCGGCTTGGATTTTCGCTGCGCTGGAATGCCGGTGCCATCAACGTACAGACACCGTTCCCTGGCGAGCACTTCTGGCTGCCGGCGGCTGCCTCGATTGTCGCGGCCCTGGAACTTGGTGTCCCACCGGAGAAAGTCGCGGCAAGGACGGCTTTGTTCGAACCTCTCTCCAACCGATGCAAGGTGCAGGTGACCGATGGTGGTCCGCAGTTCATCGTCGATGCCGCCAAGGCGCCCTGGCATTCGCTGAACATCGCGTTCGAGATGATGGCCAAAGCCAAGGCCGTTCGTAAACGCATCGTCCTCGGCCAGATCTCCGACTACGCCGGTTCGTCAAGAAAATACCGCAAGGCTTACGCCATCGCGCGCGATATCGCTGACGAGGTCATCTACACCGGCGACAACGCCCACCGCTCACGCGCCAGCGATGCCGACCGCGACAGCGGCCGTTTCGTGGAGATCCGCACCCCCAAGGAAGTCTCGGATCATATCAAGCAGACGGCTGTCCCCGGAGAACTGATCCTGCTCAAGAGCTCGTCCAATCTTCATCTGGAGAGGATCGCGCTTGCCTGGACGCACGACGTCAGATGCTGGATTCCGGCATGCGGCAAGCAGGAAGGATGTTACACTTGCGGCCTCTACGAGGTGCCGTTCGAGGAACACAAGTCTTTCCTCGCGGATCGCAGGCTCGAGCGCAGAAGACGTCGCTACGAACGGCTGCTTGGCGGGTTAGGTTTCAGGCGCCGGTCTTGACGTAGCTTTTGTAAACCCAGCCGTGCCTGCCGTTATAGACGATCTCGCACCATTGCTTGCAATTCATCACCTGCACCGAGGCCTTGGCCGGCACCGTGGTGATTGCGGGTGCGCCTTTCTTCGGACCCGAGCGCATGGTCACGGTCCTCAAGATGCGCCCGTTTGCGGCCGCGCTGGCCTTTTGAGGTTTCGGCTTGGGCTGCGCCGAGCCGTCGGTAGCCGCGGGTTGCGCATCTGGAGCCTGCGGCTTGGCTTCGGGGATGGCCGCGGTTTGGGCGCCGTCCATCTTGTCGCCCGGCTTCTTCGCGGTCGTCGACGTCTCGCCGGCGGGAGCGACGACCTGCGACAGCGCAGTCGAAGCGTCGTTCTCGGCGGCGGGCTCGGCGAAGGCCGTATCGGTTGATTGCGCGGCATCGGTCGATTGCGCGGCGCCTGTGTCAGCGGCCTGCTTGGATGGAGCTGGTTGGTCCTCGGTCGGGGCAGGCGGCGTCTGGGCGTCGGAAGCCGTCCAGCGGGGGCTGTTCGCCGCCAGGGCCGGAATGCTGGCTTGGCGGGCCGCCGTCGCCGGCGCAACCGCATCCGCCTTGCGCGCGGCCTGCGGTGCCGCCGAAGCCACGGTAACCGCTGCGGCAGCCGGAGCGATTTTCATGGTCTTCACCGGGATTGTGGGAACGGTTTGCGCGGCGTTTGCCGCCGCCATTTGCCGGTCACTGCCCGGAAAGCACAGCCATAACGCCACCGCGGCCACGCCCAGCAGCGCGGCGGTGCCGACCGCAGCAATGACCAGATGCGCGTTCGACTGCATCCTCTGCCAGAAGGATGGCCGTACGCTATAGCCGAACTGCATTGTAAAGCGCTGCCGTTCCGGCATGCCGAAACTGAAGGGCTCGTTCACTCAACCACCTCCAACAAGCGGGCCGACGTTCTTTCGATCACTGCCGCAATGATTGGCATCGATCAGCGTCGGTCCCGAAATCATTGCTGACAAGGCCCGCGAAATCCCCGGATTTTCGCCCATAATCGCATCTTTTACTGCTGATTATGGCATGAGTGAGCCAAATTGCGAAATTCTGCGCGCCTGTTAAGGTTTCCACAACCTGCCGCGTGGAGGCCGCCAGCGTCGAATCGGCGGTTCGAGTGCGGCGGCCAGCCCTCAAATCCTGTCGCGCAAAGCGAACCAGTTGAGCGCCAGGAACAGGAGCGGCGCACGGAAGCGCCTGCCGCCTGGGAAAGCGGGGATTTTCAGGTCCTCGATCAGTTTCAAGCGGTCGCGATTGCCGGCAACGGTCTCTGCATAGAGCTTGCCGAAGAAGTTCGACAGCATGACGCCGTGGCCGGAATAGCCACCTATCGAAATCACCTTGGGCATCACCTCGCGCACGAACGGCTTTCTCGGCACCGTGATGCCGACATAGCCGCCCCAGCCATGTGTGATCTCGACATCCTTCAGATCCGGGTAGAGCTCGGCGATCTGTTTGCGGATGTGGATATGGATGTCTTTCGGATCGTTGACGGCATAGACCTCGCGGCCGCCGAACAACAGCCGGCCGTCCTTCGACTTGCGGAAATAGCGCACCACGAAGCGGGAATCGTCGACCGACTCGCCGCCCGGCAGCACCTTGGAGGCGGCGCCGAGCGGCACGGTCGCGCCGATGAAGGAACCGATCGGCATGATGTGCGCCGCGCTCACCGGCTCCAGATTGCCGCCATAGGCATTGACCCCGATCAGGCATTTCTCGGCCGTGATCGTGCCCCTGCGCGTCGTGACAGTAACCTTGCCGCCATTGGAAACGATGCCGGTGGAGGGCGTCTGCTCGAAGAGATGCGCGCCTGCCGCCGCCGCCGCTTTCGCCGTGCCGATCACCAGCTTCAGCGGGTGGATGTGGCCGGTGCCGGTGTCGCGCGCGCCGCCGAAATAGCGCGTCGAGCCCAGCCGCTCCGCCGTCTCCGCCGCCTCCATGAAACTGACATGCGGGTAGCCGAAGCGGCTCGCCATGATGTCGGCATGGCGCCTATAGTCGTCGACATAGCGCCGCTTGTGCGCCACCGACAATTGGCCCGGCATATAGTCGATGTCGATCATGTTGGCGGCGGCGAAGTCGAGCAGGTGCGCCTTGGCTTCCTCGGCCATGTCGAACAGCGCCCTGGCGCGGGAAAGCCCGTATTCGGCCTCCAACTCCTCGGCCCAGGCGCGCTGCCCGGTGCCGAGCTGGCCCCCATTGCGCCCTGACGCGCCGTCGCCGAAACGATAGGCCTCGATGAGGACGACATTTGCACCGGCCTTCGCCAAGTGCGCGGCTGCCGACAAGCCAGTGAAGCCGCCGCCTATAATGACGACGTCGCATTGGCGGTCACCATCTAGCGAAGGGTATTCGGGCCGAGGCCCGGCCGTATCCTCGTACCAGGAACAGCCAGGGGAAATGGGGGATTGGTAGGACATGATCAGTGCCCTATACGTTCAACAAGAGGTACTCCCGCTCCCACGGGCTGATCACTTCCATGAAGGTCTCGAACTCGGCGCGCTTGATCGCCGTGTAGGTGGCGGCGAAGGATTTGCCGAGGATGGCGCCGAGCTCCGTGTCGTCCTCGAACAGGCCTACGGCCTCCAGAAGGCCGCGCGGCAGGTCGATTTCATCCGCGTTGGCGGTCGTCAGGACCGGCGGTTCCGCCTTGATCTTGTTGTTCATGCCGATCAGCCCGCAGGCAAGCGACGCGGCAAGCGCCAGATAGGGGTTGGCGTCGGAGGACGGGATGCGGTTTTCGACGCGCCGCGCCGCCGGATCCGAGCGCGGCACGCGGAAGGCCGTGGTGCGGTTGTCATAGCCCCACTTGTTGTTGACCGGAGCCGAGGCCTGCTGCGTCAGCCGGCGGTAGGAGTTGACGTAGGGCGCGAACATCACCAGCGCATTCGGCACATGCCTCTGCATGCCGCCGATGAAGTGGAAGAACGCATCTGTTTCCGAGCCGTCCTCGGCCGAGAAGATGTTCCTGCCGGTCTTCTTGTCAACGACCGACTGGTGGATATGCATGGCCGAGCCCGGCTGGCCCTGGATCGGCTTGGCCATGAAGGTGGCGTAGATCTCGTGCTTCAGCGCTGCCTCGCGGATGGTGCGCTTGAACATGAAGACCTGGTCGGCGAGCTCAATCGGGTTGCCGTGGCGCAGATTGATCTCGAGCTGGCCGGCGCCCTCCTCATGGATCAGCGTGTCGATCTCCAGGCCCTGCCGTTCCGAGAAATGGTAGATGTCGTCGATCAGCTCGTCGAATTCGTTGACGCCCGCGATCGAATAGCCGGCGCCGCCGCCGATCGGCCGGCCCGAACGCCCGACGGGCGGCGTCAGCGGATAGTCCGGGTCGGGGTTCTTGCGCACCAGATAAAATTCGATCTCGGGCGCCACCACCGGCTTCAGGCCGCGCTCGTCATAGGCAGCAAGCACGCGCTTGAGCACATTGCGCGGCGTGAACTCGACCGAGCGGCCGTCCTGGTGCACGAGATCGCAGATCACCGCGGCCGTCGGGTCTTCTTCCCAGGGCACGACGGTCAGCGTCGAGAGATCGGGCAGAAGCTTCAGGTCGCCGTCATCCTCGGGATAGTGGAAGCCGTTGCCGTCCTCGGGATAGCCGCCGGAGATCGTCGTCATGAACACGGCCGAGGGCAGCGCCAGCGATGTGTTGGATGTGAATTTCTTCGACGGCATCATCTTGCCGCGGGCGACGCCCGCCTGGTCGGGCGTGATGCATTCGATGTCCTCGATGCCGCGCCATTCGAGCCAGGCACTGGCCTCCTTCCAGTTCTTCACACCACGCTGGTTTTTCAGGAAGGCAGGCGTGCGGGCGCGTCCCCCCCGGCTTGACGGACGGACTTCCTTTTTTTCAGGCGGCATCATTCACCAGATTGTGTTGCGGATTTCGAACTATAGCCGGGCGCCATGGGGGAAGGGAAGGGGAGGCGCCGGGCATGCCAAGCCGGCTGCCCGGGGAAAGTCATTCGGCCGCCGCCATTTTCTGCTTGCTGGCGGCGCTGCGACGTCTAGATGTGCCTGTCAGGAAAGAGTGAGTGCGCTGATGGCCGCTTCCCGGTTGACGACGATCGGTTTCGATGCCGACGACACGCTATGGCAGAACGAGCAGTTCTTCCGCATGACCGAGCAGCGCTTCCTAGCCATGCTTGCCGAGCATGGCGATGCGAGCAAGATTTCGGCGAACCTGCTTGCAGCCGCCAAACGCAATCTCGGCCTCTACGGTTTCGGCATCAAGAGCTTCACGCTGTCGATGATCGAGACGGCGATCGAGGTTACCGAAGGCCGTGTTCCGGCCTCGACCATTGCGGAAATCCTGGCTGCCGGCCGCGACATGCTTAGCCACCCGATCGAGCCGCTGCCGCATGCGCGTGAAACGGTCGAGAAGCTCGCCGGCAGCTATCGCCTGGTGCTGATCACCAAGGGTGACCTGATGGACCAGGAGCGCAAGCTTGCGCAATCGGGACTGGGCGAGCTTTTCGACGCCGTCGAGATCGTCAGCGACAAGAGCGCTGCCACCTATGCCCGGATCTTCAGCCGCCATGGCGAGGGACCGCAAAAGAGCATGATGGTCGGCAACTCGCTCAAGTCGGACGTGGTTCCGGCCATCGATGCCGGCGGCTGGGGTATCTATGTCCCGCATGAATTGACCTGGGCGGCCGAGCATGCCGAGGCGCCGGTCGCGGCGCCGCGGTTCCGCCAGATCGCCGACCTGAGCGAACTGCCCGCGCTGATCGAGAGCATCGCCATGGCAGGTTGACGACGGCCGGAGGTTGTGTTCCCCAGCCTGCGCAAAAGCCCGCTGGCGGCATACCTCCGCGGCGTCGCGCGAGCCGACGCTCTGGACGTCGGTTCGGGTAAGCGGGCGGCGCGAACGAACCGACCGACGAAGCTCTTGCATCGGACCCTGGGGCCGCCCTTACAGAAGCGAGGGTCCGGAACGGAAGGTCGGCTATGAGCGGCGAAAAGGAGCAATGGTTCGGCCCGGGCGAGACAGCTCGGCGGGTCGGCGTCACCACCAAGGCGCTCAGGGTCTATGAGCGGGAGGGCCTCGTTATCCCTCACCGCGCCGAATCGAGATGGCGCCTATACGGCCCAGCTCAAATCGGCCGCTTGCACCAGATCATCGTGCTTCGCGATCTCGGCTTGCCCCTCAAATCGATCAAGAAGCTTGTCGGGGATCATTCCCGGCTTCGGGATATTCTGCGGCTGCAACACGAAACGCTGGAGTCCCAACAAGACAAGATCAGGCGCGCGATCGCCCTCATAGATGTGGCGCTGTGTCAGATCGATGAGGGACGGGATCTTTCTCTGGACGAGTTGGCAATTCTCACCAAGGAGACTCTCGTGCAGCAACCCACCGATAAAAAGAAATTCCTCGCAAGGTTCGAAGCTCTGATCGCGGAACAGGATCCGACTGGGCAGGCAAGCCGCACCTTTGACGAGATAAGGAAGGAATATGACGGAGACGCCCACAAGGCTGCGCTGAGGGCCCTCATGGAGGAAGCCAGCCGACTGAAGGAGGCGGGCGACGTCAATTCCGAAGCCGCCAAAGAGTTCGTTCGGCGCGTGCGATCCCGTACCGCTGGCATCAGGCGTTCGAGCCCCCAGGCTGAGCAAGAGCTTATACGCGACGCGTATACCAAAACGCTTGCCGAGGCGCAGGCCAGGTCCGAGGCCCTCTGGTTCGACCCTGAGGTCCTCGAATTTTTCCGCCAGGTCGCGCACGGAATGAGGGAACGTGGCGAGCTGGACTGACCCAGCCTCACGAGAACAGTTCCCGAATGTCGCCTCGACGCGCCGGCCCAGCCTGTCGCGAAACGCCTAGGCGTTTCGCGGAAACGGCGAACCGTTCTGTCCCCTTGTTTCAACGCAATTCCGGATGGAAAACCGCTTACACTTTTCCTGGAATTGCTCTAGCCGCGCCCGACCAGTCGATCGACCACCGGTTGCAGCTTCTCGGGCGTTATCGGCTTGGCGACCACCGCATCGACCAGGCTCGACAGGCCGAGGCCTTCCGGCGTGCCATTCCTGGTTGAAAGCAGGATCACCGCGGGCAGCGGCTTGCCGGAGGCGCGCCGCAACGCGTCGATGGCCGACATCAGCCGGTCGCAATCCTTGTTGTCCGGGCCGCCGTCCAGGATGACGGCGCCGGGCAACTGGCCGGTCAGCGTCTTCTCGGCGGTTTCGGGCGATTCCGAGATCGGCTTCAGTCCCGATTTCTCGACGATTTTCGACACCACGACCCGATTGATCGACGATTTTCCGACGACGAGCACCTTGGAAAAGTCCGCCGCGACCGCGCCAGTCCGGGCTGCCGGTTTCGGGCGTTTTTCGGAGTGGTCGTCACGGTCGGGGGGGCACATCGGCGGGCAGGCACTCTGGTTCAATGCAGGGTTGAAACCTGAGGCACAATTGGGTGAGATCACGGCCGGTGTCAAGCTGAAACGGTCGAGGTCGAAAATATAGCAAGAAATTCTGGACCTCAGCGCAAGTCGTACCTCTTGGCGACGAAGGCAAATCGAAAAAATGCGATAGTCTCCCGAACGTATAGCGCGCGGGAGACTATCGCCGAGACTGTTGACGTTACGTCAAGTATGACTCTGCTGGGTAACGATCACCGGGATCAAAAGGTCTCCCCAGTTGCCGTCGCCGCCATGGTGCCTGGCCGAACGCACCAACTCCACGGAGACGCCGGCCTCGACTGCCTTCATGACCGACTGGTTGAGCCTGTGCAGATCGTTGGCGAGCATGCGGATCGTCGCCTGCTGGTCGACGCTCATCGCGCTCGATTGTTCTTCTGCCCTTTCCTTGACGCGGCTTATCGATGCCATTGGTCTTCTCCTCGGTGCAAATGCCCTGCGGGCGTTTCCTCTGGTTGTTATCGGTTACTCGGCCGCCGGCCTGAACTGGGCGTGCTCGGTCGATTCATGCATGGCGGTGGTCGAGGACTGGCCGCCGGTGATCGCCATCGACACGGCGTCGAAATAGCCGGTGCCGACCTCGCGCTGGTGCTTGGTCGCGGTATAGCCGCGGGCCTCGGCCGCGAACTCGGCCTCCTGCAGTTCCGAATAGGCGGCCATCTGGCGATCCTTGTAGCCGCGCGCCAGCTCGAACATGCCGAAGTTCAACTGGTGGAAGCCGGCGAGCGTGATGAACTGGAACTTGTAGCCCATCGCGCCAAGCTCCTTCTGGAACTTCGCGATCGTCGCGTCGTCAAGGTTCTTCTTCCAGTTGAAGGACGGCGAGCAATTGTAGGCGAGCAGCTTGCCAGGATGGTGCTTGTGCACGCCCTCGGCGAATTTCCTGGCCTGCGCCAGATCCGGCTTGGAGGTCTCGCACCAGATCAGGTCGGCATGCGGCGCATAGGCCACGGCGCGCGCGATGCAGGGCTCGATGCCGTTCCGCACATTGTAGAAGCCCTCGATCGTGCGGCCTGCATCGTAATCGACAAAAGCCCGGTCGCGCTCGTCGATATCGGAGGTGAGCAGCTTCGCCGCCTCGGCGTCCGTGCGCGCCACGACCAGCGTCGGCGTGCCCATGACGTCGGCCGCAAGGCGCGCCGCGTTGAGGTTGCGGATATGCGCCGCCGTCGGGATCAGTACCTTGCCGCCGAGATGGCCGCACTTCTTTTCCGACGCCAGCTGGTCCTCATAATGGACGCCGGCGGCACCCGCCTCGATGAAGGCCTTCATGATCTCGAAGGCGTTGAGCGGGCCGCCGAAGCCGGCTTCCGCGTCGGCCACGATCGGCGCGAACCAGGTCTCGACCGACAGCCCGTTGCCTTCGGATGTCTCGATCTGGTCGGCGCGCTGCAAGGTGCGATTGATACGCTTGACGAGTTCCGGCGCCGCATTGGCCGGGTAAAGCGACTGGTCCGGATACATCGCCGACGCGGTGTTGGCGTCGGCGGCCACCTGCCAGCCCGAGAGATAGATCGCCTTCAGCCCGGCTCGAACCTGCTGCATGGCCTGGTTGCCCGACATGGCGCCCAGCGCATTGACGAAATCCTCCTCGTGAATGAGTTTCCACAGCCGGTTCGCACCCATCTCGGCCAGCGTCTGGCGAACCTGCACGGAACCGCGCAACCGCTTCACATCCTCTGGCGAATAGGGACGCTCGATGCCGTCGAAACGCCCTTCCGGCGCGGAGGGGACGAGGTTGTAAAAATCGGTCATTGGTCACTCCGGATCGTTTGGGAACTGCTTCGGCGATGCGCCACAAAGGCCTAATCTGCAGCGCTTGTGTATGACATCATTTACATTGCGGTGCGAAAGTCATCTAGGAAAACCGCCTTTTGGCATCGAAAATAAAGGAAAAGCTGTGTTGCCATTGACAGGCTGCGCCTGTAAATTTGTCATAATTGTAAAACAGCGAAGCGACCGCCGGACTCGATGTTCATGTAAATTCTTGTCAAGGATGGCAGGGATGGCCGACCAGAAGATTTTTGCCGGGCCGCGGCTGCGGCGGCTGCGCACCGCCAGGAGCCTGACCCAGACGGCGATGGCCGAGGGGCTGGGCATCTCGCCTTCCTACCTCAACCTGATCGAGCGCAACCAGCGACCGTTGACGGTGCAGCTCATTCTCAAGCTTGCCTCCGTCTATAAGGTCGATCCGCACGAACTGCAGGGAGAGACAAAAGGCTCGATCGCTGCCCTGCGCGAAGCGTTCAGCGATCCGCTTCTTGCCGGCGAACTGCCCGGCGACCAGGAATTGATCGACCTCGCCGAGACGGCGCCGAATGCCTCGGCGGCGATGGTGAAGCTCTTTCGTGCCTACCGCGAGCAGGCCGAGCGCCTGTCCGACCTCAACCAGTTATTGGCCAAGGAGGGCAGGGCGACCGCGCTGTCCGGCACGCGCTTGCCTGCCGATGAAGTCCACGAAGTGTTCGAGCGCCGGCCGAACCACTTCGCTTCGCTGGAGGAAGAGGCGGAGGCTTTCACATCGGCCCTCGAGCCCGGCGACGATCTGTCCGGCGCGCTGAAGGCCTGGCTGAGGCGCGAGCACGGCATCGTCGTCAAGGTGTTGCCGGTCGCCACCATGCCCAATTGGCGCCGCCGTTACGACCGCCATTCGCAGCGCCTGTTCCTGTCCGAGCGGCTGTCGCCTTTCGACCAGTTGCGCGAGGTCGCCATGGAGGCGAGCCTGATGCGCATGTCGGTGGCCATCGCGGGCGAGGTCCAGGCGCTGAAGCTCGCCACCGACGAGGCGCGCCGGCTTGCCCGTTTCGAGCTCGGCCGCTACGCCGCCCACGCGCTGATGATGCCCTATCAGGCTTTCCACGCCGCCGCCGTCCGCGCCCGCTACGACATCGACGTCTTGCGTTCCCGTTTCGGCGTCTCTTTCGAACAGGCGGCCAACCGCCTGACCATGCTGCAGCGGCAGGGCGCATCGGGCGTGCCGTTCTTCATGCTGGAAGTCGACAATGCCGGTAACCGCTTCCGCAAGGCCGGCAGCCAGGGCTATCCGCAGAGCCGTTTCGGCGGCGGCTGCCCAAAGCTTCCCGTCCATGCGGCCTTCTCGCAGCCGGGCCAGATACTGGTCGAGGCGGTGGAGATGCCTGATGGCGCCGAATTCCTTTGCATCGCCCGCACGCTGGAAGGCCCGCAAGGCGCCTTCTCCGAACGGCCGCGTCGCACCGCGCTCTTGCTCGGTTGCGATGTCGGCTTCCGCGACGAGATCATCTATGGCGTGGCGCTGCCGGCCGGAGCCACCGGCAAGCCCGGGCAAGGCATCGCCACGCCGGTCGGCCCCGCCTGCCGGCTTTGCGGGCGCGCCGGCTGCCTTGCGCGCGCCGAGCCGCCGGTGACGCGCCCGCTCGGCCTCGACGAGATGGTGACAGGCCTCAGCGCCTTCGATTTCCAGGGATGATACCGGCGGATGTGTCCCAAGCCTCGCCGAGCGCTGGATCACGCCGGTTTTGCGCCTTTGCGCTACGCGATTGAGACGCAGTTCCTCGTCGTCCCTGGTGCATCGTGTCGAACGCAAACCGCTGACAGTCATCTGCCATGACCGATACCGCCTCGCCCCACGTCGCCCCGTCCTCCACCGCCTTGCCAGCCGTCTCGCCGCGCGAGGAGCGGATCGGCATGCTCCTGGTCTTCCTTTCGGCGCTTATGTGGAGTTTCGGCGGCACCATCGCCCGCTTCATCCATATCGGCGACAGCTGGACCGTGGTGTTCTGGCGCTCGCTCTGGGCCGTGGCCTTTCTCATCGCCTTCATGCTTTGGCGCGATGGTTGGCGCGGTACACTGAACCTCTTTCGGCACATGGGCCTGCCAGGCCTTGGCGTCGCCTTCTGCTTCGCCACCGCCTCGACCAGCTTCGTGGTGGCGCTTGCCTATACGACGGTCGCCAACATCCTCCTGATGCAGGCTGGCGTGCCGCTCCTGGCGGCTCTGCTCGCCTGGCTCCTGTTTCGCGAAAGGGTCGGTCCGGCGACCTGGATCGCGATTGCCGCGGTCATCACCGGCGTCGCCATCATGGTCTCGGAATCCCTGGGCGGCGCCGTCTCGCCGATCGGCGATGGACTGGCGCTGCTGATCGCGGTGATGTTTTCCGTCGCGACCGTGATCACCCGGCGCTTCGCCCATGTGCGCATGGTGCCGGCCAATTGCCTTGCGGCGCTGCTCGCCAGTGCTTTCGCCGCTTCCCAGGCATCGGAGTTCGCGGTCTCCGGGCGCGACATGGGCTTCCTCTTCGCCTTCGGCGTCATCAATCTCGGCGTCGGCCTCGCCTTTTTTGCCATGGGCGCGCGGCTGGTGCCGGCGGCGATCGCGGCGCTGCTCGGCACCTTCGAGCCGATCCTTGGGCCGATCTGGGTCTGGCTCGTCCATTCCGAAGTGCCGTCGGTGCGCACCATCATCGGCGGCGCGGTCGTCGTCACGGCGCTGCTCGTCCATATCGGCCTGGAGTTCAAGCGCCAGACACGGCCGGCGCGTCCCGGCGTCACCGGCCTGCCGTCGCCCAATTGACGATAGGCAGCGTTCCCCATTGACAACCCAGTTGCCGGACGGGCAGGCTGCGATTACGGCAACAACAAGACAGGCGTATCTTGCCAAGTGTCTCCGCCGGCCTGCTCGGGACCGGACAGCATCGTGATCGCTATGCTTACGCCGCGGTGAATGCCGCTGACGCGGCCCGGGTGCCTCGCCGGGGAGGCTGGAATGCCTTCGACCTTGATGTCGTGATCGAGCCTGGCGTGGACAGTTCACGCTTGTCGCTCTCCGGAAAGCTCAATAGTCTGAAACCAACGCCGCGCCGCCATATCGCGACGAGCCGGCGAGGGAATACTCACCAAAGGAGAACACCATGATCCGCAAAGCGCTCTTGCTTTCGGCGACGTCGGCATTTCTGACGCTTTTCACAATAACCGGCCATGCCGAAGACCGCGTCGTCAACGTCTACAACTGGTCGGACTATATCGACTCTTCGATCATCGACGACTTCACCAAGAAGACCGGCATCAAGGTCGTCTATGACACCTTCGATTCCAACGAGATCCTGGAGACGAAACTGCTTGCCGGCGGCAGCGGCTATGACGTCGTCGTGCCGAGCGCCAATTTCCTGGCGCGCCAGATCCAGGCCGGCGTGTTCCAGAAGCTCGACAAGTCGAAGCTGCCCAACATCTCCAACATGTGGGACGTCATTTCCGAGCGCACCGCCAAATACGATCCGGGCAACGAATATTCTGTCAACTACATGTGGGGCACGGTCGGTCTAGGCTATAACATCAAGAAGGTGCAGGCCGCGCTCGGCACCGACAAGATCGACAGCTGGGACACCTTCTTCAATCCCGACAAGCTGGCCAAGCTGAAGGATTGCGGCGTCTACGTGCTGGACTCTCCCGCCGACGTCATTCCGGCGGCGCTGAAATATCTCGGGCTCGATCCCAACAGCACCTCGCCCGATGACATTTCCAAGGCCGAGGAAGCGTTGCTGAAGGTCCGGCCTTATATCCGCAAGTTCCATTCGTCCGAATACATCAACGCCTTGGCCAATGGCGACATCTGCCTGGCCATCGGCTGGTCGGGCGACGTCTTCCAGGCGCGCAACCGCGCCGAGGAAGCCAAGCAGGGCGTCGAGATCGGTTATTCGGTGCCGAAGGAAGGCGCCCAGATGTGGTTCGACCAGATGGCGATCCCCGCGGACGCGCCGCATGTCGCCGACGCGCTCGAGTTCATCAACTACATGATGACGCCCGAAGTCATCGCCAAGTCGTCGAACTACGTGCTCTACGCCAACGGCAACAAGGCCTCGCAGCAGTTCGTCGACAAGGCGATCCTGGAAGATCCTTCGGTCTATCCGGATGAAGAGACCACGAAGAAGCTTTATACCGTTGCGCCATACGATCCCAAGACACAGCGTGTCATCACGCGCACCTGGACCAAGATCGTCACAGGCCAGTAAGCATTGAGACACGACCCCGGCAGCCAACTGCCGGGGTCGCTTTCTTTTGGGGAATTCAAAAAAGTAACGGAGTGGGGACCATGAAATCGCTTGGCAGCATCCGCAGGGATTTCGCGCCATGGAACGACCCGAACGCCAAGCCGTATATCCAGTTCGACAAGGTCACCAAGAAGTTCGGCGACTTCACCGCCGTCAACAATCTGTCGCTGACCATCTTCGAGCGAGAGTTCTTCGCCCTGCTCGGCGCTTCCGGCTGCGGCAAGTCGACCCTGCTCAGGATGCTCGCCGGCTTCGAGGAGCCGTCGGCGGGCCGCATCCTTCTCGACGGGCAGGACCTGCGCGGCATCCCGCCCTACAAGCGGCCGGTCAACATGATGTTCCAGTCCTACGCGCTGTTCCCGCATATGACGGTGGAAAAGAACATCGCCTTCGGCCTGAAGCAGGAAGGCATGCCTGGGGCCGATATCGACAAGCGCGTCGCCGAGATGCTGAAGCTCGTCAAGCTCGAGCAGTTCGCCAAGCGCAAGCCGCACCAGCTCTCGGGCGGCCAGCGCCAGCGCGTGGCGCTTGCCCGCTCGGTCGCCAAGCGCCCGAAGGTTCTGCTCCTCGACGAGCCGCTCGGCGCGCTCGACAAGAAGCTGCGCGAGGAAACGCAGTTCGAACTGATGGACCTGCAGCAGGAACTCGGCCTCACTTTCGTCGTCGTCACGCATGACCAGGAGGAGGCCATGACCATGGCCGACCGCATCGCCATCATGGACAAGGGCGAGGTGATGCAGGTCGCGACGCCTGCCGAGATCTACGAGGCGCCGACCTCGCGCTTCGTGGCGCATTTTGTCGGCAATGTGAACATGTTCGAGGGCAAGGTTGCCGAGCGCACGGCAAGCGCCACGCGCATCACCGGCGCGACCGGAGCGCAGATCGTCGTCGACAATGGCAGCGACGCCGCTGCCGGCTCCGACATCATTTTCGCGATCCGGCCGGAGAAGATCAAGGTTTCTTCCAAAAAGCCGGTCGATGCGGTCAACGCGCTCGAAGGCGAGGTCTACGATGTCGCCTATCTCGGCGACATGACCGTCTATCATATCAAGCTCGACGACGGTCAGATCGTGCGGGCAAGCGCGCTGAACGCCTCGCGTGTCACCGAGGATCCACTGACCTGGAACGACCGCGCCTGGGTTTCCTTCCGGCCCGACGCCGGCGTCGTGCTGACAAGGTAGGAGGCGGACATGACAAACATCGCAGCTGCCGCCGCTCCATCGACGATCGCTACCGCCGCCACGCCGCTGACGCGGCTGGCAAAGGGCTTCGTCAACCGCCTCGTCATCATCATTCCCTATCTCTGGCTGCTGTTCTTCTTCCTTGTCCCCTTCATCATCGTCTTCAAGATCTCGCTGTCGCAGACGGCGATCGCCATGCCGCCCTACACGCCAGTGCTCGATTTCAGCGATGGCGTTTCCGGATTCTTCGCAGGCTTCCGCGATCTCAACTTCGACAACTACACCTGGCTCACCCAGGACGCGCTCTATTTCAACGCCTATGTGACGAGCCTGATCATCGCGGGGATCTCGACGATACTCACCCTGATCGTCGGCTATCCGATCGCCTATGGCATGGCGCGCGCGCCGGCGGCGATCCGCCCGACCCTGCTGATGCTGGTGATCCTGCCGTTCTGGACCTCGTTCCTGATCCGCGTCTATGCCTGGATCGGTATCCTCAAACCCGAGGGGCTGCTCAACCAGGTCCTGCTCGCGACGGGCCTGATCAGCCAGCCGCTGGTTATCCTCAACACCTACACGGCGATCTTCATCGGCATCGTCTATTCCTATCTGCCTTTCATGGTGCTGCCGCTCTATTCCTCGCTGGAAAAGATGGACTATTCGCTGGTCGAGGCCGCGCAGGACCTCGGCTGCCCGCAGACCAGCGCCTTCTGGAAGATCACCTTCCCGCTGTCGCTGCCCGGCGTCGTCGCCGGCTGCCTGCTGGTGTTCATTCCGGCTGTCGGCGAGTTCGTCATCCCCGATCTCCTCGGCGGCTCGCAGACGCTGATGATCGGCAAGACGCTCTGGAACGAATTCTTCTCCAACCGTGACTGGCCGGTCTCGTCGGCGGTGGCCGTCATCCTGCTCCTGGTGCTGACCATCCCGATCATGTTCTTCCAGCAGGCGCAGGCGAAGGCACAGGAGCAAGGCAAATGAACGCGACCTGGAGCCGCTTCAACATCACCTCGATCGTGCTGGGCTTTGCCTTCCTCTACCTGCCGATCGTGCTTCTGATCGTCTTTTCCTTCAATGAATCGAAGCTCGTCACCGTCTGGGGCGGCTTCTCGACCAAATGGTACGTGTCGCTGTTCCACAACCAAGGTCTGATGGATGCCACCTGGGTGACGGCGCGCGTCGGCGTCATCTCGGCCACGGTTGCGACCGTGCTTGGCACGCTCGCCGCCATCACGCTGACGCGCTACACGCGCTTCAGGGGGCGGGTGCTCTTCTCGGGCATGGTCTTCGCGCCGCTGGTCATGCCGGAAGTCATCACCGGCCTGTCGCTGCTCTTGCTTTTCGTCGCCGTCGGGCTCGACCGCGGCTTCCTCACCGTGACGCTCGCGCACATCACTTTCACCATGTGCTTCGTCGCCGTCGTCGTGCAGTCGCGCCTGGTCACGTTCGACCGCTCGCTGGAGGAGGCGGCGATGGATCTCGGCGCGCCGCCGGTGAAGACCTTCTTCCAGATCACCTTGCCGGTCATCCTGCCGGCGATCATCTCCGGCTGGATGCTGGCTTTCACGCTCTCGCTGGACGACCTGGTCATCGCGAGCTTCACTTCGGGTCCCGGCGCCACCACGCTGCCGATGAAGATCTATAGCCAGGTGCGCCTCGGCGTGACGCCGGAAATCAACGCCGCCTGCACGATCCTGATCGCGGTGGTGGCGGTCGGCGTCATCATCGCCTCGATCGCCAACAAGCGCCGCGAGATGCAGCGCCAGCTCGACGAGCAGGCCGCGCAGCGCGGTTGAGAACCAGGGACGGGGACGCGTTGCGCCCCCGATTTACTGGCCTGAAACGCCGGGGGCGATCGGCGATATGAACGGCGCGCTCCAGTTGCCGCCGACGAAGAACAGCGATTGGCTCGGCGGCGCGGGTGCCGGACTGGCCGCCTGACCATTGGCCTGCTGGGGCTGCTGCGCCGGCTGTCCGTTGGGTACCACGCCGCCCGAAAGCGCCAGCCCGCGTCCGACATAGGAGGCGATGCCGGACAGCCAGATCTTGTATTTCTGCGAATTGATCTCGGCCTTGTCCAGGCGCGCCACCCCCTTCGAAATGCTTGCCTTGATCTCGGCGCCGTCGATCGGCAGCGAACCATTGGCGACGTCGTCGAGCGCGAAGAAGCCGCCTTGCTGGTTGCGCTTGAGGAAGGCCGGCAGGTCGAGCCCGTTGAGCGTGCCCGGCCCGAAAGTCGCAGAGAACGATCCGTCGGCATTCTCGAAGATCGAGTTCCACGCCTTGCCCGGCCCCTTGAGGATGACCGACACCGTCCCGGTGCCGACCGGCACCAGCCGCGTCATTCCCGCCGCCGTGGCAAAGGCTCCCGTGTCCACATCCGATGCCAGGAGCCGCATCTCGACCTGCGTGCCTTCCGGCTTGCGGTCGAAACGCAGGCTGCTCTGGACGGTGCCGCCAAAGGCTGACGCGTCGGATATGTCGAACACGGCAAGACCGTTCTTGACCTGCGCGGTCGCCGCGACGTCGGCCAGCTGGACCGGTCCGGCGGTGGCGTGCGCCGCCGACAGCCTGAGGTCGAGGTTGATGCGGTCGGCGAAGCTGGTGTCGATATCGCCGGGGCCGGCCTCGCCGGTGGGCGCGACGGGCGTGAAAGCCGACAGGAAGGATCTCAGGTCCAGCGTATCGAAGGCGAGCGTGCCGGCAATCACCGGGCGCCCCTCGGCGAAGGAGAAATCCAGCGCTCCCATGCCCGGATTGTTGTTGAGCGTGACCGTGGTGTTCTCGAACTTCGCGCGTCCCGCCGAGGCGTTCACCTTGCTGCTGACAGAGACGGTGCCGATCGCAGCACCTGGCGCGATGCCTGCCTGCGACCACTCCAGCACGCGCCGCAGCGACGGCGCGGCGAACTTTGCCTGGCCGTCCAGATAGGCATTGTCCGAGATCGAGGCCGTTCCGTCGAAGGAGAATGTCGCGGGCGCAGCCTTGAAGGAGAGGGTGACGGGGGCCGCCCCTCCGGCAAACAGGACCAGCGGTTTCGCCGAGGAGAAATCGAGCTGCACGCTTTCGCCGCGCCAGATTCCGGTCGCGGTCAGCGATGCATCGCTGTTCATCGCTTCCCAGTTGACCTGGCCGTTCAGGCTGCTCAGGATTTCGGCGTCCTTGCCGTCAACCGAAGTCACCACGCGGCCATCGCGAAATTCGACGGTGCCGAACGGGTCGGAAGGCAATTTGCCGAGATCGGGTTTTTGCGGGTTGGCGGTAATCAAGCCGCGCGCGGTATCGATGGAGCGCGTGATGCGCCCGCCGGTCGGAAGCGGCGGCAGGTAGAAGCCGTTCGCCATGCGCTGGACCCTGATCGTCGGGCGCACCAGCCTTGCAGTCGAGAAGGCGACGTTGCCCTGCAAGGCCGCCATGGCGGAGAGATCGACTTCCACGCGATCGGCCTCGACCACCGGCGGCGCGTCGGTCTCCGTCCACTGCGACAGCGTCACGTCGCTGAGGATGGCCCGGAACTTCGGCCACACCTCGATGCGCGGCGAGCCGTCGATCGTGACCCTGAAGCCGCTCCAGGCACTCAATTCCCAGGCGATGCGGTCGCGCACGATGCGGGTCGAGGCAATCAGCGGCAACGCCGCGACCGCGAGCGCGATGACGAGCACGGCAACGCCGATCGCCCACACTCCGCGCCGGATCAGAGATGATGGCATTTCGCCCCGTATGCTTTCATTGCCGATAAAATCGCCCGACGGGTGTAACCGAGCGCCGACGCTTTTCAAGTCTTTATGGCCTTGCGATGGCATTTGCGCAGCGACAGCCGTGGCTCGTCCGAACAAAATCTTGCTCTGCTGCGCCGCAATATGCATAAGCGGTCTGCACGATCCCGATCCGCAATCGCGCGCCGTTTCTGGGACGATGGCAGATGCGACGATGAGCTTAACTGGCTCGAACGCGACGCGCTTTGGGAGGAGCGATCATGGCCGCCGACACACCTTTGTGGACCCCGACGCAGGAGCGGATCGACGCAGCGCCCATCACCGCGTTCATGAAGGCGGCGGAAGCCAAGGCCGCGCTTTCCTTCTCCGGCTATGCCGAACTCCATCGCTGGTCGATCGACGACCGCGAAGCCTTCTGGAGCCTGGTCTGGGATTTCTGCGGGCTTGTCGGCGACAAGGGCGAGCGGCACCTCGTCGACGGCGAGAAGATGCCCGGCGCCAGCTTCTTCCCCGACGCCAGGCTGAATTTCGCCGAGAACCTTTTGCAGAAGACCGGCGGCGGCCCGGCCCTCGTCTTCCGTGGCGAGGACAAGGTCGAGCGGCGGCTCTCCTGGAATGAGCTCCATGCGCTGACCTCGCGGTTGCAGCAGCTCTTCCTGTCGCTCGGCGTCAAGGCCGGCGACCGCATCGCCGCCATGATGCCGAACATGCCCGAAACCATTGCCGGGATGCTGGCGGCAAGCTCGATCGGCGCGGTCTGGTCGTCATGCTCTCCCGATTTCGGCGAGCAGGGCGTGCTCGATCGTTTCGGCCAGATCGAGCCGGTCGTCTTCATCGCGCCGGACGGCTACTGGTACAACGGCAAGGCGATCGAGGTGGCCGACAAGGTCCGCGCTGTAGCCACGAAGCTAGCCACGTTGCGCAAGGTGCTGATTATCGACTATCTCGGCACCTCGAGCGATGTCGCCGCCACAATCGACAAGGCGGCCGCGCTCGAAGAGGCGCTCTCGCCCTTTGCCGCCAGGACCGTCAGCTTCGAGCGGCTGCCCTTCGCTCATCCGCTCTACATCCTGTTCTCCTCGGGCACGACCGGCATCCCGAAATGCATAGTTCATTCGGCCGGCGGCACGCTGATCCAGCACGTCAAGGAGCACCGGCTGCATGCCGACCTGCTCGACGGCGACCGGCTGTTCTATTTCACCACCTGCGGCTGGATGATGTGGAACTGGCTGGTCTCGGGCCTCGCCTCCGGCGCGACGCTGCTGCTCTATGACGGCTCGCCATTCTATCCCGACGGCAATGTCCTGTTCGATTTCGCCGATGCCGAGAAGATGACCTATTTCGGCACCTCGGCCAAGTTCATCGATTCGGTTCGCAAGGCCGACCTGAAGCCGATCGTCAGCCACGATCTGTCGAGCGTGCGCACCGTCTCCTCCACCGGCTCGCCGCTGTCGCCGGAGGATTTCCGCTTCGTCTATGACGGCATCAAGAAGGACGTGCATCTGGCCTCGATCTCGGGCGGCACCGACATCGTCTCCTGCTTCGTGCTCGGCGTGCCGACCGAGCCGGTCTGGACCGGCGAGATCCAGGGCGCCGGCCTTGGTCTGGCCGTCGACGTCTGGGACGATGACGGCAAGCCGATCCGGCAGGAGAAGGGCGAGCTCGTCTGCACGAAAGCCTTCCCGGCGATGCCGATCGGCTTCTGGAACGATCCTGAAGGCAAGAAGTATCACGCGGCCTATTTCGAGCGCTTCGACAATGTCTGGTGCCATGGCGACTTCGCTGAATGGACGGCGCATGGCGGCATGATCATCCATGGCCGCTCCGACGCCACGCTCAATCCAGGCGGAGTGAGGATCGGCACGGCCGAGATCTACAATCAGGTCGAGCAGATGCCGGAAATCCTCGAGGCGCTCTGCATCGGCCAGGATTTCGACAATGATGTCCGTGTGGTGCTGTTCGTGCGGCTCGCCGCAGGCGTTACCCTGGACGAGGATCTGGAAAAGCGCATCCGCGCCAGGATCCGCACCGGCGCCAGCCCGCGTCACGTGCCGACCAGGATCGTCGCCGTCACCGACATCCCGCGCACCAAGTCCGGCAAGATCACCGAGCTCGCGGTACGCGACGTGGTCCACGGCCGCACTGTGAAGAACAAGGAAGCGCTCGCCAATCCCGAGGCGCTGGAGCTGTTCAGGAACCTGCCGCAGCTCGCAAGCTGACGGTTAACAAAATATGTCCGCCGAATTTACCTAGATTTCACGGGTGGTACACATTCGTAAACTTTTTTGCGGCCCGGTAAGGACTTGTTAAGGGACGACCCCGATAGTCGCGGGTAACTTGAGGGAGAAATCCCGTTCCTCGTCCCCTGAGGTTCAGCTCAAGCCCCCGTTGTGACAGCATCCCATTTCTCAAGGCGTCCTCCAGGACGCCTTTTTCTTTGGCGCGGCTCGTCGGCAGGTTACTCCGCGAGCACGCGGGTCGAGGGGAAGCCAACCTCGACAAGGGTTCCTTCGCCCGGCGTCGAGGTGATGGCGAAACGGGCGCGGTTCGCCTCCACCATGGCCTTGGTGAGGGGCAGGCCGAGGCCGGTGCCGTCGCCGCGGCCGCGCTTCAGCGCATTGATCTGCTTGAACGGCTTCAGCGCCTGCTCGATCTCGGCCTGGGTCATGCCGATGCCGGTGTCGCGCACGCGCATCACGACATCGCCCGAGGCTTCGTAGGCGGTCGAGACGATCACCTGGCCGCCGGCCTGGGTGTAGCGGATGGCGTTGGACAGGATGTTGAGGGCGATCTGGCGCACGCTTCTCAGGTCCGCCACCACTTCCGGCAGCCGCGAGGCGAAGCTGGAGCGGATGATGACGCGTTCGCGATTGGCCTGCGGCTGCATCATCGCCACCGTCTCGGCCAGCGTGTCGTTGAGCGACACCGCCTCGTAGTCCATCTCCTGCTGGCCAGCCTCGATCTTGGAGATGTCGAGCAGGTCGTTGACGAGGTCGAGCACATGGTTGCCGGACCGGTTGATGTCGCGCAGGTAGTCGCGATAGCGGTCATTGGTGATCGGGCCGAATTTCTCGTCCACCATCAGCTCGGAAAAGCCGATGATGGCGTTGAGCGGGGTGCGGATCTCGTGGCTGATGCGGGCCAGGAAGTCCGTCTTCTGCGAGGAGGCGCGCTCGGCCACCGCGCGCGCCTGCGTCAGGTCTTCCTCGGCCCGTTTCCATTGCGTGATGTCGCGCACCACGGCACAGAAGCCGCTGTCGTTGGGCAGCCGTCCGATGGTCATGAACAGCGGGATGAAACGCCCCTGCGCCTCGCGGCCGATGACTTCGCGACCGTCATTCAAGACGCTCGCAACGCCCGGCTCCGAAAGGCCGGCGAGATAGTCGCGCGCCGCGCGCTGGCTTTCTATGGCAAACAGCGAGGCAAACGGCTTGCCTGCGACCTCGTCGCTGTCGAAACCGAACAGTGCCTCCGCCGGCCGGCTGATCGAGCGGATGTCGCCGTCGCGGCCGATCAGCACGACGCCGTCCGTGGCGGTGTCGATGATGGTGCGCATCTCGGCGATGCGCGACTTCAGTTCCGGCACGTCCGGCTGCAGCGCCGGTTCGTCATTGGCGGCGGTGAAATGCGCCGCATCGTCCTCGCCGGAGCGCCGCACCACCAGCATCAGCGCCTTGCCGCCGCGCCACGGCACGGAGCGCAGCAGCGCATCGATCGGGAATTCCATGCCTTGGCGGGTCTTGAGCTTCAGCGAGTGGTCGCCTTCGTCCGCCGCGGTGTCCTCGGCGTAAGGATCGGCGAAGAGCGCGCCCAGGCCCCCGGCATCGGCGAGGTCGTCCAGCGCATCGTAGCCGGTGAGTTCGAGGAAGGCTTCGTTGGCATAATGCAGCACGTCGCCCGAATGGATGAGCAGCGGCACCGGCAGCCTGGCGAGGATCGACGTATCGGGCGCCTTGGCTTCTTCTCCGGTCGAAAAAGCCGATGGCACGAAACCCGACAGTTTGAGCGGCGGTACGTCGAGGCGCGGCCGCGCCGGCGCCGCCGCTTCTTGCGGCCGTTCTTCGGCGGCCGTCGCGGCGTCCGCGTCGGAGCCTGCCCAATCCTCATTGTCCTGCGCATCGCGGAAATCATCCGCGGTCATGCTGTCGTCGCCGGCCGTCGCATTAAGGTCAGGCTGCCCGGCCGCGACCGGCTGCGCCGCAGGCTGTTCCACCGGCTGCTGCTGCTCCGCGGCGGCAGGTTCGGCCGCCTGCTCGGCGCTCGGCGCCTGCTCGTCCTCGGAGACCGGTTCGGTGCCGGCTGCTTCGGTGGATTTCTCGCCATCTGCATAGCTGAGCAGCGAGCCGGAAACGGCCGGGGTCTCGGTCTGACCGGCGTCGCTAGTCTCGGCGGCGTCATCGATGCCGTCGAGCCGCGCCAGGTCTTCCTGATCCTCCGCCTCGGTCTGCGCTTCCGCGGTCTCCGCCTCGGCCTTCGCGTCTTCGGCTTCCGAAGCCTTCGGTTCGGGTGCCGGGCTCGCTCCCTGCGCGGAATCTTGCTCCGCCGCGTCAGGCGCAAGCGACTGGTTTGCGTCGGCCCTCGTTTCGGTGGCCGGTTCCTCCACCGTCGCCCTGTCTTCGCCGGCAACAGCCGCCTCGGGCTGCTTGTCGGCTTCGACGGAGCGTTCCTCGGCAGGTGTGGCACTGTCCTTGCGCAGCCGCTCGCCGATCTCGCGGAAGGCGCTCCGCTCGAGGATCGACAGGCCCCGCTGATTTGCCGGCGCGTCGCCTCCCGGCTGCTTGTCATTGGCCGGCTGGCGATGTTCGGCCAGCCTTATCACCTTGTCGGCGAAGCGCCGCTCCGGCTTCGGCACGATCGTCAATGCCGGCACTTCGCCCTGGAAGGGGTCTTCAGGCTTCGACTGTTCGGTCTGTTCCGAGCCTTGCGGCCCCGCCGGCGGTTCGGCCCCGGCCGGTGCGCTGCCGGCTGGCGCGGCATTCGGCACCAGAGCCATGCCAAGCGCCTCCGGATCGACCACGGCGTCGGCGCTGCGCGCGACGCCAAAACCGCGAAAACCCTCGAAGGCGCGGCTGCGGCCATAGACGGGCAGCGCCGCCAGGTCGACGGGGATCTTCAGGCCGGTTCCGGCCACCGGCCACAGCACCGAGCGGCCGGACCAGGTATCGCGCCGGTCGAGCAGGCCGGCGATCTCGCCCGATGCGTCGAGGCCGAAAGTGGCCGCGACATCCCTGAAGCGGCGGCCGATCACATCGGCGGCTGGCTGGCCGACGATGTCGGCGAATTCGGGCGACAGCGCGCTGAACCGGCCTTCGGCATCGGTGCGCCAGACGAAGCGAAGCGGCGGCGCGGAGCGGTCGATGTCGCGGGGCGCGGTCGGCTGGGCTGGCGCGGCGGCTTTGTCAACATCCTGCCCCTGGCCTTCGGCCGTGGCGGCCTCCTCCGGCGCGTCCTTCGCCGGCGCTGCCGGTTGAGCATGCCCGGCGTCCTCGTTGCCGGCATTGAAATACCAATGGTCGTGCTGGCCGGCGCCGGCATCGGCTGCCTGCTGGCTGGAGCCGGCGGCATTGGCCTTGTGGTCGGCCTGGGTGGGCCGCTGCTCGGCCAACGTCCGGCTGTCGGCGTCGGGCCGCGCATCGCCGTCTGGAGCCTCTGGGGCTTGCTCGGCTTCTTCGCCGGCCGCCGCGGCCGGCACCGGCTTGTCCAGGGCGGACTGGGGCTCGGGCTCGACCGTCGGGCTTTCACCTGACGGCGTAGCGACAACGGCCTCAGGCGCCGCAACCTGTTGACCGCTGGTCTGATTTCCCTGATCCGCAGCCGGCTGATCGTCCTTGTTGCCATCCGAGTCTTCAAGCTGGTTCTCGTCGATCACCACCAGCAGATGGCGCGTGTCGGTGAGCCGCGCAAAACCGGCCGGGTAGGAGCTGTCGGCGCCCGGCACGAGGCGCTTGACGATGCGGTCGCCGCTGCTCGCCACATCCGCAACCAGGGCAGCCAGCGTCCGCGGCTCGATGCCGAGCGCCGCAAAGCCATCCGAGGCCGCTTCGACATCGCCTTGCGCGTCGACGAAGGCGATGAAATGCCCGGCCTCGGTGAAACCGCCGATGGCGCGGCCGGCGATTTCGCCGGGGCTGCGCGAGCTGGTCTGCGCCGCCGGTACCGCGAGCAGGATTGCCTTCTCGCCATCTGGCATCGCCACGGCGCTGGCCAGGAAGCCGACGGCCCGGCTCACCATGCCGGTGGCCAGCCTTACCGTGATGGCGCGGTCGCCGCCGATGTCCGGAAAACCGCTGGTCGCCATGATCTGCCGCCGGGCGATCAGCGGCAGCCGCGCCGAGGCGCCGATGATGGCTTCGATATCCGGGTAGCCGAACACCGACGCCCCCGGACCGTTCGCCCAGATCACCTGCTCGAGGTCGATCGACAAAATGGCCAAGGCATCGCCCGCGGCAAAGCGCTGGCGCACCGCGTCGAGCACGGCGACGTCGAGGAAGGAGTAGTTTTCAGGCGGCATGCGCGGGCCAACCCTCCGGAGCGGGCATTTCAGTTAACGCTTTGTTAATAAAAGCCCGCGGCCCGAAGGTCCACAAGCCTGGCTTGCAACGGTCGAAATCTCTGGGCTCTTGGTTAACGGCCTTCGCGCCTGACGTATGGGAAGATTTTTATGGTGCGGTGCAACAAAGATGTTGCAATGCACAAAAAATCCTTTATATTGCCATCATACATGAACGAGACGGCTTTCTGTCAAAGCCGCTGCCCCGAAAGGTTGGAAAATGTCCAAGACCGCCAAGACCGCTGAGACCATCGAGAACGTTGAATTCCCGAGCTTCGACGCATCCAAAGCCACCGACCAGATCCGCGCCTTCGCCGAGAAGGGCGTCGAGCAGTCGAAGGAAGCTTACGCCAAGCTGAAGACCGGCGCCGAGGAGACCCAGAAGGTTCTGGAGTCGACCTATGAGACCGCCAAGACCGTTTCCAGCGACGTTTCGCTGAAGGCCATCGCGGCGCTGCGCGCCAATGCCGAGGCCAGCTTCTCGTATCTCGAAGCCCTGGTCGGCGCCAAGACGCTTTCGGAAGTCGTCGAACTGCAGACCGCATTCCTGCGCAAGCGCGTCGAAATGACCGTCGAGCAGGCCAAGGAGTTCCAGACCGTTGCCACCAAGGCGGTCGAGGATGTCTCCAAGCCGGTCAAGAGCGCCTTCGAGAAGGCGATGAAGGACGCCAAGGTCGCCTAATTTCGGCGCACAACCCTGCGATGCATCAAAACGTCGCATTTCGTCAGACAAATAGTCGTGCGATAGGGTTGAACAACCAGATACCCGGAAATGGAACCTCCTCCCTCCGTTTCCGGGGTGACAGCCAGCACCTCCTCCCGCTGGCTCGTAACAGGAAAAGGCCGGCACCTCCTCCCGCCGGCCTTTTCTTTTGCCTTGACGAAAGGCGGATGAGGAAACCCGTCCTTTCCCTCATCAAGGCCCTTGAATTAGAATCCGATAGCCCGTATTTGACGCATCGCCGAACGACAGAGCGGATCACGGAGGAAGAAGCTTTCGCCTCGATCCAGTTCAGGCAGGCGTGCCGTTGTAGCTCAGCTGGTTAGAGCGCCGGATTGTGGATCCGGAGGTCGCTGGTTCGATCCCAGCCAACGGTACCACAGCCTTCTCCCTTAAGTGGCTGAATTTCCTTTTGAAATTGCTATATTCGATGATGAGGCTTGCGCCAAGTGGCGATTTTGTGTCACAAATTGTGCTACCTATTGTGATACAAATGGGGCAGCAGAGACTGTGGGACGAAGACGCGAAGAGCACGATCCTGATCGCTACCTGCACCTCAGGGGCGGCCATTTCCACTACCGTCGGCGCGTGCCCCAGGAGGTTCGCCACCTAGATGATCGCCGCAGATTCGTTCGCAAGGCGCTCGACACATCGGACAGAATAAGGGCGAGGACCGTCCGCGATATGTATGAGGCGGCCGACAACGCGCTTTGGGCGTCGCTAATGATTGGCGAAAATCCTCAGGCTGCTCGGATGCGCTACAAGCTGGCGATCAAGCGCGCCGAGTCTCTCGGCTTCGTCTATCGGCCGCTCGCCGAGATTCTTACTGCGGAGCCACTGGAAACCATCTTGCAGCGCGTAGAGAGTACCATTGGCGAGCCAGCGAAGTCGCCTGCCGTGGACGCCATCACTGGCATGGTCGAGCGACCTGAAGACAAGATATCCGACGCTCTGAAGGTTTATTTCTCCGACATCGTCCGTGACGAGCTGCGCACCAAGAGCCCTGACCAGCGTAAGCGCTGGAAAGCCAAGCGGCAGATGAGCGTCGATGTGTTCATTGAGTTGGTCGAAGACAAACCTATGAGCACGATCACACGTGATGACGCACTCAAGGTTCACAGGTACTGGCTCGACCGCATCGCGCCGGAGGAGGGGCCTGGCGATCGCTCGGCGTCGACGGGCAACCGCAATATGGGCAATCTTCGGACGCTTTATAGCGATTATTTTCGCCACTTGGGCTTTCCGGAGCAGAAGAACCCGTTCGCCGATCTCTCCTTCAGTGACAAATCGAAGCGAAGCCGACCGCCGTTCCCGACCGACTGGATCAGAGACAAGATTCTCGCGCCTGGCGCATTGGCGAAGCTCAATGCCGAAGCTCGGGGGATTGCGTTGGCGTTCGTCGAGACAGGGTGTCGACCGAGCGAACTAGCAAATCTTCATAAAGGCGTGATTCATCTCGATGATGAGGTTCCGCACATTTCGGTGGAGCCACGGGAGGATCCAGAGGACCCACGCGAGATCAAGACCGCATCTTCGGTGCGAAAGGTGCCGCTCGTCGGCGTCGCCCTGGAGGTGTTCAAAAAGCACCCGAACGGATTTCCGCGATACAAGGACCGCGGGACGCAGCTATCGGCCGCCGTCAACAAGCATTTCAAGAAGCACAATCTCTTCCCCAC
>NZ_VFUA01000062.1 GCF_006440735.1 Mesorhizobium sp. B2-7-1 | reverse complement strand
TTCTGGGACAACGACATGCATCAAAACAAAGACTTAAAGCGCGTCGCCTGAATCCGGTTCAGCGCGACGCGCTTTAGGTTTTCAGCGCTTGCGCGGCGCGTTTCACGAGCGCGCCGCGTTCCAGGGTGAAGCCCGACTCGACCCATTCCCTCTCGAGGTTCTTCAGCGTTGCGCCGAGCTTCTGCCCGGGCGACGCGCCAAGCCCGGTCAGGTCGGCGCCCTTGATCGGAAACGCCGGCTTTTCCCATTTCAGCGTGAAATTGAGCAGGCGTGAAAAACCGCCGGCTTCGATCATCGCCTGATTGTCCTCGATGGCACGCGTCCGCGCGGCGGCAAGCGCCAGCCGAATGCGGTCGAGATAGCCGCCGCAATCGCCGTAGTAGAGTTTCTTGGCCAATTCGGTCTCGGTCATCTTGGCATCCGGCGCAACGGTCAGCGCCCAATGCCGCAGCCGGTCGGCATCGTCGTTCGAAAGCCGCAGCCGTTCGCCAAGCGTCTTCATACGCACGGCATCGGGCGGAAGGATCGCCTCCAGCCTCAGCATCGGATCGACGGCCCAGCCGAGATCCTTTCCGGCCTTGACCAGGCCATGGATGGCATCGATGCCCCATTTCTCGCTCTCCGGCAGCACGGCGGTGAGCACGCCGGCCTGGCGCATCCATAGCAGCGCGCGCGAGGGATCCGGAGCCGACAGGAGCTTCTTCAGCTCGGACCAGACGCGTTCGGCGGAAAGCCGCGCGAGCCCTTCCTTCAGCCTGGCGCAGGCCTTCAGCCCTTCCGCGTCCGGCCGTCCCTCGCCATACCAGGCAAAGAAACGGAAAAAGCGCAGGATGCGCAGATAATCCTCACGGATGCGCGCCTCCGCGTCGCCGATGAAGCGCAGCCGCCGCGCTTCGATGTCGGCAATGCCGCCGACGAGGTCGACGACCCTGCCGTCCGCTTCGGCATAGAGCGCGTTGATGGTGAAGTCGCGTCGCTCGGCGTCGGCTTTCCAGTCGCGTCCGAAGATCACTTTTGCCCGCCGGCCATCGGTCTCGACATCGGCTCGCAGCGTCGTGACCTCATAGGGCTTGCCGCCCGCGACCACGGTGATGGTGCCATGCTCGATACCTGTTGGCACCGTCTTGAAGCCGGCCGCCTCGGCGCGCCGGACCGTTTCCTGCGGCACGGTGGTCGCGGCGATGTCGATGTCGGCGACCGGCTGGCCCATCAGTGCATTGCGCACCGCGCCGCCTGCGACACGCGCTTCCTCGCCGCCTTGCTTCAGCGCCGCAAGCAGCTTCTGCAGGTGCTTGTCGTTCAGCCAATCGGCCCTGCCCGAGAGTGACGCCTCAGCGCTCAACCATAAAGCCTTTCATAGAGGGTACGGATGATGCCGGCGGTGACGCCCCAGATGCGCTGGCCGCCATAGGGCATCTCATAGAAGAACCATTCGAGCTCGTTCCACATGCGGCTGTCGCGCGCGTGATTGGCCGGGTCCATTAGGAAGCTCAAGGGCACCTCGAAGGCAGCGTCGACCTCATCGGCATTGAGCGTCAGCGAAAAACCCGGCCGCACGATGGCAAGCACCGGCACGATGCGGTAGCCGCTGCCGGAGACGTAGTCCGGCATGCGGCCGATGATCTCGATATGGTCGCGATCGAGACCGATCTCCTCGAAGGTCTCGCGCAGCGCCGTGGCCTCGGGGCCTGGATCGGTCGGATCGATGGTGCCGCCTGGAAAAGCCACCTGGCCGGAATGGCTGCGCAGCTTCTCGGCGCGCTTGGTGAGCAGCACCATGGCGCCCTCGGCACGGTCGACCACGGGGATCAGCACCGCCGCGTCGCGTAGCGGCTTGATGTGCTTGAGCCTTGGATGGTCGGGATTGAAGCGGTGGTCGCCGAAATCGTCGCCCGGGCCGAACGCGGCCTGCGCCGCGACGCGCGCCCGAAAATCCGCGATCGAAAACGCCGCCGGCGTCATCTGATCCATCACGCGCTCAGCCGTCTCAGTTTGTCGGCCGGCATGATCGGATAGACCTCGCCGCCCGAGCGGACCGCGAACATCGCCCTGCCGTCGATGTCGATCTCCTCGCCATGCTCGACCAGTTCATACATCACCGGCCGCGCCACCAGCGCCTCCAGCCGCCCGCGCACCAGCACATAGGGTTTCAGGCCACCGGTTTCGTCCTCGTCGAGGAAGCGCAGCGGATGGCCGGGGCCGGCGGCGACAACATCGCCGACATTGGTGCGGAAGGTGATGACCTGCTCGTCCCCGCTGCCGGACACATTCATTTCGACGGCGACGAAGGGCGCATCAACGACGCGGATCCCGACCCGCTCGACCGGGGTCACCAGATAGGTCTTGCCGTCCGCATCCTTGCGCAGGACGCTGGAAAACAGCTGCACCAGTGGCATGCGGCCGATCGGCGTGCCGAGATAGAACCAGGTGCCGTCCGCCTTGATCTCCATGTCGAGATCGCCGCAGAAGTCCGGATTCCAGCGCTCGACCGGCGCCGGCCCCTTGCCTGCGCGCGCCGCGCGCGAAATCAGCGCCTCCAGGCCGCGCGCCTCGGTGGCGCCAGTCAGACTCTGCTTGCTCAGGCTCTGCTCGCCCGGGCTTTGTTCACGATGTTCGCTGCGTTCAGCCATGGTCACGAAATAGTCACTGTTGTCCCGATTGTCAGCCTTGTCCGCCCAAGTCTGTGATTTAAGTACGATTGCAGGCGCCAGGCGGGGCCGAATCGCGGCATTCTGCACCATTGAGAATGCAGGCCGGTATTTCCAACCACAAGGATCGAAACGGCATGAGCGTGATGATCAAGGAAAGCCCGATCAGCGAAACCGCGATGATCGAGGAAGCCGAAAAGGCGCTGGCCGACATCTCCAGGGTCCGCGACGCGGTCGGTCGGGTGATCTTTGGCCAGGAAGCCGTCGTCGAGCGCACGCTGGTGGCGTTGCTGGCCGGTGGCCATGCGCTGCTGGTCGGCGTGCCGGGCCTGGCCAAGACCAAGCTGGTCGAGACGCTCGGCATCGTGCTCGGCCTCGATTCGCGCCGCGTCCAGTTCACGCCCGACCTGATGCCGTCGGACATCCTCGGCTCCGAGGTGATGGAGCAGGACGAGTTCGGCAAGCGCTCCTTCCGTTTCATTTCCGGGCCGATCTTCACGCAATTGCTGATGGCGGACGAGATCAACCGCGCCTCGCCGCGCACGCAATCGGCGCTGCTGCAGGCGATGCAGGAATATCATGTCACCATCGCCGGCGCCCGCCACGACCTGCCCTCGCCCTTCCACGTGCTGGCGACGCAGAACCCGCTGGAACAGGAAGGCACCTATCCGCTCCCCGAGGCCCAGCTCGACCGCTTCCTGATGCAGGTCGACATCCTCTATCCGGAAATCGAGGCGGAACGCCGCATCCTGCTCGAAACCACCGGCGTCGACGAGGCCAAGGCCGACAACGTGCTGCAGCCGGCCAGACTGCGGGAAATCCAGACGCTGATCCGCCGCATGCCGGTGCCGGAAAGCGTCGTCGAGGCGATCCTCAAGCTGGTGCGCTCGGCCAGGCCAGGCCAGGGCAACGCCGACACGGACAAGCACGTCGCCTGGGGGCCAGGCCCGCGCGCCAGCCAGGCGTTGACCCTGTGCGCCCGGGCGAGAGCCCTATATGATGGCAGGTTGGCGCCCTCGGTCGACGACGTCCGCGCCTTGGCCGAACCGGTGCTGCAGCATCGCATGGCGCTGACTTTCGCCGCCCGCGCCGAAGGCACTTCCGTGCGCGACGTGGTGGCGAAGCTGGCAAAAGGCATCTGATGGGTCGAATAGGCGAGGTCCAGGCACCGGTTGCGACGCGCGACGCGCTCGCCCGTGGCCGGTTGCGGGCTTCATTGGTGCCGGATCTGCTGGTCGAGGCGCGCCGTATCGTCAACACGGTGATCGCCGGCTGGCACGGCCGCCGCAAGCGCGGCATCGGCGAGAATTTCTGGCAGTTCCGGCCCTATGTCGAAGGCGATTCCTCGCGCATCGACTGGCGTCGCTCAGCCCGCGACGACCACACCTATGTGCGCGACCGCGAATGGGAAGCGGCTCACACCGTCTGGCTCTGGGCCGACCCTTCGCCTTCCATGCTCTATAAATCCGCCGCGGCAAGCGTTTCGAAGGAATCGCGCGCGCTGGTGCTGGCGCTTGCCCTGGCCGAGCTCCTGTCACGCAGCGGCGAGCGCATCGCCTGGCCTGGCCTGACCGACCCGTTCACCGCCCGCAACGGCGCCGAGCGCATCGCCGCCCAGCTCAGCCATGCCGCCGCGCTGCCCGCCAAGCCCGACTTGTCGGCCATTCGCCGCTTCTGCGACATCATCCTCGTCGGCGATTTCCTCGATCCGGTCGAGGAAACCATGGCCTGGCTCGACGTGCTCGCCCGTCACGGCGTGCGCGCGCATCTGATCGAGGTGGCCGACCCGGCCGAGGAAACCTTCCCCTATGCCGGCCGCACGGAGTTCACCGATCCCGAGACCGGCGACAAGCTGACCGCCGGCCGTGCCGAGATGCTGGCTGAGGAATACCGCCTGCTCTACAGGGCCCGCCGCGAGGAATTGGCCGCGTGGTGCAAGCGGCTCGGCTGGAGCTACACCGTCAACCACACCGACCGCCTCGCCTCCGAGGCGCTGGTGCGCGTCCACATGGCGATGACCGCCGACGGGCATCCAAGGCTGACCGCCGGCGGCGGTCATGCCGGAAAGGCGGTCGCATGAGCTGGCTGCCGCTCTCCTTCGGGGCGCCCATGGTGTTGTGGGGCCTTCTGGCGCTGCCGGTGATCTGGTGGCTGCTCAGGCTCACCCCGCCCAGGCCGCAAACGGAAGTTTTTCCGCCGCTGAAGATCCTCGCGCGGGTCCTGAGGCGCGAGGAAACCCCGCAGCAAAGCCCCTGGTGGCTGACGCTGCTTCGGCTGCTGATGGCGGCGCTCGTCGTCATGGCGCTGGCCGAGCCGGTCTTCAATCCACGCGAAAAACTGCCTGCCGAAGGTGCTGCCCTGGCGCTTGTCGTCGACAATGGCTGGGCGACTGCCGCCGACTGGAACAAGCGCGTGGCCACCGCCGAGCGGCTGATCGCAGATGCCGGCTCGAACGGCGTGCCTATCGTCATCGCCTTCACCGCCGAGAAGCCCAATGCCGAGATCGGTCCTTTCGACGCCTCGGCCGCGCTCGATCACCTGCGCGCCGCCAAGCCGCGGCCGGTCCCGACTGACCGTCCTGCCGTCTACGCCCGCGTCGCCGCCGCGCTGGAGCGCCTGCCTGGCGCCAGCGTTGCGGTGCTCGCCGATGGGCTTGCCGCCAAAGGCGACGACGCCGCTTTCAAGACGTTGCTCGAAAAGAACGCCACACGGCTGGTCTGGGCCACCTCCGACCGGCCTTCCCTGACCGGCCTGATTGGCGCCGACAACCAGGTCGACGGTTTCGCTTTGACCGCCATCCGCGCGCCGGGCAATCCGGCGCCGGCGCAGGTCACCGCGGGCGCCTTCGACGACAAGGGCCGCCGCATCGCCGATGCGACGCTGACCTTCGCGCCGGGCGAAGCCACCGCCACGGCGGCGATGGCGGTTCCCTTCGAGCTGCGCAACGATTTTGCCTCGATCGCGCTCGACGGGGAGCACCAGGCCGGCGCCGTGCGCGTGCTCGACGAGAGTTCCAAGCGCCGCCGCGTCGGTCTTCTGTCGCAGGCCGAGGCCGACCAGGCGCAGCCGCTTCTGTCGCCGCTCTACTATATCCGCCGCGCACTGCAGCCCTTCGCCGATCTGGTCGAGCCATCGAGCGCCGACCTGGCCGACGCCATTCCGCAGCTTCTCGACCAGAAGCCGGCAATGATCATCATGGCCGATGTCGGCACCATACCGGAGCAGGTCAAGCAGCGGCTGGTCGACTGGGTCGACAAGGGCGGCACGCTGGTGCGTTTTGCCGGCCCGCGTCTTGCCGCGGCCGGCAATGACGACGACCTTTTGCCGGTCAGGCTGCGCAGCGGCGAGCGCGCGCTGGGCGGCGCGCTCTCGTGGACCACCCCGCAGGCCGTCACCGAATTCCCGAAGAACGGTCCCTTTGCCGATCTTTCCCCGCCCTCCGAGGTGACGGTGAGCCGGCAGGTTTTGGCCGAACCGACGCCCGACATCGTCGAGCGCACCTGGGCCACGCTTGCCGACGGCACGCCGTTGGTGACGGGCATGAAGAAGGACAAGGGCACGCTGGTGCTCTTCCATGTCACGCCCGAGGCGACCTGGTCGAACCTGCCGATCTCCGGCACCTTCGTCGAGATGCTGCGGCGCGTCGTGCAGTTGTCACGCAACCAGGGCGCCGCGATCGCCAATGCCGAAGCCACTGCCGCGTCGCTGGCACCCTATCGCATGATCGGCGCCGACGGCATGCTGACCCCGCCCTCGCCCGATGCCAGGCCGCTGGTGCCCGGCGCCGGCCCGCTGCCAGTGACGCTGGAAAACCCGCCCGGCCTTTACGGCTCGGAGACCGGGGTGTTCGCGCATAACCTGCTCGACGCCTCAAGCACGTTCGCGCCGCTGGCGCGCCCGCAGGTCTCGCTGCCGGTGACAGCCGTCCCCTACGCCTTCGACGAATCGGAAAACCTCAAAGGGCCGCTGGTCGCCATCGCGCTCCTATTGATGGTGCTCGACACCTTGGCCGTGTTCTGGATGGGCGGCCTGCTGGCGCGCCGGCCGCGCCGTGCGGCCGTGGCGACCGCCGCAACCGTTCTGATCGTTCTGGGCGGCCTTTTCGGCCACGCCGACCTTGCCCGCGCCGACGATTCGAAGCCGGGCGACGCCCAGGCGATCGACGATATTTCGAAAACCCGCATCGCCTATGTGATCACCGGCGAACCGGGCGTCGATGCGATCAGCCGCGCCGGCCTTGAAGGCCTCACCCGTTTCCTGATCGAGAAGACCGCGCTCGAGCCCGGCCCGCCGGCTGGCGTCGACATTGCCAAGGACGAGCTGTCCTTCTTCCCGCTGATCTATTGGCCGATCGATGCGACCGCGCCGATGCCCAGCCAGGCGGCGATCGCCCGCATCGACGCCTATATGCAGCAGGGCGGCACGGTTCTGTTCGACACGCGCGACCAGTTCTCGAACGGTATCGGCGCCGGCTCGGCAAGCCCTGCGACCGAGCGGCTGCGCGACATCCTCGGCAATCTCAACGTGCCGCCGCTGGAGCCGGTACCGTCGGATCATGTGCTGACCAAATCCTTCTTCATCCTTCCGGAGTTTCCCGGCCGCTTCAACGGCAGCCCGCTCTGGGTCGAGGCCTCGCTCGACGCCAGCAACACCGAGAACCGCCCCGTGCGCACCGGCGACGGCGTGTCGCCGATCATGATCACCGCCAATGATTTCGCCGGCGCCTGGGCCATCGACGAAAACGGCGATCCGATGCTGCCCACCGTGCCGCCGGACCCGATGCAGCGCGTCTATGCGCTGCGCGCCGGCGTCAACATCATGATGTACATGCTGACCGGCAACTACAAATCCGACCAGGTGCATGTGCCCGTGCTGCTCGAACGGCTGGGGCAGTAAGTCATGAACTGGTCGATCTCCTTCGAACCGCTCCTCTCCTGGCCGCTTTTTGGCTTGCTCTTCGTGCCGTTGCTGCTGCTGGCGCTGGTCGGCCTGTGGTTTCGCCAACGCGGTTCGGCATTGCGCTTCATCGCGCTGCTCGCGCTTGCCGCGGCATTGCTCAATCCCGTGTTCCTCGCCGAGGAACGCGAGGCGCTGAAGAGCGTCGTCGCCCTCATCGTCGACCGCAGCCAGAGCCAGGACATCGGCGACCGCACCAAGCAGACCGACGAGGCGCTCGCCGGCTTGCAGCAGCGTCTTGCCCGCTTCAAGCAGTTCGATGTCCGTGTCGTCGAGGCCGGCAAGTCCGAAGCCGCCGACGAGCGCACCGAAACCAAGCTGTTCAGCGCCCTGGAAGGCGCCTTCCGCGACGTGCCGCCGTCGCGCATCGGCGGCGCCATCATGATCACCGACGGCGAGGTGCATGACGCGCCGGCCGGCGCCGCGGAGTTCAATGCGCCGCTGCATGCGCTGATCACTGGCAACGAGCATGAGAAAGACCGCCGCATCCGCTTCGAGAACGCGCCGCGCTTCGGCCTCGTCGGCAAGCCGCTCGACATGACTTACCGCGTCATTTCGACGGAAGGCGACGGCGCTCCGGTGGACGTGCGCGTCTCGGTCAATGGCGAGCAGGTCTCGGTCGAGCACGCGACCGTCGGCCAGCCGATGAAGCTCTCGGTCACCATTCCCAATGCCGGCCGCAACATCGTCCAGCTCGGCATCGACCGCGATCCCGGCGAGCTGACCGACGCCAACAACCGGGCGATTGCCCTGGTCGACGGCATCCGCGAGAACCTGCGCGTGCTCTTGGTTTCGGGCGAGCCGCATGCCGGCGAGCGCACCTGGCGCAACCTTTTGAAGTCGGACGCGTCGGTCGATCTCGTCCACTTCACCATTCTGCGCCCGCCGGAAAAGCAGGACGGCACGCCGATCAATGAACTGTCGCTGATCGCTTTCCCGACGCGCGAGCTGTTCGTCGAGAAGATCAAGGATTTCGACCTGATCATCTTCGACCGCTACCAGCACCGCGACGTGCTGCCGATCCTCTATTACGATTACATCTCCGAATATGTCGAAAAGGGCGGCGCGCTGCTGATTGCCGCCGGCCCCGAATATGCCGGTGAAAACTCCATCGCCCGCACGCCGCTCAACGCCGCGCTGCCGGCCATGCCGACCGGCGAGGTGGTGGACAAGGCGTTTTATCCGCGCCTGACCGATCTCGGCCAGCGCCATCCGGTGACGCGCGGGCTCGACGGCTCGGCGAGCGAGCCGCCGCACTGGAGCCGCTGGTTCCGCACCATCGGCGTCAAGAATCCGGAAGGCGAAGTGGTGATGAAGGGCGCCGACAACCGGCCCCTGCTCCTGCTCGACCGCAAGGGCGAAGGCCGTGTCGGCATGCTCTTGTCCGACCAGGGCTGGCTGTGGGCGCGCGGCTTCGAGGGCGGCGGCCCGCATGTGCAGCTTTATCGCCGCATCGCCCACTGGTTGATGAAGGAGCCGGAACTGGAGGAGGAACGGCTGACCGCCGACGGCCGCGGCATGATGCTTGAAATCCGCCGCCAGACGATGAGCGATGATCCGGGCCCCGCCCAGGTGATCACGCCGTCCGGCAAGGCCGTGACGGTGAAGCTCGATAAAGCCGAGCCCGGCATCTTCACCGGCAGCCTGCAGACCAGCGAGATCGGCCTTTACCAGATCGGCAATGGCGATCTCACCGCGTTGGCCCATGTCGGCCCGATCAACGCGCCGGAATTCGCGGACGTCGTCTCGACCGAGGACAGGCTGAAGGCGCCTGCGGAGGCGACCGGCGGCAGCGTGCGGCGGCTGGCCTCGTCGTCGACGCTTGGCAATCTCGCCGGCGGCGTGACCTTGCCGTCGATCGTGCCGGTCCGCTCTTCCGCGGCCGCGTCGGGCGACGACTGGATCGGCCTGCGCACCACCGACGACAGCGCGCTCAAGGCGGTGTCGCGCGTGCCTCTGTTCGGCGGCTTCCTCGGCCTCGGCCTGCTGCTGCTCGCCATCGGCTCGATGTGGTATCGCGAGGGGCGGTAGTGCCACCTTCCCCTTCTCCCCTTGTGGGAGAACGTGGATCGGCGCGATAGCGCCGAGACGGATGAGGGGTGCTCCAGCGAAGTGACATGTCGGCTTTCCCTGGAACACCCCTCGTCCGTCGCCTTCGGCGACACCTTTTCCCACAAGGGGAGAAGGGAAGCGAGCCCCCTACTCTTCCGGTTCGACGGTGAACAGCAGCGGGTAGCCCTTGGCCTTGCCGGCATCGGTGGCGCGCGCCGCCTTGGTTTCGGCGACGTCGCGCGTAAACACCGCGACAACGCACACGCCGCGCGTATGCGCGGTGATCATGACGCGGTGCGCCTGATCCTCGCTCAGCTTGAATTCGCCCTTGAGCACCCTCACCACGAACTCGCGCGGCGTGAAATCGTCATTGACGAGGATGACCTTGTAGAGCTTCGGCCGCTCGGTCTTCGGCTGCATCTTGACGCGGGGCTTGATGACGGTTTCGGGCATCGGAATCCACCAGTGACGAACTGGGTTTTCATTTCACTTGTCACGCGGGAACGCGCTCGTCCATTTGCCTGCGCAACACCGACGAGGCCAAGGCGATGGACTTTATGTGGGGAAGTGCTGCCCGCTGGTCAACGGCCCTGCCGCCCGGCCGTGCGCGACCTGCCAGGGCCACCGTCGTCGATCCCCGATCCACGCTCTACGAGCGCGAAGGACATCCAGCCGACAAAGCCGATCACGGTCGCGCCGGTCAGCAAGAGCAGAATCCAGGACTGCGTCGGCGTGATGTAGTCGAAGCTTGAAGAGATCAGCGGAGCGAATAGCTCAGGCTCGGTCCTGCCACTGGCAGGATCCGGCACGGGGCTTGCGGTGAAGATGATCAACGATCGCGCGGCCGCGGTGGCGATCAGGCCGCCAAGCGTCAGCGAGCGCATCCGGGACGAAAACCGCTTCTTCATGCGGATTGTCCTACAGCACCGGCATTGCGATCGGGTTAAGGATCGGGGCAGCGCGCGGGAGCTGCCGGTGTCAAGTTTCGGCCGCCGGAAGACCGCTCCAGCCGGAACCGGCCGGAGCGGTCTTGAATGATCAGGACTGAAAGCCTGGATTACGACTTCTTCGCCGGAGCCTTCTTGGCCTTCTTGACCGGGCACTTGTGCGTCTTGGTCACCTTGCAGGCCTTCTTGGCAGCGGCTTTCTTCATCGGCTTCGCAGCCGTGCTGTCGGCCGGAGCAGCCGTGGTGGTCGCGGTCGAAGCAGCCGGGGCGGCGGTCGTCGTGGCGGCGGCGTTGCCGAGAGCCGGCATAGCGAAAGCGAGAGCAACACCGAGGCCGAGGGCGGAGAGGATGGACTTCTTCATGGCTTCATTTCCTTTTTCTTGCAGGTCTGGATGAGTGTCACTGACCGGGATCGATCGGTGTCACTCCAAGCAACTTCAAAGCATTTGCGAGCATCCGGATTCCCTGTGCCTGTTTCTTGTTGGCGCAGAACCGGTCTCCCTTTCTTTGCAGTGCTTTCGCCGCGGTGACCTGCGTTGCCGCGGCATGGGTTTCGAGGGCTTCGTCAACCTGACGGCTGAGATCGGTGCAACGCTCGGTCCGGGTGAGTGGGGCAACCCTTGCGGTGGCCGCCTTCGCGGGAGTCGCGACCTTCGCGGGGGTCGAGGTGCCGGCTGCTGCTGTGATGAGCGACATGCTGAGCAAAGCACCCGTCACGCTGATCCAGAACCTCTGCATTGGTCTTGTCCGTTACTCCGGAAACTTGCGTCGCAGCCGATGACCTGACCGCCACGGCACCGGTTATGCCCTTGAAATTTTTCACCAGTTTTTCCCGACTGTAGAATTTTGTTTCTGGATTGTTTCTGGGGAAGCCGATCTGCGCGACGATCGCAGCCACTGGCCAAGATGTGGCCCGAATTCTATCGTGTGGGTGTTTCGCGAAGAGATGTCCGGCAAAATAAGATGATAGGTTTCGAGTGAAATCCGATGCGCACATACTGATCGTCGACGACGACAAGGGCATACGCGACCTGCTGCAGGAGTTCTTCCAGAAGCGCGGGCTGCATACGACGGTGGCAGGCGACGGCACGGAGATGGAAGCGGTCCTGCGCCGCACGACGGTGGACCTGATCGTCCTCGACGTGATGCTGCCCGGCAAGAGCGGACTTGAGCTGTGCCGCGAGATCCGCGCCAACTACACCACACCGATCATCATGCTGACAGCGGTCACCGAAACGACCGACCGTGTGGTGGGCCTCGAAATGGGCGCCGACGATTACGTGCCCAAGCCCTTCGATCCGCGTGAGCTTTTGGCCCGCATCCGCGCCGTGCTGCGACGCAACGGCAGCGCCGAGCCGCGTCGCCCCACCACCAAGCAGATCTACCGCTTTGCCGGCTGGACCATGGATTGCGCGCGCCGCCGCCTGACGGCGCCCGACGACGTGCGGGTGGAATTGACCATGGCGGAGTTCAACCTGCTGCAAACTTTCGTCAAGAGCGCCCAGCGTGTGCTTACCCGCGAGCAGCTGATCGAGCTGTCCGGCGGCGACACCGGCTACAGTTTCGACCGCAGCGTCGACATTCTGGTGAGCCGGCTGCGCCGCAAGATGGAAGACGACCCGAAGACGCCGAAGCTGATACTGACCGTGCGCAGCGGCGGCTATCAGTTCCTGCCCGAGACCACGTCCGAATGAGACGTTTCCTGCCGCAGACCCTGCCTGTCTGGGTGCTGCTCATCGTCATTGCCGGCCTCATGCTCAGCCAGGTCGCGACGCTTTACATCGTCGCGCGCGACCGCGCCGCCGCCAACAGCGTCGTCGATCTCTACCGGTTGAACGACCGCGCCTACTCGTTGGTGCAGCTGATGCATGACGCTACGCCCGAAGAGCGCAAGGCGACCGCGTCCGGCCTGTTCAACTCGACCTATGCGCTGACGGTTTCGGACACGCCCGCCGTCACCTCTTCGATCGCCGGCGACGACGAACTGGCCGAGTTGGAGGACATCCTGGTCGGCCGCCTGTCGAAATTCGGCGTCACCGACGCGCGCGTGCGGCGCGATCCGGCCACCCAGGAGTCCGACGTCCCGGACGGCCAGACGGTGAACAAGGATGTCGGCCAGGTCGAGCGCGACCTTCTGGTCCTGGCCGCGGATTTCGCGCAAAGCGACAAGCTGACCGCCTCATTGCGCTTTTCCGACGGGCAATGGTTGAATTTCACCGAGCCGATCACGCCGGCGGGACCGATTCTCAGCCTCGACAGCCTGCCGCTCTACTCGCTGATTGCCGGTTTGATCGTGATCATGTCGATCTGGTCGCTGCGCCGGCTGACGGCGCCGTACCGGATGATGGAAACGGCGGTGACGCGCATCGGCAACGACCTGAAAAGCCCGCCGATCGCCGAGAGCGGCAGCCGCGAGATCCGCGCTGCCGCGAAGGCGATCAACGCCATGCAGACGCGCCTGCGCAACTATGTCGAGGATCGCGAGCACCTCGCGGCGGCGCTGGCGCATGATCTGCGCACGCCGCTGACCCGGATGCGCCTGCGCCTCGAACTGCTGCGCAGGTCGCCGGCGCGCGAGGCGCTGGCGCACGACCTCGCCGACATCGAAAGCATCGCCAGTTCGGTCATCGACTTCGCCAAATTCGAGGTGACCGAGGAAAAGGCCGAGCGGATCGATTTCTGGTCGCTGGTGGAATCGGTCGCGGACTCCTTCGACGGCGCGTCCTTCGACGACGACGTGGTGCCTTCGCGCGGCCTGATCTGCGTCGCGCGGCCGGTGGCGCTGCGCCGCTGCATCACCAATCTCATCCAGAACGCGGTGACTTACGGCAAGAAAGCGCATCTCGGCGTGCGGCGATCGGGGGACACGATCACGCTTTCGATCCGCGACGAGGGCCCCGGCATCCCGCAAGCGAAGCTGGATGCCGTGTTCGGCTCCTTCGTGCGGCTGGAGGAATCGCGCAACCGCACCACCGGCGGCCTAGGCCTAGGCCTCACCATCGCCCGCAACATCGCGCGCGGCGCCGGCGGCGAGGTCGATCTGTCCAATTATCCGGGTGGCGGCCTGCTGACGGAGCTGCGGCTGCCCGTGGCAGCTTGAGTCAGGAGCCGGCGCGCCGGCTTGCCGCGCCACTGGATCGGCAGGACCATCCTTGTGATAGTGCGGCCGCGCGGTCACGAGGAAAAACAGCCATGTTTTATGCCGTCCTTGCCTATCACGTGGAAGACACCGTCCAGTCCTGGACGCCTGACGAGGACGCGGCGCTGATGAAGGATCTGCTCGACGTCAACACCCGGCTGACCCGGGAGGGCAAGCTTGGGCCTGCGGCAAGGCTTGGCCCGACGGCGGAGGCGGTAACTTTGCGCGGCCCGGCCGACGCCATGGTGATCGACGGCCCGTTCGCGGAGACCAAGGAGCAGCTGCTGGGCCTCTATTTGCTTAACTGCGCGAGCCTGGACGAGGCAATCGCCGCTGCCCGCGACCTCAAACGCGTCAATCCCACCGCCGTCTACGAGATCCGGCCGATCATGCTTTACAAGCCTGGCGCCGCGCTGCCGGCCGGTTGAGACACGGCCTCGCATTTCATAACGGTGTCGCGGCAGCCTCGATCTCCCGTCCCAGCCGAAGCATCTCGGCGACCAGCAGGTCGAGGTCGTCGCGCCGCGTGCGGTGATTGGTGATGGCGACCCTCAGGCAATGCTGGCCGTGCACGGTCGTATCGGACAAGACCGCCGCCCCTTCTTCCTGCAATCGCAGCATGATCTCGGTGTTGAGGGCCTTCAGGCGGTCGTCGGAGGCTCCATCCAAGAGATAGCGAAAGCAGACGATATTGACGGTCGTCGGCGCCGTCAGCTCCAGCGCCGCCTCCGCTTCGATCAAGGTGGTGAGATAACGCGCCTGGGCGATGTTCTGGTCGATCAGCCGGCCGAATTTCTCGACGCCGTGCTCCTTCAACGCCATCCAGATCTTCAACGCGCGGAAGCCACGCGACGTCTGAAGCCCGTAGTCGAACAGCCATTCTCCGGAGGCGAGGCCGCGCGGCGCCGATTCCAGATATTCCGGCGTGACGGCAAATGTATTGCGGTGCGCGGATGCGTCCCGCACCAGCGCGCAGCCGGCCTCGAACGGCGCATGCAGCCATTTGTGCGGATCGAGCGCGATCGAATCCGCCTGCTCGATGCCTGCGACGACCGATCGGTTCTCGGGCGCGATGGCGATCAGCGCGCCGATGCAGCCGTCGACATGGAACCAGAGGTCTTCCTCGGCCGCCACGCTCGCCAGCGCCTGGAGATCGTCGACGGCGCCGGTGTTGACCGTGCCGGCGGTGCCGATCACGCAGGCCGGCTTGAAGCCCGCCGCGCGATCCTCCGCGATTGCGGCCTTGAGCGCGGCGATGTCGATGCGAAGGCCAGAAGCGGTCGGGATGCGCCGCAACGCCCGGTTACCGAGGCCAAGCATCTCCATGCCCTTGCGGTGGCAGGAATGGACCTGGTCCGAGGCGTAGTAACGCAATGGCTTCGGCATGGCGCCGGCGCCGCGTTCGCGCACGTCGACGCCCGCCTTGGCGTTGCGCGCCACGGTCAATCCGATGATGTTGGCCATCGAGCCGCCGCTGACCAGCGTGCCGCTGGCCGACGCCGGGAAGCCCACCATCTCCTTCATCCAGTTGACGACCTGCTTGTCCATCAGGGCCGCGGCATGATTGCCGCCGCCGAGATTGGAGCCCTGGACCGCAGCCAGGAAATCGCCGAGCGCGCCGGTGAAATTGCTGGAGCCCATATACCAGGCCCAGAAACGCGGATGGACGTTGCCCATCGGGTAAGGCATGACGTTGCGGGCGACGTCGTCATAGACGTCGGCCATCGGCGCCGGAGATCGCGGCATCGGCGCGTCGAAGAAATCGCGAACTTCACCCGGCATCTCACGCCAGGTCGGACGCTCGCGCACATCCTTGAGATACGCGATGGCGTCGTCGACGATCCGATGCGTGAGTACTCCGACATCGGTCCAGTCCGGCGGATCGAGCGTTTCGTCCGAGGTCACCGCTTCCTGAAAGCTGTCCATCCGTATCTCCCGCCGGCATGTGGGTGATCATGTTCAAGAATGGCGACGCCGCCGGTCGAACGGCGGCGTCACGTTATCTATCTCAGGCTTCGAACTGGCAGCTCGGCGTCGAGCGCGACAGCGCTGTTTCCTCGGCGTCCATCTCGGCCTCGATGCCGTCGAAGAGCGGCGTCGACATGTAGCGCTCACCAGTGTCGGGCAGCATGCACAGGATCACCGAGCCGGCCGGTGCCTTGCCCGCGATCTGCCGCGCGACGGCGAAGGTGGCGCCACCGGAGATGCCGGTGAAGATGCCTTCCTGCTGCGCCAGCGCCTTCGCCCATTTGATGCCTTCGGGACCCGGGATCGGCACCACCTCGTCATAGTAGCGCTGGTCGATCGCCTCCTGCAGCACGTTGGGGATGAAGTCCGGCGTCCAGCCCTGGATAGGATGCGGCTCGAAGGCCGGGTGGCTGGCGGACGGAGCGCCGCCGGCGCCGCGCTCCTGGGCTTTGCCGCTGCCGATCAGTTGCGCGTTCGCCGGCTCGGCGAGCACGATCTTCACCTCTGGCCGCTCGCGGCGCAGCACCCGGCCCACGCCGGCCACCGTGCCGCCGGTGCCATAGCCGGTGACCAGAACATCGAGCCTGGAACCGGCGAAGTCATTGATGATCTCGCGGCCCGTGGTCGCCTCGTGGATGGCGGCATTGGCTTCCGTTTCGAACTGGCGCGCCAGGAACCAGCCATTGGCCTCGGCGAGCTCGACCGCCTTCTTGTACATGCCGAAACCCTTCTGGGCGCGCGGCGTCAGCACCACCTTGGCGCCAAGCATGCGCATCAGCTTGCGGCGCTCGATGGAGAAGCTGTCGGCCATCGTCACCACCAGCGGATAGCCTTTCTGCGCGCAGACCATGGCAAGGCCGATGCCGGTGTTGCCGCTCGTCGCCTCGACCACCGTCTGGCCCGGCTTGAGCTTACCGCTGCGCTCGCCTTCCTCGATGATGTTGAGCGCCAGCCGGTCCTTGACCGAAGCCGCCGGATTGAAGAACTCGGCCTTCACATAGATCGACGCGTGACCCGGCCCGAGATTGTTGATGCGGATGACCGGCGTGTCGCCGACCGTGTCGAGAATGCTGTCGAACAGGCGGCCGCGCCCGGCCGTGGTTCTGATTTTCAATTGATGCAACATAGCTTTCTCCTCGATGTCCTCACATGCCGGTTACAGACCGGCAGCTTTGGCGACGCGGTTTCGACACCTGGCCGCGATAGGGTTGCTTGATCTGCCGCAAACTGCGGCAACGGCGGCGTTCCGGCACGGAATGGGGCTGCCGGCTGCCTCCTGTCATCTTTGGTGATAGAATATGGACCAACTGGCCAGCGTTGGAGAAAGCGTGGAAACATACGTGGAATCCACCCGATCGAGCCTGAACGACCCCGTTGGCCTGTCCATGAGGCTGCTCGGGCAACTGACGATTGCCCGCGACGGAGTGCCGGTTATCTTGCCCTCGTCACGCAAGCTGCGCGCGCTGCTTGCCTATCTGGCGCTGGCGCCCCACCCTGTCAGCCGCAGCCGCCTTTGCGAACTTCTCTGGGACGTGCCCAACGATCCGCGCGGCGAGCTGCGCTGGTGCCTGAGCAAGCTGCGCGCCGCGCTCGACGACCCGGATCGGCGCCGGGTCGAAACCCATGGCGATACGGTGTCGCTTCGCCTTGACGATGTCGATGTGGACGCGCTCGATGCCGCAGCGGCGGTGGCCGAAGGCGTCGAGACACTCGATCTCACGCGGCTGCAAGCGCTCTCGCACCATTTCGCCGGCGACTTTCTCGATGGTCTCGAGCTCGATCGCAGCCCGCATTTCAGCAGCTGGCTGACGGCGCAGCGCCGTCGTTTCAGCGCATGCCATGTCGCCGTCCTTGAGCACATCATCGGTCTTGTCCCGCAGGGGGCCGATGAGGCCGGCGCCTATATCGACAAATGGCTGGAGCTTGCGCCCTTCGATGGCCGCGCGCATGTGGCTCTGCTGGAAAACCTGGCCCGGCGCGGACAGATCGGCGCCGGCGAGGAGCATCTTGCCACCGCGGCGGAGCTGTTTCACTCCGAAGAGCTGGATTTCACCCCGCTGCGCGAGGCGTGGCAGGAGATAAGGGTCCGGAACGCCGGCGCGACGCCATGCGCCCGAACCGGGCCGGCCTTCCCAGTCCCGGACCTGCCGGTCGCCGCGATCGAATCCGAGCCAGCGGCGACGCGCCGGGCTTCGCTCGCGGTGATGCCCTTTGCCGAGAGCGCCGGCACTGGCGGCTTCCGCGGCGGGCTTGCCGATGGCCTCACGCATGACATCATCACGCGGCTAGCCAAGCTGCGCGATTTCTTCGTCATCGCCCGCGGCTCGGTCTTCGCTCTCTCCGAGAAGAACATCGCCCCGGACGACGCCGGACGCAGGCTGAATGTCGACTATGTCGCGACGGGCTCGGTGCGCAGCCTGCCGGGACGGGTCGTCGTTTCGGTCGAGCTCGTCGAGGTGCGCACGGCGAGGATCGTCTGGGCCGAGACCTTCGAGCACAAGCCCGACGACATCTTCATCGTCATCGAGGATATCGGCAACAGCATCGTCTCCTCCATCGCCGCCGAGATCGCGACGGTGGAGCGTAACCGCGCATTGCTGAAGGCGCCCAATTCGCTCAATGCCTGGGAGGCCTATCATCGCGGCCTCTGGCACATGTATCGCTTCACCCGTCAGGAAAACGAGCTGGCGCAGCATTTCTTCGGCAAGGCGTTGAAGCTCGATCCGACTTTCGCGCGCGCCTATGCCGGCATGTCCTTCACGCACTGGCAGAATGCTTTCCAGCGCTGGGGCGACCGCGACCGCGAGACCGCGCTTGCCTTCGAAAGCGCCGGCCAGAGCCTCTTGGTCGACGACCGCAACCCCGCCGCCCACTGGGCGATGGGCCGCGCGCTGTGGCTGCGCGGCGAGCAGGATGGCGCACTGCTGGAGTTGGCGAGCGCCGTCGACCTCAGTCCCAACTTCGCGCTCGGCCATTACGCGCTGTCCTTCGTTCATTCGCAGTCAGGCGATCCGCAATCCGCGATCGGCTCGTCCGACCATTCGCGCCATCTCAGCCCCTTCGATCCGCTGCTGTTCGGCATGATGGGCGCGCGCGCCATGGCGCATGCAAGGCTGGGCGAGCTCGAAGCGGCCGCCGAATGGGCGCTGAAAGCGGCCGCAAGGCCGAACGCCCATGTCATCATCCTCGCGATTGCCGCCCATTGCCTGGCGCTGGCCGGCCGGCAGGACGAGGCGCGAACCTTCGCCGCCGCGATCCGCGCGACCTTGCCGAATTACCGGGCCGACGATTTCATCGCCACCTTCCGCTTCGACCGGGATGGAGAGGCTCTGTTCCGGAACGGCTCGAAGCTGATCGGCCTGAACTGAATTCTACGTTCTTGCTAATGCATCAGCGGCCCGCTGGCCTTGCGCCAGGCGTCGATGCCGCCCTGAATGTGACGGGCGCTGGAAATGCCGACGTCCTGCGCTGCCTGCACCGCCATCGCCGAGCGCTCGCCGAAGGCGCAGTAGAACAGCAGCTGCCTGCTGGTTGATTTCGCCAGCTCGTGCAGCATGCCGCCGGCAGCAATGTTTTCCTGCAGCCGCGCATAGGGCAGATGGATCGCGCCGGGGATGACGCCGTGGCGCTCGCGTTCTGTCTGCTCGCGCAGGTCGATCAGCGCCACGTCGGGCCGCCCGACCAGCGCCAGCGCCTGCTCCGCGCTCACCGCCCAACCGCGGCTGGCGATGTCGTCCTGATGCAGCCCGACCCGCATATTGGCGGGCACGGCCACGTCCATCATTTTCGGGTTGGACAGGTTGAGATTGTTCATGATGTTCACATACTCGTCGACCGACTTCACCTGCAGGCGCGGGTTGAAGGCCTTTTCCTCGCCGATCGTCGACACGGTCTCGCCCTTATAGTCATGCGCCGGAAAAATCATCGTCTCGTCCGGCAGCTTGAGCAGGCGGCCGAAGATCGATTCATACTGCTGGCGCGGATCGCCGTTCTGGAAGTCGGTGCGGCCGGTGCCGCGGATAAGCAGCGTGTCGCCGGTGAAGACCCGGTCAGGCAGGATGAAGCTGTAGGAATCGTCGGTGTGGCCCGGGGTATAGATGACGTCGAGCGCCAGCCCCTCGATGCCGAGCTTGTCGCCGTCGGCAAGCCGCATCGACACCACGTCGGCCTTGGTTTGCTCGCCCATCACGGTCACGCAATGCGTCTTGTCGCGCAGCGCGCCGAGGCCGGTGATGTGGTCGGCATGAAGGTGCGTATCCACCGCCTTGACCAGCCTCAGGTCCAGCTCGTTGACCAACTGCAGATAGCGCTCGACCTTCTCCAGCACCGGATCGATGATCAGCGCTTCGCCACCCCTGCGGCTGGCGAGCAGATAGGAGTAGGTGCCGGAAACGGAATCGAAGAGCTGACGGAAGATCATCGTCGCATACCCTGCTGCATTTTCGCCGCCGGACGTCGCCGTCGCGGTCGCAGCAATATTCTACTGCACAAGCTTTTGGAATCGGAATGGATTTCGAAAAGTATATAATTCGGTAGACGACCTTCCCATAGCGACGGAACGCCACCCTTCAAACGCGGCGCCGGCCTGTCGGGCAGCTCTCTCAAAAAGCCTTGCTGAGACGAGCTACGCCCCTGACGGTGAAGGCATTGTCGCTGCCGTAATCCCCCTCGAAGCCGGCATTGAGCGTCATGCCGCCGCCCACCGCCGCGGCGACGTCCGCGCCGGCAAAGCCGCGCAACACGAATTTCTTGCCGCCGGCGGGAAACGAGATGTCCTGGCCCAGCAATATCGCCGAAACGTCGTCGCTGCTTTGCGCGATCGCATCGATCCCTGCTCGAAGCGTGGTTTGCCAGGCCTGGCTTGGCGTGCTGACGGGCGCCAATGCCAGCGCGAGCTGGCCACGCGCCTCGAAGACGTTGACGTTGCGCCGCGCGACCGCGAGATCGCCGTCCGAACCGGTCTCAGAGAAGTCGTCGATGAAGAGCCCGGCATAACGCAGCCGCACGCTGGGTATCAGCGTGCCGGCCATGACCTGCAGCCGCGTGCCGAGCGTGACCGATGGGCTCAGGAAAACGCTATTGAAATCGGCCCGCGCCGTCTCGACGCCGCCGAGCACCTGATTGTTCGCGACGCGGCGGCGGCTGCGCTCCTGCAGCACCCCGGCGACGAATGCCGCCTCGGCGAAATGCGCACCTGCGTCATAGCCGAGATAGCCGCCCGCGAACACGCCGCGATGGAGAATCTCCTGCGCGTCGTCGTCGACCTCGGTCGATCCGGCGGCTCCTCCGAGGAACAAGCCACCGAGGAAGCCATCGCCCGATCGCCTTTCGGCGCCGGCGACCACGCCGCCAAGCGCCTCGCTGACCCCGGCCGATGCGCCGGAGCCGCCTTGGGAGCGTATCCCGCCAAATGTGGAAATCCAGGCGTCCGGACCTTTATGCGGCGCAGGCAAGCCGTCGCCTGGGGCTGCCATGCGCGCCTCGGCAGTGCCGGCTATGCCGTCGACAAGGTCCTCGATCAGCGGCCCGCTGCTGGCAAAGCCGGTGATGTCCACCACCGCCACGCTGTCGCCACTCGTCACGAACGGCCTGCCACCGGTCAGGACGGTTTGCGGCAGGCCGCTTCCTGAAAAGCTCATGACGGCATTCAGTCCAGGGCCGAAGGTGACGGTGTTGCCGCCGCCGGAAAAGACGATCGGCCCCTGGATGGCCGTCCCGCCCAAAAGATTGAGCACCGCGTCGGATGCGCCGAAATAGATCGCCACGCTCTGGTCGCTGAAGACTCGGCCGGAATTGGTGATGACCGAGTTGCTGCCCTGGGCGGCGATGGCCACACCGGCCACGCCCCCCACGATGACCGAGCCCGAATTGCTGATCGTGGCGTTGCCGAACAGGGTGCCTATGCCTGTCGAGGCCGTCCCGAAGACATCGACCGTGCCGCTGTTGGCAATCGCGATGTCGTTGCCGCTGGCGCCGATGCCGACGGAAGCCACCCCGGACACGACGATCGACCCGGAATTGTCGACCCGAAGGCCGTTGCTCTGCCAGAGGATTCCGGCGGCGGCCGTTCCATAGGCCTCGATCGAGCCGCTGTTGTTTACCCCCAGGTCCGGCCCGTCGCCGACTATGCCGGCGGCGGCCGTACCCGAAACGCCGACAAAGCCACGGTTGTCCACGCGCCCGCCGGGGGCATCACTGATGATGCCGTATGTCGCGACGCCGAGCGCTTCTATCACGCCGTCATTGACGATGTGCGCATTGCCGCCCTCCGACAGGACGCCGATCGAGCCATCGCCTATCGCCAGGATGGCTCCGTTATTGAGGACGGTCGCGTCGGGCCCTTGCGAATGCACATTGGCGGCACCGCCGCCCAAGGTTGCGATCAACCCGTCATTGGTGAGCCGCTGGCCCGAATTGAGCATCTGCACAGCATCGGCCCCGGCGCCGAATGTTTCGATCGCTCCGTTTGCCTGCACGACGCCGGTATCGCCGGCACCGGTCATCGTCTGCTGGCCGGCGATGACGCCATTGCCGATGACAAAACCTTGGGAAAACGCCGCGCCGCCTGCAAGCGAGACCCCGGCGAATATCGACAGCGCAACCGCGCCTGGAACCCCTGTGCGCGACGTCGGCATCACCCCCTCGGCGCATGGGCAGCAACGGGCGGATTCTGCGCTCGAAGGCGGGGAAAAACAAGCGCCCAGACCGGAGATCCGGGCGCCCTCGAAGCGCTACCGCCTCAGCACAGCGCTCAGCACGTCACGGATGCCGATCGCGCCGACGAAGCGCGAGCCCTCATCGAACAGCGCCACCGGGGCGGTCTGCGACCGATGCATGGCGAGCATCACCGTTTTCAGCGGCGTGCCGGGGTTGGCCCAGAACACCTGGGCTCCCTCCTCCGGCTGGGCCTCGACATCGGCGCAGGAGACCCACACCGCCGGTTTGCCATCGCGTTCGGCCGCTGCCACCAGGCCGTGGTCGTCGATCTTGAAGCGCGTCGTCTTGCGCCGGTCGAGCCAAACCCAGCCGTCCTCGCCCTGTTCAAGGTCCCGGCGGTCCCGCATCACGTTCCACGCCGTCAGCACCGAAAGCGGGTTAACATTGGCGATGAAGTCGCGGACGTAGTCGTTGGCGGGCCTGAGCACGATGTCTTCCGGCGCGCCGGTCTGGACGATGCGGCCACCTTCCATGATCGTGATGTGGCTGCCGATCTTCAGCGCTTCCTCGAGGTCGTGGCTGACGAAGATGATGGTCTTCTTCAGCTCGGCCTGCAGCTGCAGCAATTCGTCCTGCAGCTTGGTGCGGATCAGCGGGTCGAGCGCCGAGAACGGCTCGTCCATCAACAGGATCGGCGCCTCGGTCGCGAAGGCCCGGGCGAGGCCGACGCGCTGCTGCATGCCGCCCGAAAGCTCATGCGCGTATTTCTTCGACCACTGGTCGAGATGGACGAGCTTCAACTGCCTCTGCACCCGCTCCTTGCGTTCCGCCTCCGGCACGCCGGCGAGCTCGAGGCCGAGGCCGACATTCTCCTCCACCGTGCGCCATGGCAGCAGGCCGAACTGCTGGAATACCATCGCCACCTGCTTCTGGCGCAGCCGCCGCAAGGTCGCCTCGTCGCAGGTAACGACATCGACGGTACGGTCGCCGTCCTTGACCAGCACCTGGCCGCGCGACACCACGTTCAGCCGGTTGACAGCCCGAAGCAGCGTCGACTTACCGGAGCCGGAGAGGCCCATCAGCACCGAGATCTCGCCTTCGTGCACGGTGAGGCTGGCGCCGGCGCAACCCAGCACATTGCCGGTCTTTTCCAGGATCTCGGCACGGGTGGCGCCCTTGTCGATCATCGCCAGCGAACCGGCTTGGTCGGCGCCGAAGACGATGTCCACGTTCTTGAAATCAACCGCGACGGTCATTTCTTGCCTCCAACGCCGATCCGGGTCATGCGGTCGAGCACGATGGCGAGCACGACAATGGCGAGGCCGGCCTCAAGCCCGAGATCGATGCGGCGCGAGCCGAGCGCCCGGTTGATTTCCGTGCCGAGGCCGCCGGCGCCGATCAGGGCGGCGAACACCACCATCGACAGCGACAGCATGATCGATTGCGTCAGGCCCGCCATGATGGTCGGCAGCGCCGACGGCAGCTCTACCTTCCACAAAAGCTGGCGCTTGGTGGCGCCGAACGCCTCGCCCGCCTCGATGATTGCCTTTGGCACCGAAACCACGCCGAGATGGGTGAGCCGAACGGCCGTCGGGATGACGAAGATGATGGTGACGATGAGGCCGGGCGCGTTGCCGAGCCCGAACAGCGTGAGCACCGGGATCAGGTAGACGAAGGTCGGCAGCGTCTGCATCAGGTCGAGCACCGGCAGCATGACCCGGTAGACCTTCGGCTTGTGCGCGGCCCAGATGCCGAGCGGCACGCCGATGGCCATGGCCATGGCGGCGGCGGCAACCACCAGCACCAGCGTCTGCACCGTCTGCTTCCACAGGTTCTGGTTGATGATGAAGATCAGGCCGAGGAAGACGCCGATGGCAAGCGGCCGCGAACGCTGCAAGAGCCAGGCGACGATCGCGATGATCAGGGCCAGAAGCACGGGCGGAACCATCAGCAGAAGGTCCACCGCCCCGTCGAGGATGAAGTTCAGCCCGTTTGAAAACGCCCGGAAGATGGTGTCGAAATTGTCGGTCAGGAAGCCGAAGAACGCCTTGCCCCACGGCCCGATGGGGATTTTGTAATCGGTCAGGAATTTCGAAATCGGATCCATCTTCCCCTCTCGGCTTCGCCGCACTTGCCGTACGGTCATCTTCTCGCAGCTTAACGCATGTCACCCAAAAGTGTGCAGCGGTTTTGGGAAAATGACATGCGTAAAAACAGAGACTTAAAGCGCGGAGCACTTTAAGAAAAAGGGCAGCCTTTTCTACTGGCTGCCCTCTTCCGGATGATCATTCCGGACTCAAAGCCGGCTCAGCTCCCGAGCGCGGTCTTGACCGCGGCAGCCGCGTCGCCGCCGTCAAAGGTGGTGACGCCGGCAATCCACGGCGCAACGGCGTCGGGATGCTTCTTCAGCCAGTCTTTCGCCACCGTCTGGGCGTCGCCGCCCTTCAGGATCGCGTCCATCATCTCGCCTTCCATGTCGAGATTGAACTTCAGGTTGGCGATGAACTTGCCGGCGTTCGGGCATTCGGTGGTGTAGCCCTTGCGCACATTGGTATAGACGGTGGCAGCGCCGAAGCCGCTGTCGCCCATGCCGTCGAGATAGGTGATCTTCATGGCGCCCATCACCGGATGCGGCGTCCAGCCGAGGAAGGCGATCCACTCATTGTTCTTCATCGACTGCTCGGCCTGCGTCAGCATGCCGGCTTCCGACGACTCGACCAGCTCGAAGCCGTCCAGATTGTCCTTCGGGTTCTTGATCATGTCGAGGATGATGCGGTTGCCGTCATTGCCGGCCTCGATGCCGTAGATCTTGCCGTTGAACTTGTCCTTGAACTTGCCGAGATCGGTCAGCGACTTGACGCCCGCATCCGCCACATAGGTCGGCACGACGATGCCATAGCCGGCGCCGGTGAGGTTGGTGCTGATCGTCTCGACCGAACCGTCGGCGGTGTAGTCCTTGATGTCGTTGGTCATCGACGGCATCCAGTTGCCGAGGAAGACGTCGAGGTCCTTGTTCTTCAGCGAGGCCATGGTCACCGGCACCGAAAGCTGGATCACCTGCGGCTCGTAGCCGAGCGCGGTGAGCAGTACCGATGCCAGGCCCGTCGTGGCCTGGATGTCGGTCCAGCCGACATCGGATAGGCGAACCGCCTTGCAGCTCGCCGGATCGCCGGCATAAGCGGCGGTCGTGGTCAGAAGCGCCGCAAGACCGAGGCCTGCGACGATAGATTTCATACGCGACATGGACTTTCTCCCATTGCAATTCTCAGGCGATGCGAAGTCACGGTTCTTGCGCCCGCCTTGTTTCGTCAGCCAAACACCATTTTGAAGTTGTTTCAAGCGGTTCAACGTCACGATGAACGGCGCGCGCTGGCCATTACGCGACATGACGTGCTTTTGAACGACATCGAGTTTTTGGTGGACGGAGCCGGCGCCCTCTCCCCGAGCCGCGAAAAGTCGGCTTAGGGTGTATCGAGATTCAGGTCGGCTCGGCCTCACCTGAAGCCCGACATCCCAAAAGAGCGACATGGCCAAGCTTTACTTCCACTATGCAACGATGAATGCCGGCAAGACGACCATGCTTTTGCAGGCATCCTACAACTATCGCGAACGCGGCATGTCGACGATGCTGTTCGTCGCCGGCCATTACCGCAAGGGCGACACAGGATTGATCTCGTCGCGCATCGGCCTCGAAACCGAGGCCGAGATGTTCCGTGACGGTGACGACCTCTTTGCCAGGGTTGCCGAGCATCACGCACACGCCGCGGTGCACTGCATCTTCGTCGACGAGGCGCAGTTCCTCGAAGAGGAGCAGGTCTGGCAGTTGGCACGCATCGCCGACCGGCTGAACATCCCGGTCATGTGCTACGGCCTGCGCACCGACTTCCAGGGCAATCTGTTTTCCGGCTCCCGCGCGCTTCTGGCGATCGCCGACGACCTGCGCGAGGTCCGCACCATCTGCCGTTGCGGACGCAAGGCGACGATGGTGGTGCGCCTGGGACCCGACGGCAAGGTGGCCAAGCAGGGCGAGCAGGTGGCGATCGGCAAGGATGTTTATGTCTCGCTCTGCCGCCGCCATTGGGAAGAGGAAATGGGCAGGGCAGCACCCGACGACTTCATCGGCTTCGTCAGGGCATGAGCAGCTTCAGGCCGCGGAAACACGCCGTATGGGAAACCGCCAGCCGAGTCGCACGCCGAGCGTTGCCAGAGCGATCAGCGCCATGCCGGCAGCCTGCGCGGGCCGGAGCGGATGCGCGTATAGTGCCCAGTCGATGACGATGGCGACGACAGGATAGATGAAAGTGATGATGCCGATCACCGGCGTCGTCAGGCGCGGAAAGGCGGAATTCATCAGCACATAGGCGATGCCGGTATGCAGGATGCCGATCCCGGCCAGCCAGCCCCACGATGCCGGCGGGATGGGATGGCCGATGTCGGCGAACGGGGCAAGCATCACGACGCCGACCAGCGTCTGGCAAAGCACCGTCACCTCGGCGCGCTGTTGTCCGAGGCCTTTGGCCAGAATCGTCGCCACCGCGTAAAGCAGGGCGGCGCCGAGCGTCAGCGTGATGCCCAGCGCCCATCTCGCGTCGGCATGGCCATGCGTCACAACCAGGCCGCTGGCCAGCACGACGCCCAGGAAGGCGGCAACCATCCACAGCATCTGGTCGAGCGAGATGCGTTCCTTGAGGAAGGCGACGCCAAGCAGCACCACGAAGAACGGCTGCACATGGTAGACGATCGTCGTGGTTGCGATCGATGTCATGGCGAAGCCGGCGAAGAAGGCTGTCCAGCTTAGCACCATGCAAACGCCGGCGAGTGCGGCAAGCGCAAGCCGGGATGGGGACAGTGTCCGATCCGGCAGGTAGCCGCGCAGCAGGCACCAGGCGGCCAGGAATATGGCGCCGAACACGCATCGCCAGAAGACGACGGTGACGGGCTGCTGTCCCGACTCCGTGACGAAGGCGCCGACCGTGCCGGCAATCGTCATCGCCAGCGCGAGGCTCGCGGCGGGGAAGCGGGCGATCGATATGTCCCTCATCATGGGCTCTCCGACAGGTTGCCATCCATCTGGCCAGCTGAAATGGTTCCAATCAAGCGAATAGATTTGTGAGCATCTATTCGATATGCTGATAGCATCATGGCCGCTCCGCTCGACCTCAACCTGCTGAAAACCTTCGTCGCCGTCGTCGAAAGCGGCAGCCTCTCCAATGCGGCGCCTCGCATTGGCCGCAGCCAGTCGGCGGTCAGCATGCAGATGCAAAGGCTGGAAGACATGGTGGGCAAACAGCTTCTGGTGCGCGGACCGAGAACCGTTACCCCCAATGCGGCCGGCGAGGACTTCCTCATCTACGCGCGCCGGCTGCTGAAGCTGTCCGCCGAGGCATGGGCGAGCGTCACCCGGCCGAAGGAAACAGGCAGCGTGCGCCTTGGCGTGCCGGACGACTACGCCGCCTTCCTGCTGCCGCCGGTGCTGTCACGCTTTGCCGAGGACCACCCCCTGGTCACCGTCGAACTCGTCTGCGAGCAATCGACCGCGCTGGTGAAAACCCTGGCGGAAGGTCGGCTGGACCTGGCGATCGTCACCCGTCTGCCGGATCAGCCGCTCGACGTGGTCAGACTGGAGCGTTTTGTCTGGGTCGCCTCGCCCAACCACGTCGCGTGGCAGACCGATCCCTTGCCCGTCGCCCTGTTCGAGCCCGGCTGCGCGGCGCGGATGAATGTCCTGCAGGCGCTAGGCGGTACCGACCGATCCTATCGCTGCACCTATTCCAGCGCCTCCCTGCTCGGGTTGGTCGCGGTCGTGCAGGCCGGGCTCGCGGTCGCCGGCCTGGCCCAGCGAAGCGTGCCTCCGTCGTTGCGCATCATCGGCGCCAATGAGGGGCTGCCGGTGTTGCCGGACCTCGAGATCGGCATCCTGCGCAACCCGCTGTCGACGTCGCCGGCGGTCGATCGGCTGCACGATTTTCTGCGCCGCGACCTGGCGCAGCAGGCCTGAGCCGCGGAGATTGCCCGTGGCCCAAGGGTGTGGCGTTTGTAAAGGCTTCGCCCTATAAGCCCGACAGCCAGAACTCTCCGGGGTCAGCCATGCTTCGAGCCATTTCGTCCGCCGCGCTCTTCCTGATTGCCAGCGGCCTTGCCGCGCATGCCGGCGGCGACGCGGCGCTGGGCAAGAAGGTCTTCAACCGTTGCATCGCCTGCCATGAGGCGGCGACGGATCGCGACAAGGTCGGGCCGCATCTGATGGGCGTCGTCGGCCGCAAGGCCGGTTCGGCGGAAAGCTTCGCGAGCCGTTATTCGCAAGCGATGAAGGATGCCGGCGCGGCGGGCGTCGTCTGGGACGAAGCAAACCTCACCGAATATCTCAAGGCGCCCAAGCAAAAGGTTCCAGGCAACAGAATGGCCTTCACCGGCCTGACCAGCGATGACGACATCGCCAACGTGATTGCCTATCTCAAGGCCGACCCGAAACCCTGACCGATGCTGGAAGAAACCGGTTTGGTTGCCGGCGCCAGAGATTTTCTGGCGCTGTTTCATCGCCTTGACCGTGCGCGAAAACAATAACTTAAGGCATATAAGCTGAAGCTGTTCGACGGTGACACCCTTTAATGGTCGTCATGCGCATGCTTGCCTTGTCTTTCAAGCACCTAACCAATTCTTTTGTTTTGACGCCTCTCCTTGTCTTCCTTCTTTCAATCCCTTGAAGCCCCACATATATTCGCCGCCACGACACGGAAACGGATGCCGAAGCGGGAGGCCCCAATGGCGACATTGCAGAATTTCGATGCCGAAATTGCCAAGACCAAGCAGGTCGTGCAGGACATGCGCACCAAGATCGAGCAGTCCGGCACGGTGCTCGACACGCTTGCTCAGGCCGACAAGAAGATCGGCGACGCCAATTTCGACATCGAGAACGCCCGCATCGAGGACGTGCTCAAGCAGCAGAAGGTCATGGAAGGCAACATAGCCGACCTGATCATCGGGCTCGAGGACGCCACCAACGTCTTCGGCGCCGAATTCGAAAGCATGAAGAACTACACCGGCTGGGAAAACTTCGTCGGCGTCTTTTCGGCGCAGCGCAAGCAGCGCATGCGCACCGACCGCGTCCGCAACATGTCGCTGGCCGGCAACCTGCAGGAGCTTTTGGCGAAGTCCGATACCATCGTCGGCATCCTGAAGGCGCAGAAGCAGGTCCTCGACCAGCGCTACAAGACCTCCGAAACCAGCCTGTCGCAGGTGATCGAACGCCGCAAGACGACCATGACCAACCTCGAGGCGGTTCAAAAGCGCATCGAGGAATTGAACCCGCTGCTGCTCGATATCGAAAACAAGATCGCCTCCTCCACGACCCAGAAGGAGCGCACCGAGCTTGAGGGCGAGCGCTCGAAAATGGCGACGGAATACAACGAAAAGCAGGCCAAGGAGCAGGAGCTGCTCGCAGAAAGCCAGACGCTGGAGCGCTACACCTCGATGTTCCAGACCTTCGTCGATTCGCTCAACAACCAGATCGCCGCGCAGTCGACGCTGATCAACAAGCTGACCATCGACACCGAGCAGCGCATCGTGCTGTACAAGGCGCTGGAAGATTCGTTGAAGACCGCCGCCCAGCAGGACGTCGCCCACAAGATCAATACGCTGGGCAGCCAGGTCGACAACACGGCCGAGGAGACGATGGCCGGCATCGGCGCCGCATCGCAGAAGCACATCGGCGACCTCTTGGAGATGCATGAGAAGAACATGGTGGCTTCGGCCGACATCCAGCGCCGCAAGAAGCTTGCCGACGACGCTTTTGCGCGTCGTTTCGACGACGTGATGAAGAAGCACAACGCCGCCAACTACGTGCAGTCCTAAGCAGGTTCCGCAAAAGTGTCCCACGGTTTTGCGGTCAGAACCTGCGAAAAGCAAAGGGATCCAAGCAGATATTCGTGGGGCATCCCACGAATATCTGCTCGGGCGGTGCCGCTGACTTCATTTCCACGGCAGCCACATGACACCTGAAAACGACGCGGCGGCACGCTATTTCTCCGCCATCACGGCGGCGCTGAGCGGGCTGGAAGTGTTCATGCGCGACGACCGCTCGCCGCTTTACCGGCACGGCATCGTCGCCAAGATCGTCGCGGAGTATATCGCGCGGCTGGACAAGTCCTTTGCCTGCTGGCGCAACCGGTTGGGCTTCATGGACACTTTCCGCATCTCGCGCGCCGACAGCGGCTATCCCGTGTTCCAGAACCTGCTCGAACTGGAAAACGACCGCCAGCAGGCCGATGCCCGCCTTGCCAACATCCCGTTGGCCGGCGAGCTGCGCGAGGAGATGGCCGACTTCATCCTGCGCCACAAGGAGTTTCCCGAGGCGCTGCAGAAGTCGATGGCCGAGCGGCTCTATCTGGAGGACGTCAAGAGCGAGGCGACCTTCGGCCCCTTCACCCTGGCGCAGACGGCCAAGGTCTCGGTCAACCCGAAGACCATGCGGCCCTATTATCTCGTCCACTGGGCGACGTTCGACGGCAGCGCAAACCTGCCGCTGATCTACATGGTGACGGTGGAGGATTCCTCGGACAGCATGGTGCGCCAGCTTGTCGACAACAGCACCGGCAAGCTGAATGAACGCGTCGACATTCCGCTTCCCGTCGACGGCCTGCTCAACCCCGAGCTTGCCCATCGCTTCGACGATTTCACCGAGAAGAATTCGGCCTATACGCTCTCGCCGGCGACGATCGCGGTCAATCTCGACAAGGATTTCGAGCCGTTGCACCCCAAGCAGTTACGGCGCGTGGTGCTGGGGCCTTTCTATTCGGCCGGCATCACCGACAACAATTCGACCGTGACCGAGGTGCTGGCCAAGGTACGCAAGCCCGAGAATGCCTGGCTGCTCACCTGGACCATCCAGGAGGTCTTTTCCAAGAGCGAGAAGCCCGGCCGCAAGGGGCTCTTCTCCAGCGAGAAGACGACGCAGGAATTCTTCATCAACACCGACGATCTCGAAGCAGCGCGCCAGGGCGTGTCGAGCTACGAGAACCACGCGCTGATCCCGCACGAGGCCTACCAGGCGCTCTACGCCGCGGGCGAGGCGCAGAAGATCTTTTCCGGCTACAAGGTCCACATCCTGTCCAACGGACAGGTCATCAGCGACGTCTGACCGTCAAACCGCGGAGCATCCTTCATGGACACCGGCCTGACAACGATCTCGGAAGCTGCAATCGAAAAGCACCGCGCGACCGCGCAGAGCTTCATCACCCGCATCGTCGTGCTGGAGGATCCGTCCCGCGAATCTGGCACCGCGCTCGCCGGCACCAACCGCCGCTTCGTCTCGACCGTGTCGGTCGGCTCGGTGCGCCGCACGCGCGAGGTCGAGCTTTCGAAGACGGTCGCGGCCATCCACCCCGACGACCAGTTGATGAGCATCCCGCAGCACACGCTGCTCTACCGCGTCCGGCGCGGCCTGGCGATCGCGCTCGCCATAGCGGGTGTCTTCGCCGAGGGCTCCGACCTCGAAAGCCTGCAGGCGAAAAACGCGCGTGCGCCGTTGGAAGGCGACGAGGCGGCGACCTTCAAGAAGCTTCTGTCGGCCTCTGCTTACGTTTCGGCCTTCAGTTTCGCCTCCTACCTGTTCCAGCTGATCGACAGCGACGGCGAGGCGCCGAACGATAGCCCCGAACCCGACTTCCTGTTCGACACGCCGCAGGACGCGGTGAAGTCGATCGTCGCCGGCCTCGACAAAGCGATCGCCGGCTCGAAAGACGATTCCGATCTGACGACGCGTGCCCGCGCCTTTGCCCGCGTCGCGATCGACGGGCTTTTGGCGCGAAAAGGCCGCTTCGACGGCATCGGCCCGTTCGAGAACGCCCATATCCGCATCGATGTCGACGACTTCACCCTCGACGGCTTCGACGTTGCGCCCGGCAAGCGTTCCAAGCCGCTGGTGATGACCTTCAAGAAGCCGGAAGAGGTCGTCGGCAACCACATCGCCAAATTCCAGTCGGTCAGGCTCGCCAAGATGCTGATGGCCTACGACTTCGAGCGCGAGCTGAACCCTTTCGTCGAGCTCGGCGGCTTCCTCTTCACCTTCATCGGCGACGGCGCGCCGGGCACCGGCAAGACGACGCTGATCCAGATGATCGCCGGCCTCGTCAACGGCTACTGCCAGGTCGCCTCCTACCCCTTTGCGTACGAGAATTTCGGCGTCGACCAGATCTCGTCCTACCAGGGCAAGTCCGGCCAGAACTGCCGCCAGTTCATCAACAACGTGCTCAATCCGCGCGTCATCGGCTTCGGCACCATCGACGACATCGACCAGGTCGCGGCGCGCCGTTCCGACGACCGCGCTTCCGCCGGCCAGCAGGAGATCACCGGTGTGCTGATGGACGCCTTCGCCGGCGCCTCGACGGTCGTGCGCGGCAACTGCTCCTTCGGCATGTTCTCCAACTATCCCGAGAACGTCGACGACGCACTTCGCCAGCGCGCCGGGGCCCGCTGGCTGGTCGACGGTCCGCAGACCCGCGACGACTACATCGACATCTTCGTGCTGCTTGCCGGCAAGAACCACGAGATCCCATTGGGCAAGCACGAGCTCTATGCCGCGCAGGAGATCCAGCGTGCGGTGAGCGAGGCTTACGAAGAGCACGAGAAGCCCCAGGAGGACGGGCTGATGAAGGTCTATGAGCGCTACATGAAGGAGAATGGCGCGCCCAAGACCATGGCCGATATCGGCACCTATTTGCACATGATCAAGGACGTCGAGCCGCGCTTCACCGGCCGCGCCATCAAGAACGTCACCGACGCGATAAAAATGCGTGCCATGGACATCGAGCTGCCCGACGAGTGGTTCGAGAAGCCGGAAGCCTTCATGCACAAGAGCTACGATGACAAGAAGGCGATGATCGAGGAACTGCGCGGGCCGTTCTCGATGGACATGGTCATGCAGGAGATCAACCGCTACGCCGATTCAGAGTTCCGCTATTCCGACAAGTCCGACGACGCGGCTGTCGAGAAGATGCTGCGCGACGCCCGGCTGCGTGAGAGAGCAGCGCGGGAAATGGAGGAATTGAAGAAGAAGGGGGCGTGGAATGCTTGAAGCGCGCCAACGCCACCTTCTCCCCTTGTGGGAGAAGGTGTCGCCGAAGGCGACGGATGAGGGGTGCTCCAGGGAACACCAGCGTCTCGCTCCGCTGGAACACCCCTCATCCGTCTCGGCGCTGTCGCGCCGATCCACCTTCTCCCACAAGGCGAGAAGGGAAGGCGGCGCCGCCCCTCATCCGCCCTTCGGGCACCTTCTGCCTGTTCACGTGGAGAAGGATAGGTGAAGAAAAAAACCGATCTCCTGCGCGACAATGACCTGATCTACGGCAGGCTGCTCACCATTGACGAGCCGCATCTCATCCAGCGTTACAACAAGGCGCTTGCCGCCTTCAGCCTGGAGCCAACCAAGCTTGCGACCTTCCAGATCGACCGCACCGGCTTCTCGCCCGAGATCGCCGAGGCGTGCGGCGATTACGACTATCTCGATCCCAACGAGGTCAACCGCCGCTTCATCATCCTGACGCCGTCGCAGATCGACCTGCCGGTGGTGCACACGGCCTTCTCCAACACCTCGCAGCTGATGTTCGAGTTCATGTCCAGGAACCAGCGTGCCATCGATGCGCTGACCATCAAGGACGTGATCTACGGCGAGATCGAGGACCAGGTGCCCAAGGTCAACGACATCGAGGACCTGCTGTCGATCAACCAGGTCGAGTTCAAGGTGCTGTCGGCCGAGGATGTGCTCGGCAAGGCGGCCGAGCTCGGCAAGCTGGTCGACCGGCTGAAGCAGGAGCCCGACGCCTGGCGCGACAACGCCATGCTCGAGCGCATGGTCGATCTTGCCAAGGTCTGCGGCGACATCCGTGAGAACGCGCTGGTGCCCGACCAGGTGATTTTCCGCCACAACGCCTATTGGACCAGCCATTTCGGCGGCCTCTACGTCTTCGTCGACCCCGACATGACGACGGTGATCAGCGACCCGGCCGCCCCCGGCTTCCGCCGTTCGCGCCCCTGGCAGGTGAGTTACCTATCGATCAACGACGCCGACAAGGTGTTCCGCTTCCTCGCCGCCACCGGCCGCCTCGACCTGCCGCGCGCCTCCTGGATCGAGGCTTCCGGCTATCTCGAGCACCGCGCCGAGATGGTGGTGCGGGCGCTGATCCGCGACGCCGAACCCAATCGCAATTTGACCGATGTCGACAAGGTCTGGCTGCAGACCTGGATCCACGGACATGCCGACCTGATCGCCCAGGACGGGAACTTTCCCTTCCTCAACGCCGCCAAGCGCGAGATCGCCCAATTCGGCCATCTCAAGATCGAGGACGTACCGCCCCGCCAGCGCTTCCTGGTCGTGCGCGCCAAGCCGGATCATCCCGACGCCTGGCTGACCAACCAGCTGATCTCGGATTTCGTGCCGCAGGATTTCGTTTCGCGTTACGTCTTCAACAAGCCCGGCTTCTACAAGGACTATGGCGGCTTCAGCGACGCCTGGCGAAGCCATGTTGTGGACGTTCTCAAAACCACATATCTGAAGGACAAGGCGGCGTTCCGCGCGCGCCTTTACGGCCTGACTGACTAGAGCATGATCCCGAAAAGTGGGAACCGGTTTCGGAGGAAGATCATGCTCCAACAAGGAGTTGGATCAGGATGACGTTTCAACGAAACGTCATCCTGATCAGAGCAATTCCAGGAAACGTGTAGGCGGTTTTCCGCCCGGGAATTGCGCCAAAACAAAGGGTTAGGGCAGATCGCCGTTTCCCTTGAAACGGTGAACTGCTCTAAGGGGGTGCCACAGCCATGCTCGACCCGATCGTGAACTTCTTCACCAAGATCTTCCAATGGATAGGCCGCGGCATCGGCTTCTTCATCGGCGTCATCCTGTGGCCGTTCATGTGGGTCGGCCGCTGGTACGGCCAGCGCGGCTGGATCCTGAAGGCGGTGGTCGGGCTCGCCATTGTCGTGCTCATCGGCCTTTACGCCAATTTCTTCTACGCCACGCAGTGGTGGAACAATTTCGATCCGAGCTATCCCGACAAATACACCTTCGAGAAGCGCAACGTCTCGGCGGGCGAGCAGGTGTCTGCCGGCTCCGGCACCGATACGGCAAAGACCTGCGGCAATTCGGCGATCGCGCAGGTCGCGGCTGACCTGACCGACTTCAACGTCAACCAGAATGCCTGGATCTCGTCGATGATCCTCTACAAGCTCGGCTTGTTCGGCATCAACTGGGATGACACGCCCTGGATGGACAACAAGGCTTCCTTCCAGCGCGGCATCAACCAGGCGGTGCGGCGGACCGCGACCGAGCTTGCCGACAATCTCGGCCGCGTGCGCACGACATCGCAGATCGACGCCGACCTGCAGGATGCCCGCGGCAATCTGCAGTTCGACGAATACACCTGGTATTTCGGCCTGAACCCGTTCGGCCCGAAGACGCCGACGCCAAGCTACTATCGCGACGCGGTGCGCAAGCTGCGCTCCTTCAACGCCCGCCTCGCCACTTGCCAGGCGACTTTCGACGCCCGCGCCGACAACCTGAAGCAATATATCGACCGCATCGCCTCGGACATCGGCTCGACCTCGGCCATCCTCAAGGAACGCGCCGAAAACCACAACAATGGCTGGTTCGATACCCGAGCCGACGACCGCTTCTGGTTCGCCTACGGCCAGCTCTACGCCTATTACGGCCTGATGAAGGGCGCTCAGGCCGACTTCGAGGACGTGATCAAGGAAAAGCACCTGCAGAGCCTTTGGGACACGATGGACGCGCAATTCGTCTCGGCGCTGCGCATCCAGCCCTTCATCATCGCCAATGGCCGCGAGGATGGCTGGCTCCTGCCGACGCATCTGACGACGATGGGCTTCTATATTCTCAGGGTGCGCTCCAACATGGTCGAGATCAGCAACGTTCTGACGCAGTAGCGTCGCCTCGAGTCGACACGGCGATGGTGGATTTGCGCCGTCGCTTCTGTCGCTTTTCGCGTATTCAGCGGCTGTTTTGAGACGGCGGAACGGTCTTCGCTCTGGCTTCTATACGCCGCAAGCGACCGGGGCCGAAGACCCGAGCAGGGTCGAGCCGGGAACAGCAATATTCTTTCTTTGCAGGAAACATAGTTGCATGAAAGTTGACGCCGCGGCAGCGACAGGGTTAGAACTTGCCCTTGCGTCCGCGCGGCGTTTCGAACATGCACAGATGATCAAAACCGCCCCTTCCACCGCCCAATCCAGAGGAAAGCCGTCATGGCCGAAGTGAAGTCCGACATCGAGATCGCCCGCGCCGCCAAGAAGAAACCGATCCAGGAGATCGGCGCCAAGATCGGCATCCCGAACGAGCATCTCTTACCCTATGGCCACGACAAGGCGAAGGTCTCGGCCGAGTTCATCAAGTCGGTGAAGGGCAACAAGGACGGCAAGCTGATCCTTGTCACCGCCATCAACCCGACCCCGGCCGGCGAAGGCAAGACGACCACCACGGTCGGTCTCGGCGACGGCCTGAACCGTATCGGCAAGAAGGCGATCATCTGCATCCGCGAAGCCTCGCTCGGCCCGAATTTCGGCATGAAGGGCGGCGCCGCCGGCGGTGGCCTCGCCCAGGTTGTGCCGATGGACGACATGAACCTCCACTTCACCGGTGACTTCCACGCCATCACCACCGCCCACAACCTGCTTTCGGCGCTGATCGACAACCACATCTACTGGGGCAACGAGCTCGGCATCGATACCCGCCGCGTCGCCTGGCGCCGCGTCATGGACATGAACGACCGGGCGCTGCGCGAGATCATCTGCTCGCTGGGCGGTGTCGCCAACGGCTTCCCGCGCGAAGCCGGCTTCGACATCACCGTGGCTTCCGAAGTGATGGCGATCCTGTGCCTCGCCACCGACCTCAAGGATCTCGAGAAGCGCCTCGGCGACATCATCGTCGCCTACCGCCGCGACAAGTCGCCGGTCTATGCCCGTGACCTCAAGGCCGACGGCGCCATGGCCGTGCTTTTGAAAGACGCCATCCAGCCCAACCTGGTGCAGACGCTGGAGAACAACCCGGCCTTCGTGCATGGTGGCCCGTTCGCCAACATCGCGCATGGCTGCAACTCGGTCGTCGCCACCACGACGGCACTGAAGCTTGCCGACTATGTTGTCACCGAAGCCGGCTTCGGCGCCGACCTGGGCGCGGAAAAATTCTTCGACATCAAGTGCCGCAAGGCCGGGCTGAAGCCAGCCGCGGCGGTCATCGTCGCCACGGTGCGCGCCATGAAGATGAATGGCGGCGTCAAGAAGGAAGACCTGGGCAAGGAAAATATCGAGGCGGTCAAGAAGGGCTGTGCCAATCTCGGCCGCCATATCGAGAACATCCGCCAGTTCGGCGTGCCGGCGGTGGTTGCCATCAACCACTTCTATTCCGACACCGAGGCCGAAATCCAGGCGATGAAGGACTATGTCGCCTCGATGGGTGAGGAGGCGATCCTATGCAAACACTGGGCGCAGGGCTCGGCCGGCATCGAGGATCTCGCCAACAAGGTGGTGGCGCTCGCCGAATCCGGCGCTTCGCAGTTCGCGCCGCTCTATCCGGATGAGATGCCGCTGTTCGAGAAGGTCAACACCATCGTCCAGCGCATCTACCGCGGCTCCGAGGCCATCGCCGACAAGTCGGTGCGCGACCAGCTCAAGACCTGGGAGGAAGCCGGCTACGGCAAGCTGCCGGTCTGCATGGCCAAGACCCAGTATTCCTTCTCGACCGACCCGAACCTGCGCGGCGCGCCGACCGGCCATACGGTGCCGATCCGCGAGGTCCGGCTCTCGGCCGGCGCCGGCTTCGTCGTCATCATCTGCGGCGAGATCATGACGATGCCGGGGCTTCCCAAGTCGCCGTCTTCGGAAAAGATCTTCCTCAACGAGCTGGGTCAGATCGAAGGCCTGTTCTAGAGCGGTTCACCGTTTCACGGAAACGGCGAACCACTCTATCTCTTTGTTTTGACGCAATTCCGGACGGAAAACCGCCTACAC
>NZ_VFUA01000061.1 GCF_006440735.1 Mesorhizobium sp. B2-7-1 | reverse complement strand
AATCCATGTTGCCGCCATTTTCCGCACTGGTTGCGGTGGAGAAAGCCTGGCCCATCGAGGGCGCCACGCCGAAGCAGCCGATCATCGGCTCGACCGGCAACACGAAATTCTCAAGGCCCTGCGGCGGCTCCTGCAACATCACGCTTCGCGATTCCAGATCGATCCGCCAGGTGACTGTATCCCGTGCCGGAAGCCCACGAGCAGCCTCCGGATCGACGACGTTTGCGGCCAGTGACGAGATCGTCCAGCCGGAAGAGCGGATCGGGTCCATGCGCAGGATGTCCACGCGCAGCGCATCACCAGGCTCGGCTCCCGTCACGAAGACCGGGCCGTTCATAGGGTTTGGACCATGAGCCGGTCGCGCACCATTCTTGTCGAAGCCACGAGCGTCCAGCGTCTCCGTGATCACGACATCGCCGGACGCGATTGTGAGCGCCGGCGGGACCGTGCCGAGGACGTTGTGCCAGGTGGTGTTGACGAGCTTGTGCGTTGCCATGAGTTGGAAGTAGCGAAGGCATTGCCCCGCGGCAAGTGTGGATTAGGCTTTCCGGCGGCCGATCGGCTTTGCTCCGCCTCGTCCCATAGGGCAGCGCGCCGCAGCCATGCCTTAGGCTCATCTTGTCGAAAAACCTTGTTCAGCGGCTCAAAGCGGCCCGACATTTTTCCGAAAATCGGGAAAGTCGATGCCCGAATCCACGACTTATCGTCTGAAGTATTCCCGCTACGATCAACCCGGATCAACCCATTGGGGATAGCCGGGATGCTGAACGAGAAGACGGTGCGCGATGCCGTGGAACAATATCGCGAGGAAGGTTACGCCATCGTCCGACAGTTCGTCGACGGCGACGAGATGGTTCGGCTGAGGGAGGAAACAGATGCCGTCTATGCCGAGGGGCTGAAGCATCACGCCACGTTCCGGCATGGCAATCTCAGTTTTCAGATCCTGCCTGAATCGGATTTCGGCAAGCGCTACGTGTTGCAAGCCTACTGGTTCTCCTGGATCAACAGCTATTTCGAGGAATTCCGGCGCAACTCGCGCTACCTGCAGCTGCTGGAGGGTCTGATCGGCCGCGACATCCGGCAGATCGCCCAGCAATTGCACTGGAAGCCGCCGGGCGCCAACGTAACCGGCTATCGTTTCCACCAGGACCTGCGTTTCCGCAATCAGGCGGCCTTCGACAACGTCGCCGACGCGACGGTGACCACGGGCCTGGCGGTCGATCGGGCAACGCTCGAGAATGGCTGCCTTCAGGTCGTGCCGGGCAGCCATAAGCTGGGCTATCTCGGGCTTTCCGACGAAGGGACGGGCGAACTGATGAAAGGTCTGACGGCCGAGGAGGAATTGCGCAAGGTGGGCATCGACCCGGCGACCATCATTCCGCTCGAACTTGAACCCGGCGACCTGGCGATGTGGGGATTGCTCACCGTGCACGGCTCCTCGCCCAACAAGTCGCAGCATGATCGCGCCTTCGCCCTGTCCAGCTACGTGCGGGCCGATTCGACGCAGCGCGGCGAATGGGCGTTCAGGGATGGCGCTTCCGTTCCGCTCGGCGAGACGCCCACCCTGTGCAAATACGAAAAGCTCTTCGAGGAGCCGGGGCCGATATACGACACCACCGCTTGGTGGAAATGATCTTGCCGCTTCGGGCGAAGGGGGCAAACGGGGTCCGGCGTTCGCGCCGGACCCTTCTCGGCGTCCGGACGGACCCAGAGCGTTTCACCATTTTACGAAAGCGGCGAGGCGCGCTATCTCCTTGTTTTTACGCAATTCCGGGCGGAGAACCGCGTCACACTTTTCCTGGAATTGCTTCAGGCCACGAAGTCGTCCGCCAGCTCTCGGATCAGGAAATCGACGAAGGCACGCACCTTCGCGGCGATATAGGTGCGATGTGGATAAAGCGCGTAGATCGGGCTGGAGTCTGGCCGGAAGCTGTCGAGCTGAACCTCAAGCCTGCCGTCGTCGATCGCCGCGTCGACCAGGAGGCTGGGCAGGTTGCCGATGCCGAAGCCGGCGATGGTCATTTGGTATGCGGCCTCGACGCTGTTGGTCGAGACACGGCCGCCGACGACCGCGTCGAACGGGCCATCCGGCCCGACGAAGGGCCATGTGCCGAGACGCTTTGCAAAATTGCTGAGCACACAGGAGTGTTTCGCCAGCTCACCCGGATGGGCCGGGCGGCCGTGCCTGTCCCAATATCCGGGCGTGGCGCAGACATAGTTGCGCACTTCGCCCAGCCTTCGCGCGATGAGCGCGGAGTCGGCCTGTTCGCCGAAGCGGATGGCGACGTCATAGCCTTCCTCCACGATGCCAATGACGTAGCGGGCCGTGAGATCGAACTCGATCGTGGTGAGCGGGTTCTCTTCGAGGAATTTCGGCACGAGCTTGGTGATGCGGGTGTGGCCAAGGACATTCGAGCACGACACCCGGATCAGGCCGCGCGTCTCCTTGTGCAGGCCGCGCGTGGAATCCTGCAATTCGGTGACGTCATCCAGCAGCGCGCGAGCGCGCGGAGCATAATCGCGGCCCGCCTCGGTCAGGCTGAGGCGCCGGGTCGTGCGGTTGATCAGCCGAACGCCGAGATCGTCCTCCAGTTCCTTGATCGTGCGGCTGACGGCGGTCGTCGACATGTTCAGGTCGCGCGCCGCCGACGACAGGCTTCCAAGCAGGCAGACACGATCGAAAACCCGCATCGCCGTCAGAAGATTCATTCCGCTTCCTTTCAGCCGGCGCGCCAAATGCCGGCCCGCCGAGAAAACAGCGGCGGGCGAGCGGGTGACAAGAGCATTCCAACGACTTTGGACGCAAAATCAACAATGGGAGAAACGACATGACATCCAAGCCTCTTCATCCTGCGATCGGCGCTCTCGCGCGCGACGCCAGGAACGGCAAGCTCGAACGCCGCGAATTCCTGGCGCTTGCCAGCGCCTTCGGCGCGAGCGCGGCGACCGCTTACGGGCTTCTCGGCCAGCCTGTTCCGGCCCGCGCCGAAGATGCGCAGCCGCCAAGAAAGGGCGGCACGCTGCGCGTCGCCATGCAGGTGATGGAGCTTGAGGACCCGCGCAGCTTCAAGGTCTCGCAAATGGGCAATATCGCACGGCAGTTTCTCGAGCCGCTGGTGCGCTGGAAGCCCGACTTCACCTTCCAGCCGATGCTGCTCGATAGCTGGGAGATCAATGCCGACGCCACGGAATATGTCTTGAAGGCGCGCCAAGGCGTGAAATGGTCGAACGGCGACGCCTTCACGGCCACCGACGTGGCCTTCAACATAGCGCGCTGGTGCGAAAAGGACGCTCCGGGCAATTCGATGGCCGGACGCATGACCGCCCTGATAGATCCGCAGACCAAGGTGGCGCGCGACGGCGCCATCGAGATCCGCGACGATCGAACCGTTGTGTTGAAGCTGTTGCAGCCCGACATCACCATCATCCCTGCGATGACCGACTATCCGGCGCTCATCGTTCATCACAGCTTCGATGTGAAGAAGGCGCCCCTGTCGGCCAATCCCATCTTCACCGGCCCGTTCGAGCTCACCAAGCTCGATGTCGGCGTCGCCGCGTCGGTGCGCAAGCGCCCTGAAGGATCGTGGTGGGGCGGAGACGTCTTCCTCGACGGCATCGACTGGATCGACTTCGGCACGGATTCGGCCGCCACGGTCTCTGCCTTCGAAGCCGGAGAGATCGACCTCAACGGGCAGACGCAATCCTATGATGTCGATCTGCTCGACAAGCTCGGGTTGAAGAAATCCGAGATCGTCACCGCGGCGACCGTGGTTGCGCGCTGCAATGTCGGTGCGAAGCCCTATGACGACAAGCGGGTGCGCAATGCCATTCAGTTGGCCGTGGACAACGAGACGGTGCTGAAGCTCGGCGCGGACGGCATGGGCATCGTTGCCCAGAACGATCATGTCGGCCCCATGCACCCCGAACATGCCGAACTGGCGCCGATCAAGCGCGACGCCGCCAAGGCCAAGGCCCTGCTTGCCGAAGCTGGCCAGCTCGACTTCGAATTCGACCTGATCTCGGTGGAAGCCGACTACCGCAAGGAAAGCGCCGATGTCATCGCCCAGCAGATGCGCGATGCCGGATTCAAGGTGAAGCGCACCGTCATCCCGGAGGCGGCATTCTGGAACGACTGGACGAAATACCCGTTCGCAACCACCAACTGGAACGCGCGGCCGCTTGGCATCCAGACCTATGCGCTTGCCTATCGGAGCGGCTCGGCCTGGAACGAAACCGGCTTCGCCGATCCGGACTTCGACGCCAGGCTGCAGAAGGCCAACGCCATTGCCGACGCGGACCAGCGCCGCGTGGTGATGGAGGAGCTGCAGACCATCCTGAGGGACTCCGGCATCATCGTTCAGCCCTACTGGCGAAAGCTGTTCTGCCACATGAAGCCGGCTTTGATGGGCTATCAGATGCATCAGGCCTACGAGCAGGATTTCACCCAGGCCTGGCTGACGGCCTGATCTCGGAAACCCGACGGAAATCGGGGCGGCGCCCGGCTGCGCGCCGCCCCGTCCGCATCGGCTCATCGGGATGGTCCGTTCAGGTTTGTGACGGCCACCTGCGCGTTCGCGCAGCCCGGGCTGCGTAAAGGACATGTCGAGCAGACACGCCCGCAGCTCCCACGTTTTGCCTGGTCCCCAACATCGAACTCGGGGATTGCGGCGGACGCGTGCACGGCTTGGTGCGTAGACGTCCGGGGTTCGGTGTCAGCCATGTCGCAAGCTCCAGTTTCATAGCCGGCAGCTTACTTTTGCGAAAATCAAACGGAACTCGTTTAAACCGGCAATTACTTTCCCTAAAATCGGGAAAGCAAGGCCCGCCTCAGCTCGCCTCGCGCATCGCCTCGGCCGCCTGCAGGTCGACCGAAACCAATTGGCTGACGCCCTGTTCGGCCATGGTGACGCCGAACAGGCGGTCCATGCGCGCCATGGTGATCGGGTTGTGGGTGATGATGACGAAGCGGGTCTCGGTGGTCTTCGACATCTCGTCCATCAAATTGCAGAAGCGCTCGACATTGTGGTCGTCGAGCGGGGCGTCGACCTCGTCGAGCACGCAGATCGGCGCCGGGTTGGTGAGGAAGACGGCAAAGATCAGCGACATCGCCGTCAGCGCCTGCTCGCCACCGGAAAGCAGCGTCATGGTCTGCGGCTTCTTGCCCGGCGGGCGTGCGAGGATTTCAAGCCCCGCCTCCAGCGGGTCTTCCGACTCGATCAGTTGCAGTTCGGCCGTGCCGCCGCCGAACAGATGCGAGAACAGCCGCTGGAAATGGCCGTTGACCACCTCGAAGGCCGACAGCAGCCGCTCGCGGCCCTCGCGGTTGAGGCTCTGGATCGCCTGACGGAGTTTTCTGATCGCCTCGATGATGTCCTCGCGCTCGGAAACGATGGTTTCGAGACGCTCCGACAATTCCCGCTGCTCTTCCTCTGCGCGCAGGTTGACGGCGCCGAGCCGCTCGCGCTCGATCTTCAGCCGGTCGAGCTGGCGCTCGATCTCGACCATGTCGGGCATCGGATCGTCGGGTTCCAGGCCGGTATGCTTGATAACCAGATGCGGCGGCGTGTTCAGCGCTTCCTGGATGCGCGCCTCGACCTCGGCGCGCCGCTCGTCGGCCGCGGTCAGCCGTTCCTCGGCGCGGACGCGGGTTTCGCGCGATTCGGCGAGCGACTGGATGGCGGCGGTCGCCGCCTTGTCGAGCTCGGCCTGTTTGTTTTCCGCCTCCTGCAGGCGGTCGCTCGCCGCCTGACGCAGCGCCTCGGCCTCTGAAAGCTGGGTCAAGAGCGCGCGGCGCTTGGCGTCGATCTCGTCCGGCGCATCGGCCAGCCGCTCGCGCTCGGCTTCAGCCTCGGCCTTGCGCTCGCCGAGTGAGGCGATCTGCGTCGAGGCGTTCTCGGCGCGCTCCAGCCAGTTCTTGCGCTCGGCGCCGATGGCGTCGAGCCGGCGCACGCGCGCCTCGGCCTCGCGCCGCAGCCCTTCATGCACGGCGCGCGCATCGGCAAGCGTGGCGCGGTCGCGCGAGACGTTGGCGGAGGCCTGTTCGAGTTGCAGCTGCAGGTCGCCGAGATCGGGCGCGTCCTTCAGCATCTCCTCGGCTTCGAGGAAGGCGGCCTGCGTCTCCTCATGGCTTTCAACGATGCGCGCGCGGGCGTCGTCCAGGGCAGCGCGGCGGCTGACCAGCTCGCCGCCGGCCTTTTCGGCCTCGGCCAGCGCGTTGCGGGCGGCATCCAGAGCATGCTGGGCGTCGCGGCCGGCCTGGCGCGCATTGCGCTCGGCCTCGCTTGCCTGGCGCATCGCCTGCTCGGCATGCGCCAGCGCTTCCTCGGCCTCGCGCACGACGCGCGTCGCCTGCACAGCCTCGGCATCGAGCTCGGCAAGGCGGTTCTTCTGCGCCAGCCGCAGCGCGGCGGCGGTCGGGGCGTCGGCGCTCGCGCTCAGGCCGTCCCAGCGCCAGAGCGCGCCATCGCGGCTGACCAGCCGCTGGCCGGGCGCCAACATAGCCTGGAGGCCGCGGCCGTCGGCAGCGTCGACGATGCCGATCTGCGCCAGGCGGCGCGCAAGCTGCGCCGGCGCGCGCACGACGCTGGCCAGGCTCTTCACGCCTTCCGGCAGCGCCGCATCGCCCGGTTGGACCGCGCTCTCGCCCCAATGTACCGGCGCGCTGCGGTCGAGCGGAACGTCGAGGTCTTCGCCAAGAGCCGCGCCGAGCGCGGTTTCGTAGCCGCGCTCGACGCTGATCTGCTCAAGCACGGACGGGAAAAGATCGCCGCCACTGGTGGCGTTGAGGATCTTCGCCAGCGTGCGCGCTTCGGTCTCGATGCGCGCCAGTTCCGCCCTTGCGTCCTGCAGCGGAGGCCTTGCGGCGCTTTCGGCGGCGCGGGCCTCGGCGACGGCCTGCTCGGCGGTCACTGTGCCGGCCTCGCTCTCTTCCAGCCGGGCAAGCGCATCCTCGACCAGAAGCCGCTTCTCAGCCGGATCCGGCAGGCCGGAAATGCGCGCGACGATGTCGGAAAGCTCGCGGTCGACCTCGGCGAGCTGGCGGGCGAAACGGTCGCGGCGCTCGGCGGTCTCGCGCAAGCTGCGCTCGATCTGGTGGCGCGAGGCGGCCGCCTCGGCGCGCTCGGCGGTCAGCGCGGCAAGTTTTGCCTCGCTCTGCGACAGCGTCGCGCCCGCCTGCTCGAAAGCGGCGCGCGTGGTCGCCTCGCGCTCGGCGGCGCCGGCGTTTTCCGAATTGAGCTCGGCCTCCTCGGTGCGCAGGCGCTCCAGGATGTCGGCATTGTCGCGCACCATCCGCTCCTCGCGGGCGATGTCGGCGTCGAGCTGCTGCAGGCGGCGTTCGAGCTCGGTCTGGCGGGCGCGGATGCGCCCGGCCTCTTCCTCGATCTGCGTCTTGGCGATCGACAGACGCTGGAAGGCGGCGGCAGCAGCGGCTTCCGCGTCGCGCAGGTCCGGCAGACGGTGCGCGGCAATACCTTGCTCCCTGGCGGCGGCCATCTGGGCGGCGGCGCGGTCGCCGACCAGCGTGGTGGCGACGGCAAGTGCTGAACGCGCCTCGCCTTCCTGGGTTTTTGCCAGCGTCCAGCGCAAATGCAGCAGCGTCGCCTCGGCCTTGCGGATATCGGCCGACAGGTTCTTGAAGCGCGAGGCCTGGCGCGCCTGGCGCTTCAGGCTTTCGATCTGGCCTTCCAGCTCGCCGACGACATCGTCCAGCCGCTCGAGGTTCTGTTCCGCCGCCTTCAGCCGAAGCTCCGCCTCATGGCGGCGCGTGTGCAGGCCGGAAATGCCGGCGGCTTCTTCCAGCAGCGCGCGGCGCGCCTGGGGTTTCGCCTGGATCAGCTCGCCGATGCGGCCCTGGCCTACCATGGAGGGCGAACGGGCGCCGGTCGACTGGTCGGCGAACAGCAACTGCACGTCCTTGGCGCGGGCTTCCTTGCCGTTGATACGGTAGAGCGAGCCGGCTTCGCGCTCGATGCGGCGCGACACCTGCAATTCATCGGCGTCGTTGAAGGCGGCGGGCGCGGTGCGGTCGGTGTTGTCGAGGAAAAGCGTGACTTCGGCGGTGTTGCGCGCCGGACGCGCGCCGGAACCCGAGAAGATCACGTCGTCCATCCCGGACGCGCGCATGTTCTTGTAGGAGCTTTCGCCCATCACCCAGCGCAAAGCTTCGACGAGGTTCGACTTGCCACAGCCATTCGGCCCGACAATGCCGGTCAGCCCGCGTTCGATGACGAACTCGCCGGGCTCGACGAAGGATTTGAAACCGAGAAGGCGAAGGCGCGAAAATTTCATTCGCGCCGCCCAACACTACAGGCAAGCGCGCCGAAGCCCAGCCGCTTCGGCGCGGCCTGGATGTCAGAGCAGAGGGTCGATGATGGCCGACATTTCCTCAATCGACATCGCCCCTTTGTAGGTCTTTCCGTTGATGAAGAAGGTCGGCGTCGAGTCGACCTTGAACTCGTCCGCTCCGCGTTTCTGGACTGCTCTCACATCGTCCAGAAGCTTCTGGTCCGTCAAGCAGGACTCAAAGGACTCCTGTGTAAAACCGGCGAGCTTGGATATCTGCAGCAGCGCTTCCTTGGTGTTGTTGACGCCAACCCAGCTCGGCTGCTGCTTGAACAGCACGTCGACCATGGCGAAGTAGTTGTCCTTGGAGCAGCGCGCCAGCATGAAGCCGGCCTCGGCGCTCGGGTCGAAGGGGAATTCGCGCAGGATGTAGCGCGCCTTGCCGGTGTCGATATATTTGGTCTTCAACTCAGGGAAGGTGGTCATGGCGAAATGCGCGCAATGCGGGCAGGTCATCGACGCATATTCTACGATCGTGACCTTGGCATCATCCTTGCCGAGTTGCTTCTCCGGCAGTGCGCCGGGCTTGAGCAATTCCGCCATGTCGACCGGACCGCTCGACTCCGGGACCTGGACCGCCGCCGGCGTCGCGGCTGGCTTGGCAGGCGTCGACGGATCGGCGGGCTTCACGTCGGCGGCCTTCGCCTCCTCGCCGGAGTCGCTGCATGCGGCAAGCAGCGCCACCGCAGGAACAGCGGCCAGCGTGGTCAGAAGGTTTCTGCGGGACAAGCTATTGCCAAACGGGGCACGGTTCATGCGAATCACCTGATATCGGTTGGATTTTGCAATGCAGAGGCTAGAAAAGGCGAGAGTTGGCGCGAATTAAGGCATCGCGATCCCCAATCCAATCGCGAAACTTGATCATGAGCATCACGAATGCGCGAGATTGGTGACGCACTCATGACGCTTCTTGTGACCCTTTGCGCTTCCTTTCACCCATAATTGTGGCGCCAAGCCGCTCCAGCGAAGCGCGCAATCCGTCGTCCTCGATCTTGCCGACCAGATGCGAGAGCTTCGATTTCTCGACCTCGTTCAAAGGCAGCGGCGCCGGCTTCGGTCGCGCCTTTTGCGAAAGTACCGGCTTTTGCAGGATCTTGATGCGGCCGACCGCGTTGAAGCCCAGGAAGGCGTTGACGCGGTTGATGACCTCGCCGGCCTCGTGCTGCAGATGCAGCGCCGCCATGCCTTCGCAGGCGATGATCAGTGTCGCCGGCTCGAACGGGTCGTCCTCGTGCAGGCGGCGCGGCCACTGGATCTTCTCCGGCCGTGAATGGCTGGCGAGGCGCGGTCCGGCGATTTCCTCCCAGGACTGCACCAGCCCGATCGAGATGCCGGCGCGCTTCTTCAGCACCGGATCGAGGATCGCGGTCGCGAGATCGCTCACCGGAACGGGATTGCCGAAGGCCCTTTTCCCTGCCATGTGCGTTCTCCAGTCTTCCAGCTCATCCGATCCCCCAGCTCTTCCGATCAATGGCACCGCTCGATCAGACTCGCAAGGCATCACAGAAGGCCGCAGCCGACGATACGGACATCGCATCCCGGCTGCTCGCCTGGTACGACGCGCATCACCGCGATCTGCCGTGGCGTATCACGCCCGGGGCGTTTGCGCGCGGCGTGAGGCCCGATCCCTATCGCGTCTGGATGTCCGAGGTGATGCTGCAGCAGACCACGGTCGAGGCGGTGAAAGCCTATTTCCGCAATTTCGTCGAGAAATGGCCGACGATCGAGGCGCTGGCGGCGGCACCGACCGAGGACGTGATGAAGGCCTGGGCCGGGCTCGGCTATTATTCCCGGGCGCGCAACCTGAAAGCCTGCGCCGACCTCGTGGCGCTGAGCGGTGGCCGCTTTCCCGACACCGAGGCGGGCCTGCGCGAACTGCCGGGGATCGGCGCCTACACGGCGGCCGCGATCGCGGCGATCGCCTTCGACCGGCCGGCGGCGGTGGTCGACGGCAATGTCGAGCGGGTCGTGACCCGGCTCCATTCGATCGAAACGCCGCTCAGTGAAGCCAAGCCGCAAATTCGCGCGCTGGTCGAGAAACTGGTGCCGCGGGCGCGGCCTGGCGATTTCGCCCAGGCGATGATGGATCTCGGCGCGACGATCTGCACGCCGAAGCGGCCGCGCTGCATGCTTTGCCCCCTGCGTGCGGATTGCAGCGCCATCCTCACCGGCGATCCGGAACGTTTCCCGGTCCGCCTGCCGAAGGACGACAAGCCGCTGCGCAAGGGCGCCGCCTTCGTCGCCGAGCGCGATGACGGCGCCATCCTGCTGCGCAAGCGACCCGAAAAGGGCCTGCTCGGCGGCATGACCGAAGTGCCGACCACGGGCTGGACGGCGCGGGTCGACGGCGCCACGACGGCCGACGCCGCGCCCTTCCCGGCCGACTGGCGGCGTGCCGGGCGGATCGGCCATGTCTTCACCCATTTCGCGCTCGAGCTCGAAGTCTTCCATGCCCAAATCAAGGGCGATGCGCCGGACGGGCATTTCTGGTCGCTGGCCCACGAGATTTCCGGGGAGGCGCTGCCCACTGTCATGAAAAAGGCGATCGAAGCGGCGATACCGGGCGCGACGAAAAAGCCGTCGCCGCACAGTGCAAAGAGGCCTGCATGACCGAAATCCGCCATATCGTGTTCGACATCGGCAGGGTGCTGATCCATTACGACCCCGACCTCGCATTCAGCCGCCTGATTCCCGATACCGAAGAGCGCAAATGGTTCTTCGACAATGTTTGCACCAGCGCCTGGAACATCGAGCAGGACCGTGGCCGGACCTGGGAAGAAGCGGAAGCTGAGCTGATCGCCGAGCATCCCGGCCACTCGGAAAACATCCGCAATTTCCGCCGCCATTGGCACGAGATGGTGCCGCATGCCTATGACGACAGTGTCGTCATCATGAAGAACCTCATAGCCAACGGCTATGACGTGACCATGCTGACCAACTTCGCCTCCGACACGTTTGCCGAGGCGCGCGAGCGCTTCGACTTCCTGAACAGCCCACGCGGCGTGACCGTTTCGGGCGACATCCGCCAGATCAAGCCGGATCGGGCCATCTACGACCATCACGTCGCGTCTTTCGGCCTGGAACCCGCCGCCACGCTGTTCATCGACGACAGCCAGAAGAATGTCGACGGCGCCAAGGCCGCCGGCTGGCAGGCGGTGCTGTTCACCGACGCCAGGACGCTTAAAGCGGACCTTGAACGGCTCGGGATTGCGGCTTGAACTGAATCGCTTGCGGCGATCCGTTGAAGTCTTGATTCAAGAGCGGGCGGCTGCTCAGGCCCCTGCCCGCTCCATGCCGAGCCGGGCGATGCGGCGCAATTCGTCGATCGGGGTCAACCCGCCGCTGCGTTCATAGTGCCAGAAGGTCCAGCCGTTGCAGGCATCCAGACCCTGCACCTCGGCGCCGATCTTGTGGATCGAGCCGGCGCTGTCGCCGATCGCCAGCGTGCCGTCGGCGCGCACCTTGGCAGCCCAACGCTTCTTGGCGTCATAGAGCGTGGCGCCGGGCGTCACCAGACCGTTGTCGATCAGGCTGATGAAGGCGACGCGCGGTTCGGCGCGCTTGCCGGAAAGCACGGTCAGATCGGCATTTTCCAGCGGACGAACCGCGGCGATACGCTCGTTGGCGGCATCGATGTAGGCCTGCTCGCGCTCGATGCCGACGAAATGGCGGCCGAGACGCTTGGCGACAGCACCCGTGGTGCCGGAGCCGAAGAAGGGGTCGAGCACGACATCGCCCGGCTTGGTCGAGGCCATCATGATGCGGGCCAGCAAGGCTTCCGGCTTCTGCGTCGGATGCACCTTGTTGCCGTTCTCGTCCTTCAGCCGCTCGCCGCCGGTGCAGATCGGGAACAGCCAGTCGGAGCGCATCTGCAGATCGTCGTTCGAGGCCTTCAGCGCTTCGTAATTGAAGGTGTAGCCCTTGGCCTTCTGGTCGCGCGAGGCCCAGATCATCGTCTCATGCGCGTTCTGGAAGCGGCGGCCGCGGAAATTCGGCATCGGGTTGGTCTTGCGCCAGACGATGTCGTTGAGGATCCAGAAGCCGAGATCCTGCATGCGGGCGCCGACGCGGAAGATGTTGTGGTAGGAGCCGATGACCCAGATGGTGCCGCTAGGCTTCAGCACGCGGCGCGCCGCGAGCAGCCAGGCGCGGGTGAAGGCGTCATAGGCCTCGAAACTCTCGAACTGGTCCCAGTCGTCGTCGACCGCGTCGACCTTGGACTGGTCCGGCCGGTGCAGGTCGCCGTCGAGCTGCAGATTGTAGGGCGGGTCGGCGAAGATGATGTCGATCGACTTTTCCGGCAGCCGGTCGAGGGCGGCGACGCAATCGCCCTTCAGGATCGTGTCCAGCCATTCGGACTGCTGGGGAGCATGGGAAAGCTCGTCGATAAGACGCACGGCAGACATCAAAACACCCAAAGGAACGCGTTACGGTTTACTGGCTGTTATGGTTACCGATCAGCGTAAACATTCGGTGAAGGCTCGCCGCATCACCTTCGGCGGTTTGCGAAGGCTGGCCCATTGGTGTATGCCGCGCCCGCCTAGAGCTAAATTCAGATTTGAGGTCATGTCGACCTGAAATCTGAATTTAGCTCCAGATCAAAGAAGTAGAGCATGATGTCGTCCGAAAACCGCTCCACACTTTTCGGCATCATGCTCTAAGCCATTCAGGCCTCCCCCAAACGCTTTCGGATAGCCATGCCCCAGCCAGACCTTGTCATTTTCGATTGCGACGGCGTGCTCGTCGATTCCGAAATCATCGCCGCCCGCATCGAGGCGGAGCTTTTGACGTCGGCTGGGTTCGAGATTTCGGCTGAGGAGCTTAGTGAAACCTATGCCGGCCTGACCTTCAAGGACATCATGCTGCGGGTCGAGGAGAAATCGCAGATCCCGTTCCAGGCCTCGCTGATCGACCGCGCCGAGGAACTGGTCGACCGCAAGCTGCGCGTGGACGTGCGCATCATCGACGGTGCCCGCGAGGCGGTCGCCGCCGTCTCCGCGCCACGCGCCGTCTGCTCGAACTCCAGCACGGAGCGGGTCGAATTCATGCTGGAGAAGGTGCGGCTGCTGCCGTTCTTCGCCGGCCGCATCTTTTCGGGGCTGGATATCCCGAGCAAGAAGCCCAAACCGGCGCCGGACGTGTTCCTCTACGCCGCCGAAAAGCTCGGCGCCAACCCGAAGAACACCTTCGTCATCGAGGATTCCGTGCATGGCATTGCCGGCGCCAGGGCGGCCGGCATGCGCGTCATCGGCTTCACCGGCGCAGGGCACAGCTATCCCGGCCATGCCGATGCGCTGACCGAGGCCGGCGCCGAAACGGTCATCCGGCGCTGGGCGGAGCTCAACAGCACGATCGCCGCGCTGTCGGAATGGTCGGAAGACGCTTAGACCAGAAGGTCGAGGACGACGCCTACGCGCCGGTCGTCAGCGTCGACAGTTGGTCGGTGTCGTAGCGATTTCGCAGATCGGCGAGCGCTTTCGAATCCGGCGCACCCTGCGCCGCCAGCTCGGCGAGCTCTTCGAAATAATGCTCGTGACCGGGCGGAGAGACGGTCATCAGCACGCGCGCCGGCTTCTTGCTGACATTGGTGATGTTGTGCGGCACTCCCGGCGGGATGAACAGGAAGGTTCCCGGCGTTGCCCGGATCGCCCGGTCGCCGACATGCCATTCACACTCGCCCTCGAGCAGATAGAAGGTCTCCTCCTGCACCCGGTGAACATGCCGCCCGGTGGCGAACTCCGGCGGGATCGTCCAGTCGAACATGCTCGTATGCCTGGTATTTTCGTCGGTGACGAGGAAAGCCATGGGGTGGCCACGCAGCATGACTCCTTTCTTCTCGTCGGGCATGCGGATGACGGCATCGGCGCTCATATGATCCTCCTCTGACAGGGCGCTTGTATCTGGCAAGCATTCACGCAACATCGACCGCTCACGCCGGAAAGTCGTGAATCCGTTGCCAAAAATTTGCTAAAAGACTCCAATGACCGTCAGGGGCGACCTCTACCAGTTCGGCCCGTTCCGCCTCGATCCTGAGGTGGGCATTCTCTTTTACGAGGCCGAGCCGACGATGCTCGGGCAGCGCGCCGTCGCGTTGCTGCGGCTGCTGATCCAGAACGGGGGCCAACCCGTGTCCAAGGACGCGCTGATCGACGCCGGCTGGGGCGGATCGGCGGTTGCCGATAACAATCTGACGGTTCAGATCGCAGCCTTGCGCCGGACACTGGCCGATGCGGCGAATGCGGCGAACTGGATCGAAACATTGCCGCGCCGCGGCTATCGCTATGTCGGACCGGCCGTCGCCACCAATGTTCCCGATATCTCGGCCGCCACCCGCGCTGCGTCGGCGCCGAGCTTGCCTGAGAAGCCCTCCGTCGCGGTCCTGCCATTCTCGATTTTGAGCGGCGATCCGCAGCAGGAGTATTTTGCCGATGGGATGGTGGACGACATCATCACAGGCCTGGCGCGCATCAAATGGCTGTTCGTCATCGCGCGAAATTCGACCTTCTCGTACAAGGGTCGCGCCGTCGACGTGAAGCAGGTCGGTCGCGAGCTTGGCGTTCGCTATGTGCTCGAAGGCAGTGTGCGCAAGGCCGGCGGAAGCGTGCGGGTCACCGCGCAGATGATCGACGCTTCGACCGGCGCGCATGTCTGGGCCGAGCGCTACGATCGCAGCTCCGACGACATTTTCGCGATTCAGGACGAGATCGCGCTGGCAGCAGTGGGCGCGATTGCGCCAAGCGTGCGGAAGGCCGAAATCGAACGTGTCAGGCGCAAGCGCCCCGATAGTCTCGATGCCTACGATCTCGTGCTGCAGGCCCAGCCTGATGTCGATTCAGGCATGCCGGAGCAGGTCACCAGGGCGCTGGCGCTTCTCGACCGTGCGATCGCACTCGAACCAGCCTATGCGCTGGCGCATGGCAACGCCGCGATGTGCCACCATTGCCTGTTCCTTCGGGCCGGCCTGCAGGAAATCAACCGCGCGTCTTCGATTCGCCACGCGCGGTCGGCCATCGTCCATGGACAAGATGATGCACTGGCCCTGACATGGGCGGGCTTTTCCATCGGAATGGATGCGCATGATCGCGCCGCCGCATTCGCGGCATTGGAAGCAGCGCTCGCCATCAGCCCATCATCGGCTCTGACCTACATCCTTGGCAGCGTCGTTCTCGGATGGAACGGCGAAGCGGAGCGCGCGATAGAGTGGAGCGAGCATGGCATGCGGCTGAGCCCGTTCGATTCGTGGGCCTGGGCCGCATTTGACGCGCAGGCGATGAGCCATTTGCTGCGCGGCCGTTACGACGAGGCTTGCCGTGCTGCCTACAAGTCCGTCCAAGCCAATCCGGCGCACAGCATCACCTTTGTGCAATTGGCCGCGGCGCTGGCCAAGCTTGGCCGATTGGACGAAGCGAAGGCGGCAGCCGCTCGCGTGATCGAGCTCCAGCCTGCCTTTCGCTACAGCCGCCAGTTTGCAGGCGTGAATTGCGCGCCCGCGCTCGCCGAGGCCCTTGGCAGCGCGCTACGGGCAGCCGGATTGCCGGAGTAGCCGGCCGCCAGGCCACGATCAGCCGTCGATGAGCGCAGATATTAATTGGTCGCCGGAGCGCGCTTCTTCCTCTTGCCTTTCGACTTGTCCGCCGAGGCGACCGGCGTGTTTTCGTCATAGCCGGCATAGGCCTGGTAATCGCGCGCGGTCGGCTCAGGCACCACGACATTGCTGTCCACGAAGACGAACTGGGTGGCAGCCGACGGGTCGGTGACCTGCACCTGGTACTGATGCAACTGCGAATAAAGCACCTCGTCGCCATGCTGGACCGCGATGCGGATCGGCATGGTCACGGTGCCGGGCGCGAACATCGGCCCCGGCACGACCTTGCCGGCGACGGCGATCTTCATCGACATCTGGCCGTTGGCGTGGGTGCAATCGCGCGTCACGTCGGTGACCGAGGCCTGGTAGACGATCTTCGACGGATCGTGAGCGGGATCGATCGGCTGGCCGTTGGGGCCGGTCTGGGCGGCCGCTGCCTCGGCCTCGGCCTGCGCCGCGGGATCAAGCTTCTTTTTCTTCGGCTTTGCCGCTGTGCCCTTGGCATAGGTGTTGAAATAGGCGGTGCCGTCGCGCAGCGTCACCTTCGGGCAGTAGGCGCGCAACTGGCTGGCGAGTATCTTGGAATCCTGCGGCGGCGGCGGCGCGGTCGGATCGCTCTTCTTGCCGAAACCGAGATCCAGGATGCCATTGTCGCTCGATTGGCAGCCGGCGGCGGCAAGCATAAAGCCGGTGAGCGCCAGACCCGCGACAAAACGACGGTTGACCGAATAAAACGCCATGAAACTGCACTTCCCTCTCACAAAGCCGGTGACGTATAGCAACCGCGCGGCAAAAATGCGACTGAGCCGGCTCGGAAAATTAACCAAATGCCGTGGATGACGCGACCGGCAGCAATGGGCCTTTGACGATGCAATATGTGAGTACCCGCGGGGATGCCCCCGCGCTTGGATTTTCCGACGCGGTGCTGGCGGGCCTGGCGCGCGACGGCGGGCTTTACGTTCCGCGCGAATGGCCGCAGTTTTCGGCCGCCGACATCCGCGCCATGCGTGGGCTTGCCTATCCCGACCTTGCCATCCGCGTGCTCACGCCCTTCCTCGGCGGCGAGATCGCGGCGCCCGTCTTCGAGCGGCTGGTGCGCGAGGCCTATGCGACTTTCCGGCATGAAGCCGTCTGCCCGCTGGTGCAGACTGGAAAAAACACCTTCATCCTCGAGCTGTTCCACGGCCCGACACTGGCCTTCAAGGACGTGGCGATGCAGTTGCTGGCGCGGCTGATGGACCATGTGCTCGCCGAGCGCGGCAAGCGCGCCACCATCGTCGGCGCCACGTCGGGCGACACCGGTGGCGCCGCGATCGACGCCTTTGCCGGCCGCGACCGCACCGACATCTTCATTCTGTTCCCGCACGGCAAGGTCTCGCCGGTGCAGCAGCGTCAGATGACGACGTCGAGCGCCGCCAACGTCCATGCGCTGTCGGTCGAGGGCAATTTCGACGATTGCCAGGGCCTGGTGAAGGACATGTTCAACGACCACGCTTTCCGCGACCGGGTGTCGTTATCGGGCGTCAATTCGATCAACTGGGCCCGCATCATGGCCCAGATCGTCTACTATTTCTCTTCCGCCGTGTCGCTCGGCGCGCCGGACCGGCCGGTCTCCTTCACCGTGCCGACTGGCAATTTCGGCGATATTTTCGCCGGCTACGCCGCCAAGCGCATGGGCCTGCCGATCGAGCGGCTGATCATCGCCACCAACGACAACGACATCCTGGCGCGCACGCTTGCGAGCGGTGAATACCGCACCAAGGGCGTGTTCGCCACGACCTCGCCGTCGATGGACATCCAGGTGTCGTCGAATTTCGAGCGGCTGCTGTTCGAGGCCGCGGGTCGCGACGCCGAGACGGTCAGGCGCTACATGAACGGGCTGAAGCAGTCGGGCGCCTTCACCATCGAGGCAGGCGAGATCAGGCGCATCCGCGCCGAGTTCGACGCCGGCCGCGCCACCGTCGAAGAGGTCGCCGCCACCATCCGCGCGACGCTCGAGAAAAGCAACTACCTGCTCGATCCGCACACCGCCGCCGCCGTTCATGTCGCGGCCGCCCACGCCTCCGGTCCGGTGCCCATGGTGGTGCTCGGCACCGCGCATCCGGCGAAATTCCCGGCAGCGGTCGAGGCAGCGAGCGGCATCACCCCTGCCCTGCCCGCATGGCTAGGCGGCTTGATGACAGCCGACGAAAAATACACGATACTTCCATCCGACTTGAAAATGGTGGAAGATTACGTGAGCCGCCACACGCGGGCGGCGCGTTAGGGAGTACTTGCCATATGGGTGTTGAGGTAAGCCGTCTGTCGAACGGCCTGACAGTCGCCACCGAAACCCTTCCAAGCATCGAATCGGTTGCCCTTGGTGCCTGGGTGAAGTCTGGCGCCCGCAACGAGCGCGACGAAGAGCATGGCATGGCCCATCTCCTCGAACACATGGCGTTCAAGGGCACCAAGCGCCGCAGCGCCTTCGAGATCGCCTCGGAAATCGAGAATGTCGGCGGCGAGATCAACGCCGCCACCAGCGTCGAGACGACCTCATACTACGCCAGGGTGCTTTCCGGCGACGTGCCGCTGGCGGTCGATATCCTGGCCGACATCCTGCAGGAATCCGAATTCGATCCCGAGGAGCTGGAGCGCGAGCAGCATGTGATCCTGCAGGAGATCGGCGCCGCGCACGACACGCCCGACGACATCGTCTTCGACCGCTTCACCGAAACCGCCTTCCGCCACCAGACCATCGGCCGCTCGATCCTGGGCACGCCCGAGACGGTCAAATCCTTCACCTCCAAACAGCTGCACGACTTCATCGAGCGGCAATATGCCGCCGAGCGGATGGTGATCGTGGCGGCCGGCGACATCAAGCACGACGCTTTCGTGCGTGAGGTGGAAAACCGGCTCGGCGGCTTCCGCGCCAAGGCCGAGGGCAACATCCCGCAATATGCGCAGTATGTCGGCGGCGATTTCCGCGAGGACCGCGACCTGATGGATGCGCAGATCGTGCTCGGCTTCGAGGGCCGCGCCTACCATGTGCGCGATTTCTATGCCTCGCAGGTGCTGTCGATGATCCTGGGCGGCGGCATGTCGTCGAGGCTGTTCCAGGAAGTGCGCGAGAAGCGTGGCCTCTGCTACTCGGTCTATGCCTTCCACTGGGGTTTTTCCGACACCGGCATTTTCGGCGTGCATGCCGCGACCGGGCAGAGCGATATCGCCAAGCTGGTGCCGGTGATCATCGACGAACTGCAGAAGGCCGGCGAAAGCATCCAGCAGGAAGAGCTCGACCGGGCGCGGGCGCAATACCGCGCGGGCCTCATCATGTCGGCCGAAAGCCCGGCCAGCCGCGCCTCGCAGATTGCCCGGCAGCTGCTTCTGTTCGGACGGCCGATCGCCAAGGAGGAATTGATGGAGCGGCTTTCGGCGCTGACCGTCGAACGGCTGACCGACCTCTCCTCGCGGCTGTTCTCGACCAAGCCGACGCTTACCGCGGTTGGCCCCGTGGGCACGCTTGCGCCCTACGAGGCGATCCTCGAATCGCTTGCGGGTCCGCAGACGACGGCCCGCCGGCTCGCCGTCTGAATCTTAGAACACGCGCCGTGTTCGCGCTCCCTTTCTTTCGCCGCGACCTGCCGGCACTGAGAGGCGAAAAGGTCACGCTGCGCGTGCCCCTGACCAACGACTACCGCGAATGGGCGGCGGTGCGCGGCGAAAGCCGCGCCTTCCTCGAACCCTGGGAGCCGCGCTGGCAGCCGGACGAGCTCGACCGCACCGCCTGGCGGCTGCGCATCAGCCGCTACCGCGAGGATTACGCGCAAGGCACGGCCATCGCCTTCTTCATCTTCGAAAAATCGAGCGGCAAGCTTGCCGGCGGCATCACGCTCGGCAACATCCGCCATGGCGTCGCGCAGAGCGGTCATATCGGCTATTGGATCGGCGAACGCTTCGGCGGCCGAGGCCTGATGACCGAGGCGGTCAAGCTGGTGTCGCGCTTTGCCTTCGATACGCTCAGGTTGCACCGGATCGAAGCTGCCTGTATTCCCGAAAACGCCCGGTCGATCCGCGTGCTTGAAAAAGCCGGATTCCGGCGCGAAGGACTTCTGCGATCCTATCTCAGGATCAACGGCATCTGGCAGGATCACTACCTCTACGCCCGGATCGCGGACGATCCGCCGGGCGATGGAACGAAGGGCTGATTGTGACGAATTTCCCGCGATTAGCGTCGCTGTTCGCCCTCATCATGACGGTCGTCGTCACGCTTTTTTCGGCCATGCCGGCTTTCGCCGTCGAGCCGATCAAGATCGCGCGTGACGACAAGGCGCTGGACCTCTCCGGCGCCGTGGAAATCTACCGGAACCAGGGCGAGAATTTCCAGGTCTCGACGGCGCCCGGTCCCGACGGCATCGTGCGGCGCATCGAGGTGGAAGCCAATGACGCGCGCTCGAGCGGCGACTGGGCCGTGTTCGCGCTCGCCAACACCACCGACCAGCAGCTCGACCGGCTGATCGTCGCCCCGCATTTCCGCCTGGTGAATTCCGGTATCTTCTGGCCTGATCTCGGCTCGACCCGCATCGCCGCGATCACGCCCAGCGAGGGCTTCGCCCTCGACCGCCAGACAAGCCCGGACGCCGACGTGTTCCGGGTGACGCTGAACCCCGGAACGGTGGTGACCTTCATCGCCGAGCTCGCCTCGCCGAAGCTGCCGCAGGTGTATCTCTGGGAGCCGGATTCCTACAAGGACTCGGTCAATTCCTACACGCTGTTCCGCGGCATCGTCATCGGCATTTCGGGCCTCCTGGCGCTGTTCCTGACCATCCTGTTCGTGGTCAAGGGAACCTCGATGTTCCCGGCGACCGCGGCGCTCGCCTGGGCGGTGCTCGCCTATATCTGCGTCGACTTCGGCTTCCTCAACAAGATCATCGAGATATCGCCCGGCAACGAGCAGATATGGCGGGCCGGCACGGAGGTGGCCCTGGCCGGAACCTTCGTGGTGTTCCTGTTCGCCTATCTCAATCTCAACCGTTGGCATGGCCATTTCAGCTATGGAGCGCTGGTCTGGATCCTCGGGCTGCTCTTGATCGCGGGCGTTGCCATCGTCGATCCGGCGGTCGCCGCCGGCATTGCCCGCATCTCGTTCGCCGCCACCGCGCTCACCGGCCTCGGCCTCATCATCTTCCTCGGCATTCGCGGCTATGACCGCGCGATCATGCTGGTGCCAAGCTGGGTGATGGTGCTGTTATGGCTGTGCGGGTCGTGGATGGCGATCACCGGCATGCTGGACAACGACATCGCGCAGCCGGCGCTGGGCGGCGGGCTGATCCTGATCATCCTCCTGATCGGCTTCACCGTCATGCAGCACGCCTTTGCCGGCGGCGCGCTGCACCAGGGGCTGTTCTCCGACCTCGAGCGGCAGGCGCTCGCCGTCGCCGGCTCGGGCGACATCGTCTGGGACTGGGACGTGCTGCGCGACCGCGTCGTCACCAAGCCCGACATCAGCCTGCAGCTCGGCCTTGCGCCCAACAGCCTTGGCGGGGCTGCCCGCAACTGGCTGCCCGTGCTGCATGCCGACGACCGCGATACGTTCCGCACCACGCTCGACGTGGTGCTCGAGCACCGCCGCGGCAAGGTGGCGCAGAACTTCCGCCTGCGCGGCGCCGACGGCCACTATCACTGGTTCTCGCTGCGCGCCCGCCCGGTGATCGGCTCCGACGGCGAAGTGATCCGCTGCGTCGGCACCATGGTCGACGTCACCGAGCAGAAGAAATCCGAGGAAAGGCTGCTGCACGACGCCGTGCACGACAATCTGACCGGCCTGCCGAACCGCGAATTGTTCATGAACCGGCTGGAGGCGATCATTTCGATCGCCCGCACCGAGGACAAGGTGCGACCGACGGTCTTCATCATCGACATCGACCGCTTCAAGCAGGTCAATGACGGTCTCGGCATTTCCGCCGGCGACACCATTCTCCTCACGGTCGCGCGCCGGCTGCACCGGCTGCTGAAGCCGAAGGACTCGCTGTCGCGCTTTGCCGGCGACCAGTTCGCGCTGATGCTGCTTTCGGAACAGGACCCTGCCCGCATCGCGGCCATGGCCGACGCCATCAAGCACGCCATCAACAATCCGATCACCTTCGCCAAGCGCGAGATCGTGCTGACCGCCTCGATAGGCCTGATCACGTGGACGACGGCGCAGACCTCGGCCGAGGACATGGTCAAGGACGCCGAGCTTGCCATGCACCAGGCCAAGCGCTTCGGCGGCGACAGGATCGAGCCGTTCCGGCCGGCCTTCCGCACCGTCGGCACCGACCGGCTGCAGTTCGAATCCGATCTTCGCCGCGCCATCGAGCGGCGCGAGTTCACGCTTGCCTACCAGCCGATCGTGCGGCTGGAGGACGGCAGTGTCGCCGGCTTCGAGGCGCTGCTGCGCTGGGACCATCCGCGCCGCGGCATGATCCCGCCGGGGGACTTCATCCCGGTGGCCGAGAATTGCGGGCTGATCGTGCAGCTCGGCCTGTTCGCCATGCAGCAGGCGGCCGAAGACCTGGCTGCCTGGCAAAAGCAGATCGGCGACGCGCCGCTGTCGGTCTCGGTCAATTTGTCGAGCCGCCAGCTCATCCGCCGCGATCTTGTAAGCGACGTCCGCTCGGTCATCGCGCGCGCCAATCTCAAGCCGCGCTGCTTCCGGCTCGAGCTCACCGAATCGTTAGTGATGGACAATCCCGAGCAGACCGCGCATGTGCTGAGCAAGCTGAAACAGCTCGGCATCGGGCTGTCGCTCGACGATTTCGGCACCGGCTATTCCTCGCTCTCCTACCTGACGCGCTTCCCCTTCGACACGATCAAGATCGACAAGAGCTTCGTCGACGACGCGACCCCGAAGCGCGCCGTGCTGCTCAAATCCATGGTCAACATGGCGCACGAGCTTGGGCTTTCGGTCGTCGCGGAAGGCATTTCGGACGAAAGCGACGCGCTGGAGCTGCGCCAGATGGGCTGCGAATATGTCCAGAGCTTCATGTTCGGCGCGCCGATGCCCGGCGACCAGGTGCTGAAGACGTTGAGGGAGCAGTATCCACTGACCAAGGCTTAGAGGCCGTTTGGAAACTCTACTCCTGCGGCCATCTGGCGGCGCTTTCTGCGCTTCCGGTGCTCACGTACCTTAAGTACGCTCCGCTCCCCTTAAGTACGCTCCGCTCCGGTTCTCGAAATCACCACCATATGACTCGCAGGAGCGAATTTCGAAACGGCCTCTGCGTCGGCTCGTTAGGTCAAGCGTGCCCCGCAGCGGCGCTCAAATGGGCGAGGTCGATGCCGATCGAAGCCAGGATGCGGTCGTATTTGCGCTCGATGTCGGTGTCGAAGAGAAGCTCGGGCGTCGCCGGACAGGTGAGCCAGCCATTCTCGGCGATCTCCGTTTCGAGCTGGCCGGCGCCCCAGCCGGAATAGCCGAGCGCCATCAGCGCATGGCGCGGGCCGCGGCCGGTGGAGATGGCGCGCAGGATGTCGACGGTCGCGGTCAGGCAGATGTCGTCGGAGACGTTGAGCGAGGATTCCACGCGATAATCGCCCGAGTGCAGCACGAAGCCGCGGCTGCGGTCGACCGGCCCGCCATTGCGCACGACGAAATCGCGCGTATGCGCCGGCAGGCGGATCGCTTCTTGCTCGTTCATGATGCCGAGCTGCACAAGCAGGTCCGGAAACAGCATCTGCTGCGTCTGGTTGATGATCAGCCCCATCGCGCCCTCGTTGCTGTGGGCGCAGATGTAGATGACGGAGCGCGCGAAACGGTCGTCCTTCATGCCAGGCATGGCAATCAGGAACTGGTCGTCGAGGAAGCCGCGTCCGGCGGCCGCCTTCTTGTGGCGCAGCAAGTCCATGGCTTGAGCGTAACGCGTTTCGGCAGCGCCGAAAAGATGGTGCCAGTCCCCGATGTAACGCAAATATGATACCGGGAGAGCGACGAAGTCATTGCGCGGCCAAGAACGGACGGTCAAATCACCGCCATGCGATACATGAAAAGACTGGTTCTCGGCGTCGTTTTGGGGTGGGCTGCAAGCCTCCCGGCCGAGGCCTCCTCCTCGGTCTGGTACAACAGTGAGGGCGGCAAGGTTCGGCTGGTGACCACCGGCAAGCCCGACGATGCCGGCAAGATCCACGGCGTGCTCGACATCGCGTTGAAGCCCGGTTGGAAGACCTATTGGCGCGATCCGGGCGATGCAGGCGTGCCGCCGCAGCTCGACATATCCGGCAGCACCAACATCGCCGACGCCCAATTGTCGTTCCCGCCGCCACGGCGGCATGACGACGGCTACGGCAAATGGGCCGGCTACGATCGTCCGGTGTCGCTGCCGGTGACCTTCACGCTGTCTTCGCCCGGCCAGCCGGCGACCATCGACGCCCATGTCTTCCTCGGCATCTGCGAGACGATCTGCATCCCGGTGCAGACCCAGCTCAGCGTCGATCCCAGTTCCGATCCGGACAACGCGACCGACGCCGCATTGGTGAAAATCGCGCTCGCGACGCTGCCCTCCCCGGCCCGGTCCGATTTCGGCATCAGCGTGCTGCCCGGCGACCACGAGACCCTTGTCGTCCAGGCGCAGTCGCCCGGCGATCCGGAATCCGTCGATTTCTTCATCGCCGGCGAGCGCGACTACATGTTCGGCGCGCCGGTGCGCAGCGAGAAGGACGGCAAGCTCGTCTTCACCGTGCCGATCCTCGACCGGCCTTCGGCAACGCCGACCGATGGCGGGCTCTACTACACGCTGACTAGCGCCGAGGGTTCGGTGGACGGGCTGCTGCCTTTCCCTTGATCCAGCGGTGCTTCTTAGCCGCAATTCCGGACGGAAAACCGCCGCGCACTTTTCCTGGACTTGCTGTGAGAGGTTGCTGGCAGCCGCGCAGTCCGATATCGAAGGCGTCAGTCCTTCCCAACTCCCCCAAACGAGGCTCCCCATGACCATTTCGGTTGGCGAAAAACTGCCCGACGTGACCTTCAAGACGATGACCGCCGATGGCGCGAAGGATATCAAGGGCAACGAGATCTTCGCCGGCAAGAAGGTGGTGCTGTTCGGCGTCCCCGGCGCCTTCACGCCGACCTGCAGCAACAACCATTTGCCGGGCTATCTGGAAAACCATGACGCCATTCTGGCGCGCGGCGTCGACACGATCGCCGTCGTCTCGGTCAACGACGTGCATGTCATGGGTGCTTGGGCGCGCTTCTCCGGCGGCGAAGGCAAGATCCTCTATCTCGCCGATGGCAGCGGCGATTTCGCCAAGGCCGTGGGGCTCGACAACGATCTTTCCGCAGCCGGCATGGGCCTGCGCTCCAAGCGGTTTTCGATGATCGTCGACGACGGCAAGGTCACCGCGCTCAATGTAGAGACAAAGCCTGGCGTCAACGAGAGCGGCGCCGCCAAGATCCTCGAGCAGCTCTGATGCTCGACGTCGTCTGGCGCGCGGTGGCGATCGGCATCGGCGCCACCGTGTTCATGGATATCTGGGCGATCATCCTCAACAAGGCGATCGGCCAGCCCTTGCCCAATTGGGGCATGGTCGGCCGCTGGGTCCGGCATCTGCCCGAGAAGGTATTCCACGACGATATCGGCAAGGCCGCGCCCTATGCGCATGAAAGGGCGCTGGGCTGGGCCTTCCACTATCTGGTCGGCATCCTCTACGGCGTGATCCTGGTGGTGCTCGCCGGGGCGGGCTGGCTGGCGGCGCCGACCTTCCTGCCTGCCTTCATCCTCGGCATCGTCACCGTCGGAGCCGGCTGGTTCCTGCTGGCGCCGGGCATGGGCGCCGGCTGGGCGGCATCCAAGCTCCCCAATCCGACGAAGGCGCGCGCGCTCAACCTCATGGCGCACACGGTGTTCGCGCTCGGCATGTTCTCGACGGCGCTGCTGATCCGGTAACGATCAAATGTCGTGATGCGGCGCTGGTTCGTCGATCGGCCGCCAGCCGTGGAGGATGCGGCGCGCCTCAATGTCAAAGGCGAAGTAGTTGCCGCCGCCCGCCGGCTGATCCGCGATACGGCTGATTTCCCGTCCACTGAGATGGAGGAGCAACAGCGTGCCGACACCGCCATGGCCGACGAAGGCGATGTCGGATTCACCGGCCGCAAGCACCGCATCGACCTCGCCCATGATGCGTTGCTGGGCGTCTATCGCCCTTTCCCAGCCTCGGATGCTGTCATGCGGCTTGGCGAAGAACTGATCGGCAACCGCCTCGAATTCCGGCGGCGGCAGGAAGCCCGTTGCCGACCGGTCGTTCTCGTGCATCCGCTCGCGCATCTCGACAACAAGACCGAGATGCTGCGCCAGGATTTCCGCGGTTGCGGTCGCCTTGCGTTCGGCGGACGAGACCACGCGCCTGATCGAGCCGATCCATGGCTGGTCGAGCATCGCGACAGCCCTCGCCCTGCCGATGTCGGACAATCCCCATTGAGGCACGGGAACGCCGGCGTCGATGCGCACCTGCGGGTGTGTGATGTAATAGGCTATCGGCACGACATGCTTCTCCGGCCAGAGTGCAGGCGAGCCCGCCGAAATCAATAGCTCTGGGTGGAGCGCCGTGCCCTTGGGGTCACGGGCTGCCTTGCCGCCGCGGCCGGCTTCGGCGCCGCTGCCGGCTTCGGCGGCAAGGCAGCCGAGCCCTTCTTGAACGGCGCCATGCCTTCGCGCGCGAGCTCGTCGGCGCGCTCGTTCTCGGGATGGCCGGCATGGCCTTTGACCCAGTTCCAGGTCACCTTGTGGCGCCGGTTGGCTTCGTCGAGCGCCTGCCAGAGCTCGCCATTCTTCACCGGCTTCTTGTCGGCGGTCTTCCAGCCGTTCTTCTTCCAGCCATGGATCCATTTGGAAATGCCATCCATGACGTATTTGCTGTCGGTGTGCAGCTCGACGGCGCAAGGCTCCTTCAGCGCATTCAGCGCCGATATGGCCGCCAGCAATTCCATGCGGTTGTTAGTCGTCTCGGCCTCGCCGCCGGACAATTCCTTGGTCTTGCCGTTGAAGCGAAGGATGGCGCCCCAGCCGCCGGGCCCAGGATTGCCCGAACAGGCGCCGTCGGTGAAGATTTCAACCTGCTTGGTCATGTCAGCCCGTATTCGGATGGCGATCGGATTGCTCGATGGAATCGCATGCGGCGGATATATTCGGTCGGATCGCGCTTCATCACCAGGCCGCCATCTGGAATGGTCAGCCAGTCATAGAGCCTGGTCAGCATAAAGCGCAGCGCCGAGCCGCGCGCCAGCATCGGCAGCGCGGCCTTCTCGTCGCTCGAAAGCGGCCGCACCGACTGGTAGCCGGCCAGCAGCGCCGCCCCCTTGGTCAGGTTGAAGGAAAAATCCTTCTCGAAGCACCAGGCGTTGAGGCAGGTGGCCACATCGTAGGCGTAGAGGTCGTCGCAGGCGAAATAGAAGTCGATCAGCCCCGACAGTTTTTCGCCGAGGAAGAAGACGTTGTCCGGGAACAGGTCGGCGTGGATGATGCCCTGCGGCAGGCCGGCCGGCCAGTTGCGCTCGAAATCGGCGAAGTCGGCGTCGACCTCGGCCGCCAGGCCCGGCTCGACCTCGTCGGCACGATCGCGCGAGGCGTCCCACAGCTTACGCCAGCCGTCGATCGCCAGCGCGTTCGGCCTTCTCATCAGGAAATCCTGGCCGGCGAGATGAAGGCTGGCGAGCGCCTTGCCGACTTCCGCGCAATGCGCAGCCGTCGGGCGCCTCAGCGACAGGCCTTCGAGGAAGGTGATGATGACGGCTGGACGGCCGGCGAGCGTGCCGATGACGGTGCCGTCATGCGCGGTGACCGGCAGCGGGCAGGAAATGCCCTTCCTGGCGAGATGGCCCATCAGGCCGAGAAAGAACGGCAGGTCGGCCTTGTCGACGCGCTTTTCATAGAGCGTCAGGATGTAGGAGCCGGTCGAGGCGTGGACCAGGAAATTGGAATTCTCGGTGCCTTCGGCGATGCCCTTGTAGGAGAGCAGTTCGCCAACCGGATAGGCTTTCAGGAACGCACTGAGTTCGTTCTCGTTGACATCGGTGTAGACGGCCATCCGGTTTCACGCCGCTCCATTGACGAAGGCCATGTCGGCCGCCGTCAGTTCGACATCGCGCAACACCCGCATTACCGGAAAGTCCTCCGTTTCCGTGGCCGTGATGGCCAGATCGATGGTGACGTCGAAGCGCTGCCGGAACGCGTCGATGATCTCGTCGACGATGATTTCCGGCGCCGAGGCGCCGGCCGACAGGCCGAGCGTCCTGATCCCGGCGATCTCATCCCACGGAATTTCGGCGGCGCGCTGCACGAGAAGCGACATCGTGGCGCCCGCACGCTCCGCCACTTCGACAAGGCGACGCGAGTTGGACGAATTGGGAGCGCCGACGATGAGGAAAAGATCGGCGCCCGCCGCCGTCTCCTTCACCGCTTCCTGGCGGTTGGTGGTGGCGTAGCAGATCGATTCGGCCGCGGCCGCGTGCAGTTCGGGAAAGCGCTCCTGGAGGGCCCGGATGATGCCGGCTGTGTCCTCGACCGACAAGGTCGTCTGGGTGACGAAGCCGAGCGCCGAAGCGTCGACCGGCACGAAGCGCGCCGCATCGGCCTCGGTCTCGATCAGCGTCACGGCGCCCTCCGGCAATTGGCCCATCGTGCCGATCACTTCCGGGTGCCCGGCGTGGCCGATCAAAAGCACATGGCGGCCGAGCCGCTGGTGGCGCATCGCCTGCTTGTGCACCTTGGACACGAGCGGGCACGTGGCATCGAGGTAGAAGAGATTGCGCGCCTCGGCGTCCGCCGGCACCGACTTCGGCACGCCATGCGCGGAAAACACAACGGGCGACTGGCGATGCTCGGGCGGGATCTCGGACAGTTCCTCGATGAAGACGGCGCCCAGGCTCTGCAGCCCTTCGACGACGTAGCGGTTGTGCACGATCTCGTGGCGGACATAGACCGGCGCGCCGTATTTCTTCAGCGCTAGCACGACGATCTGGATGGCGCGGTCGACGCCGGCGCAGAAGCCGCGCGGCTGGCAGAGCCTGATCGTCAGCGGGGGCTTTTTCTGGGTCATGAATGCGGCCGGTTTAGTCGGAAAGCTTCAGGCGAAATGAGGTGCGCACCCCTGCCCTGTCAAGAGCGGCGGCGCTCACTGCTCTTTCGCCGGGCGGCGGAGTCTCAGGATCAGCACGGCCGCGAGCGCCGCGGCCAGCCCGTACCAGGTGACGGCATACTGCAAATGGTTGTTCGGCAGGTCGATGATGGTGACGCCGCCGACCGGCAGGCCGCCCGGGTTCGGCGTCTTGTCGGCATCGATGAAGAACGGCACCAGCACAAACCCCGCCGGCAGACCGGCGCTCGCCGCCATGGCATCGCGGTCCTTCCAATAGAAGATGTTCTTGGCGACATCGTTGTCGGGAAGCATCATCGACGGCTTTGCGGGCAGCGGATTGCGGGCGAGCCCGGTCACCGTAACCTTGCCGGCAACCTCGCCCTGCTTGCGCTTGGCCGGATCCTTGAGGTCGTAGGGAACGAAGCCGCGGTTGACGAGCACGAAGCGGCCATTCTCGAGCTGCAGGGGGGTGTAGACGTTGAAGCCGCTGTCACCTTGCCAGGTGGAAAAGAAATGCCGTTCGCCCTGATGCAGGAAAGTGCCGGTCACCGTCACCGGCGTGTAATCGACATCATGGGAAGCGGCGAATTCCTTCTCGACGTCGGCCAGCGGCAACGGTGCGGAATGCGTGCGCTTGTCGACGGTTGCGAGCAGGCCTTCCTTCCAGTGCAGGCGCTGGACCTGCCAGGTGCCGAGCCCGATCAGGACCGCGAACAGGACAAGGCCGAGGCCAAGCACCAACGCCGTGCGGGGCCGTGAACGGCCGCCAACCAAACTGGTCGTCTCGCTCATTCGCTGGAATCCAGCCTGCCCTCGGAGGCCTTCTTCGAATACTGCAAGGTGATCAGCACGCCCTTGATCAGGCGCAGCGCCGTCAGACACAGCACCAGCGCCAGCGGTATCCACACCATAAAGTGCAGCCAGAGCGGCGGATTGAACGTCACCTCCATCCACAATGCGAGGCCGACGACGACGAAGCCGATGATCAGGATGACGAACACGGCCGGTCCGTCGCCCGCATCGGCGAAGGAATAGTCGAGCCCGCAATTGTAGCAGCGCTTGCCGACGGTGAGGAAACCCGAAAACAGCTTGCCTTCGCCGCAGCGCGGACAGCGGCCATGCAGGCCGGCCGAGATCGGATCGATGGGTGGCCAGATCGCCTTATCTTCACTCATCTAATGATCTTCGCTCATTCAATGATCTCGATCGGTGTGCCGTCGGCCACCATTGTCCAGATTTCATCCATATCGGAGTTCGTAACGGCAATACAACCGTCGGTCCAGTCGACCATTTGAAGCAGCCAGCCCAGCCGGCCGAAGCCATCCGGCTGGCCGTGGATCATGATCAAGCCGCCAGGATCGACGCCGCGGGCCTTTGCCTCCGCGGCATCGTCAATGTTGGGATAGGAGATGTGGATCGACTTGTAGGCGACACTGTTGGGATTGCGCCAGTCGAGCACATAGCGGCCTTCCGGCGTTCGCTCGTCGCCTTCGCGATGCTTGTGGCCGACAGGATGGCCGCCCAGCGCGATGCTGTAGCTGCGCAGGATTTTGTCGCCGCCGATCAATTGCAATTGCCGTTGCGATTTCTCGACCCGTACCAGATCGACCTTTTGCGCAGGTAACACATCCGGCTCCTGTACCGGAGACGTCGCGATCAGATACGCGCATACAGCCAAGGGAATTCGCGCCCACATGACCTACCGATGGCCGGCCATTGCGCCGAAAAGAAGAAGGCGGCCGCGTCGCCGCGACCGCCCTCGAAATTCCTGAAAAACTGCTGAACGCAATTCCGGGAAAATCGCTACGCGCTTTTCCCGGAATTGCTTTTTATCAGTGACCTTCGATCATCGCGCCGTTCGAGGCCCAGACATAGATCGCGCTGAACAGGAACAGCCAGACCACGTCGACGAAGTGCCAATACCAGGCAGCCGCCTCGAAGCCGAAATGCTGCTTCGGCGTGAAGTCGCCGCGCATCGCGCGCACCAGGCAGACCAGCAGGAAGATGGTGCCGATGATGACATGAAAGCCATGGAAGCCGGTCGCCATGAAGAAGGTGGCGCCGTAGATCGAATCCTTGAACGCGAAGGGCGCATGCATGTACTCGTAGGCCTGCACCATGGTGAACAGCATGCCGAGGCCAACGGTCAGCACCAGGCCGTTGATCAGGCCCTTGCGGTCGCCATGCAGCAGCGCGTGGTGCGCCCAGGTCACCGTCGTGCCCGACAAAAGCAGGATGATGGTGTTGTAGAGCGGCAGGTGGAAGGGGTCGAGGACCTCCATGCCCTTCGGCGGCCAGACGCCGCCGGTGAAGGCGGCGCGGGCATATTGCGAGGCTTCGCCTGGGAACAGGCTGGCGTCGAAGAAGGCCCAGAACCAGGCGACGAAGAACATCACCTCGGAGGCGATGAACATGATCATGCCGTAGCGCAGGTGCAGCGACACGACGCGCGTGTGGTGACCCTCATGCGCTTCCTTGATGGTGTCGGACCACCAGGCGAACATCGTGTAGAGCACGATGATCATGCCGATGAAGAACAGCCACGGATTGGCGATATTGTGGCCGAACACCGGGAAGTCGCCAGCCTTCAGATACTGCATCAGGCAGACGCCGCCGATGGCGGTGATCAGCGCGCCGATCGAGCCCAGGAAAGGCCACGGGCTGGGATTGACGAGATGGTAGTCGTGTTGTGGTTTTGCGTGCGCGTCTGCCATATCAACCCCCGAGGCTTGCTTCGGAATCTGGAACTTTGTTGCTGCTGCCAGCGGCCGGCGCCGACGAGGCGACCGGCTGTTTCTTTTCGACCGGGAACATCGTGTAGGACAGGGTGATGGTCTTCAAGTCCTTGAGTTCCGGCACGTTGACGATGTCTGGATCGACATAGAACACGACCGGCATGTCCAGCGTCTCGCCGGGCTTCAGTGTCGTGTCGGTGAAGCAGAAGCACTCCACCTTGTTGAAATAGGCGCCGGCCATCTCCGGCTGCACGTTGAACGAGGCGCGGCCGGTGATGGTGCGGTCGAACTTGTTGGTGGCGCTGTAATGCGCCTGCGCCGTCGCGCCGATCTTGATCGTCACCGAGCGGGCGACGGGCTCGAACTGCCACGGAATGCCGTTGGTGTTGGCATCGAAGCGGATGGTGATGTCGCGGTCGAGCACGCGGCCGGCATATTGCTTCTCGGCGCGCCGCGTGGTGCCGCCATAACCGGTCACTTGGCAGAACATCTTGTAGAGCGGCACCGCTGCATAGGCCATGCCGACCATGCCGGTGAAGAAGGCAAGGCAGACAGCCGCGACGATGGCGTTGCTGTTGACCTTGCGAGGCTTGCTCAAGTCGCCGCTCATCAGCCGCCTCCCAACAGACCCGACGATGTCAGGCTGGCGCCGTGGTGGCCGAAGCGCACGATGGTGACGGCATAGAAGATGACGACAAGTGCCGCCAGCGCGACACCTATGGCAATGGAGCGGTTGCGGCGCGCCTTCTGCTGGCGTTCCGTCAGCGTTACCAGTTCGAGCTTCTTGTCGGCCACGATCATACACCCCCCATCATCAGGGCGCGCCCGACCACGCAGTCGACGAGATAGACGGCGAAAATAGCGAAGAGATAGAGCAGCGAATAGGCAAACAGGGCTTTTGCCGGCTTCATCGCGCGGTCGTCGTCGCGCATGCCCAGCACCTTCCAGGCATACCACGCGAAGCCTAGACCTAGCAGAGCGGAAACCACGCCATAGCCGGCGGTGGTGTAGCCGAGCACCCAGGGCAGCACGCCGACAGGCGCCAAGATCAGCGCATAGGCGAAGATTTGGCGGCGCGTCGAGGCGTGGCCGGCGACATTAGGCATCATCGGGATGCCGGCGCGGGCATAGTCGTCGGACTTGAACAGCGCCAGCGCCCAGAAATGCGGCGGCGTCCACAGGAAGATGATCAGGAACAGGATCACGCTTTCGAGGCTGACCGATCCGGTCACTGCCGCCCAGCCGATCACCGGTGGGATGGCGCCGGCGGCGCCGCCGATGACGATGTTCTGCGGCGTCCAGCGCTTCAGCCACATGGTGTAGATGACAGCGTAGAAGAAGATGGTGAAGGCAAGCAGCGATGCCGACAGCCAGTTGACCAGCACGCCGAGCGTCATCACCGAAAGCGCCGAAAGCACCAGGCCGAAGCCCAGCGCCTCGCCCGGCGAGACGCGGCCGGCCGGCACGGGACGGCTGGCAGTCCTGGTCATCACCGCGTCAATGTCGGCGTCGTACCACATGTTGAGAGCGCCCGAGGCGCCTGCGCCGATGGCGATCGCCAGGATGGCGACCATCGCTATCAGCGGGTTGATGGCGACGGGCGCCGCGATCAGGCCTACAAAGGCTGTGAAGACGACCAGCGACATGACGCGCGGTTTCAACAGGGCGAAGAAATCGCCCGCGGTCGCTTCCGATATGCGAAAGCCCGCGTCCTCCATCAATCTGTCGTCAGCAAGGGCCATGCGTACTTAAGTCCGTTATTCCGTTGGCCAAGACCGCCGGCGGGCCGGCGGTCTCGTATTTCGGGCAGCGCCTACTTGATCTTCGGCAGCTGTTCCCACTGGTGGAACGGCGGCGGCGAAGGCAGCTGCCATTCAAGCGTCGTGGCGCCCTCGCCCCACGGATTGGCGCCTGCGACCCGCTTCTTTTGGAAGGCCTCGAAGACGCAGTAAAGGAAGATCAGGACGCCGACCGCCGAGATGTAGGAGCCGATGGACGAGACATAGTTCCAGCCGGCAAACGCGTCGGGATAGTCGATTGTGCGGCGCGGCATGCCGGCAAGGCCGAGGAAATGCTGCGGGAAGAAGATCAGGTTGACGCCGACGAAGGTGACCCAGAAGTGGGTGTTGGCGATGACTGGCGAATACATGTAGCCGGTCATCTTCGGGAACCAGTAGTACCAGCCGGCGAAGATCGCGAACACGGCGCCCAGCGACAGCACATAGTGGAAGTGCGCGATGACGAAATAGGTGTCGTGCAGCGAGCGGTCGAGGCCGGCATTTGCGAGCTGAACGCCGGTCACGCCACCGATGGTGAACAGGAAGATGAAGCCCAGCGCCCACAGCATCGGCGGCTTGAAGGAGATCGAGCCGCCCCACATGGTGGCGATCCAGGAAAATATCTTCACACCCGTCGGCACCGCGATGACCATGGTGGCGAACACGAAGTAACGCTGCGTGTCGAGCGACAGGCCGGTTGTGTACATGTGGTGCGCCCAGACGATGAAGCCGACGGCGCCGATCGCGACCATGGCATAGGCCATGCCGAGATAGCCGAAGACGGGCTTCTTCGAGAAGGTCGAGACGATATGGCTGATGATGCCGAAGCCAGGCAGGATCAGGATGTACACCTCGGGATGGCCGAAGAACCAGAACAGGTGCTGGAAGAGGATCGGGTCACCGCCATTGTCCGGCACGAAGAAGGAGGTGCCGAAATTGCGGTCGGTGAGCAGCATGGTGATGGCGCCCGCCAGCACCGGCAGCGACAACAAGAGCAGGAAGGCGGTGACCAGCACCGACCAGGCAAATAGCGGCATCTTGTGCAGCGTCATGCCCGGCGCGCGCATGTTGAAGATGGTGGTGATGAAGTTGATGGCGCCGAGGATCGACGAAGCGCCGGCGATGTGGATCGACAGGATCGCCAGATCCATCGCAGGGCCAGGCTGGCCCGATGTCGAAAGCGGCGGATAAAGCGTCCAGCCGCCACCGACGCCAAAGGCGCCGGGCGCGCTCGGCATGAACAGCGAGGCCAGCAGCAGGAAGAAGGCCGGCGGCAGAAGCCAGAAGGAGATGTTGTTCATGCGCGGGAAGGCCATGTCCGGCGCGCCGATCATGATCGGCACCATCCAGTTGGCGAAGCCGCCGATCAGCGCTGGCATGACCATGAAGAAGATCATGATCAGCGCGTGCGCGGTGCCGAAGGCATTGTACATGCTTTTGCCGCCGTCGATGGCGGCATCGCCGTTCATGCCATAGACCATCTGCGCCAGACCGGTGAAAATCTGGATGCCCGGCTCCTGCAACTCCATGCGGATGACGACCGAAAGCGCGCCGCCGATGATGCCGGCGCAGATCGCGAAGATCAGGTAGAGCGTGCCGATATCCTTGTGGTTGGTGGAGTACACCCACCGGACCCAGCCATGATAGGGCTTGTGGTCGTGATCGTCGTGAGCTGCAGCCTCTGCCATGTTCCGCTCCGTTCCCTAATTCTTGCTAACCCGCGACATCAGTTGCCGGCGGCCGCTACCTTATTGGTACCATCGATCTCGGCCATCAGCGCCTTGTTGGCGCCGGGCACGTCGGTCTCGGCCGTCGCCAGCCAGGTCTTGAACTGCGCCTCGGAGACGACGCGGATCGCGATCGGCATAAAGGCATGGTCCTTGCCGCAGAGCTGCGAGCACTGGCCATAATAGAGGCCTTCTTTCTCGGCCTTGAACCAAGTCTCGTTGGTGCGGCCGGGCACCGCATCCATCTTGATACCAAAGGACGGCATAGCGAAGGAATGGATGACGTCGGTCGCGGTGATCAGCACGCGGGTCATGGTGTTGACCGGCACGACCAGCTCGTTGTCGACCGCCAGCAGGCGCGGATAGAGGGCGCGATCTTCCTTGCCGGCCTTGGCGCGGTCGCCGTCCTGGAGGATAGCCGAGTTGAAGGAGAAGGTCTTGTCGACCTGGTATTCGTAGTCCCAGTTCCACTGGTTGCCGGTCGCCTTGACGGTGAGCTTTGCTTCTTCCGGCGGCGTGTACTGCGCGGTGAGGAGTTGGAAGGAGGGAATGGCGATGAGCAACAGCACGATCACCGGCCCGACCGTCCAGATCACTTCGATCAGCGTGTTGTGGCTGGTCTTGGACGGTACCGGATTGGCGCTTGCGCGGAACTTGACGATGCAGACCAGCAGCAGCAGCAGCACGAGGATGGTTATCGGGACGATGAACCACATCGTGTAGTTCCCGAACCGCTCGATCTGCCGCATCATGTCGGTCGCGGGAGCCTGGAAGGTCACCTCCCATTCCCGCGGCTGGTCGGCACGGGCCGTCGCACTGGAGAAGAGCACGGCCGAAGCTGCCGCACCTGCCAAGAATTCAGCGCTTGCCAGGAATTTCCTCATCGCCCTCTCGTCTCCCACTTCCCACGATCTGATCGCACCAATAACGGACGATGCCGGGATTGGGAATCCCGGTCTGTCCCTAGGGTGGTTCAAACCATACTCTATTTCCCTCCGCAAGAAAGGAGCGGAGGAAACCGTGCGGCATTTTTGCGCGCAAGCCGGAGGCCGTGTTCGGCCACCGCCATGCTATGGGCCGGGCGGTCGCAATTCGGGCGAATTTGCTTTGGAAAAGCATGGAATTGCCGGTATCGGGGCGGACCGGCGGCGGTCTCGTCCTTTACTTGGCCCCGGCGCGGCTTAAAGTGCCGTGATTCGCAATGGAGCCGTTATGACTTCCTGGCTTTCGAGAACCCTGGCGAAGGTCGTCCTTGCCGTCGCCGTGCTCGGTGTCGGCGTAGCCGTTGGCGCCGCTGCCTCGCCGAACAACGCCTCGCCGCCGAGCGGCACGGTGAAGTCGACGCATGGCGCGTGGTCGATCATCTGCGATACGCCCGCAGGTGCTACCTCCGAGCAATGCGTGATGATGCAGAACGTCGTCGCCGAGGACCGCCCTGAAATGGGGCTTTCGGTCGTGGTGCTGCGCACCGCCGACAACAAGGCCGAGATCCTGCGCGTGCTGGCGCCGCTCGGCGTGCTCTTGCCCAACGGCCTCGGCCTCAATGTCGACGGCAAGGATATCGGCCGCGCCTATTTCGTGCGCTGCTTCCAGGACGGCTGCTATGCCGAGGTGATCCTCGAAAAGCCGCTGCTCGACACGCTGAAGAGCGGCACTTCCGCCACCTTTATCGTCTTCCAGACGCCCGAGGAAGGCATCGGCATCCCTGTCGACCTCAAGGGCTTTGCGGAAGGCTTCGCCGCCCTACCTTGATCTTCTTGCCCATGCGCCGCTCTGCACGCTGAGGTCCGGTGGCGAATGCGCGTTGGCAGCCAGGAGGCTTGATGCGCGCGAACCTATCCGCTTTCATGACCGGTCTGGCGTTGGCCGGCACGGTTTCGGTCGCACGGGCCGAGGATGCCGAAATCCTCCAGAAGCCCGACCCGACGGCGATCCTCGATATCGCCAAGGGCTTCGGATCGGCCAGGATGGACAAGGACGACAATGGCGATCCGATGATTTCCGGGCGGATCGACGGCGTCAAATACGCAGTCTATTTCTATGGCTGCGAGGACCACGAAAACTGCAAGTCGCTGCAATTCTCGACAGGCTACACCGACCCGCTGACCGAGGAGCAGGCCAACGCCTGGAACAAGAAGTATCGCTGGGTGAAGGCCTATGCGGGCGACGGCTCGAATTTCAAGATGGATGTCAGCTTCGCCGGCGGCATCACCAGGGCCAATCTCGAGGAGCAGTTTTCCAACTGGAACGCGATGGCCGGCAACATCAAGGACTTCGTCAGCGGCAAGTGATGGCGGCGCAATCGCCGCTATGATCGCGTTGGCGATTGTCTGACGGCGACTTCGCGCCTACATCCCCCATATCAAGGAGATAGAGCATGATGTCGTCCGAAAACCGCTTCACACTTTTCGGCATCATGCTCTAGAACGATTTGTTTCCACGAATGGATTTGCCATGAACAGCCTGATCGGCCAATTCGACATTTCCGACGATCGCGTCAAGGAGATCGTCACCGAGACCATCAAGGGCGCCGACGACGGCGAGCTGTTCCTCGAATACAGCGAGAGCGAAGCGCTGATGTTCGACAATGGCCGGCTTAAGACGGCCAATTTCAACACCGACCAGGGATTCGGCCTGCGCGCCGTGGCCGGCGAGGCCAGCGGCTATGCGCATTCGAGCGACCTCTCCGAAGCCTCGCTCAAGCGCGCGGCCGATGCCGTCTCGGCGGTCAAGGGCGGCTATTCCGGCCAGCTCGCCGGCGCGCCCGCCCGCACCAACCGCCACCTCTATGGCGACGAAAACCCGATCCCCTCGCCTTCCTTCGAGGCCAAGGCCAAGCTGTTGCAGGAGATCGACGGCTGGCTGCGGGCGAAGGATCCGCGCGTGCGCCAGGTGACGGCCTCGCTCGCCGCCTCGTGGCAGCATGTCGAGATCGTGCGCGGCGACGGCCAGATCGTGCGCGACATCCGCCCGCTGGTCAGGATCAACGTGTCGGTTGTGGTCGGCAGCGGTGACCGGCAGGAGAGCGGCTCATACGGCATGGGCGGCCGCAAGAGTTTTGGCGAGTTCGTCGGCGAGGAAAGCTGGAAGCACGCCGCATCCGAGGCGCTGCGGCAGGCGCTGGTCAATCTGGAAGCGGTTCCGGCGCCGGCGGGCACGTTCGACATCGTGCTGTCCAGCGGCTGGCCGGGCGTGATGCTGCACGAGGCGGTCGGCCACGGGCTCGAAGGCGACTTCAACCGCAAGAAGACATCGGCCTTCGCCGGCCTGATGGGTAGCCAAGTGGCGGCGAAAGGCGTCACCGTGGTCGACGACGGCACCATCCCCGAGCGGCGCGGCTCGCTCACCGTCGACGACGAAGGGACGCCTTCGGCGCGCAACGTGCTGATCGAGGACGGTAAACTGGTCGGCTATATGCAGGACCGCCAGAACGCCCGGCTGATGGGCATGAAGGCCACCGGCAACGGCCGCCGCGAAGGCTATGCGCACCAGCCGATGCCGCGCATGACCAACACCTACATGACTTCCGGCGACAGGGAGCCGGACGAGATCATCGCCTCGGTCAAGAACGGCATCTACGCCGTTTCCTTCGGCGGCGGCCAGGTCGACATCACCTCGGGCAAGTTCGTGTTCGGCTGCACCGAGGCCTACATGATCGAGAACGGCAAGGTGACGCAGCCGATCAAGGGCGCGATGCTGATCGGCAACGGGCCGGACGCCATGCACCGCGTCAGCATGATCGGCAACGACATGCAGCTCGACAACGGCATCGGCATGTGCGGCAAGGCTGGACAGGGCGTGCCAGTCGGCGTCGGCCAGCCGCATCTCAGGATGAACCAGATGACGGTGGGCGGCACCAGGGTTTGAGCGCCTGAACGCAGGGAAGGCCAGGATGTCGCTTTCTGAAAAACTCATGGTGATCGTCTTGACCAAGAGGCCACGCGGAGTGCTGTCAAAGCTCGCGCCGGCGTTTCGCCGACGCAACCGAAGGATGTTTTTGGGTCCCTGCCATCCAAGGGCGCACCGAAGACACTGAAAGAGATGGATGCAGGCGTGCTCGCTGAAGCACGGCGCCATGCTCGCGTTTGAGCATGTCGGCATCTTCCGGTAGCATCCGCTAAAACGATAGCCTTCGGGCCGGTGCTATCATGTCAAAACCCAAGATC
>NZ_VFUA01000060.1 GCF_006440735.1 Mesorhizobium sp. B2-7-1 | reverse complement strand
CGGCCTTGGCTGCTTCCTCGTACGCTGCGTCTGGGGTCTTGCCATCCTGTATCGCGGGAAACCGGTCCCCGCCTGGCCGATCTAGGCTGCCCTCCGGTATGCAACTCGCCTGCGGATAAGCATGAGCGCGACGGCAAACGCCGGAAGCGCCGCCGCTGCGACGACAAGGAAGACGAATTGCAGCCCCGCCGACGCGGCCACCAGACCGAGCGCCGGACTGCCGAAGCCGAGCGCCACATCGAGGAAGACAGTGTAGAGCCCCATGGCAAGGCCGCGGCTGTCTGACGGAAGATGGCTCACGGCCTCGGCGCCGAGACCGGGATAGACGAGCGAATATCCGAGGCCCGTCAGGCCTGCTCCCACCGTTGCAACAACCGGTCCGGGCGCCAACCAGATCAACAGCAGGCCCACCGCTTCGACGGCCACGAAGATTGCGGCGACGCGGGCGCCTCCAAGCCTGTCAGGCAACTGGCCGAAACAGAGCCGCGCCGCGATCAGCGACACCGCGTAGGCCGTGAAGGGGAGCCAGACGGGATGCCAGCCGCGCTCGGAAAAGAGCAGCGCCGCGAAGGACAGGATCGCGCCATAGCCGAGGCTGCTGAGAGCCGCTCCTACGCCGGGAAGCCAGACGGCTTGCGCGACGCTCATCCAGGATTGCCGAGCCGTGGCGCCGGCCGGCCTGATGCCGCGCATCGGCAGTGTGGCGAGGAGGGTTGCAAGCGGCAGAACGATCGTGGCGAGGGCGATCGCGGCGAAGCCTCCGGCTGCATAGAGCGCGGATCCGACGGGCGCGCCGAGCGCCAGCGCGGCGAACATCGCGGTGCCTACCCAGGCGATGACCTTGCCGGAGTGCCGTCCACCCGCAAGAGCCAGCCCCCAGGCCACGCCGCCCGTGATGATGAAGCTTTCCGCCGCCCCTAGCACGGCCCGGCCGACGAACAGCATGGACGCGGACGCCGTTGGCCGGTCGAGCAATGCGAGCGATCCTAGATAGATGAACCCGGCCAAGGCGGCGGCGATCAGGCCGACGACGGCGGCCCGCTTGCCGCCGCGCGTATCGGCATAGTTTCCAGCGCCGATCCGCGACAAAAGCGAGGCGACGAACTGGCTGCCCGTCACCAATCCGACGGCGAAGGGTCCGAAGCCTAGCCCCTGGTGAAGGTGCAGCGGCAGGACCGGCAGCGCCAGGCCGATCAGCAGGAAGCCGGCGAAGACAGCCGCCATGATCGGCAGCAGCCCCGCCATGGTTCCGCTTCCATTGCCTGTGGTGTCCATCGCGACCATCGCCCGCGCCTAGATAAGGATGACGTTTCGCTGAACCGCCATCCTTGATCTAACTCTTTGTTGGAGCATGATCTTCTCCGAAAACCGGTTCCCACTTTTCGGGATCATGCTCTAGACCTCGAGCATGACCTTGATCGCGCGGCGCTCGTCCATTGCGCGGTAGCCTTCCGCCACCTCGGCCAGCGGCAGCTTGAGGTCGAAGACCTTGCCTGGCTTGATGCGGTCTTGCAGCACGCGCTCCATCAGGTCGGGCAGGAAGCGGCGCACCGGCGCCGGGCCGCCCAGCATGCGCTTCTGGCCGAAGAACAGTTTTTGACCGTCGAAGCTCACGCCATGCGGCACGCCGACATAGCCGATCGTGCCGCCGGGCCGCGAGCAGGCCAGCGCCTGGTCGAAGGATTCTCCCGTGCCGACGCATTCCAACACCGAATCCGCACCGACCCCCTTGGTCAGTTCCTTGATGCGCGCAATGCCTTCCTCGCCGCGCTCGGCCACGATGTCGGTGGCGCCGAACTCGCGGGCGAGCCTCTGGCGGCTCGCATGGCGGCTCATGGCGATGATGCGCTCGGCGCCCATCTCCCTAGCCGCGAGCACGCCCATCAGGCCGACCGCGCCATCGCCGACAACCACGACCGTCGAGCCTTCGCGGACCTCGGCCGCGTCGGCCGCGTACCAGCCGGTGCCGAGCACGTCGGACACGGCCAGCAAGTCAGGGATAAGCTCGGCCGGCGGAACCTCGGAAGTTGCCACCAGCGTCCCGTCGGCCAGCGGCACGCGGGCGTAAGGCGCCTGGGCGCCGCTCATAAACTCGCGCTGCTCGCAGGAGGACTGGAAGCCGAAACGGCAATGCGGGCAGGTGTTGTCGGAGAGGCAGAAGGAGCCGACGACGAACTGGCCGGGGCGGACATTGCGCACCTCGCTGCCCACCTCGACGACGATGCCGCAATACTCGTGACCCATATGCATCGGCCTGTCGACCGACTGCAGTCCGCGATAAGGCCACAGGTCAGAGCCGCAGATGCAGCTTGCCGAGAGCTTGATGATGGCGTCCGTCGGACGCAGAATTTTCGGGTCGGCGACTGCCTCGCAGCGGATGTCGCCGGGCTTGTGAAGGATGGTTGCAAGCATTTTTGCTTTCCTTTCGTCAATCGGGTCAGGCGCCGTAATCGGCGTCGCTGACATGTTCCAGCCAGTCGACGACCTTGCCGTCCTTGACCTCCTGGAGGGCGATGTGCGTCATGGCGGTCTCGGGCGACGCGCCGTGCCAGTGCTTTTCGCCGGGCGCGAACCAGACGATGTCGCCGGGCCGGATCTCCTCGACGGGGCCGCCCGCGCGCTGCACGCGGCCACGGCCGGAGACGACCATCAGCGTCTGTCCGAGCGGGTGCGTGTGCCAGGCGGTGCGGGCGCCGGGCTCGAAAGTCACCTGCGCGCCCTGCACCCGCGCGGCGTCGAAGGGATTGAAGAGCGGATCGATGCGGACCGTGCCGGTGAACCAGTCGGAGGGGCCCTTGCCCGAAGGCCTGGTGCCCGCGCGAAGAATGTCCATGGTGATCTCCTTTACGTCGTCAAATGCGTTCGATGTGAAGTGGGAAGGCGCCACGACTGTGCAAGGCCTCCCGGCCCTCGTCGAAGCGGCCGAGCCTGATCAGCCCGGGATGGCGATAGCCGGCGTAGAACATTGCCAGGTTGCCCCAGGGCATGAAGTAGCAAAGGTCGTAGGGCTGCTCGTTGCCAAACGGACCGCTGCCCTCCTCGGTCAGCTTGCGCGGCAGGTAGGCAATCTTCTCGTTATGCGCGTAGTCCTGGATCTTGAGGTCGAGCGGCAGCATCGAGAAGAAATCCTGCGCCGAAGGATTGTCGTGGAGCGTGGCGGTCATGGTCCGGCCATCGAACGTCATCCTGATCCTCATGTCGGTCGGCTCCTGGTTAGCCGGGCCCCTGCCCTGTTGGCTGTTGGCCGGCCGCGGCGAGACCATGGTTGCCAGCGCCGCGCAGAGCAGCGTTCGCCGGCTGAACGATTGCCGCTTCATCAATGACTGCTCCCGCGTGCTGTCGCTGCGGCGGCAAGCAGCGCCGACCCCAGAAGCAGCACGGCGCCGAGCGCGAACGGGCTCCACCAGCCGGCGGCGTCGAACAGCAGCCCACCCGCAAACGCGCCGAAGGTGATGGCGAACTGGATCAGCGCGACCTGCAGACCGCCGCCCGCCTCGAGATCGTTGGGGATCACCTTGGTCATCCAGGTGTTCCAGGCGACCGGGATCGGCGTCGTGAACAGGCCCCAGCCGATCAGCAAGGCAGCGGTCGCGGTGGCGAACGGACCGAGCGCGATCAGCGACAACGCGATAACCGCCAGAACCGTCGGCAGGCCGATCAGCACCGCGCCGAGATGCGTGCGAAGGATGAAGCCGACCAGCGATGTCCCCACCAGGCCGGCGAGCCCTAGGCCAAGAAGCGCCATCGACAACGTGTTCACGCCGAGGCCGGTGACGCCTTCGAGGAAGGGGCGCAGATAGGTGGAGAGTGCGAACTGGCCCATGAAGGCGAGCGTGGTGGCCGCCATGCCGATGGCGAAGAGGCGATTGCCGAGCAAGCCGAGCATTTTGCCGACCGAAGCCTGCCCACCGGCGGGCATTTTCGGCAGGACGGCGAGTTGCCAGACGATCGCGACGAGGCCGATCGGAACGACGATGAAGAAGGCGCCGCGCCAGCCGATCAGTCCGCCGAGAAAGCTGCCGAGCGGCGCCGCGATGACCGCGGCAAAGGCTGTTCCGCCCTGCAGCATGGCGATCGCCTTGGGCAGGTCGGCGCCAGGCACGATGCGGGCCAGGATGGCAGTGGACAAAGACCAGAAGCCGCCGATCGAAACGCCGATCAAGGCCCGGCCGAACATGAACATGAGATAGTTCGGCGCGAAGGTGATCGCCAGGCCGGAGACCACGAGGATGGCCGTGTAGAGGACAATGACGGTTCGCCGGTCCAGCCGCGACAACAGCCCGTTGCCGAACAGGCTGGTGAGGACAGCGAAGAAGCCCGAGATGGAGATCGCCTGGCCCGCCTGGCCCTCGGAGATGGCAAGTTCATTGGCGATGGGGGTCAGCAGGCTGACCGGCATGAACTCCGAAGCCACCAGCACGAAGGTGAGCAGCGACAGACATGTCACCGCTGTCCAGGCGCTCGATGCTTTCACCGCTTGGGCTTTCACCAGTTGGCTGTCGTAGGTCGTGTCCATGCGCCGCGGCCCGCCGTCGGGCCCTCCAGTCATTGCGTTGGCGGGTATATAAAGCACCGGCACTATCCGGATTAGCCATTGCAATCTGCATGGACTTATCCATTCTTGATATGAATTGACGAGCAGCGGCCACGAATCGCCACGGCTTGAAGCGAGCGGCCGAGCCAGGATGGTGCCTATGCAGCGCGAGGATCTGAAGGATTTGCTGTGGTTCCTGACGGTGGCCAGGGCGCGCAGCTTCACCAGGGCGGCGGCCGAGCTCGGGACGTCGCAATCAACGCTCAGCCATACGATCAAGCAATTGGAGGCGCGGCTCGGCGTACGCCTGCTCACCCGCACGACGCGCAGCGTGGCGCCCACGGAAGCGGGCGAGCGGCTCTACCAGTCGCTCATCCCGCGGTTCGAAGGCATAGAGTCCGACCTTTCGAGCCTTGTCGCGTTCCGCGACAGGCCCGCAGGCACGGTGCGCATCACGCTCTCGGACCATGCGCTGCGGATGATCGTCTGGCCGAAGCTGCAGCCGATGCTGCGCGACTATCCCGACCTGCGCGTCGAGCTCTACAGCGACAACGGCATGCGCAACATCGTCGAGGAGCGCTTCGATGCCGGCGTGCGGCTCGGCGAGAGCGTCGACAAGGACATGATCGCGGTGCGCATCGGCCCTGACTGGCGGCTGGTGGCCGTCGCCTCGCCGGACTATTTTTCTCGCCGCCCCATCCCGAGGGCACCGCAGGACCTGGTCGCGCATGACTGCATCTGCCTGCGGCAGGCGTCGTTTGGCGGGCTCTATGCCTGGGAATTCGAGAAGAAGGGCCGCGAGCTCAGGGTCCGGGTGGACGGCCAGCTGACCTTCAACACGACCATCCCCATGGTCGACGCCGCGCTCGCCGGCTACGGCATCGCCTACGTCCCGGAAGACCTCGTCAGCCAGCACCTGGCCGAGGGCCGGCTCAAGCTGGTGCTCGACGACTGGAGCCTGCCCTTCCCGGGCTACCACCTCTACTACCCAAGCCGGCGACAGCTCTCGCCTGCCATGGCGGTGATCGTCGAGGCGCTTCGGCATCGCGTTTGACATGACGGCAGAATGTCCTGGTTGTTTCCGCCGGCTGGACCAGCAGGATGTCCGGCGCTTGCCCCGCCCTCCAGATCGCCGTCGTCAGCGGCAATTGGCTGTTCGTCGCCGACCGGATATAAGCATTTCCTATTGCAATCCCCGGAAGAAAAAGGTTCATTAAAATTTCCGGGGGAGAATAAAATCGTGAATAGGGGTGTGGTGCGGCTTCTTCCGAAGCCCAGGGTTTCTATATTCATTTGCGGTTGTGGACATACGGGTTCGACCTTGCTCGCCCGGATATTGGCCGCCCATCCTGATATTTTCGCCATTCGGCGCGAGACAAGTGCTTTCGTCTCCCGAAACGGCGCGCGATGGACCAAGCTAAGCCTGATTTTATTGCAAGCGGCAATTTCACGCCGCAGCATCTGGGTCGAAAAGACGCCGAACCATATCCACTACACAAGGCAGATAATCGAGACGATCCCGGGCGCGCGCTTTATCGTCGTCACACGCGACGGCAGGGATATCGTGGCTTCGCTCGGACAGCGTTACGACGGCGATTTCGACAAGGCTTTCCAAAGATGGATCGCCGACAGCAAGGCCTCGATGCTGCGCGTCGAAAAGGGCGAAAGCATCCTGTGGCGTTATGAGGACTTCATCGAATCGCCGGCGCTCTCCATCGAACGGCTATGCCGCTTCATCGGCGTGGCCTTCGACCCAGGCATTCTGAACTATCACCAGCAGCCCGTCGTGTGGGGGCGGGAAAAAGCGGTGCGCACGGCGCATTCCGCTCGCCGGCACACGCAGGTGAACCAGCCGATCACCGACTACAGGGGGAACTGGCGATCCAGCCTGCCGACGGAAGTGGCCTGCCGCTTCGAGGCAGGCGAAGCGCGGGAGATCATGGACTATTTCGGATACGCGCAGACCGAGCGTGTCCGGCGCGGCATTTGACATAACAAGCCGGCTTTTCCGGCTGGCCCTGCCGCATCCAATCGCCACAGCATCCCGCAGGCGGAAAGCCGCCTACGGCGCGATCGCGTTGCTCACGGAACTCGCGATGTTGACGAATTGGGCATTCAATGCACCACCCAGCGAGGTCGCGCCCACCAGGATCGCCACGGCGACGAGCACTCCAATGAGCGCATACTCTATCGCTGTCGCGCCAGATTCATCGGCACAAAACCACTCGATCATACGCTGCATTTCTAACGCCCCAGCCAACAACAGGCCCGGGAGTTTACCGCGACAGGCCTGCACTTCGATTAATCGAGCCCGTCAAATTGAAAGGAATTGCAGCCGGTTCCGACCGGTATGGTGCTGGCTGTGTCAGCGCTGCTGTAGCGATCGCGCATAGAATTCCGGCGCCCGTCCCCACTATCTCTTTGTTTTTTAAGCAATTCCGGACGGAAAACCGCTCACACTTTTCCTGGAATTACTCTAGAATCTCACATCCAGCCTTGCATTGAACCCGTTCTGGCTGGCGCCCGAGGCGAGCTGGCCGCGGTAGTCGAGGCCGAGCGTGGCGTTGGGCGAGAGCGCAAGGTCGAGGCCGGCCTCGACCAGTGCGGCGTCCCTGGCGATCGGAGCGGTGATGATGAAGGGATCGGAGCCGTCGATGGTGAAGACGGCTTCGGCCTTGGCATCGTAGGCGTGACGCCAGCCCAGCGTGCCGCGCGCGGTCGCCGTCATCGAGCCGAGGCTGAAATCGGTCGAAGCGCGCAGGCCGAGCGTGGTGAAGGTGGCGTCGGTGGTCGAGGACGGGCTGGTGAGCGCCGCCGCGCCGCCCTTCTCGGCGAAGCCATCGCTGTGCAGGTTGATGTAGGCGAGATTGGCGAAGGGCTCGAGGCCGACCGATCCAGCTTTCAAATCGTAGGCCAGCTCGCCGAAGGCTTGCGCCGTGCCGGCGTTGTAGTCGGCCGACAGATGGTCGCTGAAGCCGGGGAAGTCGACACTGCGCGCGGTCGATATGTCGTGCCAGGTATAGGCCGCCCCCGCCCGCAGGCCCAGCGCGCCCCACTGGCCGCCGCCATAGAGGCCGAGATGCCAATTCTGGCTGTTGCCGGACGACATGTCGGCGTCGAAGCTGGTGTGGCTGTAGCCAGCGACGACGCCGGCGCGCCAGCCGCGGCCAAGCGCTGCGTCGATGCCGGTGAGGAAGCCACCTGTGGACGAGGAGACGCCGCCGTCCAGATGCCCCCAGTCGCCGAAGGCGTTGCCCCAGGCCGCGGGCGCCAAAGTGTCGGCCGGAGCGAGCGCGGCATCGATCGCGGCCGTGGCGCGATTGTCGGTGCCTTCCTCGCCATAGGCGATGACAGGTGCAGAAGCGGCGGCGACAGCGCCGAAGGCGGAGCGCAGGCGTGCATCGATGATGTCGCCGATGAGCTGGCTGGTCTCGATCAGCACGCTCCTGCCCGAAGCGTGGATGCCGCCCGACAATTGCTCGAAGGCGGTGCGCGCCGCGTCAGCGCTGGGCACGCCGGCAACCGCGTCGAACAGCACGTTGCCGTCGCCCAGGCCTTGCACGGCATCGGCCACGGCGCATTGGTTGGCGCTGCCCGCCACGGCGCAGAAGTCGACATTGTTGCGCACGGCCCTGATATAGACCGAGGTCGGATCGTAGGTGAGCTTGAGATCGACGAAGGGCGTGTTCTGGTCGAGCGTGTCATAGGCGCCGCTGACCCCCTTGGCCGCCGTCAGGATCTTGTAGTTGGTTCCGGGCGTATAGCTGCCGGTGGCCTTCGAGGCGTAGACGGTGCCGCCTTCGATGGTGGCGGTGCCGGTCACCGAGATCAGGTCCGAGGTGCCGTCGGGCGCGATCTCGGCGAAATAGGTCGAGCCGGCCTGCTGCACATAATTGCCGTCGATGGTCAGCGTGCCGATCGAGCCGCCCGGCGAGACCGTGCCGCCGGAAGCCACGGTGACGGTGCTGCCGGTGCCCGAACCGATTTTGCCGTAGCCCATCAGCGTCGCCGTGTCGCCGACGGTGAGCGAACCACCGAGCTTTGCCGTGCTGCCCGCGGTCGAGCCGACGACCAGCGTGCCGCCGGCTACCGTCGTCAGACCGGTGAAGGCTGAACCATCGCCGTCATAGGTGAGCTTGGCCGAGCCGCTCTTGGTGAACCCGCCGGCGCCGGAGAGCGTGCCTGCGAACGAACCGTCGAGGCTCTGGCCGACGGTCAGCGTGCCGGCGCCGAGCTTCAGCGCGCCGCCGCTGCCGGAGAGATTGTTGACGCTGGTATCGCCGGCGAGGCCGGTCAGATCGAAGGCACCGCCATCGATGGTCAGGCTCGAGCTCGCGGCGATCGATCCGGTTCCCGTCAGCGCAAGAGTGCCGGCGGCGATCGTGGTCGCGCCAGCGTAACTGTTCGCGCCGCCAAGCCTGAGCGTGCCGGCGCCCTCTTTGGTCAGGCTGCCGGCGCCGCCGACGACCTGGTTCAGCAAGAACTGGTTGCCTGCGTCGGCGATGTCGATCACACCGTCGCCTGTCAGCGTCACGGCGCGGGTCGTGCCGGTGTCGGCCGTTCCCGTTACCCTGAGCGTGCCGCCATTGAAGGTCAGCCCGCCCGCGGCATCGCCGAGATTGGCGTCCGAGGAGACCGACAGCACGCCGGCCGCCAGCGTGGTGCCGCCGGAATAGATGTTGGCGCCGTTGAGCACCAGCGCGCCGGCGCCGGTCTTTTTCAATCCATCCGTGCCGGCTAGCACATTGTCGATGGTCGCCGTCCATGCCGCCGAGCCAGCGCTGCCGTCGCCGACCCTTATCTCCACCGGCGCCGGATGATCGGCATCAGCCACCAGGCTCAGCGGGTCGCCCGTCAGGCGATAGCCGTCGGCGGCGAACTGCATGCCGGTCGCGGCGACGGCTCCGTCCAAATTATCTACGTTGACCATGCCGGCGGCCCCGCCGAAAATAGCGAAGCCAGGTTGCGGGGCCATCGGGGCAGTGACCGAGCCGTTCGCATTCGTCCAGACCGGCGAGGTGCGCGACCAGGTGCCACTGCCGCCGCCAAGCTGGGTGCTGTTCGCCAGGCCATCGGCGTTCCAGAAGTTGAGCGTCAACCCGGCGGTGTTGATCAGGTTGATCTTCTTGTCGACGGTCAGAATCTGAATCGAAGCGCCGGCGGGTGGAGCAAAACCGCCGCCGGTGATGGTCAGCGTGCCGCCCCATGTGAAGAGGTTATACAGGCCCGGCCCCATGTCGCCGGTGTCTGTGACCTTGAGCGTCGAGCTGCCTATCGACAGGTTGCCGGTGACGTCGACGCTGTCGCTTTGGCCGGGCGTGCTGAAGTTGGCCCCCGGTGCGCCGAACTCGAAATCGAGTGTCGCGCCGTCCGCTATGGTCAGGTCGCCATTGACCGTCAAGGTGCCGATCGAAGCGCCCGGCGCCAACGTGCCGCCCGAATTGATAACCGTCGATCCGACGGTGCCGTGGCCGCCGAGCGTGCCACCATTTCCGACCGAAACATTGCCGGCGATGGCGGCGCTGGAATGGCCGTCGCCGCCGACGATCAGCGTGCCGGCCGAAACCGTCGTCAGCCCGCTGTAGGTGTTCACGCCGTTCAGCGTCAGCGTGCCGGAGTCGGACTTAGTCAGCGCCACTGTGCCGGCGCCGTTCTGGATAATGCCGCCGAAAGTGCCTGAACCGGAGACCAAGAGCGAGCTGGCGCCCGCCGCCGAATTGGTGACAAGGCTGCCAGTCAGGCCGTCCAGCGTCGCCACGATCTGGCTGTGACCGCCAAGATCGAAGGTGCCGGCATTGGTGGTGTCGAGGGCGCCGGGGCCGATAAACCCACCAGAGCCAAGCTTGATCGTGCCCGCCTGGATCGTCGTGCCGCCGCCGTAAGTGTTGGCGCCGCCCAAGGTCAGGATCCCGCCGCCGGTTTTGATCAGTTTGCCGGCACCGCCGATTGTTCCATTCATCGCCGTGTCGGTGCCCAGGCCGCCCACGGTAAGCGTCTTGCTTCCGAGCGTAACGCTGGTGCCCGCCGCGCCGGCGAGCGAGCCCATGGTCTGATCGGCCGCGGACATGTCGAGACCGGCGCCCGGGCCGCTGAGCTTCAAGGCAATGGATTGCGAAAGGCTGCCGACGCCGCCCATGGCCACCGTACCGGCCGCGATGTCGAACGTGCCGGCAAAGGAGCTGGCTCCGCCGAGCGTCAGAGTTCCCGCGCCGTTCTTGGTCAGATTGCCGATGCCGGACAGGGACCCGTTGAGGGCCAGCGCGTTGTTGCCCGCCAGGGTCAGCGTGCTGCCGGCGTTGAGAACAATGTTGTTGGCGACGTTGAAAGAGGCCCCTGTGGAGTTGAGCGAAGCGTTGCCACCGACGGTCAGCGTGCCAGATCCCAACGCGCCGGCATTGCCCAGTATGATGCCGCCGGCGTTCAGATTGACGCCGCCGGCAAAGAGGTTCGCGCCGCTCAGCTTCACCACGCCGGTGTCGTTGATGGTCAATCCGCCACCGCCGGTGATCATCCCGCTCAGTTCGAAGGGATTGGTTCCCGCCAGCGTCAGACGCGTGCCGCTGCTTAACGAGATGGCGTTGGCAAGGTTCAGATTGGCCACCGAGGCGGCGATAGCGCCGCCATTCACGGTCAAGGTACTGTTACCGAATGCACCGGCATTATCGAAATTGACGAGGCCGTCATTGATCGTTGCGTCATGGCTGGTTACGGCGCCCTGAAGGTTCCACGTGCCGCTGTTGATCTCCAGATGTTCGAAATGCAGATAGGTCGAAGCGCTGATTGTGGTCACCGCGCCTCCGGTGCCAGACCCCGGACCGGTCGTCGAATTCTGCAGCACGAGCGCGGTGGCAGTGCCTATTCCGGCATCACCCGTTCCCGCCGCCGCGACCTCCCCGACGCCGGCGACCGAGGTCTCGGCGGCGTTGCCATTGCTGGTCACGCTCGACCCGGACACCGCTGTGAACGTGTTGAAGGCCGCGGTGTCGCCGAGATAGACGCTGCCATTGACGGTGCCGGCATTGACGAAGCTGTTTCCGCCGATCCCGGAGGCACCGAAGACGACGCGGCCGGTAATCGTGCCGCTGTTGGTGAATTGGATGTTGCCGCCGCCATAAACTATGACAGCCACCGAATCGTCCGCGGTGCCCGCATCGAGCACCGACATGCCGATGGTGCCGCTGTTGGTTATCGAGGTCGTGCCGCCCCGGGCATTCTGCACGACAAGCGCTTGGCCGCCGAAACTTGTGGATGCGCTGTTCGCGAGACCGTTGATGACGCCGCCGGATTTGTTGTCGACAATGATGGCGTTGCCGCCGAGGGTATTGTTGCCGAGGACCGCGCCGCCCTCGGCGGAACTGCTTGGACCACCCGCCAGCGGATCGATGGTACCTTGGTTCGTAAGCGTTATGCCATTGCCTGAGAGCGTAAGCGCGTCGGTTGGAAGGGCCGGGTCGACGCCCAGAGCGGCGCCGCTCTGCACATTGAACGTCACGCCGTCGATGTTGCTCACAAAGTCGTTGGTGACGGGGCCTGGGGCGCAGGTGATCGTCGTGCTGACCATCGAGCACGTGGCGTAAGCGGCCTGGCTGGTGGAACTGAGCAGCAGGGCCAAGACAATCTTTTGGCCGGCGCTGCCGCGCCCCGCCAGCAAACAACCGACATTCATCTTGCCATTTCCACCCGCAGTATCCGACCGACCTTGCATCGGACAGATTCAACGATTGCATTCTTTAGCGGGACCCAATTGCCGGGCAAGTACTTTTGTTCGACATGCGGCTGGTCCGGATATTCCGCGCCGGCATGATGAAATCGGGCAACATATTACGTTAGTCTAAAATAACAGCGATGGAGTTGTCGTGGCACTTTGGAGTCATAGTGTCGGTTTTCAGTCCCGCCCACACGATGATCGCGATCAGCGACACCAACAGCATGAACAGCGCATTCCTGTCGAACCTCCGGACGCGACTATCCAGATTGCGGTGACCGCAGCCAGGACCGACAGGCTAAGGCCAAACAGGAAACCGAGACGCCTAGACTATGCTTTCAGGCGCTAAAGCTTGGTTTCCTGCAAGGATAAGATGTGCGGACGGGAATCGAAAATCCACCGGTTACTGCGTGAGCAACCGGGATACTTTAAGGCGCGGCGCGAAGAAGCAGCGCAAATAGGGCTGGTTGGTGATGACGTATTTGTTCTCGCAGATATGGTATCGGCCGTCCGGTGACTCCTGCACGCGTTCGCGCGGGATGTTGAATCCATCGGGCAAATAGACGTAGCCGCCATTGGCCGTGGACTGCACCGAAGACTCCGGTATGGGGCGGCAATCGGTGCCGCCGCAGCATTTGAGGTTCGTTACCGGGTCGACCTTGTTTTCGTACCAGTCGTGGGCGTTGGCGCCTGTCGCGGCGGCAAGGCACATGGCGGCGACGATGACCCTTCGCATGGCATTCCTCGGCGAGGCGGAGGCATTGCTCATTCGGGTGTCATGTATATTAGCGTTTCGCGGGAAACGCCATGTTAGGCGAAGATCTGGCGGCGACTCTCGGACAGCCACAAGTGAGGCCGGATCCTCAGACAGAGGTTCGGCCTTGCCCCCTCACACCAACCGCTGCCCACCGTCGATGTGGATGGTCTCGCCGGTCATGAACGCGTTCTGCATCAGATAGAGATAGGCCGGCGCGATGTCGGCGGGCCTGGCGATCCTGCCGGCCGGGATGCGGGCGCCCATCTCATTGAAATAGCCCGTCTTGGCCGCGCCGACGATCTCGTCCCACATCTCGGTGTCGACCCAACCGGGCGAGACGATGTTGACGCGGGTCGGCGCAAGCTCCAGCGCGAGCGCGCGGGCGAAATAGCTGAAGGAACCGGCGACCGCCGAGACCACCGAGCCGCCCGGGACCGGCGGGCGGTCCTTGTTGATGCCGGAGGTGAAGATCATCGAGCCACCTTTGTTCAGCGTGCGCACGGCGTGCTTGGCGAGCATCACCGCGCCGATCAGCTTGCCGTCGACGAAGCCGCGCACGAAATCCATGTCGGTCTCGCCGATCGGATCGTTGGGTGGCGGCGTGCCGGCCGTCGCCACCAGATGATCGAAGGCGCCGACCGCATCGAACAGGCGAGCGACGTCCGCCTCGTTGGCCATGTCGGCGGCGATGCCCGTCACGCGTCCCGCCTCGGCGAGCCGTATTTCGGCGGCCTTCAGCCTGTCGCTGGAGCGGCCGGCAATCACCACTTCCGCGCCCCTTTCAAGTGCGGCGGCCGCGACGCCGAAGCCGATGCCGGAACTGCCGCCGACGACAATGATCTTCTTTCCCGTGATACTGCTCATGGGTCTTCTCCGTCTTTCCGTGATGGGTTTCGAAATCAGGCGCGGCCGGCATGGGCCGCTTCGATGTCGGCGAGGATGATCTTCTTCATCGAATACATCGCCTGGCGCGCCCGGCCGGCCTTCGCGCGGTCAGGGTCGTTCATCAGCCGCAAGGCTTTACTGGGAATGACCTGCCAGTAGACGCCGAACTTGTCCTTCAGCCAGCCGCAGGGCTGTTCCGAGCCGCCGCCGGCGGTGAGCGCGCTCCAGAAATAGTCGGTCTCGGCCTGGTCTTCGGTCTCGATGTAGAGCGAGATGCGCTCGTTGAAGGGCGGCACCCCGCCAGCGTTCAAAGCGGTGAAGCGCTGGCCTTCGAGCTCAAAGTCGAAGATCGCGTGCGGCTTGTCGGTGAACTCGATCGAGCCGAGCGCCCGGCTGTTCTTGAAGACCGAGAGATAGAAGTCGCGCGCGGCTTCGGCGTCCAGGTTGAACCACAGGAAGGGATGAACGGTAGCCATGGCGTCCTCGCAGGTTTGAGTGAGCGTTGATCACAAATTCTGTGAGGATTTTTGGCTGGAAAAAGCTCGACGGACAAACCAAAGTTTGGCAAGAATTTGTTACCATAACTCACAGATCGCTCTCGCCATGACCCGCAGACTGCCGCCGCTCAATGCCCTCCCGGCCTTCGAGGCCGCCGCTCGCCACCTGAACTTTTCCAGGGCCGCGGACGAGCTCAATCTCACGCATGGCGCCGTCAGCCGGGCGATAAAGCATCTGGAGGAGCAGCTCGGCGTGCAGCTCTTCGAACGCGCAACGCGCTCGGTGCGGCTCACCCCTGTCGGCGAGCCCTATGCGGTTGCCGTGCGCGAGGCCCTCGACCAGCTCGCGCTGGCGACGCAAACCGCGACCTCGCGCCATTCCGGCTCGACGCTCAACGTCAGCACTTCTGACGGCTTTGCCGGAAAGTGGCTGGTGCCGAGGCTCTACCGTTTTCACCGCGCGCATGGCGATATCGACGTGCGCGTCTCGACCACGGGCAGGCTGACCAATTTCCGTGGCGACGGCATCGACGTCGCCATCCGCTATGGCGCCGGCCACTATCACGGACTGACCTCCGAGTTCCTTACCGGCGAGGAAGTGTTTCCCGTCTGCAGCCCGAAGCTTCTGGAGGGGCCGCATCCACTGAAGACGCCGCAAGACCTCAAGCACCACACGCTGATCCGCGACGGCTACCGCATCGACTGGGCCGCGTGGCTGGCCAGCGCCGGCGTCGAGGGCGTCGACCCGAACAGCGGCCTCACCTTCGATTCCGCCACATTCGCGGTGGAATCGGCCGTGCAGGGCGAAGGCGTGGTGCTCGGCCGCACCATGTTGGTCTCGGCAGACCTCGCAACGGGGCGGCTGGTGCGGCCTTTCGACCACGCGCTGAAGGCGGTCTCCAGCTTCTATCTGGTCTACCCGCCGGAAGCGATCCGCCAGCGCAAGGTGAAGGCGTTTCGGGATTGGCTGTTTGGCGAGATTGGGCCGCTTTAACAGAGGGCTCTCGGCTGGGCAGATAATCGAGCCGGCCGAAGCAAAGCTCATCGAAAATCCCCTGCTTGCGAAGACGTCCCGATTGCGCGATGCTCCGCAAAATGGCTGGCGAATATCTAGACCACAAACTGGAATGCCCGTTTTGCGGCACCATCCGTCTGCAGATCCCGACCGGTGCTCAACCCGCAACAGCGATCCATTGCGCCGAGTGCGGCGAATATCTCGGTACGTGGGACGAGCTTCAAACCGATTTCGAGCAGCAAGGCGGTACGAACGGCGTGTTCCGGCTGGATAAGGGGCGAATACAGAAGCTCAATTCCAGTCGCTGAGAAGGCCGACGACGACGGCTTGCGTGTCGCCTGATCGACCAAACGGCGCGCAGAACATTGGGCTTGCCAGCAGGACATGGCCACATCCACCAAGTCCTTGACGGCTCAAACTCATAAACCCATATCGCAGCCAGGGCGCGGACCGCCGCGGTCTCCGCCCCTTCAAACTCAAATTGTTCGTTCGACTTGGAGGATCTTATGAACGATCGGATGTTCGACAGCCCTGTTTTCGTCAAGAGCGGGAACAGCCTCATCCAGGAAATCGCTTGCCTCGAAGACGCCCTGGAATTTCTCTATGAATGGCCCAAGAACAGGCGTGGGCCGATCTATGAAACGGCGCTGCGCGCCTGCCGGCGGGCATTCGACAGCGGGTTTCCGCTGACCGCCGCCAGAGAGGCATTTTGCGGTTTCGCGAAATCCGCCAAAATCCAGGAAGAGGTGAGCACCGCCCTGCCCTGGATGATCGGCAAAGGCGGCAAAGGCGGCGGGCTCAGCGCCTAGCGTCGTCGCGGATCGAGGAAGTTCGCTATGCTCGCAAAACCGTTCGAAAAGCCAATCCGCGTCTGGGTAGGACTGGGATTTCCGCGTCAGTTGAACACCGTCGTGGACGCCTATCAATTCGTCATCGACTGGTGCGGCAACAGCCCCGAGCAGAAGGCTGCGATCCGTGCCTGCAAGGCCGCCCTGGCTGGAGATGTCGATGCGGAAACAGCAAGGGGTGTTTTCGTCGCCTTTGCCCGCAGGAAGGACATCCTCATCGAGGACGCAGCAGTGCCTCCCGCAACGGGAACGGCCCAGCCCCGGCATGCTTGACTGGAGAGGCGGCGACCAACGCCGCCTCTCACCTTTCGTTGCAATTGCAGCCAAGACCGCCGCGACAACCTTCAAGCATTTCCCTCGACAGGAACCAGATCGGAGCTGCCGCGTCATAGGAACAGATCTTTGTCGCGGTCCCGGAGCGATCTCGATGGTCAGGTTCCTTGTTGTTGTCGCAGTGGCGCTCGCGTTCGCGTGCGGCGTCGCGCGGGCAGCCAAGCTGGATCTGGATACGGTCAACCAGGCTCAATTCGCCGAAGGCCAACCCAGCGGCGTCAGCCCGATGCTGCTCAAGGCGCAGGTGCTTCTGGATCGCGCCCGCTTCTCGCCCGGCCTGATCGACGGCCGTGTTTCACAGAACTTCACCAAGGCTGTCGCGGCCTTCCAGGCGGCGAACGGACTGCCTTCCGCCGGCAAGCTTACACGGGAGACCTGGGACAAGCTCGCAGCAACGTCCGCCGGCCCGGTGCTGACGACATACGAGGTCACGGCCAAGGATGTGCGCGGTCCCTTCACCAGACGTATCCCCACCCGCATGGAAAGTATGGCCCGCCTGAAACATCTCGGCTATCGCAACGCGCGGGAGAAGCTGGCGGAGCGGTTTCATGTCAGCGAACAATTGCTGAGGATGCTCAACCTCCGCGCGGGATTCAGCAAGGCGGGCACGACCCTGGTCGTGCCCGATATCGGCCGCGGCGATCCTCCTTCACAGATTGTGAGCGTCGAAGTTGACAAGGCATCCCGCCAGGTGCGCGCCCTCGATGCGTCGGGCAAGGCGACTGCCGTCTACCCGGCCTCTATCGGCAGCGAGGAAAAACCGGCGCCGAGCGGCGCGGCCGAGGTCAAGCGCGTGGTGCACAATCCGACCTATCACTATAATCCGAAATTCGCCTTCAAGGGGGTGAAGACCAAGCGCCCCTTCACCATCGCCAAGGGACCCAACAACCCCGTCGGATCGGTGTGGATCGACCTTTCGATCGAGAGCTACGGCATCCACGGCACGCCCGACCCGGGCAAGATCGGGACCACCTTCTCGCATGGCTGTATCCGGATGACCAACTGGGACGCCGAAGACCTCGCCGCCATGGTCAAGCCGGGAACGAAGGTCGACTTCAAGGACGAGACAGCGCAGGATGGGCAAGCCCAGTGACTGGCGCCGCTCGCAACCCGGCAGGCAGGCCGCTGCATAAATCCAGCTTCTCATGACCCCTAATTTTTGACGCCGTGACACGGGCTTTTCGCGCCTGTAGCTTCGACCGCGGTGTTTCTCAATCCGGCCGAATTGGTGATTTGATGCAGACACATGCGCGGGTGGTGATCGTTGGCGGCGGCTGCGTCGGCGCGGGTATTCTCTATGGCCTGGCCAAGCGCGGCTGGACCGACGTCGCGCTGCTCGAACGCACGCAGCTCACCGCGGGGTCGACCTGGCATGCGGCGGGACTGATCCCTTCCTATGCCCGCAACATCAATGTCGGGCGGATGATCAACAAGACGATCGAGATCTATGAGGGGCTGGAGGCCGATACCGGACAGCCGGTCGGCTGGCACAAATGCGGGCAGCTGCGCATCGCCAATTCGAGGGACCGGCTCGACGAGTATAAGAGCTATATGAGCGTTGCCGAGGTGCAGGGCATGCGGGCGCAGCTGCTCACGCCCGACGAGGCGCGAAAACTCTGGCCGCTGCTCGACAACAAAGAAATGCTCGGCGCGCTCTACCATCCCGACGACGGCCATATCGCGCCGGCCGACGTCACACACGCGATGGCCAAGGGCGCGCGGGATCTGGGCGCAAAAGTCTATCTCAACACCGAGGTGACCGGCTTCAAGCGGACCGCCGGCGGCGAGTGGCTGGTCGAGACCAACAAGGGCGACATCACCTGCGAGCATGTGATTTGCGCCACCGGCAATTACGCGCGCCAGACCGGAGCGCTGCTCGGCCTCGATATCCCGGCGATCCCGATCCTGCATCAATACTGGATCACCGAAGCGGTGCCGGAGGTGGTGGAGCGCAAGCGCGCCGGCCGGCCCGAAATGCCGATCCTGCGTGACGAAGGTTTCGAGGGCTATCTGCGCGAGGAAGGCGACGGGCTGATGTTCGGGCCCTATGAGCGCACGGCGAACCTGAAGCTGTTCGCCGAGGACGGCGTTCCCGCCTGGTTCGGCGCCGACCTTCTCGAAGAGGATTTCGACGCGGTGTCGTGGAACTGGGAACAGGCGCTGCAGCTGGTGCCGGCGCTCGGCCGCGTCGGCATCAAGGCCAATGTGCGCGGCCCTTTCCAGATGACAGCGGACGAGCTGCCTTTGATGGGGCCGGCCTGGGGGCTGCCCAATGTGTGGCTCGCCGAAGGCGTGCCCGGCGGCATCCTGTGGGGCGGCACGATCGGCTATTATCTGTCGGAGCGGATCGTCGAGGGCGGCAACAGCCTCGATGTCTCCGACCTCGACCCGCGCCGTTTCGGCGACTACGCCAACAAGGAATGGACGCGCGAGAGGGTGCGCGAGGCCTGGGGCACCCATGCCGAGCAGAAATATCCGGGGCAGGACATGCCCGCCGCGCGGCCGCAGAAGACGGCCCCGTCCTATGACAGGCTGACGGAGCTCGGTGCGGTCTGGGGCGTGCTCAATGGCTGGGAGATGCCCAACTGGTTCGCGCGCGACGGGGTCGAGGCCAAGGACCAGCATAGCTGGCGCTGGACGCCCAAGGGGAACCTCGTCGGCGAGGAGGTGCTGGCGGTGCGCAACGCCGTCGGCCTGGTCGAGATGACGCCGATGACCAAGTTCGAAGTGTCGGGACAAGGCGCGGCCCAATGGCTGGACAGGATCATCGCCAATCGCCTGCCGGCGGTCGGCAAGGTGACGCTGGCGCATCAACTGACCGCCAGCGGCGGCGTGCAGGCTGAATATATGGTGGCGCGGCTTGGCGAAGACCTGTTCTACCTGATCTCGACGCCGCGCGCCGAGCGCTGGAATTTCGACGACCTGTCGAGGCTGCTGCCCGCCGACGGCAGCGTGTCCTTGAAGAACGTCACCAACGACCGCGGCTGTTTCACGGTCGTCGGCCCCAAGGCGCGCGACGTGCTGCAGCCGCTGACCGAGATCGACCTTTCCAACGAAAGCTTCCCGTGGTTCGGCGTCAAGACCGGCAATGTGGCTCTGGCCAGCGACGTGCGGCTGCTGCGCGTCAACTATGAAGGCGAGCTCGGCTGGGAACTTTACCATCCCCTGCCCTACCAGCGGCAGTTGCTCGATGCGATCCTGAAGGAGGGCGAGAAGCATGGCCTGCGGCTGGTCGGGCTGCATGCGCTGGAGTCGCTTCGGCTCGAAAAATCCTATCGCGCCATGTACCGCGACATGAACCCTGAGCTCAACGCGCTGGAGAGCGGGCTTGAGCGCTTCATCCGGCTCGACAAGGGCGACTTCGTCGGGCGCGACGCGGTCAAGAAATACAAGGAGCGCAACGACCAGCGCCGCTCGGTGACGCTCAGGATCGACACCGACGGCGCCAGCACGCTTGCCAATGAGGGGCTCTACAGCGACGGCGCGCTGGTCGGACGCATCACGTCCGGCGGCTATGGCTACGCGCTCGGGCATGACGTGGCGCTGGCGTTGCTGCCCGAGCGTTTTTCCAGGCCCGGCACCAAGCTGGACGTCGCGATCCTGGGCGACTGGAAGGTCGCTGAAGTGATCGCGGATTCGCCTTACGACCCGACCTCGGCCAGAGCACGGATGTAGCCGTCGAGAACTGACCGCCGAATGCATTCTTGAGGGAAGCCGAGCATGCGCATCGATCGGATCAACGTCTATTCGGCGCAGCTGCCGGTCAAGAACGGCGTCTACCGCATGGCCAGCGCCGATGTGGAGGCGCTGGACTCCACACTTGTCGAGATCGTCACCGATGACGGTTTTGCCGGATGGGGCGAGACCTGCCCGATCGGCCCGGTCTACCAGCCGCATCATGCGCTGGGCGCCCGCGCCGCGATCGCCGAAATCGCGCCCGGCCTGATCGGATCCGAGATCGCCTCGATCAGGCTGCTGTCGAAGCAGATGGACGAACGGCTGAACGGTCACGGCTATGCCAAGGCCGCCTTCGACATGGCCTTCCTCGACCTGCTCGGCCAGAAACTCGGCGTGCCGGTCTCGACGCTATTGGGCGGGGCGCTGACGGATCGCGTGCCGGCCTATTATTCGCTGATCGTCGGCCCGCCAGACGAGACGGCAAGGATCGCCGCCGACAAGGTAAAGGCCGGCTATCCGCGCCTGCAGGTGAAGATCGGCGGGCGCAATCTTGAAGAGGACGTGGCCGTCGTCCACAAGGTCTGGGAAGCGGTCGGCTACAAAGCGCGTATCGCCGTCGACGGCAACCGGGGCATGACGGTCGCCGCAGCGATCCATCTCGACCGGCTCTGCCAGGCGATCCCGTTCGTCTTCGAACAGCCCTGCAACACGATGGACGAGATCGCGACGCTGAAGGGTCGCGTCACGCACCCCGTCTATCTCGACGAGAGCACCGAGGACCAGAACGCGGTGCTCAGGGCAATCTCGCTCGGCATCGCCGACGGCTTCGGCTTCAAGGTCACCCGCCTCGGCGGTCTCACCAAGATGACGACGGTGCGCGACCTCTGCGCCATCCGCTCGCTGCCGCACAGTTGCGACGACGCCTGGGGCGGCGACATCATCGCGGCGGCCTGCGTGCATCTGGCCGCCACGGTCGAGCCGCGCCGCATGGAAGGCGCCTGGATCGCCCAGGAATACATCAAGGGCCATTTCGACCAGAAGCACCCGGTCGTCATCAAGCAAGGCCACATCGCGGTGCCGCAGCGGCCGGGGCTGGGCGTAAAGCCGGAGCCCGGCATGTTCGGCAAGCCGGTGGCGATATACGGGCCGTAAGCCGGTCGATCACTTCGTGAACGACGCGGATCGTTCCGCCCTGTCCTGCGTTCTTGTGACACGCAAGGAGGAACGGCGATGGACGACGATCGTACCGGGAAGATCAGGCAGCGCGCCTACGAGATCTTTCAACGCGAGGGCGGCATCCTCGGCCACCATGAACGGCATTGGCAACAGGCCGAGCTGGAGATCGACCGCGAGGCGGCCCTGCCGCTGACGGCGGGCGATGCCCTGCCCGAAACGCGCGAGATCGACAGCGCGGATGTGCTGACGGTGGAGGCGCTTGCCATGCGCACAGGCATTTCGGGCGACGAGGCGCAGGAGCTGCTCGACCGTCTGGGCAACGATCGCGCGGCGATCGAGCAAGCGGCGCGGAGTCTGAAGGCGAAGCGGCGCAGTTGACAAGCCGGCAATCAACCCATCTGCGCTCCCCGATGAGAACCACGGGCATGCCCCCCGGGCACGCGCGGCGGCTGAACGCACGCGGCATGCACCTCTGCATCCGGGTTGACAGGGCAACTCCTTCGCCCTAGTTTTCGCGTTAGTGGCCACTAACGCGAAATACTGGACAGCGCTCGGGGATCCGACACGGCGCACGATCTTCGAACTACTGGTCGACCGACCCAGTTCGGTGAGCGGGTTGGCCAATGTGTTGCCTGTCACCCGGCCTGCAGTTTCGCAGCATCTGAAGGTGCTCAAGGATGCCGGGCTGGTGGCTGACACGCGCTCGGGCAAGGAACGCATCTACCGGATCGACCCGGACGGCCTCGCGGCCTTCCGGGCGGAGATCGACCAGTTCTGGGTGAAGACGCTCGCGGCCTACGCGCAGCGTGTCGAGCAACCGACGGAGGACGAAACATGATCAGGCAGCCGGTACCCGCACCCGTGAAACATTCGGTCGTCGTCGCAGCGCCCATCGCGCGCGCCTTCAAGGTGTTCACCGAGGATTTCGGCAGCTTCAAACCGCGCGAGCACAATCTGCTCACCGTGCCGATCGCGGAAACGATCTTCGAACGCAAAGTCGGCGGCCATGTCTATGATCGCGGCGTCGACGGCTCGGAATGCCGCTTCGCCCGCGTGCTCGCCTATGAGCCGCCGAACCGGCTGCTCTTGAGCTGGGACATAAGCCCGCGCTGGCAGATCGAAACCGACCTCGCCCGCACAAGCGAGTGGGAAGTCCGTTTCACGGCCGAGGCGGAAAACCGCACCCGTGTCGAAATCGAGCACCGCCATCTCGAACGGCATGGCCAGGGCTGGGAAAGCGTGCGCGGCGGGGTCGACAGCGATCAGGGCTGGCCGCTCTACCTGCAGCGGTACCAGGCGCTTTTTACCCGGGCGGCCTGACATCATCTCCCCGGTTGCCGAAGGACATGGCCGCACGACAGCGATTGGAAGGAGAGCGACAATGGAAGCCTATTGGTTGAGCACCCTCGGCGTGCTTGCGCTCTGTCTCCTGTCGGTGGCGCTGGCGGTCCATTCCGGCTCGTCCAAGGGATTTGCGGGCAAGCTTTCTGGCCCGGTCATCCCGGCGGACGACGATAATCCGCTCTACCGGATCGATCGTGTCCACATGAACTCCGTCGAGGCGCTGGCCCCCTTCGTCGTGCCCGTGCTGCTGGCGATGATGGTGGGCGTCGGGCCGGTGTCGCTCGCCGTTCTGGTGTGGGTCCACCTGGCGATACGCCTCGTCCACATGGCCATCTACCTGCGCGGCGGGAACGCCGCCAAGGGCGGCAGCGTCAGGACTATACTTTATGTCTCGGGCGCGCTGGTCACGCTTGTCCTCATCCTCGTGACGACATGGGCAGCACTTCGCTGAGAGCGCTCGCTTTTCGCTCCGTCGGCGGAACCCTCGGCTCCATCGGAGGTTCATCCCCTGTACAACCACAGGAGATGCGTCATGGATCACACCAGCCACGTAAGACTGACCAATGCCGAGCTCACGCCCGACATCCTCGAAGGCGCGACCATCTACGGCCCCGATGACGAGAAGATCGGCTCGGTCGACCACCTGCACGGCAGCCAGGTCGTCATCGATGTCGGCGGCTTCCTCGGCATCGGCGCCAAGCCGGTGGCTGTCACAGCCAGCCAGCTCGATTTCATGCGCGACGAGGACGGCGACGTGCATGCCGTCACCAGTTGGACGAAGGACCAGTTGAAGGCGATGCCGGAGCATCGCGACTGACCAGGAACAACGGGCATCGCGATCGAAACGACCAACGGGGCTCGGCAACAGCCGGGCCTTCGCATGCGCCGGCGGTCAGTTGCCGGCGCCGCTCGGCCGCCACGCCAGGATGCGCATGGCGTTGGCCGTCACCAGGACGGTCGCGCCCGTGTCGGCGAGAATGGCGGGCCACAGGCGGGTGATGCCCATGATCGTCGTGACCAGGAACACCGCCTTGAGCCCGAGCGCCACCGTGATGTCCTAATGGATGTTGCTCACCGCCCGCCGCGACAGCTCGATCATCGCCGCGAGATCGCCGACGCGCCCATGCAGCACCGCCGCATCGGCCGTCTCCAGCGCGACGTCGGTGCCGCCGCCCATTGCGATGCCGACATCGGCGGCGGCAAGCGCCGGCGCATCGTTGATGCCGTCGCCGACCTTGGGGACTTTCTTGCCGGAGGCCTGCAATTCGCGAACGACGCGCTGCTTGTCCTCAGGCAGCATTTCGGCATGCACGGGCAACCCCAGGCCCTTGGCGATCGCCGCCGCCGTGCGCTTGTTGTCGCCGGTCAGCATCACCGGTTCGACGCCGGCCTCGCGTAGCGCCGCCAGTCCGGATTGCGCATCGGCGCGCGGCTCGTCGCGCATGGCGATGATGCCGGCCGGCTCACCGGCGACAAGCAGCACCGACACCGACTTGCCCTCATCGTTGAAGGAGGCGATGCGCGCGAGCTGTTCGGCAGGCAGCGCCACGCGCTCCGCGGCGGCAGCCGGTGAGCCAAGAAACAACTCCTTGCCGCCGACCTTGCCGGCAACGCCCTTGCCGCCGAGCGCCAAAGCCTCGGACGCCGGCGGCACCGGCACCTTGTCGGCCTTGGCGCGGTCGAGGATGGCAAGGGCGAGCGGATGGCTGGAGCCGGTCTCGAGCGCCGCCGCCATCGAAAGCACATTGGCCTCGCTGGCGCCGATCGCAGTGATGTCGGTGACCTTGGGCTTGCCCTCCGTCAGCGTGCCCGTCTTGTCGAGCGCCATCGCGTCGATCGAGCCCAGCGTCGGTTGCGATGTGCGGCCAGGCGCTGGCCTGGGGGCCAGGAGGGGCACGCGGTGATCGCCGAGATCGCGCAGCACAGGCTCAGCCAGAACGCCTATCACGTGATCGAGAAGCTCTTACGTTCGCATCTGAAGCTGCAACCGCCGGCCACCGTCTCGCTGGCTTCGGTGGCGAGCTGGGCCGACGACTATCGCGCCGACAACCACAAGGAGACGTCGAACTGGCATTTCATCGACATTCCGCTGGCGTCGAAGCCCGGCGATGCGAGCGCCAGCACCACCGGCTACGATCCGGCGCGCGACTGCAAGGACAATGCGAGCTTCGGCGTCTGCCTGATGCGGGCGCTGCCGGCGCAGGAGGAGATCCTGGCCGATCCGGCAAGGAGCGACGAGGAGCGCTGGCAGGCGCTGGCCTTCGTCATCCATCTAGTCGGCGATCTGTCGCAGCCGCTGCATTGCGTCGAGCGCCCTGACGGCAACCAGGGCGACCAGGGCGGCAACACGCTGACGGTGAGTTTCAACGTCTACCGGCCGAAGCCGGACGGCTCGACCTACCGCGACCTCACCACTTTCCACGCGGTGTGGGATTCAAGCCTGATCCTGTTCAAATACTACGACTGGGGCAAGGTCGCGCTCGACCTCGAAACCGACGTCATCCCGCATCTGCCCGCCATGCCTGCCGCCGACCAGACGCCGGAAAAATGGCTGGCGAATGCCACGACAAGGCGGAAGACGCTTATCGCGCGCTGCCGAAGGGCACGCTGATCAAGTCGGACAACCCGCATGCGATGATCCTCGACCAGGCCTATTTCGACCGGTTCTCGCCGGTGGCGGTCGAGCAGCTCGCGCTCGGCGGCCTGCATCTGGCCGCCGTGCTCAACGAAACGCTGGCAGTTGATAAGTAGGCGGAGTGGTTGGGAGATGCCTGCCCCGGCCGACCGTGCCTCGATGAAGCCCTACTGAAGGCAGTCCCGGCGAAAAAAAGCCCGCTCCGGCATGCCGAAGCGGGCGAGAGCTTTAATGCAGCAGCTTACTTGCAGTCTTTCAGCAGCTTCAGCGCCTTGTCGGCATTGGTCTGCGACGCATAGGCCTTTGTCCCGGCGTCGGTCAGTTTCTTGCCGTCCGGCTTCGTCGAAACCACAGAGCATTTCTTGGTGGTGGCGTCCTTTGCCACCCAATATTGCGTGGCCGCGAATGCCGGCATGCTGAAAAACGCTGCAACCGAAGCTGTAATCATAACCTTGCGAATCATGGCGTTCTCCCAAATTGAGGACGGCCCGGCCCGTTCATCCGGAAGTGCTGTTGCCCAACAAGTGGATAAGCGAACCGAGCCGCCTTCCAGCCGTATCGCGAGTTAACTGCCGAGGGCAATTTACAAAAATGTAAAGTTTGGTGGCGGCCTGCGGTTGCCAACGGCGCTCAAGGAGGGGCGCTGACGGCGTGACCGAGGCTATCGACCCACGGCAGCCGCAGACGCTTCGGCCTTCACGGCTTGCCCAAAGCCCATTATCTGTCGAGCCTCAAACGGGGGAACACATGCGTATCGCGGTAATCGACGAGGCCGAGGCACAGGCGCAACTCGGCGCCCTCGCCGAGATATTGATGCAGAGCATCGAGGATGGGGCGCTCGTCGGCTTCGTCCTGCCGTTCGGCACCAAGGAGGCGCGGTCCCATTGGCAAGGCGTCTTCCACTCCGTGGCGGACGGGGAACGCCTCCTCATCTGCGCCTATCTCGAAAACAATCTCGTCGGCACCGTCCAGCTCTATCTGTCGCCGGAGCCGAATGCGCTGCACCGGGCAGAGGTGTACAAGCTTCTCGTTCATCGAGACTTCCAGCGGCAAGGCATCGGCTCTGCGCTCATGACATCAGTCGAAGAGGAGGCAGCGAAAAGAAAACGCTCCTTGCTCCTTCTCGACACTGCCGAGGGCGGAGCGAGCGAACGGCTCTATCGGCGGATGAACTGGCAGGAGGTCGGCGTCGTGCCGCATCATTTCGTCGACCCGTTCGGCAAACCGAGAGCCTCCATCTACTTCATGAAGCATCTGGCGCCCTAAGAAGAGTCGCAATTCCGGACCGAAAACCGCTACGCACTTTTCCTGGAATTGCTCGAATAGGCGACCTTCTCGCCATCCTCCTTGACGAATTCATGCACCGGATTGTCGAGCAGCGGCAGCACCACCTCCGATGGCCGACATAGCCTTGTGCCCTTCGGCGTTTCGACAATCGGCCGGTTGATCAGGATCGGATGGGCGAGCATGAAATCGATCAGCTCGTCATCGCTCCATCTCGGATCGGCGAGGCCGAGTTCGGCGTAGGGCGTCCCCTTCTCCCGCAACAGCTCGCGCGCAGAGATCCCCATCGCCGCAATCAGTTCCAGCAGCCGCCCGCGGCTTGGCGGCGTCTTCAGATACTCGACCACAACCGGCTCCTCGCCGCTGGCGCGGATTATGGCGAGCGTGTTGCGCGAGGTGCCGCAAGCGGGATTGTGATAGATCGTGATCGTCATGGCTATGCTTTCAGTGGCTGATATTACTGAACGGTTTGGGGTCCACCATGGAACTGCATCGCCCAGCTTGGCTAAGCCTGGTTGGCGGCGCCGTCGAGGTCGAGCTGTCGACACGACCTTCAAGCTGCAAGCCGCGTGACCTCTGGCTTAGGCAACAGGCAGCGGCAAGCCAGCCTTGCTGCCACGCGAGCCGCTGCTGCTGCGACGGTCGGTCGGGCTGCTAAAATCTGATCATGCCATTGGCCTGCAACAGGTAAAGGCCCACGAGAACGATGGCGATCAGCGCCACCCAAACGGCTGTCCTGCTCATTCGTAAATCCCTGTCGATCGGCAGCAATGAACGCGCTCGCGCCGGTTGCGTTCCATGCGTGCCCGGTTGCACGTCACCCAGGGCAGGATCAAATGACGAATTGGTGAGACGGCCGCGCGTCAGTCCTTCGGCGCGTTGCTGTAGAGCGCCACGCCGACGCGGTCGTTGCGCCGCCATCGTACCAGGGCGCGATAGGCCATGTCGTCGGCCGGAACCTCGAGCAGGAAGCGGTCCGGGATGTTCACATCGGCGGCGATACGCAATTCGGCACCCTGCTCATGCTGATTCCTGACCGAGCAGCCGATCCTGACGCCATTGACGACGATCGTGGCTTCCTTGAGCACGAATTCGCGCACATTAAGACGGCGCTCGGTCTCGGGATAATCGGCCATATCCGGCGGGCTCCTCGGGCGAGGTTCTTCTCGCCACGGGGCAGCACCATAGCGGCGAGGCGTTTCCGTTCCGTTAGCGATCACTGAAACGGCGAAGCTCGTCCTGGCCCCGCTGCGGCTCCTCCGCAGGAGAGTGGTTCTCCGGCGCTATTTCGCGCCGGGGGCGAACCCGCTCGCATGCAGCACCCAGCGGCGGCCGTCACTGCGGAACTCGGTGTGCGACAGCGGCTCGATGTCGACCTTCCAGACCGAGGAGAGCGGTGCACCCAGCACATGCACCATGGCGGCGCGGATCGGCACGGCATGCGTGAGCGCCATGGTGTGGCCGCCCTCGGAGGCCAGGTGTTCCATCAGCGCGGCGACGCGCCGGACGACGGCGGCAAGCGATTCGCCGCCATGGGGCGCCGCGTCCGCGTCGGCGAACCAGGCCGCCATGCCTTCCGGGTCCTCTGCCTGCACCTCTTCGAAGCTTCGGCCGGCCCAGCGCCCGAAATCCTGCTCGCCAAGCAGCGGCTCGACCGTCGCATCAAGGCCGAGCGCCTCGGCCGTCTGCCGCGCGGCCAGCGCCGGGCTTGTCCAGACGCGGTCGGCGCGGCGCAGCGAAGCGGCCACCGCGACGGCGCGATCGAGGGCTCGCGGCTCCAGCGCCTCGTCACGCGGAAAGCGCCCCTTGCGCGTGGCCTGCGTCGCGCCGCTTGCGATCATCGTCAGGCGGGCGAGCATCCCAAAACTCCGTGGTCCAGTGAAATTTCGGCCGCGCGAAGCCGTGTTGGCCATTAGATGTCGTTGACAGGCGAACGAAGTGCTGACAAGTGTTTTAGCGCTATACGGGATTGGAAGCCGGTGCGAATCCGGCACGGTCGCGCCACTGTGATCGGCATCAGCCGAAAGTCAGGCCTTATTCCGCAGCATTGTTCGATCAACGGGACGCAGTATCCCACGGGAGGTCCATATGTCCGACACCACCTTCGCCCCCAGCTACGGTCCGGTTGCGATTCCGGTTCGCGAGCTTCTGCCCTGGGCTATCTTCGGCGGGCTGCTTTTGATGCTGGCCATCTATTTCGTCGGGGCTGAAGAAGGCGCGACGTCGCTGATCCGCGGCACGGCGGTGCACGAATTCGTGCATGACGGCCGCCACCTGCTCGGCTTCCCCTGCCACTAAAGCGGCTCGGCATCGCCGAACTCGCTTTCGATTCTGGTCTAACGCGATTCCGGACGGAAAACCGGCACGCAGTTTTCCTGGAATTGCTTGGTTGGTTGAACGCAATTCCGGACGGAAAACCGCTACGCACTTTTCCTGGAATTGCTCAGAGGGATAAGTGACATGGTTGGAAAACTTTTGCTGCGCGGCATGCTTGTCGGGCTGGTTGCGGGGATTCTGGCGTTCGCCTTTGCCCGCGTCTATGGCGAGCCGCAGGTCGACAAGGCAATCGCCTTCGAGGAATCACAGGCCCAGGCCGCCGGCGAGGCACCGGAGCCCGAGATGGTCAGCCGCTCCACGCAGGCCGGCATCGGTCTCGCAACCGGCGTGCTGGTCTACGGCGCCGCGCTCGGCGGACTGTTCTCGCTGGTCTTTGCCTATGCCTATGGCCGTCTGGGCTCGCTTGGGCCGCGTGGCACGTCGGCGCTGATCGCGGTGCTCGGCTTCCTGGCCGTGATCGTGGTGCCCAGCCTCAAATATCCGGCCAACCCGCCCGCGGTCGGCAATGCCGAGACCATCGGCTACCGCACCGAGCTGTTCTTCATCATGATCGTGGTCTCGATCGCGGCCATGGTGGCGGCGGTGGGGTTGGCCCAACGGCTGTGGAAGCAGCTCGGCGCCTGGAACGCCTCGATCGTCGCGGGCCTCGCCTTCCTCGTCGTCTTCGCGCTGGTGAAGGCAGCGCTTCCCGACATCAACGAAGTGCCTGAAAACTTCTCGGCGACGGTGCTTTGGCAGTTCCGTGTCGCCTCGCTCGGCATCCAGCTCGTGCTCTGGACCGTCGTCGGGCTCGGCTTCGGCGCGGTTGCCGAGCGCGTGGTGGCGGTGCGCGACCAGCGCGGCCCTGCCCGGCGCTACGCCTGAAATCCGATGTACCGGCCGCCACGGTTCCTCGCACTGGCGGCCAAATTGGCTCAACGGTCGATACGACCGCTGAACCACCTTGGTCTTTTGTTTTCTCGCAACTCCGGACGGAAAACCGCGGCACACTTTTCCTGGAATTGCTCGGCTGCGCTGCTGTTGGCACTTCTGACCACGACATCGGCGCAAGCGCATAGTGGCTCCTCGACCCCGCCTCCCCCCGGCATCCAGATCCCCAGCCTCACACACGGCCAGATGGCGGTGATCGCGCGCTACCGCGGCGACATTCTCGCACTTGCGCAAGCACAGACCGTGACCGACCCGACCTTCCGGCGGCTCTACAATCACGGCAACCTGCAATTCACATACTGCCTATGGGGCCTGATGCCGGGCAGCCTCGGCGACGAGGAAAGCCCGTTCAACGAATGCAGCCATGCCTATCTCGCCACCGCCAAGGCGCTGCTGACCTATATGGCGACGATGTCGTCGGCCGCGCACGAGGCAAAGGCGCTGATCTCCGCCATCGATGCCGACATGGTGCGCAGCGGCGCCTCCTGGATCCTGTGCCAGTACAGCGGCGAGGCCTTCAGCACCGGCGCGGTCGTCGAGCCCAGATGGCGGGAGATGGTCTTCCATCTGCCGAGCCTGGCGGTCGTGCTGGCCATGATCGCGGCTATGATGACGGCCGCGTGGTCGATCTTCGGTGCGAGACGCGCACGCGCGGTCTGACTGGCTCACGCCGGCTGACCCAGATGCTCTTCCTCAATCTGCCGGTGCGCGATCTGCAGGCAGCGACCAAGTTCTATCTCGCGATCGGCGGCAAGCTCAATCCGCAGTTTTCGAATGATCAGGCCAGCTCGATCATGTTCTCCCAAACGATCGGGGTCATGTTGCTGACGCATCAACACTACAGCCAGTTCACAGCCCGGCCGATCGGCGACGCCAAGCGCGAGAGCCAGATGCTGATCGAGCTGACCGTCGACAGCAAGGACGCGGTCAATGCGGTGATCGAGAAAGGCGTTGCGGCAGACGGCCGTGCCGATCCAAACCCGGTGCAGGATCTCGGTTTCATGTTCAACCGCCACATCGAAGATCCGGACGGCAATGTTTGGGAGTTCCTGTGGATGAATCCCGCAGCCATGCAATAGAGCGCCTGTAGCGCCCCCGTGCTGGAATGACGCCCTGGAAGCGACGGGCAGCAGCACCGTCGCTCTCATGTCCGGGCAATGCCTGCAGTCGTCCTCGACCAACCTTGGCATCCCTGTGTCCGCGCCCACGCCTGGGGCGTGCCGTCGCCAGTCCGGCTAGCGCATTGCGGCGCGCTGGCGTAAGCATCGGCATCGTCCGGCCTCCGGATTCGCAGCCGCCAGCAGCCATGTTCGCCCCCGAAGCCTTTGCCGTCACCGCCGCTATATGCAGCGCGCTGAGCTCCATGTTCCTGAGCGAGCTCAAGGGTCGCGTTCCCTTGCTCCAGCTCGCCCGCTGGCAGATGCTCGCGACCTTCGTGATGACCGGCTCGGTGTCGATGGCGATCGGCGGCTGGCACACGATCGGACCGAGGGAGTTCTGGCTGCTTGCCGGATCGAGCTTCGCCGGCATCAGCATCGCCAGCACGACCTATTTCGCCACCATCTATTCGGTCGGCCCGCGCATCACGGCGCTGCTGTTCTCGCTCACCTCGCCTTTCGCGCTCGCGCTCGGCTATCTCGTGCTCGGCGAAACCGTCAGCCGCTGGCAGGCGCTGGGCGTCGCGCTGGTGCTTGCCGGCATCGTGCTGGCCATCGGCATGCCGCGACGCTTCCTCAAGCGCGGCGACCTGGCGCCGGCGATGCCGGTCGTCACCCCGTCCACCGTGCCGGTCAGCACCGCGCCCGGCCCGCCGCTCACCGGCCGCCTCGGACCAGGCATCGTGCTCGGCGTCACGACAGCGGTCGGCCAAGCGATCGGCACGCTTCTGGCGCGTCCGGCCATGGCTGCCGGCGTCGAGCCGTTCAGTGCGATGGCGCTGCGCTCGGGCCTCGCCGTGATCCTGTTCGTCGCGCTTGCCGCGACGCCGTTCGGCAGGGGGAAACGGGAGGCTGTCCAGTTCGGCACGGTCGGGCTTGCCGTGCTTTCCGCCTTCGTCGGCACTTCGCTCGGCATGTCCTGCCTGATGGCGGCGCTGCGCACCGGCAATGTCGGCATCATCTCGACGCTGTCCTCGATGACGCCGGTCATCATCCTGCCGATGGTGTGGCTGCGCAGCGGGCACAGGCCGACAACCGCAGCCTGGGCCGGCGCATTGCTGGCGATCGTAGGCACGGCGCTGATCAGCCTTGGGAGAGTCTAGCCCCGGACGTTAGGTGTATCGCGGGCCGACTCCAAGAGCGCCTGTCTCACCATGCGCGTGCTCATGGTGATGGCCTTCCGCCATGGCGAAGGGCAGATCCTCGCTGTCGGCACCCGCTGCCAGTTGCAGCCTGGCGCTGAACTCATGCGGCTCGGCCGGAGCGACCAGGCTTTGCAGATAGTGGTGATCGCCGCCGACCGGAGACAGCGGCAGGCTTTCAACCGCGCCGCCGGCCCTTTCGATGGCGACGTTCGCCCGCAGGCCTTCGGCGTGACGCGACAGGCGCAGCCGCATGCGCTCGCCCTGCGGCGTGTCGACGATCTCGAGCAGCCCGCTGGCGAGCTTGCCCGAGACCAAGAAGGGGTCGGACGCATGGTGGTAACCGCCCTCGGCTTCCGGCTCGGCAAAGCGCACCGTTGCGACGTCAAGCGCGGGAATATGCGCGAAGAGCTCGGTCTTCAGCGACGCAGCGATGTTGTTGACTGCGGCAAGCAGCAGCCCGTCATTGACCGCGATCTCCACATCGACATGCAGCTTGTGGCCGAGCCAGCGGGCCTTGGCGTCGACCACTCTTTCGATCCCGCGACGCGGTCGGCGGCGTGGCGAATCTCGCCAACGAGGCCGGGCTCGACGCCGTCCAGCATGCGCGTCAGCACCGAGCGCGCCGATTGCCAAACGATGCCGAAGATGGCGACGGTGATGATGAGGCCGATGATCGGGTCCGCCAGCGGATAGCCAAGCCAGACGCCGAGCGCGCCGGCGACGACCGCGAGGCTGGTGAGGCTGGTGAGCCCGTCGGTGCGGGCGTGATAGCCATCGGCGATCAAGGCGGCGCTGTTGATCTGACGGCCGACACGAATGCGGAACACGGCCACCGCCTCGTTGCCGAGGAAACCGATGATGCCGGCAGCCGCGAGCCAGCCCAGGAACTGGACCGGCTGCGGGTTGAACAAGCGGCTGACCGCCTCATATCCGGCGACGAGCGCGCTCGCCAGGATGATGAGCACGATGATGATGCCGGCAAGGTCCTCGACCCGGCCGAGGCCGTAGGTGAAGGTGCGGGTCGGCTTGCGCCGGGCCAGCGCGAAAGCGATCCAGAGCGGAATGGCCGTGGTCGCGTCGGCGATGTTGTGGATGGTATCGGCAAGCAGCGCCACGCTGCCCGAGACCATGACGACGACGATCTGCAGGGCGGCGGTGATCGCCAGGATCGCGAACGACCATTTGATCGCCCATATGCCGCGATCTGTGGTGGCGATGGTGGCGTCGATCACGCCATGGGTGTGGCCGTGCGGTCCGTGATGGTCGTGGCCATGCCCGCCATGATCATGCCCGCCGTGGTCATGTCCGTGCGAGCCGAAGCCGAACCAGTCGAGAACTTTTTCCCACATCGCCGCCTCACAGATATTTGGTGAGCTGCTTCAGCTCTTTGAGCGTGTCCCTGGTCGGCTCGCCGCCTTCGACAAGGCAATGCTCGATGTGGTCGTGGATCAGCTCGCGCTTGGCGTTGCCGACGGCGCTTTCGACGGCATGGAGCTGCTGCGCGAGATCGAGGCAGGAACGGCCCTGCTCGAACATTGTGAGCACCGCGGCGAGATGGCCGTGCGCGCGCTTGAGCCGGACGATGATATCGGGATGGGAGCCGTGTACTGTCATGCTTGTATCCTATCCTCCTGGGCAGGATACCACAACGTGCAAATAGACCCTGACATTTCGCTTCCAGAATGCTTCGCTCGCAACGGCAGGTATCGGCCGGCCAAGCCTTTGCTGGGGTGGCACTGCTCTGTCGCTAATGCGCCGCCGCCCTGGCATAGCGCCCGGGCGGCTGGCCGACATGGCGGCTGAAGGCGGTGCTGAAGGTGCTGGCGGAGCCATAACCGACGCGCTCGGCGACCTCTGCGATATCCGCCTCCTGCCGTCGGAGCAGGTCTTTCGCCAGCGCCATGCGCCAAGCGAGCAGATATTCCATCGGTGGCACACCGACGCTGCGCATAAAGCGGTCGAAGAAGGCGGAGCGCGAGAGTGCTGCCTCCTTCGCCAGCTCGATAATTGTCCACGGTCGCGCAGGATCGGCATGCATCAGGCGGATCGCCTCGGCCAGCCGCGCGTCGCCCAGGCCGCGCAGCAGGCCGGCCGGCGCGTCGGGCGTCTGCGTCTGGCGCAAGGATTCGACCAGCAGGATTTCCACAAGACGGGTGAGCACAAGGTCGCGCCCCGCATGTTGCCCGGTGGCCTCATCGATCAGCAACTTGACCAAGGTCGACAGCCGCTCGACGCCGCGGACATGCACCTGAGCAGGCAGGAGCGAAACCAGCAGGCCGGAATCCTCGGTATCGAACAGGAAATAGCCGCCGAGCATGCGCAGATCGGGCGGACCGTCCTGCCGGCCATGCCGCACCTCTTCCGCGGCGGCCGCGGCGAGATTAGGGTCGATGAGGGTCGGAACGACGGGCTCGAAGCCCGTCATGGTGAAGCCAGGCGTGGTCGGCAGCAGCACGAAATCGCCAGCTTCCAGCGTCAAGGACGGCTGGCCGTCCACAGCAAGGCGGCATGCCCCCTCGATGACGACAGCGAAGCTTGGATGGCCGAAATCCGCGTAGCGGACACCCCAGCGCCCGGCGCCGCTGATGCCCTTGGTGAACACGGCGCGCGGCCTGAGCAAGCCTATGACTTCGGAGAGCGGATCGACCATATCAGGACTTTTACAAACAAAATATGGACTGTCAATTATAGATAGTCCTGATCCCTGCCCGTAAATCTTGTCACCGTGAAAACCGAGCAACAAGGAACGATCCCATGAAAACCATCCTGATCACCGGCGCTTCCTCGGGCTATGGCCTGGAGACGGCGCGCCATTTTATCTCGAACGGCTGGAACGTCGTCGCCACCATGCGAAGCCCACGCCAGGATGTGCTGCCGGCTTCGCCAGCATTGCGCATCCTGCCGCTCGACGTGACGGATGACAAAAGCATCGCGGCGGTGGTCGAAGCGGCGGGTCCGATAGACGCGTTGGTCAACAATGCCGGCATCGGCGTCGCCGGCGCCTTCGAGGCGACCCCGATGGCGCATATCCGCAAGGTCTTCGAGACCAACACGTTCGGCGTCATGGCCATGTGCCAAGCTGTCATTCCGCAGATGCGCGAACGCCGCTCCGGCGTCATCGTCAACGTGACCTCGAGCGCCACGCTGGCGCCCTTCCCGCTGGCGGCGCCCTACACCGCCAGCAAGCAGGCCATCGAAGGGTTCACCGGCTCGCTGGCGCTGGAGCTCGCGCCCTTCAACGTGCTGGCCAAGCTGGTCGAACCTGGCTACGGGCCGACGACAAGGTTCACCGCCAACACCGGCGTAGATGTCCAGGACCTCATCCCCGAGGCTTATGCCGACTTCGCCAAGGCAATCTTCGGCGATCTCGCAAATCCAGCCATGACCAAGGCGCTGACCACCAGGGAAATCGATGTCGCCGAGGGCGTGTGGCGGGCCGTCAACGACACGACCGGCACGCTGCGCTTCCCCGCCGGCGCCGATGCGGTCGCCCTGTCTCCGGCGGCTTGAGGGGCAGCGTGCAATGCCGGGGGTCACCGCGGCCCCCGGCGTCCCTAGCGATGCGGTCGTTGCCCGGCGGCCAAGACGGCAAGCATGGATAGCTGCTATGGTCGGCGTTGCGGCTCGCGCTCTATCCCGGGGGTTGTTCCATGTCGCTCGTTTACAGACCTGCTCGCGCCGATGATCTTTCCGCCACCGATGCGCTGGTGGTCGCCAGCATCAACGACCTTACCGTTCGGCACGGCTTTGGCCCGATGGCGGCGATGAGCCCGCCCAATTTCCAGCTGTTTTCGCTCGAGGACGACCCCGACGGCCTTTGGGTAGCGGAAGATGACGGGGGCATTGCGGGCTTCGCCTGGAAGCTGGGTCTGCGGCGATGTCTGGTTCCTCGCCCAGCTGTTCGTCGATCCTGGCCGACAGGACCACGGCATCGGCAACACGCTGCTGGAGCGCACCATGGAGCACGCCCGCACATCCGGCGCGGCCCACAAGGCTCTCATCACGTTCACCTTCAATCGTGTCTCGCAGGGACTTTACATGCGGCACGGCTTGTTCCCCAAAACGCCGAACTACATTCTCAGCGCCCCGCGCGAACGGGTGACCAGGGCATTGGCTCGATCGCCATTGCACGCGGTTGAGATAGACGGCAGCGCCGCGACGATCGTGGGAAGCCGGCTTCTCGGCCAGTCTGCGCACATAGTCCCGGACGACAGCCGCTGAAGCCATCCTGCGCTTGACGCGAAGACGTCGCAGCAGACTCACGACGAGACGGCTTTGCCAACTTGGGCCCGCGTTGCTGGAAGGTCGCGGTTGCGTCGACGATGTCGTTGCCGTGTTCATGTCCATGTTCGTTCCGGTGCGGTTGAATGCTGTCTTGCCCATGAAGGCGGTGTCGCTGCCATGACGAGCCGGAAATCCCGTCTGTGACATCGGGGCGAATTTTTCCAAGACCGCAAGGACCGGCCTGCGGCTGTCGGCGGCAACCAAATGCTTGTTTTGCCGTTTATTTCAGCGACTGGCGGCTTTCAACGTGGCGCCAGCCGGCTCCGTCGGCGAGATGCCGCGCGGGGCGGAAAGGAGGCCGCAATGACACGGCCGGCAGTGGAGATAGGCGACAGGGTGGCTGTCATCGCCACGGTGGTCGAACGCATCGATGACCGCGTGACGCTGAAGCTCGACGGGGACAGCCATAGTTATTCGATGGTGGAGCCCAATGCCAAGACGGGCGACAAGCTCAGACTGGAGGGCGAGGTCGTGCATGTCGACGAGGATCTCGGACGCACGACCGTGCAGGTGCTGGGGCGCGTGAGCGTCGACACCAAGTCGGTCGAGATGGTGACGCGACGTTGCGACCTCGACCATATCGGCTCCAACGTGCCTGGCCACCCTCGCCCGCGCACCCCGCCGACACCGCATGGGTGACGCCATCGCCGCCTGTCGCGAAAACTGACTAGTGCCGCTTGAAATACTGCACTTCGCGTTCGTGCTTTTCCGCCGCTTCGCGCGACTTGAAGGTGCCTAGATTGCGGCGCTTGCCGGTTCGGGGATCGATTTTGCGCGAATAGAGCCGGTATTCGCCGGATTTCAGCTTGCGGATCATGGCGATCTCCTTGTGAACCAGGATTCTAACCCGCACGAGGCCGTCGCGGTTCCAAGCAGGCCATCCCGCCCGCTCGCGGCCGGCAGCAGAAAACGCTGCTGTCGGTGAACCATTTCACGGACGCAAACGACCCAATGTCGGAATCGACACCGTAACGACACGATTGAGTCGGATTATTTGTATTCAAATGACTTTAGCGACGTTATGCGGATGGCGCTGAAGTGCCGGATCTGAGGAGGGTGAGATGGTTACGGCGAAGCTTCACGGCGTTGAACTCGTCAGGGGCCAGAAATGGACAGTGCGCGTCACCGCCTACGGCACGACGCTCATCTTCCCCTTCGAAGCCGAGCAGCATGCGCGCTCCTATGCCGATGGCCAGGCCTTCCGCCTCGGCGTCGAAGTTGTGGAAATGAAGGATTGCGCCTGAGGCCGCGCCATCGACCGCCAGATAGCCCGAAGACCCGCGCACCCGTATATAAGCGACATGTCCATGCTCGATGCGGCTAAGCAGTGTGCGCGCAAGCTCAAGCGCGACGTGGTGGCGCTCTGGATTGCCGCCCGAGACCCACGTGTGCCCTGGTACGCAAAAGCCACTGCGGGCGCCGTCGCCTATGCGCTGAGCCCCGTCGACCTGATCCCGGACTTCATCCCGATCATCGGCTACCTGGACGATCTGCTGATCGTGCCTGTCGCGATCATGCTCGCGGTCAAGCTGGTCCCGGCCCATCTGATGCAGGAATTCCGCGAAGAGGCTATGCGACGCGAGAAGCCGGTAAGCAAGGCCGGACTCGCCTTTATGATCGCGCTCTGGGCGCTGGCGGCGCTGGCCCTCATCTGGCTTTTCTGGCCGAAGCCGGCCTAATTTAGCCTCTCCAGCAGACCTGGCTGCGCATGTGCCAGCAGCGCCCCACCAGGCGTTTAAATTAGCTACCTCTTGTATTTGATGCAAATCAGGGTCATGCTCGCCGAGCGCGTGAAACGACATGCGCAATGGGTGGGTCAACAAGGGGTCAGGCGTATGGAGTTCGCAGTCTGCTACGACCACAGCGGGTTCGATCTGGCGCGGTCGACGTCGCGGCTTTCTTCGCGCTGATGACGCCCTGGGCAATCGCGCGGCTGGTCGAGCTATCGCGCGCGGACGGCGCAGCCCGGCTACAGCCGGCCTGAGGCTGAAAGCCATAGAAGCTTAGCCCTCGCGGACGATCTTTCGGATCGACAGGTCGCCGAGCAACGCCGAACAGTCGATCTCCTCCTGGAACTGCGCCTGCGGATCGAGCACCAGCCACGAAGCGTGGGTGCGAAGCTCCTTCAGCCTGGCATTCTTTTGCGCGCGCGCCAGGCGCTCGGCATCGGCAACCGGGGCCTGAAAAGGCCTTTCGGCCTTGTGATGCTGAAAGGTCTTCGACATCGCAGCGGAAAACGCGCCTGCCCCGCTTTTCGTTCCGTCGCTTGAGACGATCGGACGTCTCCCCAACGCATTTCCTGTTCGCGACCATGACCCCTTGTAGGTGACAACGCCCGCACCGCGCGCGTTTCTTTGCATTGGCGCCGTGTCTGAAAAAGTATCGAAATGGAAGCGTGCCGTATCGGCGGTTTGGGGTAGCCCGGCTTGCCTTGGCGGTAAAAGAGTACGGCTCTTTGACAGGCAAGCCGGGCTAAAGCGCCGACCATTGGGTTTCCTTGGGGGGAAGCCGGCGCAGGGATAGACTGTCCGTTTCCCCTTGCGTCCGCAATTGTTGCTGAGGTCCTATGCGCCAACGCAATGGTCCGACCGATAATGCCGAAATCATCCGGCGCCGAAGCGTCATCGTTTCATGGAGACGGCAAAGCGCTTCATCTCTTTGTTTGGACGCAATTCCGGACGGAAGGCTACCGCGAGGGCGCCGAGCCTCACCACTCACACGTCCTGGAATTGCGTCCAAGCGCCGGAACGCTCAAGCCCGCGTGAGACGGCTGCCTGTTGAAGCGCTCTCTTGACGAAAAGCTCGGCGTGCTGCGCCCATTCCGCTTCCGCGACGTCGTTCTCACGAACGGACTGCCTGAACGCTTCCCGCAGCGCCTCAAGCTCAAAGAGCGATAACCGCTGATTTCTTTTTTGCTTTTTTGTACCGGCGTCCATAATGCGTTGCCAAGAGCCGCAAGGTTTTAACCCATTATATATCCGGGGGCTGTCCAGCCCATCAACAGCTTGGCCCTGACTTCTTTTGGGGGCAAAATCGTGCTGCGACTCCAGCGGCTTATGTCGGGATGCAGCGGTCGACGGGAATGGGGTTGCGAGCCAGGCCATCCGACGAGCCCGCCGCTGTATATTCATGTCTACAACGAACGGCGGGAAGACAGCGAGCGGTTGGCGCCGGCTGCCGTCTCGCGCTGCCGAAGCATATGTCTTTTGAGGTGGACCCCGGGCCCGATTGATGATTGTCTCGGCATCGCAGAGCCGCAAGGTCAAAGTCCAGGTGGCAACCAGCCCGCGTCCTCCCCGTCAATAGGATGGCGCGGGCTTTTGCCATCGCCGAGCATGGCAGCTTTCCGATCGCGAATCGGAGGCGCCTGCTGGAGCCAGCAAACCGCCCACCATTAACCTTCCCCACGGGCACGGACCAAGGTCGGTGTCGCTATTGCCTCCCCTTGCCTCTAC
>NZ_VFUA01000006.1 GCF_006440735.1 Mesorhizobium sp. B2-7-1 | reverse complement strand
CGGGGCGCACATGTTCGACGAAGCGGGGTTCGCCGGGAGGCGTGGACGGCTGGGGCTTCGGGTCCGGCGGCGTCGACCAGCCGGCGCGCGGCAGGCCGGAGCGTTCGCGTGCGCCGAACGACACCGGCGGCGGCAATGTCGGCTCGAGATCCTCGCCGCGCGTCGCCCGGGCGATCTCGGCCATGCTGGCCGGCCTGTCGCGCGGGTCCGGCTGCAGCATGGCCGAGATCAGTTCATGGAAGTCGGGATCGATATCCGACAGGTCCGGCACTGTCCGGCGTTTCTCGATGACCTCGTATTGCGAGCCGCTCATGTCGAGCGGCTTTCCGCGCAGCGCCGCGGCCAGCACCAGGCCGAGGCTGTAGATATCGGATTGCTCGCTGACCTCGCCGCCATAGAGGCCGAGTTGTTCCGGCGAGACGTAATTATATTTGCCGGCGAATTTTCCGCCGATCAGCGTTTCCCCGCCGACGGTGGCCGAACGGGCGATGCCGAAATCGATGATCTTGGCGCGCTCCACCCGACCGCCGGGCAGGATGATGTTGTCCGGCGAGAGGTCGCGGTGCACCGCGCCTGCCTGGTGCACCGCGGCGAGTCCCGATGCGAGCCGATGGCACAGCCGGCGCACATCGTCCCCCGGCATCGGCCCGCGCCGCATGACGTCGAACAGCGACTGGCCATCCACGAACTCCATTGCGAGATAGGGGCGGCCGATCCCCGTGTCGATGGTGAAGACGTGGTAGCGCACCACCGCGTCGTGCGAGAGATGGTTGAGGATCGACGCTTCCTTGCGGAACAGCGACAGGATCGTCTGGTCGCGGGCGAATTCGGGCAGCACGATCTTGATCGCCACATGGTCGCCGGTCTGGATGTTGTGGCCGCGATAGACTTCGCCCATGCCGCCGGAGGCGATCCTCTCGTCGAGTTCGTAGATGCCGCTGAGCTGCGTCCCGACGCCCGCATAGGCGATGTTCGTCGATATCCGCGTCTTGTCGTCGTCGCTCATCTGGCCAGGCCTTCCACTGCGGACCGATCCGAATGGAGCGCGCCGTCGCGCCCGCCGCCGATCTTCACGAGTACGATGGTCACATTGTCGGTGCCGCCGCGGGCCAGCACTGTATCCAGGAGGCTTTGGCATGCCGTCCGCGGCGTGGCGGATCTGACCGCGGCCTCGATCTCGGCGTCGCTGACATGCGCGGTCAGTCCGTCGGTGCCCAGAACGAAAACATCGCCCGCCATCAACTCGCCCTGCTGGAAATCGATCTCGAGCTCGTCGCTGACGCCGACAGCATGCGTGATCACGTTGCGGCGCGGCCAGGTGCGCGCTTCCTCAGTGCTGATCATGCCACGGTCGAGCAGTTCCTGCACCTCGGTGTGATCCTTCGAAACCTGGAAGATCGAGCCGCTGCGCACGAGGTAGATGCGGCTGTCGCCGGCCCACAGGCAGGCGAAGCGCCCATCCATGGCAAGCAGGGCCGCGAAAGTGGAGCCGATGGTGATGCCGCGCGAGCGCGATATGTCGCGGATCTCGGCATTGGCGCGGCTGAGCCGGTCCTCGAAGCGGGCGCGAAGGTCCGGCGCCGAACTCGCGATGCCGATCGTCGCCAGGTGATCGACGATGCTGGCCGAGGCGACTTCGCCGGCCTCGTGCCCGCCCATCCCGTCAGCCACCACCCAGAGCCCGGTCTGCGGTTCGATGAGGTAGTTGTCCTCGTTGTGGTCGCGCACGCAGCCCTGGTGGCTCACGCCGAAGCTTTCAATGGGGAGGGCGACAGTGCTCAATTTGCCACCAAGCGCTCAGCGAGCGTCCTCTGTGACCAGCCATGGGCCGCGTGCCCGGGCCACTTTGCCACAAGCGTGTACATTAGAGTACCGAAATGAAGGCTCGACCCAGCCATCTCAGAACGCCTTCGGACAGCTGAAGCCGGACAAGGCCGGCAACAGCAAGGGATTGGCGCCCGAGCCGGCTTGGATCGTGTAGGCAACATCGCGTCCGCCGATGACGAAACGGGCTTCGGTGCTGGCGCCGTCGCCAGTGATCGTCGCCTTGTCGAAAAGCCGCTTCAACGCCCACGGCCCTTCGAATTTCAGCGCGGAGTCGCGGCCGGGCATTTCCGGTACGAGGCTGAGGCTCGCCGATCCGGACGCCGCGCCGCTCGGCCATGTCACGATGCTCGGCGCGTTGCCGGCCTGCGCGCTCTGGACCGTCTGCCCGTCGACGTTGAGCACGGCGCTGTCGACCTCGCTGTTCACCGACGTGGGGGTGATGGTGATCGAGACCGAGGGCACCGAGCCGCCGGAAGGGAAAAAGGCGCTGCGGATTTCCGCCGCCGCCTGGAACGCCTTCAAGGTCGATTTTGCCAGGTCCTTGCTGGAACGGGCGTCCTGTTTCCAGGTCCATTCCTGGCCGGTCATGTCGATCAGCGGCGCAAGGTTCTGCGCGAAGAAACGGTCCATCAGGCCACCCGGCGCGAACAGCTTGGTGAAATCCGCCATCGAAATCTCGTCCGCGCTGTCGCGGGTGAAGGGATAGCGGCCGTTGACCGCCTCCTCGCAGGCGCGCGTCACGGTCTGATCGAGGGTCTGGTTGAGGTTGGCGACGGAGGCCTCGGCGACATTGCCTTCCAACTCGTCCGCCGCCGCGTTGACCATCCGCGCCAGCGGCTTGGGCAGGCGCGAGACATTGGCGCGCAATGTCGAGATCTGCAGCTGCAGGTTGGCGTTGACGCGTTCGGTCTGCGTGGGGACATCAGCCACGAGCTTCAGGCTCTGGAAGATGTCGTGGAAGTTCTGCGTCAGCGCATCGAGCGGCCGGCGGCCGGCGGTCCCGCCGACCAGCGCCTGGAACGAGCGGAACTGCGCCTCGACGCCCGCGCCGGCATTCGGCGCAACAGCCGAGCTTGCGCCGGCGCGGCTTTGCGACTTGCCGCCGGCGATCTGCAGGCCGATGCGGGCGAGGCCCTTTGCCATGCTGGCGGGGTCCTGCTGCGCCGTGCCGATGTCGCCCTCGGCGGCGCCGTCCCTCGTCAATGCGGTTTCATCGGCGATCGCCGTGAACAACTGGGCGAGAGGCGAGTCCGGCGAGGCGACGGCTGAAAGCGCCAGATATTGCGGCTTGTCCTTCAGCATCGCCTTGAGCTTCAACTGGTCGAGCACGCCGTTCCAGGCGGCGGCGAATTCCTTGCCGTAGCGGTCGATGAGCTCGGGACCGAGCTTGGGCAGGTCCTGGTCGATGCCGCCTTGCTCGCCGCCGCCACCGAGCACCCACTGGTCGTCGACGAGCATCTGCGCGATGCGCGACAGCTGCGGCAGGAAGAAGCGGTTGAACCCGGCGCGCGTGTAGAGGCCGGGGACCCGAAGGTCGGCGAGTTCGCTGCCGTCTGTGCGTTCGAACAGCAGCTGCGCTTCCGGACCGGCTTTCGCGGCGATGGAAAAGTCCTGCAGCCTTGCTGCGTAGACCGCCGACTTGATCTGCGCCGAGGCACGGTCGGCGAGGCTCATGCGTCCGAGCGAGCGCTGCGCGGCCTCGACCAACGGCTGGTTGAGCTCGAAGACTGGATCGTAGGCGTCGTCGAGCGAAAGCATGGCGCGCAGATGCTTTTCGAGCTGCGCGCGGCCCTCGCGGTTGTTCTCGCCAGGGTAGCGGTTCTGTTCCCAGTCCTGCTTCATCCACGAGACGATCAACTCGTCGTCGACCTTCGGCGCTTTGCCGCCCAGCATCAGGTAGATTTTGAGCGGTTCGTAGAGCGCGATCGGATCGGCCATCCTGGCCTGGATCGTCCGTTCGGCCTGCACCAGCAGCCGCGAGCGGAAGCTCCGTTCCAGCGCTTGCCGGTAGGCGGTCTTGGAGGCCGACAGCAGCCTTTCCCGCTGGCTGAGCCCGAAGGTCTCCTCGATCGGCTTGCCCTGGTCGCCGTTTTCGAAACCGGCCGGCAGGTTGCGCAACTGGTCGAGCGGACCGATGACGTTTTCGAGGTCGACGTCGGTCACCGTCGTGCTCTTCAGCAGGCCATCGGCGCTGTCGCGATAATGCGCCATGGCTTGCCTTGTGGAGGCGATCAGCTGCTTGTTGGCGAAGAAGCTGAGGCCCAGCACGCTGAGCGCCGCCAAGGCCGCCAGCGCGATCGCGGCCAGGCTACCGAACCTTGCGAACCGGGTGCGGCGTTCGGCAGCCCTGTCGAACGACACCCAGCCCGATTCCGGGAAGATCACATCGGTCAGCAGGTCGTGCAGGAAGAAGCTCTTGCCGGCGCCGGAAAGGTGCGCTTGCGAGGCACTGCCGAAACTGCGGCCGATCGCGCCCAGCACCTGATCGAAGGGCGTGCCTTCCTGGGTGCCCGACGAGAAATAGAGCCCGCGCAGGCTGACATTGACCTGACTGCGCGAAGTATCGAACAGGCTGCCGACAAACTGGCTTATCCGGTTCTTCAGCGCGCCGAACTGGGCGGGGAAGCCGAACAGCGCGATCCGCGCCACCGGGTCGGGCTCTTCCTGCAGGCGGTCGGCGACCTCTTCGGCGAGCCGCCTCGCCAGCCCGTCGAATTCAGCCGGCGCCTCGCCGGCCATGTTTTTGGTGCGGTCGGCGGTCTGGAACGTCGCGCCCCACACCTTGCGCCTGCGCACCTCGTCGAAATCGCCGAAATAATCCATGAAGCCGGCGACGAGATCGGCCTTGGTGAAAAGCAGATAGACCGGGAACTGGATCTTCAGCGTCTCGTGCAGCTCGCGCAGGCGGCTCCTGATCTCGGTGACATGCGCGTCGAGCTGCCGGTCGTCGAAGCCGATCAGGTCGGCAAGGCTGATGGCGAGGATGACGCCGTTGATCGGCTGCCGGGTGCGCTGTTTCTTGAGCAATCCCAGGAAGGCGAGCCAGCTCGCCTTGTCGCGCTCGCGATCCGACTCCTGCGTCGTATAGCGGCCGGCCGTGTCGATCAGCACCGCCTCGTCGGTGAACCACCAGTCGCAGGACCGCGTGCCGCCGACGCCGGCCACCGGCTGCGCGCTGCCGGAGCCGGCAAGCGGGAATTTCAGCCCGGAATTGACCAGGGCCGTCGTCTTGCCGGCGCCTGGCGGGCCGATGATGATGTACCAGGGGATGTCGTAGAGGAAATTGCGCTTGCCGCTCGTCCGCTTCAGCGTCGCGATGGCTTCGCTCATGCGCGCCTCGAGCACCTGTGAATCGTCGTTGCGCTCATCGCTGCGCACGATGGCCGTTTCCAGCGCCTTTTGCGCCCCGCGCCGCCGCCAGAAGCGGAGCCCGTAGAACAGGGCAAGCACCGCAACGCTGACGCCGATGATCGTGGCCCTGAGCCACACGGGCCCAAGCGGGTGCGTATCGGCAAAGCGGATCAGCGGCCCGGCATACCAGACCGTCGCCGAGAAACCGGCGAGCGCAGCCAAGCTGAAGATCCGCAGCAGCCAGCGCATCAGTCGCCGCTCTCCGCCGCGCTGGTCTGCAAGGTCTCCTGTTTCGGGATCATCACATCGACGCGACGATTCTTGGCCCGGCCATCCGCCGTGCCATTGTCGGCGATCGGTTCGTCCTCGCCCTTGCCGTCGGCACTCAGCCGCGAAGGATCCTTCAATTGCTTGGCCACCAATGCCTGGACGGCCTTGGCGCGCGCGACGGAAAGATCGAAATTCGATTTGAACGTGCTCGACTTCTTCGGTTTCACATTGTCGGTGTGGCCGACGATATTGATCGGCCCGGTTTCGGCGTCGAGCGCCGTGGCGATTTCGGCGGCGACAGGCTTGAACTGCGCCTTCAGCTCCGCCTGGCCGGACGCGAACAGAAGCTGGTTGTTGATCTCGACGACGATGAACTCGCCCTTCTCGCCGACGCTCAGTCCGCCGCCGGCGATCTCCTTGGCAAGCGCGGCGCGGATGCGGTCGATCTGGGTGGTATCCGGGGGCGCGGCCGGCAGCGGGCTGGCTTGCGCCGGCTCAGTGGGCGCCGCCACGCTGGCGCGCTCGATGGTGACGGGCGTCGACGGATTGAGCGCCAGCAATTCGCCGGCGGTCGCGTCGCCCTCGTCGGTGATCAGCACCCGCAGTCCGAAGAAGGCGGCCGTCACCAGCGTCGCCGCGGCGGCCGCGACCGCCCAGAGCGGCAGCCGCGCCCTTGGCTTCGGCAACGCTGCCGCCATGCCTTGCCAGCGCGGCGAGATGTCCTCGGCGGCGCGCGGCTTGAAGTAGCGCAGCGTGTCGTAGACGTCGCGGCGGATGCGTTCGAGCGTATTTCGCTCGCCCGCAAGCCCCCGATACTGGCCCTCGAAACCCAGCGACAGGCAGGCATGCATCAGCTCGAGCAGGTCGTAATGCGCTTCCGGCCTGGCGAGGACGTTGTTCAGCGCTTCGTAGAAGCCGGCGCCCGTCGGTTGGGTGTGGAAGAACTGGGTCACCAGGCTGTGCTGAGGCCAGCTGTCCTTGCCCGACCAGGGCAGGTTGCCGACGAGGTCGTCGGCGGTTTCGCAAAGCGCGAACTTGGCGATCCTCGCGTCTTCCTCACCAATGCCGGCTTTCGCGATCGCGCGGTCGAAGGTCTCGATCGCTTCGGCGATATGCTCCGCCAAGGGTGCGGCTTGCCGTTCGACCGGCATCAGCCGCAATTGGCCGAAGAGCATCAACAGTGGCGCCGCGGCGGCAAGGATCGGATTTGCCGCGGCGTATTGCACACCCTCGGCGGCGTCGAGCAGCGCATCCTGCCGCAACCCCGGCGCCGCATTGGCCTCTGCCCCCGGGGTCGGCCCTTGGAAAAGCACGGTTCCGGAGGACCAGCCGGTGGGCATCTGCCGGCCGCCGCCGGGGTCGAACACCGTCGATTCCCTGGCGGACGATGGAGCAGGCCGCGCGCCTTCCGACCTCTCGGGAGCGGCAAGCGGCTTCTGCTTCGGCCGGGGCGCGCGGATGACGGTCTTGTCCGTCCGTCCCGTGGGATCGTCTTTCGAGCTCATCGGCGACGACCCGCTGTCGCGGCGCGACGACCATGCCTTCGCCCGGAGAAACGCGATTCAGGTTGAGCCTTGGCGGCGGGCCGCATGGAAAGGCTCATCTCGCCGAAACATGACATTGCTGCACACGCCCCAAGCCCCGCCGCCTTGCCCGCCGGGCAAGCGTCCCTGTGCATTCTAGTCGCCCGGATACCCAATTGAAACGGGGCCGCCGATTGAAATCGGGAGCCAAGATGCGCGAAGAGGCGGCTTCTTCTATGAGACCCGTCACATACGGCGGGCGCGGTCCGTGCCCTGCGTCTATTTCTGCTTGTCGGCCTTGGCGTAGGCTTCGGCGAAATACGCGAGAAAGACATCCAGCATGCCGTTTTCGTGCCTGTCTTCCATCGTCCGCCATGTCGCGACCAGCGCATCCCAGGCTTGGCTCTTCCTGGACGAGAAGGACGCGGGCGGGATTTTCTTGGCGATCGCCTCCGGCGACAGGTCGTCGAGCAGCCGCGACAGCGCGGCCTGCATGGCGGCGTAGGTCGCGATTTCGTGCGTCTTCAGGTCGCGGAACGCATCCTCGACGCTGTGCCTAGCATCGAGATAGCCGGCCCTGCGCTTGGCGAACATGATCTCCAATATGTCGTCGGTGCCCGGCACGAATTTCAGCGGGTTGTTGTCCTCGGCGCCGATCATCGTGCGGTGCGCACTCTTAGCGAGCACCTTTGCCGCCGCGCGGGCCTTGAGCAGCAGGGACAATTGCTCGACCGTGGTCCTTAGCACCGCGCCGATCTCGGCCGCGACGTCATGCGGATCGCGCGACTGCAGCAATTCAGGCGCGATGCCTGCCGCCCTGGCGATCTCCCGCAGCGTCGCGTCCGCTTCGGCCGGCCGATTGACCGGGGCTGCCGGACCGGGCGGCAGGGCCGAGGATGTCGAGGCGGGCGCCGCTCCGGTCGGGCGCTGCTCCGCCGGACTGAAGAACGGCTCATGGCCGGGATCCATCGGGCGGCCGGTTGAGGGCGGCAGCTCGCGCTGCGTCGACCCCGTCCTGGTCTGCGGATGCCCGGTCGCTGCCCGTTCGTCTTCGATCGAAACGCCGACGACGTAGCGGCCGATTAAAAGCCGGTCGCCCTGGACCAACCGATGCGGCCCGGCGATGCGCTGGTTGGAACCGTTGACGAAAGTGCCGTTGCGCGAAAGGTCGTAGAGCCAGAACGAACCCGCCTGGTAGCGGACCTCGCAATGCCGGCCCGAGATGAACTTGTCCGGATCGGACAGTGTCCAGTCGCAATTCTCGCGGCCGATCTCGAAACTGCGGCCGCGGGCGGCATAGCTGGCGGCGGTCCCGGCCGGCACCTTGTCGACATTGCTGATCTGGAGAGAGATGAACATCCGGAAGCGTCGCCGAACTTGGTCAACAAATGCTTATCTTTCGCACAATTCCAGGCGGAAAGCCGCCAGGCGCCCTCCCCGGAATTGCTTCGGTATTCTAGCAGCTTGCAAGCCGAGCGGGAGAGGAGCGTTTCACACCGGCGTTCGGGCGCGCTTTAGCCATTGCTGTTATTTGGCCTCCATCAAACATGTGCTAGGTTGTGGGGGTACGGTGCGGTGAATTCGAACGCTCCCGAACGTGACGCAGTTAATAGAGCGGGGGTTTCAAACCATCACACTGGCGGCCGCGTCGAGGAGGGGCACGACCCATGCCGAACGAACGTGCCACGGTTGTAAAGACGCCGGCTGGCGCCGACCTGACCTTCACCCATCTCATCGGCCGCGATGAGATCAGCCGCTGTTTCGCCTATACGGCCGGCTTCGTCTCGAAGAACCGCGACATAGATCCGCTGAAGATGCTGGGCGGCGTCGTTTCGGTCGAGGGCGAATCCGATCCGAAGCGCTGGTTCAGCGGCCTCGTGTCGGATTTCAAGCTGACCCGCATCGAGGACCGGCTGGCCTTCTACGAGGCGACGGTCAGGCCATGGCTCTGGTTCCTCGGCAACACCACCGACTGCCGCATCTTCCAGAACATGACAGCGGTTGAGATCGTCGAGAAGATCTTCTCGAAATACGGCATCGCCAAATTCGAGAAGCGGCTGCAGGGGTCCTATCCCCAGCGCGAATATTGCGTTCAGTACGACGAGAGCGATCTCGATTTCGTGCAGCGGTTGCTCGAGCACGAAGGCATCTTCTATTTCTTCGAGCATGACGAGGGCAAGCACACGCTCGTCCTCTGCGATGCTACGAGCAAGCTGAAGCCAGCACCCGGCTACGAGAAGGTGCTCTACAATTTCGAGGGCCACGGCTCGCGGCGCGACGTCGAATACATCACCGAATGGATTCCGGGCAGCGCGGTGCGCCCGGGCGCCTATGCCCATACGGACTACGATTTCGAGAAGCCCGGCGCCGACCTGATGGCGAAATCCGCCCAGCCTTTCGCCCACAAGGAGGCCTCCGGCGAAAATTATCGCCAGCCCGGCGCGCATCTCGATGTCGGACGAGGCGACAAGATCGCCGGAATCCGCCGCGAGGAACTCCAGGCGGTGCACCAGCACAGCACGGCGGTGGGCACGGTGCGCGGCCTTTTTTCAGGCTGCAAATTCACCCTGGAGAGCTTCCCGCGCGACGACCAGAACCAGGACTATCTGGTGGTCAGCGCCGAATACCGGCTGTTCGACCCTGGTTACCGGACCCAGAACGAGGCCCATAACGAGAATTTCAAGGTGGTGCTCGGTGTGTCGCCGACCAAGCTGCCCTACCGGCCGCCGCGCATCACGCCGCGCCCGATCATGCGCGGCCCGCAGACGGCGACCGTCGTCGGCCCCTCGGGCGAGGAAATTTTCACCGACAAATATGCGCGGGTGAAGGTGCAGTTCCACTGGGACCGACTCGGCAAGAAGGATCAGAACTCCTCCTGCTTCGTACGCGTCTCGCAGACCTGGGCCGGCAGCAATTGGGGTTTCATCCAGATCCCGCGCATCGGCCAGGAGGTCATCGTCGACTTCATCGAGGGCGATCCGGACCTGCCGATCATCACCGGCCGCGTCTACAACGCGTCGCAGATGCCGCCCTACGGGTTGCCGGGCAACGCCACGCAGTCGGGCTGGAAGTCGAATTCCTCGAAAGGCGGCGGCGGTTACAACGAGCTGATGTTCGAGGACAAGGCGGGCTCCGAGCTGGTCAATTTCCAGGCCCAGAAGGACCACCACCTGCTGGTCAAGCACGACCGCAACAAGCTGGTGCAGCATGACCAGTCCGACCGCATCGACCACGACGCCAAGCACTCCGTCGGCCACAACCTCGACGAGGATGTCGGCAACAACAAGACGGTCAAGATCGGCGTCGACCAGACGACGAATATCGGGTCGAACGACACGGAGACGGTGGGCGCGAACCGCTCGCTGACCGTCCAGGCGAACGAGACCATCCACGTCGTGTCCAACTCGACCGAAAACATCGACGCCAACCATTCGCAGACGGTGGGTCTGAACCAGACGGTCACGGTGGGTATCGCGCGCGTGGATACGGTGGGGGCTGCCGAAGCGAGGACCGTGGGCGCTTCGCAAGCGAACACGATTGGCGCATCGCGGTCGGTCACCGTGGGCATCAACCAGAGCCACAGCATCGGCGCCGCGGACGGCTGGGACATCGGTGCGGCGCAGACGGTCAATGTCGGCACGGATCAAAGTGTCACCGTTGGAAGCGCTCAGTCTTTCAGCGTTGGCGCGGCGCGCAGCGCCAGTATCGGAGCCGATGATTCCACGAGTGTGGGTGGCGCCCATTCGCTGGGCATAGCGAAAGGCAGTTTTATCAACATCGGCGAAGATAGCTCGATCAAAGTAGGCAAGAAGCTGGTGATCGATGCCGGCGACGAGATTCTGATCCAGACCGGGTCAGCAAAGATTATGATGAAGAAGGATGGCACGATCGCGATCGAGGGCAAGGACATATCGGTGAACGGATCCGGCAAGATCATCATCAAGGCGTCCAGCGACGTCGTCATCAAGGGTTCGAAGATCAATCAGAACTGAGGGCTGTGATGGGCAAGGTCACGGAACGCATACAGGGCGTCGTCATCGGCGCCTTTCTGGGATTCGGCGACGAGGCGCCGCTTGTGGTTTTTCCTGGGAATTTGGAAGAGACCGCGCTGCCGGCACGAAGTCTCTGTGAACTTACGGTGGACATGATCGGCTGTGAGGTAGCGCTGTTGTTCCAGGAGGGAGATCCGCGCAAGCCGCTAATCGTCGGTCGCGTCGTGAAGCCGGGTGCTTCAGCGCCGCAAGTGGTTCGCGACGGAGAGAGCGTCATCATCACCGCGAAGGAGAGGATCGAGCTGCGCTGCGGCAAGGCTACGATCATCATGGATGAAGACGGCCGAATTACAATCCGCGGTGCGCATATTGTCAGCCATGCCAGCGGCACACAGCGCATCCGCGGCGGTTCGATCAACTTGAACTGATCGCGCTTCCATGACGTCGCTGGCCACCCGGACCTTTACGCCGCCGCATCGCATCTCTGCCGAGGTGGTGCGCCAGCATGTTGAGCAGACGGCTTTCCTGTGGGCGCAACGCGATACGCTGTCGCTGGAGGACCCGGTGGACCAAGGGGTGATCGCCGAGATCGGCCAGCGCGTCGAGATCAACCTCGACGGTCTTCGTATCGCCGGCGCCGCTGCATGGCCGTTTGCGGATCGACTGCTTGAGGATTTTCCGGAGAAGGGCGAGTTCTTCGTCTCAGGTTGGATGGCAATCGAGCAGGCAGACGCAAAGCGGTTAGAGACCTCGATAGAGGCCGCGCGTCAAGCGGAGGAACGGCAAGGGCTGGTCGGTGCGCTCGCGTGGCACAAGCCACAGAAGATCGGGAAACTCGTACGGGATTGGTTGGGTGCACATGACGCGCTTCTGCGCTATCTCGGCGTTGCAGCTTGCGTTGCACATGATGTCGATCCGAAGCAGTTGCTTGGGCGGCTCGTCCGCGACCCGGATGCGGACACACGTGCGCTCAGCCTGCGGCTGGCTGGAAGGCTGAAACGCACCGACCTTGCGCAGGAGATGAAGGCTGCAATGCAGGCTCAAGACGATGCCGTGCGGCTTTGGGCAGGGTGGGCGTTGGTGGAAATCAGCTCCGCCGATCTCGCGCGCGCCGAGTTGCGAAAAGCGGCCGCCGCCGGCGGTCTCGACGCGCTGGCCGCTTTACGCGCTGCGGTCAAGGCGGGACCGGAAAAAGAGGTGCGCGCCTGGCTGGGTGGACTGATGAAGTCTTCCGACACCGCGCCTGTTGCCGTACGTGGCATCGGCATGCTCGGCGATCGATCCGTGCTGCCCTGGCTGATCGAACGGATGCGAGAGCCGAATGTTGCCGTGGCAGCTCGCGGGGCGTTTCTGGACCTCTATCCGGAAGCTCGTGAAGAAACCAAACTTTTTACCTCTGATCCGTCGGAACTGGGGCCAGTGGCGGCGAAGCGGTTCGAGGATCGCGTGGTCAGGCTTGCCTTGCCAGACAAGGTGGACGCATGGCGCGAGGGGCTCGACCAGCCCGCTCGAGGTTGACAAGGAGGGTTGCTTCAGCTCGGAATTGGGTGCCCAACGAAGTATCGACGGCCTGGCGCCATCCCACTGATCAAGGGGGAATCGATAAGGTCTTCGGTAAGTGCGGAAGCGCCGAGCGGACTGAGATTACCGGAATCATTGACAATGCCTAGGCAGCTCAAGCCCACCATGGCGGACAAAAGCCGCAGACCTTCGAAGGCCCTGTTGGCCGTTACGGAATCAGTCGCCATCTGCCGTGCATATGTTTTGGTCAGGCGCAGTGCATCAAGTTCTTCGCCTTCGAACACAGCGCTGCCAGGCCGAATGCCTGCCGCTTGAACTGCCTCGCGAGCATCGAGGACGGTTCTGCGATAACCTTCAAAGTCCCGAACCTTTGCGAAAAGCTCCACATATCCTAGGCCGGCGTAGTCGACAGCCTCGGAACTGTCGTCATCATCGTCAAGCGGATATTTGTCGGACTCGACCGCCCCGAAAAAAACTGGACCGATGTCACGTTCAAACAGCAGCGACAGATTTCTGGCTATGTGATCGCGAATCTCGTCATCCTCTCCTGCTTCGTAAAGTTCCAGCAACAACTCGGCATGCGCTGGGTTGCAGGAATACATGAGCATGTTGGAGATATAGTACTGCACCCCGTAGCGATGGCGCTCCGCGCGAAAGCTTTCGGCGATTGCCCTTACTGATCTCCACGGACCGGCAATACCTGCAAAGGTTGTGGCCGCGCTCCAGAACAGAGCGCTGTCGTAGGAGCGCATCAGAGCTTCGATTCTGCCGATCTCAGCAAAATCACCGTTTGCTGCGCGATGTACGAGGTAGGCCAGGGCCTTCCACGGGTCGGTCGCCACCCGCAGCTCGGCTATCTCGGCTTCGCTCAGCGGAGGGTCGATTATGAGCGAGTGGGCGAGAGCCTCAAATCGTCTCATTGAAGAGTCTCCAACTGACCCTGAAGCTTCTCGATTTCAGCGCAATCAGGGTTGGAATTGTACCAAGACCGCGGAGCGGTGTTATATGCACTGTTGCACCCTCCAGCCTGTTTTGGTGTTTTATGATCCATGATGTCATCGGCTCCGACCTTATGAGGCTGGTTCGCTTCCTCCCATTTTTGGATCGCCGTGTCCTTCGGTGTCGGACCCGTATTGCCGATCACCCTGTGGTACTGAGTTGAACTGAAGTCGGCGTTCGCCAGCTTCTTTACCGTGTCGAGTGGGATCTGCCCTGTCGCACCAACCATCACCGGGCTGCTGTACTTAACGTCCTGGGTGTCGAAATATGTTCCGCACCCCTGACCGTCCTTTTCTGTGACATTTGGACATCCCGCCTTTGCAGCGTCGGACGGGCTCGCGCCTGCCGCTTTTGCGGCTGCTACCTTTTGACGTGAAGCCTCTTTCATGGCGATAAGCTTGTCGGCATCGGCGCGGGCTTGCTTCAAGGCGTCAAGCTTGTATTGAACTCTTGCCGCATTTTTTTTATTTAGCTTTGCCTTCGTTGCGTCTTCAATAGTTTTGATTTTCTTCTCGTAGTAATCTTTCTCCGAGATCGGCTTCAGCGGCTTCCCATCGTCTCCCTTCTGATAGGGATGCAACGGTGCGCCGCAACATGGGCATTTGTCCTCGTCAAGCGCTTGCTGGGCAGGCATTGCCATCATCTCCGCAGATGGCAGTGGCACCGTGGTGCTTGGCGGACAGGCATGGTTGCTTGTGGTGATGTCCAGGTGCCGGCACACATTCTTGCCTTCGAAGAGTACGTCCATGCACCAAGCCTGAAAGTAGGTCTTACCCGTTATTTGGTGCGTCAGGATATTCGCTCCAAATGTGCGAGTTGCGGCCTCGTCGCCCAAAACAGGCTCCTTGTAATATGACTTCTGGGCCAGCGCGGCGCCGTTGCCGCCGATCAGCACCGTGGAAGAACCGGACTTCAGATTGTTCGAGAACGAGGTATCCGGATATGGAATTGGGATCGGCCCAGCGGGGGGCGAGGGTGGCGACATGCAGACGTCAGGGAACCGAGCGATCGACTTGTTCATGCCGTTTTCGGCAGCGATTTCCCATGTTCCGGCAAAGACGTTCTTCGTCATCCTCGCTCCCCTCAGGTCGAAACCAAGGCGGCAGCTCGGCCGCCGAACGCCATCGAACTGCCGTGCAGCGCCGCAAGTTCGCCGGGCGCATATCCGCGCTTGAAAGCCTGCTCCGCCCAGGCAAATTGAACGAGCCCGGCCGCCGCTCCACAATCACCCATGCAATCAGCGGCGTGCCACACCGGTTGCTCTTCGAGACGTGGCTGGCGCATGTTGCGTACCTGCGCCAGCACCAACTCCTCGAAGGCGTAGGACTCGCCCGCCACATCGCTCAGCCGAAACGCAACCTCGTGCATCTGCACGGCGGCCTCCGCAAGTGCGGCTTTCAATGCCGCGCTGAGGCCATTTGCCCGGAATGGGTCCTCATTGCCGGCGGTCGCCGTTTCGATCGCAAAGCCCAGCCCTCGCAACCGCAGAGATCCACTGACGATCGGGCGTTTGCTGGCGATCAGAATGCAGGCCGCCTCCCCGGGAATGAGGCCATCCGTTACCTGGCTCGTCTTCAATCTCATCCTGTTGTCGAGCCAACTTAGCGAGCGAGCGTCGATCAGGCTGTCGATCGCCATAATGAGGCAAGCTTCCGCATTGCGCTCGTTCAACAGCCTGCGCGCCTGTTCTACCGCAACAAACGCCGAGATTTGTCCATTGGTGATGTGGAAGGAGCGTCTTCCAGCCAGCGGCGCCCCGTTTGGCGCCATTAGCCCGGCCAAAATGCCGTTGATGCGCGCGCCGGGCATGTCGGCGTCGCGCGTGCACAGGAGGAAGGGCATCTCGCCCCAGGGAAGCAGGGCCGCAACCTCACCATCGATCTGCTCGATGGCGAGTCGGGCTAAGGCATGAAGACGGTCGCGTCCGCGCGTCTCTGGTGGAATAGCCTCGACCCTGGCGCCGCGAAGCGGCTGACCGCCTCTGTCCAAATACATCAGTTCTTCGAATACCGGTATACGTGCCCGCATTGCGGCGGCAGCGCTTGCCGGCGTGTAGCCGACAGGGCAGACGAGACTGATGCAGGAAATCGCGGTCATCGTCTCCTGCGCATTTTGGCCAGTGCCGCCACGGCTTCCTTCAATCCGGCGTAATGCGGCTTGGGATAGATGGGCTCCGGATCCCTGCCCACCTTGACCTGCTGCAGCTTCACAAACTTACGAGGCAGCTTCGTGCCGACTCTCCCCACCAGGACAATCCTGCCTTCATGCGGCACGATGGTCAGAGTGTCCGGTGTCGCCACCTTGTGCTCGGTCCTGTCGTCGTACATGAAGCGCACCGGTACCGACAGCGCAGGCAGCTTGACCTTGAAGATGCCGCCTTTGTTCATGCCGGCGCAGCCGAACATCATGCCTTCGGAAAGCCTTTCGAGCCATTGGTCCTCGGGCGCGGCCTGGAAATACCGGTCATCGAAATCCTGCGGCAGGAATGGCAGGACGTTTTCCATCCAGTGCTTGTCATAGGTACCGGCATAGCGCGCACGCTCCTTTGCAAAGCGCGGCACCGGCCCGAAGCCGACGGGATGCGGCCGGTCGTTCCAGATACGCATTCTCGATTGCGGGTTCTCGACACATGGCAGCGGGGTGCCGTCGATATTGCCCTGACCGGCAAGGTAACCGCTGCCGATCGGGTTGATGGCGTCGCTGCGATGCTTCGCCGGGTCGGGGTCCGTTCGGTCGGTGCCGCCGAAGGCAAGGTGCCATGCCAGCGGCATCGAAACAAAGGGTGTCGGCCGTGAAGCCTGGATGCCCAGCCCGCCCCTGAACCAGCGCCTTTGGCCGGTCACCACCGCGCGCTTGTCCAATCCGGGGCCGACGAGGCGCACCTCGATTTCTTCTGCCTGCCTGCCTTGCGGTGCCATCGCCACCGCGTCGAGCAGGACCTCGCATTTGGGCTTGATCGGAGCGAAGTCGGTTTCGACGCGGATGGAGGTGAATTCCGGGTCGCCGTAATGGGTATCGGCGTAGACGAAAGGCGACTGCTGCTTGCTCGGCGTGCAGTTGCCATGTTCGTCGACGTCGTATGTCGCGCGCACGACCGCGACGCAGAACTTGGCGCAATGCTTGTCCTGATACGGAAAAGTCTCAGCGAGAAACGGCGTGGTGTTTTGGCTGACGAACATCAGATTTGACCCAGCATCAGTTGGTCTCCCAACTCGCCGCGAAGATCTGCTCCAGCGTCGGCTGCGGCGCCTGCGGATCGATGTCGAAAATATCCGTATGCGCCGTCCACATGACGAGGTTGTCGACGACATCGAGCCCGCCGTCGACAAGCGGAACGGGCAGGGTAGCCAGCGCCGCGTCGAACTCGTCGGGCGCCAGCTCGCCCTGCTGCGCGGCGAGGGCGGCGGTCTCGATGCTTTCGAACCATGCATCCGCATAGGCCAGCTTGAGGGACGCCTCCGGCAGCCTTGCGACAACGCTCAATGGAAATTGCCGGCCGACCCTGTCGGCGCTTTGCAGCACGATGCCGGCCGAGGCGCCGAAGGAACCAGGGCCGCTGAGAAAGCGCAGCGCCGTGCCTGTCGGCCAGGTCTCTAACCCGAACAGCGGCACGATGTGCTGCGCCAGCCAGCGATCCCACATGCGCACGAAATCGCCCGGCAGCCGCCGCGTCACGAAATCACCGGCGGCGGGCATCTTGCCGTAGAAGCCGGGCAGGATCAGATCTGCGGCGGACATGTGAACTTCTTGAACATTTCGAGCGTGTAGGGGTTCTCGACGCTGGCCGCCTTGAGCTCGAAATCGGCCCACATCCCCTTGGCGCCGAGCCGCAGGCTGTAGACGTCCGTGAGCTTGGTCGCGTTGAAGCGGCCGCCGCGCAGCATCCTCAGCCACGCCCAGCTGCCGGTCTCGTTGAGCATCACCTCGGGCGAGCCGTCGACCGGCTGGAAGGCGAGCGAGATGACGCCGGTGCCGTCCTTGCCCGGCCAGGTCATCGGCTGAGGCCTTGTCGCGTTGTTGTAGTACTCCATGGTCTGGCCATCGAGGTTGAGCGTCATGCGAGCCACATTGGGCGACAGGTCCTTCGGCTCCAGGGTGAAATTCATCACCGGGCCGGTGCCGCCCGGAAACAGATCGTCGCGGATGTGGCGCGCCTGCTCGAAGGCTGCCAGCGCCGCCGGATCGAGGCCGAAATCGGCGCGCCATTTCCACGGCTCGCTGGCGGTGTCGACATAGTTAATCAGATGGTCGTTGGTGAAGGCGTCGATCAGCCCGGTCGGCCCGAACAGGCGCTGGAAGTCGCGCACATTGACGTCGACCGCGCTTTCCGGGCTGAACGGGTAGCGGTTGTTGAGCGCTGCCTGGCAGAAGGGCAGGATGTCGGCGCGCCAGATGGCGTTGAGCTCATTGGTGACGGCCTTCTGCGACAGGCCGCTCGTGTCGCCGGCAATGCCGCCCAGCCAGTCGTTGATCGGCGAAGGCAGGATCTGCGCCTGCCTGGCAACCGCGCCTGTCAGTTCGGCAAGGCCGCCCTGCTTCTTGATGGCGTCCTGCGGATCGGGGTTGGCGGTGACGGTCTGCAGCACATTGGATAGCGCCGTCAGCGCCACGATGGCGGCGTCGAGCGCCGGCGGCTGGCCGTCGACCTGGGCGATCGTGCCCTTGAGCGGTTTGAAATGCTCGGCCACCAGGCTGCCGGTCATGTCGACCTGGTCGGCCGAACCCGCGCGCGGCAGGAGCTTTGCGCCAGTCTTGACCACCTTGCCCAATTTGCCGAGCTTGCTGAGCAGCTTCGACCCGGTCTTGGCTGCGGTGCCGCTCTTGTCGTCGGCCGCCGCATCGTCGGAGCGGGTCAGGTCGGTCTCCTGCACCACCGCGGTCAGCAGGCGCTTCAGCGCGGAGTCGGCGCTGGAGAGATCCTTGAGGTTCTCGCTGGCGACGTTGAGGTCGGTCAGCGGCGCCAGCCGCATGTCGCGCAGGAAACTGTCCCACTGCGAAATGTAGTCGTCGTAATAGAGCTTCAGTATGTCTTCCGACAGCGCCGAGACCGATGTCTCCGAATTCTCCGAGCAGCCGCCGGCAAACACGGCGCGGTCGAGCGCCGCCTGCCCGGCGACATCCTCGACCCGGTCGAGGATCGCATCGTGGAAGCCGGCATAGGTGTAGGGGCCCGGAACGCCGACACGCAGTGTCTTGTCGGAGCGGCGCGCGAACACCTTGGCGCCGTTCGGCCCGGCGAAATTGGCCGGCACCCATTCCTTGACGGCCGCCACTTCCGGGTCGGCCAGAAGCTGCTTGTAGGCACGCTCCGGCAGCGAGATCGTGCATACCGTCTTCAGCGCCTCGGCGACCAGATCCTTGTCCGGCGCGATGTAGCTGTCGTCGACCGCCATGCGGCGGATCGCGGCGAGCTGGTGCTCCTCGGCATCCGCGGTCGGGAAGGGTGCGGCCGGCGCGAATTGCGGCAGGCTGTTCACCCACCAGTTCTGGACGAAATCGGTGTCCATCTGCGAAAGGCCGGTCATCATGCGGTAGGTCTTCAGCGCGCCCAGCATGAAATCCGGATCGCGGATCTGCCGCCACATCGTGGCCTCCAGCAGCGCGACCATATGCGGCTCCAGCACGTTGCGTAGCGCATGGTCGTAGGTGTCGGTCTGCGCGCGTATGAGCTCGGCCGAGGCGGTCGGGCCAAGCAGATTGTGGACCGCGTCCGGCGGTGGGGTGCGGGATGTCGCCACCGCGTCCATCGCAGCCAGCGCGCCGTCCATGGTCGGTTGCTCGACCGCTGCCGGCATCGCCGCGACGTCGGTCAGGGGCTGCTGCAGCGCTTCGAACTGGCCGGCCTGCTCGGTGATCGCATTGCGGTTGTCGAGATAGGACCAGGTGAACAGTCCGCCGGCGAGCAGCGCGGCGAGCGCACAGGCCGCGGCCGCGCCGCGCCAGATCCAGGCGCGGCGGCGCTGCGCCAGCGGATCGAATGTACCGAGGCCGGCTTCCTTGAAGATGACTTCGGTCAGAAGATTGCGCAGGAAGAAGCTCCGCTTCTCGACACGCGCCGCCGGCATGGCGCGGCGCGGCGGCAGGCCGAAGGACGACGACAACGCCGCGGTCAGCCGATCGATCGGCGCGCCTTCCTGCGTCGCCGAGGTCAGATAGAGGCCGCGCAGCCAGGCGGCCTCCTCGTAGCGGCTCTCGCCGAACATCGCCTCGACCAGCACCTGGATCGGCTCGGACAGGCTCGCAAGCTGCGCCGGGAAGCGGAAGATCTCGGCGCGCTGGCCGAGCTTGTCCTCGTCTTCGAGCCGCGGCACCAGCCGCCGCTCCAACTCGGCGGCGAGCCTGGCGAGCTCCGTCTGGATCGTGCCGGCATTGACGCGGGCGTCGAGTGGGAAAGTCATTCCCCACACCTGCTCGCGGGCCGTCGTCGACAAGCCGCCGAAGAAGGCCTCGAAGCCTTTGATCAGGTCGGCCTTGGTCAGCATCAGGTAGACGGGAAGGCGGATCTCGAGCCGATCGTTCAGCTCCGCCAGCCGGCGGCGGATTTTTCTGCCATGCGCCTTGATCGCCTCGTCGCCCTCCGAGAGCGCGTCGATCGACAGCGCGACGATGACGCCGTTGAGCGCGCGCCGGCCTCGGTGCTTCTTTAGGAGATCGAGGAAACCAAGCCATTCCGTCGCGTCGACATCCGGCTGGCTTTCCTGCTGTACGTAGCGGCCGGCGGTGTCGATCAGCACTGCGTTTTCCGAGAAGAACCAGTCGCAGTTGCGCGTGCCGCCGACGCCCTGCAGATCGTCGGTGAGGTCGATCGGGAAATTGAGGCCGGACTGGCGCAGCGCCGTGGTCTTGCCGGTCGCCGGCGGACCGACGATCACGTACCAGGGCATCTCGCGCAGGAATTTCCGGCCGCCGAGCTTGCGGCGCTTGAGCTCGGCCATCACCTCGCCGAACTTGGCGCCGACGGCCGCGACGCTCTCCTCGCCGGGCGTGAGCTGCTTTTCGGCGACGGGCGCCGCGATCTCGGCGACGAACATGCGGTTGGCGCGTATCGCGCGGCGCTGCGCGATGATCAGCCAGATCAGCCACAGGATGATCAGCCCGGCGATGATGGCGATGCGCACATTGTCGGATTCGAACGGCGCGTAAGGGCCGACCTGCACGATCGGGCCGAACACCCAGATCAGCAGCGAAAGCAGCGCGATGCCGATCAGCGTCCACAGGAATCGCGAGGTGATGACGGCCCAGAGGAAGCGCAGGATGAACATCTCAGAGCCTCTTCTCGACCAGGACCTCGACGCGCCGGTTGAGCGCGCGGCCCTCACGTGTCGAGTTGTCCGTCACCGGATCGGTTTCGGCGCGCCCCTCGGACGAGATGCTCTCCGCCGGCACGCCGCCCTGCACCAGAAGCTTTGCTATGGTTTCGGCGCGCGCTTCCGACAGACGCTGGTTGCTGGCAAACGGATTGGACTTTTGCAGGCGCACATTGTCGGTATGGCCGACGACGGTGATTTTTCCGATCAGCTCCTTGTTGTCCAGGATCACCTTGGCGATCGACGCGATCAGCGGCTCGTAGCCTTCCGTCAGCGTCGGCCGCGCAGACTGGAAGAGCTCGGGATTGGAGGACTGGATGACCAGCTTGGCCAGCGAGACGCTCTCGGTGCCGCTGAGCGCGCCCTTGAGATTGTCCGGCGCTTCGGCCTTGAATTCCGGCAGCAGTGCGAAATCGACCGGCTGCGGCGGTTCGGGCGCATCTTGCTGCGGCGCGGCTCGGGTAACGTCGCCGCGCGTGGCTGGCGGCAAGGTGCGCACGAGCGCGGAGAGCTCGACCGCCTGGCTGCTCAGGCCCATCGACAGGCCGATATAGGCGGCGGCGGCGACGACGACGGCGGCAAGCGCCATCACCCAGATCGGCACGATGAAGCGCTGCGGCTCGTCGGAGGCGATCACGCCTTTCCAGTTCGGCGACAGCGGCGCATCTTCGGCATCGGCGTTGCGCAGGAAGCGCGCCGCCGCCACACGCACGGCATTGAGCGAACGGTCGCCGGCGCGGCCGGGCACCCGGTACTTGCCGCGGAAGCCGAGCGCCAGGCAGTAATATTGCAGCTCCAGCATCTCGCGGTCGCGGTTCGGATGCCGCTCGAGCTCGTCGAGGCGCGTGAAGAACTGGGTGCCGGCATCGACGTCGCCGCGCAGCATGACGACCAGCGGCTGGCGCGGCCAGGCGCTGGCGCCGCCCCATGGCGTGTTGAGCGCGAGATCGTCGAGCAGTGCCGCCACCGCCCATGCCGCCTGGTCCGCGCGCTCCAGCGAAGAGCCCGCCGCCACCGCGGCGTCGCGCGCCCGCACCAGCTCGTCGAGCAGGCGCGTGCGCATCACTTCCGGGTTCTCCGGCGCCAGCGCGCTTTCGAGCTCGGGTGCGAATTCGAGCAGCGGCGCGAAGATGTTGATGAGCGTGTTGGGATGGGCGCGCGCCCGCTTGACCGGCGCTCCCGGCGCCAGCGGCGCCATCGGCCGGGGCGCGGCACCGGTCAGCCGGATGCGGGTGCGCTCGCGATCCTCCGACAGTCCGAAAGGATCATCCCGGCTCATGGGCTCACCTGTTCACCGAATAGCAGTCGACCTGCGGCTCGCTCGGCAGCACACCGGAAACGCCGATGACGAAGCCGGGGGCGTCGAGCAGCGAGGCCCAGTGCTCGCTCTTTTGGTCCAGCTCCAGGCACAGCCGGTCGCCGTCATAGGGAATCTCGCGCGGCTGGGAATGAAGCGGTTTCAGCGGAATGCCGGGCAGGCGCGACTTCCACAGGCCCTCGAACTGGTCCGCCGAGCCGACCGTCGCCTGATTGACGAAGATCTTGCGCAGCGCGTCCTCCGAAAGCTCGGAGCCGACGCGGATGACGATGCGGCTGGCGACCAGAAGCTTCGGGTTGTCGATGCGCACTTTCCACACATTGGTCGCGTGCCGCATGACCGGCAGCGCGCGCGACTTAGGCTCGATGTAGCGCAGGCTGAGGATGAGCGAACGCAGAGCGTCGGCCAGCGCCATATAGGCTGGGCCGGGCGCCATGTGGTCGTAGGCCGGCAATTCGCCGAGCCGCCGCGAGCTAGAACCGTAGGTGGCCATCTCGCCGGCGAGGCCGGCAAGCTCGAGATAGAGCTCGGCCGGATGGAAGACATCCTGCGCCAGCATATGCGCAAGCCGCGGCCGCGCGGCGTTGGCGAGGTGCAGCATCAAGAGATCCTCGACGCTGCGCCCGGCCCCGCCCATCACCATCTTGCCATGCGCCTCGGCGATCTGGTCGAGGCCGGTGACCACCTCCTGCAGCAATTGCCGGTACCAGTGGACGGCGCCGGTGATCAGTGTCGGCGGCAGGAAGGATTGGTCGAGCGAGACGCCGCCATCGGCGCGCACGCCCTTGATGTCGGCGACCGGCAGCGCGGTGTAGCCGCCGACCGATTTGCCGGGCGCCAGCAGCACCGCTTGCGGCCGGGCGACCTCGATCTCCTCAGGATCGGCGCCGCCCTGCACGGCATCGCGCACCGGGACGATCTTGCCGTGGTAGCGTGCCCCCGTCGATGCGGCATGTGCCGGATCGAATCCGACGCCGCCCGGCGGCTCGAGCGGCAGCGCCACCAGCACCGGCCCGGCGCCGGTGTCGGCCGTGACCGGCAATGGCTTGGGCGCATCCATCAGCTCCGGAATGGAGAAGGGCGTGCCGTCCGGGAAGATGCCCCGGGCGGACACGATCGACACCTGGCCGGCATCGAGCAGCGACTGGTCGAGCGTCAGCTGCTGGAAGCCGAACGTGTGGAGCTGGCCGGCCTGCAAGGCGCCGCGCACCATGCCTTCGAAGAACCGGTCCTGCTGCTGGAAATGCTGGGTCCTGAGAAACAGGCCCTCCGACCACAGCACCCTGTTTGCGTCGCTCATGCTGCCACTCTCTGCACTGCCGTGGTTGTCTCGCCGTCAGCCGGAAATGCCGCCCTTGCCGAGGCCGACATTGATGGTGAATTTTGACCCCGGCGAAACCGACTTGGTCGTGCGCCAGTTGCGTCCGCCAGGCTCGCGGATCAGCGCGACGAAGCCGAGCGCCGTCGCGTTCGGCTCGACCGTGATGGTCTTGGCCGCGGTCTTGCCCGGCGCCACCGAGATCGTGTCCATGCCGATCAGATCGGCCCCGAGCACCCCGCTGGCGCCCCCCTGCAACGCGAAATAGTCGGCCGAGTTGAACTTGCCGGTGCTGGCAAGCCGCATCACCAGCACCGTCACCGGCCGGTCGCCGCCACCCGGTCCCGGATTCATGCCGGCGCCGCCGGTCACGTTGACCGAGATGACGGATGGTTTCGGCGGGCCGCTCTGGCAAGCCGCAAGCAGCCCTGTGGCGCCGATGGCAATGATGAATTCGCGTCTGTCGATCATGTCCCTACTCCTCTTCATATGCATCCCTGAAATCTGCGCCGATCTCGCCCAGGAAGCTCGATTCCGCGCTCTGGGCGATGTCGCGATGGCGTTTCTGGTAAAGCTCCCACAGCTTGGCGTTGCGTCCGCCGGCGAGCAGATTGCCGATCGCGGAATTGGATTTGAGCTCTTCCTCGATGGCGGCCGGATCGAAACGGTCGATCATGCGCCGAAGTGCCGCCTGCACGCCGCGCCAAGCGCGCACGTGGTGTTGCGCGAGGTCCTTGACCGCGTCGCCGATCGCCGCCTCGCCGGAGAGAAAACCGGGGCTGCGTTCCGCGATGATGGTGACGATGACATCCTCGACCGTCGGCAGGAATTTGAGCGGGTTGACCTCGGAGGCGCCGACCATGGTCTGTGCGACGCGCGCGCTTCCCTTTTCCTCGGCGCGCTTGCGCAGCAGCTGCATCAGACCGTCGAGCATCAGCCTGTATTCCCGTCCGAACTTTTCCATCTCGGCGATCGCGTCGCGCCCGGGGAAATCCGCCTCCTCGACGCCCATGCCGCGCAGGAACGCCGCGCGCAACGCCATGTCGCCGGGCGCCTGTTGCGTCGGGCGCGACGGCCTCGGCGCGGGAACGGGACGAGGCGGCGGGGCAGGTGGTTCGGGCGCCTGAACCGGGATCTCCCACGGGCGGGCGGCCTTCTCGGCGGGGCGCTCGACTCGACCAGCTGGATCGGTGCCGTTGCTGGAAGCAGGCGTCGCGGCTGGCCCGAAGCTGAAATCATCGTCGAAGCCGGGCGATTTCGGCGCGGGCTCGGCGATATCGTTGCGCGATGGCATCTCGCCGAAGCCGAAAGGGTCCGGCCCGCCGGCGGCGGGCTCGTCGTTCGAGGCCGGCGTCGCCACCGGATCGAGGCTGAACGGGTCGTCGAAGGCGGGTGAGCTGCGCTGGATCGAGGCGCGATCGTAAGCTCCGGGCACAGGCTGCTCGAATGGATTGGGCAACCCGGCCGGGCGCGGCCGCTGCGGCTCTTCCTCGACCTTGGCCGAGAAGAAATCGTCACCGCCGATGCTGGGTGGCGTCCGCGATTGTGGCGACGACCACGCCGGGGCGGCGTTGGCGATCGGCGCTTGACCGATCGACGTATGGCTGGCGCTGGGCTGCACCTCGACATGGAGCACGTAATCGCCCATGCGCAGCCGCATGCCGCTTTGCAGCCGCGTCGACCTGCCGGTCCCCAGAGGGCTCTCGGAATTGTCGATGAACAATCCGCTGCTCGACGTGTCGGTGACGTAGTAGCCATCACGCCCGCCACTGATCTTGCAGTGCGCGCGTGAGACGAACATGTCCGGGTCGTCGATCTGCCAGCCGGCATCGGCGCTGCGGCCGATCACCAGCTCGCCCTCGTCCAGCCGGGTTTGCCTGACCGCCTGCGAGCGCGGGCCTTGTTCCAGGGTCAGAAGCAGGCTCATGCGGCTGCCTCCGCCATTTCCGGCCGCCAGCCGACGATGGTGCGCAACCTGAGATCGTCGGCATCGCCCTGTTCGGCGGGGCGCGAAAGCCAGGAGGTCCGGCCGAGCTGGATGGTTCCCATCTTCAGCGGCGGCACCGCCTCGCGCGCAAGCACGATCCTGAGGTCGACATCGAGCGCCTCGCCGATCATGTCGCGCACCGCCTTCTTGAACAGGGCAAGGCGCCGTTCTCCGGGGAGGAAGGACTTGAAGTCGTCGAGGCCGAGTGGACCGACGCGCAATTCGATCCTGCTCTGCCGGCTGAAGACGCGCGGCCCGATCGTCGCGCCGCTGCCAAGCGTTGCATAGGCCTTGCCGATGCGGCTCTGCAGCGCTGCGGGAATCGTGATCCAGGCGGCGACGAATTCCTTGATCTGCACCGGCACCTTGAAGGCGGTGGCGAGAAACAGCGTCAGACGCTCGGCGCCGTCGACCTGGTTGGCCAGCGATCCGGCCTGACGCAGCCGCACCGTGTCGAGCTCGGGATCCTGCGTGCCGGGAAGGCCGATGCCGGCCATGGCCTCCAGCATGGCGCGGACGCGTCCGCCGACCGAACGTTCGACCTGCACCGCGGGATGCGCGTCCGCCCATGCGCGGTAATAGAGCGCGATCATGCGATGCTGCAGGATGTTGACGAAGTCGACGAAGGTCGTGTCGCTGGTCTGCTCGGCGTCGGCGCCGGTGAACCAGCGCTGCGACAGCCGGTCGAGCACCCAGCGCGTCAGATGCAGCGGCATCGGCCCCTCCGGCCCGAGCAGGCCGAGATTGGCGACGGTCACCCTTGCCGGAGCCTTTTCCGTGGCGTTCTGGAACTTGACGACGTCCCTGGCCGAGAAGCTCAGGCGCACATGCTGGCCGAGCCTTGCCGGCTCGCGGTCCGCGTTTCCGGAATGGCCGAACAGTCCGCGCCGCTGCTCGAGACGGCGCAGCAGCTCGAAGAAATCGAAGCCCTCCGGCAGTTCCTCGGCTTTGTTGGAAACCGGCTGCGCTAGATCAGGTAGCGATTGCCGGGCGTCATCGGCCATGGCACATCCTCCTGCTTCTGCAGCAACCGCGTACGCGTCCGCACGAAACCATTTATCCCGGCATGGCGGGCGAACAGCCGCGCCAGCAGACCCGAGAGCAGCAGCGTGCTCTGACCCGCCAGCACCGATTGGTCGACATGCAGCGTCACCTCGGTGCCACGGCCGAAACACATCGGCCCGTCGATCTTGAGCCGCTCGATCACCGGGCGCGAGTCGATGCGGGTGATCGAATGCACGTTGCGGGCAAGGCTCGGATCGCCTCGGTCGGCGTAGAGGTCAAGCAGCGCATGCAGTGGATCGACGCCGCGGCCTTCCTTGGCGAGGCTGAGGAAGTTGAGCGAGAGCTGCGCCACCAGCCGCCAGGCGAGATTGTCGGCGCGGGATTCGCCTTCGGCGCCGGCCGGCAGCGCCGCCGGGATCGCCGGCTGCGGCGGCCGCAGCGCGCCGAGCAACCGCACCGCTTCGACCGGATCGGCAGTCTCCAGCGTCAGCGTCGGCGTGTCGTCCAGGATCGGCAGGTCGCGGTTGGTGCAGAGCGCCATGATGTCGAGCCGCTTGAGCGGCCGGTTCGCCGGGCTTCCGGCCGGGCGCGAGATCGCGATAAAAACATCGTCGCCGGTGTACGAGGTGCGGGTCAGGCCGTCGCGCCGCTCGTCTTCTGTGGCCCGGCGCGGGCGCCGCTCCGTCGAATAGACCCAGCCGCTGCCGCGGTTCTGCCCCAGGCTGAACAATTCGGGAATGACCGCCTCGTTGCCTTCAGCGTCGGCGTCTTCCACGCGGGTGACGCGGAAGATTTCGAAGTCACGCGCCCGGGTACGGTCGGCGTGCAGCACCTGGCGCGTCCGGCGCGGATCGATCTCGATGACGTTGCACTCGCGTTCGAAGAGATTGATCACCGGCGTCACGAACAGCTCGAAATCGGCCACCGTCACATCGGCGAGTTCCGGCACCGGGCGCCGGAACAGGAAGATGATCTCTATCCCCCCATCGCACTTGCGCACCACCGGCTGCAGGCCGGCCACGCGCGCATAGTGGAAGCGCTCGGGGATGATGAAATATTCGCGCAGCAGCCGGTATCCCTCGAATGTCGGGCGAGTGCGCGGCATCAGCGCTTCGTCGTCGTGGATCCCGATCATTTCGGGCTCGGGCAGGGCGGTGAGTGGATTGGTCTTGCCTTCCGCCCGCGCGCCGACGGCCGAGCACGCGCCGAAGAGCGCGTCGAAGATGAGCGGCGCCTTGGCGCGCCCGGCGAAATAGAGGTCGAGACGGTCGAGCGACAATTCGTTGAGCTTGCCTTTGCCGGTCCGGGCGAGCGCGATGCGGAACGCCGCTTCGCCGCGCACGCCGCCGATCTGGGCGATGCCGGCGGCGGCCAGCGCGCTGCGGTCCTGGAAATAGCTGACAGAAGTGATCGCGATCGGCCACAGCGTGACCTCCTGCGCGGTGGTGAAGGTCGAGCGGGTCGAAAGTCCTGGATGCAGGCCGGAAACCAGCCGGGTGCCGCGCGCGACGGCGTGGCCAGCGATCATCGACTGCACCTGCTGTCCAGGTTTCAGCACGGCCATCGCCGTCGCCGGCGCCGGCGTCACCAGGTCCGGATAGAGTACGTCGAGCACGGCGCGCGAAAAACGCGAGCGCTCCGCGTCGACCTTGAGCCGCGTGCGCGCGGCAAGAAAGGCCACGCCGTCGAGCAGCCGTTCGACATAGGGATCGGGGCAGGGGACCGTGTCGAGGGAAAGGTTGCGCGCGACCGCCGGATGCATGTCGGCGAATTCCGCGGCCAGCGCGCGGATATGGGTCAGTTCCTCTTCGTAATACTCCACGAAGACCCGATCCATCCTCAGGTCTCCCGGAATTCGGTTCGTGCCAGGCCGTTGTCGAGATTGATCGTGGTGCGCAGCCGCATGCGTTCCGGCGTCGGTGTCATGATCAGCACCGCGTCGATCTCGATCTTGAGGCCGACGGTCTTGTCGCCAAGCGTGACGTTGACGGTCGTGGCGCTTTCCTTGAGACGCGGCTCGAAGGTGGCGAGCACCGCGCGGATCTCGCGCGCCAGCGTATCGCGGTCGAAATCGCGCGACGAGCGGCCGGAAAACGACGGCACGCCATAGTTGACGACGCTTCGGCGCACCTCCGGAAAATCGGCGAGTGGCGGCAGCTCGTCCAAGGGCTGTTCGTGCTCGGCATCGGAAAGCATCGGCACGGACTCGAAACGCTCGGTGTTGAACAGGGCCTCGATGTCGCGCCGGACCGCTTCCCTGAGCACGCGTGCCGACACCACCACGCCGCGGCTTTCGATCTCGGTGCGATGCTCGGTCTGGAAGACCAGCCGGTGCAGTCGTCGTTTCTGCTCGGCTGTCAGTTCGGCATCGGCATCGATGACGCGCGCGCTTCCTGCAAGAAGGGCCTCGACGCGCTCGGCGCCGAGTTCTTCTTCCAGCAGACGGCGCAGCCCGTCGATCTCCGACGTCAGCCCGGGCAGATCGTTGACGAGGCGGTCCCAGAGGGAGGGCTGGACCGCCTCGCGTTTTGCCCGGGAGCTGCCGGCGAGCTGCGCTTTCGCGCCGGGCCGCTTGGCCTCACTTGCCGACATAGACATCCATTTCGATCTCGTCGTCCTTGTCGTAGACGAACTTGATCTTCTTGTAGGCGAAGCTGACTTCTTCCTCGATCAGGTCCGCCTCGTCGTGGGCCTGCCGCATGTCGTACTCCATGACGGAAGCGTCGGTAAGCGTCACGACCAGATAGTCGCTGGTCTCGCCGTCGATGGTGCGGCGGGCCGAAAACACCACCTCGTCCAGCGCCTTGTTCTCGAACAGCGCCTTCTTCAGGTACGGCGACGACTTGTCGTAATGCTTGAAGAATTTGATCATTCCCATCGACACGCGGCCGCGCCGCGACAGCGAATTGGGATCGTAAGGCGCGATCATCTTGTAATCGACGCCATGGATCTCGATCTCGTCTTCGTGGCCGTCGCGCTTGCTCGGGCCTTTGATATCCGGGACTTTCAGGAAACCGTCGATCTTCATCGAAGGCGCATCGGCTCTATCAGGCATTGTCTTTCTCCACCGCTTTCAAACGAAACAAGATGACTACGCTTAACGATTTCAGCCCTTCACCGACGGTAGTTCCGACACCAGCCGGAGCGAGGCGTTGATGCCTTCCAACTGGTAATGCGGACGCAGGTAGAAACGGGCATTGTAGTAACCGGGCCGGCCTTCGACGCTGTCGACCTGGACCTCGGCCGCGGCAAGCGGGCGCTTGGCGCGCGCCTTGTCGTCGGCAAAGGCTGGATTGGCCAGCACGTACCGGTTGATCCATTCGGTCAACCAGGTCTCCATGTCGGTGCGTTCCTTGAACGAACCGATCTTGTCGCGGGCAATCGCCTTGAGGTAATGCGCGAAGCGCGACACCGGGAAGAGGTAGGGCAGATTGGCGGAGAGCCGCTCATTGGCCTGCGCGTCCGGATCGACCAGCCGGCCGGCGCGCGTCTCGTCGTCCTGCAGCGAGTGCGCGCCGATAAAGGCCGCAAGATCGGTGTTCTTGCGGTGCAGGATCGGCATCAGCCCGAGCTTGGCCAACTCGGCCTCGCGCCGGTCGTCGATGGCGACCTCGGTCGGGCATTTCATCGCGATCGAGCCGTCGTCGGTCGGGAAGGCGTGCACCGGCAGGTTAAGCACCGTGCCGCCATTCTCGACGCCGCGGATCTGCGTGCCCCAGCCGTAAAGCTTGTGGCTGCGATTGATGTTCACGCCCATCGGGAACGCGGCGTTCATCCAGACATATTTGTTGTGGTCGCCGCCCACCTCCTCCTCGAAGGTGAAACCCTTCACCGGAACGGTTTCCGAGCCATAGGGCAGGCGCGCCAGCACGCGCGGCATGGTCAGCCCGATATAGCGTGCGTCCTCGCTTTCGCGCAGCGACTGCCAGGAGGCATAGGCCGGGTTGTTCACGATCATCTGCAGGTCTTGCGGATTGGGCAGTTCCTGCCAGCTGTCCATGCGGAACAGCCGCGGCGAGGCGGCCGCGATGAACGGCGTGTGCGCCGAGGCGCAGACGCCCGAAATATTGCGCAGCAGGCCGACATCGCGCGGATGGTTGGAGAATTCATAGGCGCCGATGATGCAGCCGACCGGCTCGCCGCCCAGCATCGAATACTCGTCCGTGTAGACCTTCTTGAAGATCGGGCTCTGATCCCACATCTGGCCTTCATAGTCTTCCAGCGTGTCGGCCAGCTGCTCCTTGGAGATGTTCATCACCCGGATCTTGAGCTTGGTATCCGTCTCGGTGTTGTTGATCAGGTACCAGAGGCCGCGCCAGGTGCCTTCCATCTCGCGCACTTCCGGGGCATGCAGGATCTCGTTGACCTGCGTCGTCAGCATCTTGTCGATGCCGGCAATCAGCGACTTGATAGACTTGATAGCATTGGACGAGATGGTCGTGGTCTCGGAGCGCGATTGCGCGGCAAGCGCCAGGTTGCGCACCAGTTGCTGCAGCTTTTCGCTGTCATCCTTCTTGACCTTGAAATCCTTCTCAAGGAGTCCGCTGAATTCGCCGAGATCGATGGCTTCCGCCTCGGCGGTGGCGGCTGCGGTCTTTTGCTGTTCGGCCATGACTTACTCCTCGCCCTTGCCGTCATCCATCGCCTGAGTGGCGATCTTGCTCAGCAGCGGCTCGTTGTTCAGAAGTTGCGCAATGCGCTTTTCGGCGTCGACGCGGCCGTCCATGAAGCCCAGCAACTCCTCGAGCTGACGGCGCATCTTCAGGATCTCGGCCAGCTGCGGCACCTGCTCGGCGACCTTGTCCGGCGCGAAGTCGCCCATCTTGGAGAAGGTGAGGTCGACGGCGAGCTCTTCGTCCCGTTCCTGCCCTTCGGCCTGCGGCAGGGTGTTCTTCACCCGGGCCTTCACGCGCGGCCCCATCGCTTCCATGAATTTGGGGAAGCGGTTGGCGTCGGTTTCGACGAAATTGCGGTCGAGGACCGATTTCGACGCTTCCTTGGTCTGCGAAGCGCCCGAAAGGTCGGCCATCACGGCCATGACGAACGGCAGTTCGATCGTCGTCGGGCTGCCGTAGGTTTCGACGTCGTAGGCGATCTGCACGCGCGGCGCGCGGTTTCTTTCGATGACCTTCGCTTTGCTCTCTGCTGGCATGCTTTTCTACCTTTCATCCTTCTGGGCCGGCTTCTTGGGATCGGGAACACCGGCAAGCTGCCGGAACTCCTTCAGCCCCGACGGGGCGAGATCTTCCATCAGTTCCACGAAATCCATGTGCACCATCCGGCGCACGCGCCGGGCAAGATGCGGGATGGGGCTGGACGGCTCTGTGCGGTCGTAGAAGGCGACGACGAGGTCGAGGCACTTGACGACTTCGTCACGCGAGGTGATCCGATCCGGCAGACCGGTGCTTGCTTCCACAGGGCTTGCCCCACTTGCCATCGTCTCGGCTCCATGACCGTTGCGGGCGGGCATTGCTGGTTCCGCTGCCGCCTGCGGAGCGGGCTTCGCGGCACCGTTCGCCGTGCCGCCGGCACCGGAACTCCGCTCCAGCGTCGTCAGCAAACGCTGCAGGAACTTCTTCAATTCCGGAACGGTGGCGCCATGGCCTTCGATGCGGGCGTTGAGCGCGGCGTCCACCGCTTCGAGGGCGCCGATCGCGGCACGTAGGTCTGCCAGCATCGACGTCATCGCCTCGCCGGCCTGATCGATTTGCGCCGCGCATCCGGCGCGCACCCGGTTCAGCAACTGATTGTGCGCGCTTACCAGTGCCCCCCTCTCGGCGGCGTTCAGCCCCGAGGCCGCTTCCTGCAGCATGACGCGCTCGTCGAGCGCGCCCTGTTCCAGATCACGTCCGCTGATCGGTCCGACCTGGCGCGGCGAAAAGAAAATGGTTCCGCGCAGGCTCGTGAGCAGGCCTCCCTGGGCGTTCTGGAGATCGAGCAAGGCATTGATGCGGCGCAAGGCGGCGTCGCGCGGCGCCGCGTTCGCCCGCAATGCCGGATGCATCGTGTCCCAATGCTGGTCGAAGGTCCCGGCGATGAGCGTCAGGCCCTCGGCGAGGCCGGCCAGCCCTTCCTCGCTGGCCAAGGCCCGCGCGACGATGACCAGCAGGCGCAGGTCCCGGCCGCGGGAGCGCAGCTCTTCGGCCTGTTCAAGCACTGCCGCCCAGTCGACCGGGCTGGATTGCGACGTGGGCTTGCCGTTGCCGTCATGGACAACCTTGAGCTGAGGTTCGGCCAGGCGCTCCAGCTCATGAAAGGCCGGGTCGTTGCGCAAGTCCTCTCCCGACGGATTCGCACCGTTCAGAGGATTCAGCCAGAGTGCGAGATCAATCACACCAACCCCCAGCCAGCGGCCCTGAGACCCCTATGTGACGTAACGTTATCACCGGCCTCACGCGACGACAATTGAGCACCTGCGCAAAAACTAACGGAAGCTAAACGCGACCGTTTTCTTCGGGCCAAACCCATTGCGCGATTGCCGGACCCGGTATGTGAAATGGCTCGCATAGCCCGGGCAGCAATCCGGTGTTTGTTGCCATGAGTTTGCAAGGCTTGTGTAACCGGGCGGTGCCGCCTGGATGGATTCAAACGCCCTATCCGTCACCCGGCTTTGTCAAGCAGCCGCTTATATGGCAGGGTACGGTCGGCAGGTTGCGGGAGCAGGTTCGATGGAACAGCGCCGGTCATCGCAGAGTTTCAAGCGTAAGGAACTGGTCGCCAAGCTCAACGCCACGGGGGTGCGCGCCTTCAAGGCCGCGGCCGACACGGCCAAGCTGCGCGGCAATCCCTATGTCGAGCTCGTCCATTTCATCCAGCAGCTGGTTCTGTCCGAGCGCTCGGATGTGCAGATGATCGTCGCCGACGCCGGTATCGATGCCAGCCGGCTGACGGCCGACATGACCCGCGCCATCGACAAGTTGCCCTATGGCGCGACCTCGGTGGAGGAATTCTCCGACCACATCTTCCACGCCATCCAGGAAGGCTGGAACTTGGCGACGCTCGAGTTCGGCGTGGAGGAGGTGCGCAGCGCCCATATCCTGCTCGCCTGCCTGAAGACGCCGGTGCTGGAAGGCCTGGTGTCGAAGATCAGCGCCGAGTTCGACAAGATCGACGCCGACGGGGTCGTTTCCCGCTTCGCCGACGTCACCGAAGGCTCGCTCGAAGCCGGCTCACCGCCCGCCGAGCGCGCCAGCGAAACGCCGATGAAACGCGGTCCTGGCGGGGATTCGGCGCTGGCGAAATACGCCACCGACCTCACCCAGCGCGCTCGCGACGGCAAGATCGATCCCGTCGTCGGCCGCGATCCGGAAATCAGGCAGATCGTCGATATCCTGATGCGGCGCCGGCAAAACAACCCGATCCTCACCGGCGAGGCCGGCGTCGGCAAGACGGCGGCGGTCGAGGGATTTGCGCTGCGCATCGCCCAGGGCGACGTGCCGCCGACATTGCAGAATGTCAGCGTGCGCATGCTCGATGTCGGGCTGATGCAGGCAGGCGCCAGCGTCAAGGGCGAGTTCGAGAAGCGGCTGAAGGCGGTCATCGACGAGGTCCAGGCCTCCGAGGTGCCGATCATCCTGTTCATCGACGAGGCGCATACGCTGATCGGCGCCGGGGGTGCTGCCGGCACCGGCGATGCCGCCAATCTCCTGAAGCCGGCGCTGGCGCGCGGTGAGCTTCGCACCATCGCCGCCACGACCTGGGCCGAATACAAGCAGCACATCGAGAAGGACCCGGCGCTCACCCGTCGCTTCCAGGTGGTCAAGATCGACGAGCCTTCGGAAGCGGTGGCCGTGCTGATGCTGCGCGGCGTCGCGGGCGTCCTGGAGCAGCACCACAAGGTGCAGATTCTGGACGAGGCGATCGAGGCGGCGGTCTCGCTGTCGCATCGCTATATCCCGGCCAGGCAATTGCCGGACAAGGCCGTCAGCCTGCTCGACACCGCCTGCGCTCGCGTCGCGGTCTCGCAGCATGCGACGCCGGCCGAAGTCGAGGACATTTTGCGCCGGCGCCAGGCGCTGGAGGTCGAAAGCGGCATCATCGGCCGCGAGGCGGCGATCGGCATCGATGTCGTCGACCGGCAGGCCCGCGTCGACGCCGGACTGGCGGAAACCGAGACCAGCCTGGCCGCCGCCCAGGCACGCTGGGACCGGGAAAAGGCGCTGGTCACCGAGATACTGGACCTGCGCGCAAAATTGCGCGGCGAGGGTGTTCCGCTCGACGAGGCAGCCGAGGACGGTGCCGCGGAGGCGGAGGGCGCGGAAAAGGCGCCCGAGCAAAAGACCCCCGAAAGCAAGATTGCCGAGAGCAAGGCCGGCGCGACCAAGAAGACCTCCAAAGCCAAGGCGGCCAAGGCTGCGAAAGCCGAAGCGGCTTCCGCCGAACCGGCGGATGAAGCCGCCGCCGACCTCGCGCGTCTGCGCGAGCTGATGGCCGAACTTGCCGCGGCGCAAGGCGAGACACCGCTCATCCTGCCATCAGTCGACCGCAACGCGGTCGCCGCCGTGGTGCAGGATTGGACCGGCATCCCGACCGGACGGATGTTGTCCAGCCAGACCGAGAAAGCGCTGAAGCTCGCTGCCACCCTGTCCGAGCGGGTCGTCGGCCAGGATCACGCCATGGAGATGATCGCCAGGCGCGTGCAGACCAGCCGCGCCGGCCTCGGCGCGCCGGAAAAGCCGGTCGGCGTGTTCCTGCTTTGCGGCCCCTCCGGCGTCGGCAAGACCGAAACCGCGCTGGCGCTGGCCGAGACGCTTTACGGCGGCGAGCAGAACCTGATCTCTATCAACATGTCGGAATTCCAGGAAGCGCACACCGTCTCGACGCTCAAGGGCGCGCCGCCCGGCTATGTCGGCTACGGCAAGGGCGGCATCCTGACCGAGGCCGTGCGCAGGAAACCCTATTCGGTGATCCTGCTCGACGAGGTCGAGAAGGCGCATCCCGACGTGCACGAGATCTTCTTCCAGGTCTTCGACAAGGGCATGATGGACGACAGCGAAGGCCGCCGCATCGACTTCAAGAACACGCTGATCCTGCTCACCTCGAATGTCGGTTCAGACGTCATCATGGATCGCACGAAGAACGGCACGGTGCGGACCGGCATCGACGACCTCGACACCGCGCTGCGCGCCCCGCTGCTGAAGGTCTTTCCGGCTGCCTTCCTCGGCCGCGTCGTCACGATACCCTATTACCCGCTGTCGGATTCCATGATCGAGGCGATCGCCCGTCACCAGTTCGGCAAGATCGCCAAGCGCCTCAAGGCCACCAATGACGCCGAACTGGTGATCGGCGACGGCGTGATGGACCTGGTCAAGGCGCGCTGCACCGAGATCGAATCCGGTGGGCGCATGATCGACGCCATCCTCACCAACACGCTGCTGCCGGAACTGAGCCGCGGCGTGCTCAACCGCTCGCTCGAGGGCAAGAAGATGGCGAAAGTCACCGTGGGTGCGTCGCCGGAAGGATTTACCTACTCGTTCGAATAGGCCTCCATTGTGAGGCAGGCCGCCCTCAGATGGACCAGAGCGCGCCGCCGTCGCAGGCGACGGCCTGGCCGGTGATGTAGGAGGCGCGGTCGGAGGCGAGGAAGGCTGCCAGCGCCGCGAACTCTTCGGGGCGGCCGATGCGCCTGGCGGGTATCGCCTGGCTCACCTTTTCCAGGTCAAGCTTCGCATCCGCCAGCCTCTCGGTCAGCGTATAGCCCGGCATCAGCGCGTTGAAGGTGATGCCGTTGGCTCCTTCTTCCTTGCTCAGCGTGTTGATCAATCCGTGGATGCCGGCGCGCAGCGAGTTGGACAGGGCGAAGCGGTTGATCGGCTCCTTCGCGGCGATGGAGGTCACGAACAGCACGCGGCCCCATTTCTTCTCGCGCATCGAAGGCAGCACCGCCCGCACGATCTCCACCGCGCTCATGAACAGATTGTCGAAGGCGGCGCGCCATTGCTCGATGGTGATCTCGTCGAAGGGCGCGGTCGGCGGGCCGCCGGTGTTGACCACCACGATGTCCGGCGCGCCCAGTGTCGCCTTGGCCCGCTCAACCAGTTCCGTCGCCGCGCCCGGCTTCGCCAGGTCGCAGACGAGCGCGGTCGCGCCGATCTCGCCGGCGGTCTTTTCCAGCGCTGCGGCGGTGCGGGCGCAGATCGCCACGCGCGCGCCCTCGTCCAGCAACTCCTTGGCCACGGCGCGGCCTAACCCTTTCGAAGCGCCCAGCACGAGCGCGTTCCTGCCCTTCAATCCAAGATCCATCCGTTCTCTCCGATGATGCCGCGGCTCAGGCGCCGCTGACCTCGACGCTGCCAAGACCGGCAATGTCGAACCGATAGGAAAAAGCCTTGTCGGGGAAGCGCGTGCGCACGATGCTGCCCGTCATGACGATGTCGCCCGCCTTCATGCCCCTGCCGGAGGCGCCCAGATGGTCGGCCAGCCAGGCCAGCGGCTCATAGGGATGGCCGAGCGCATCGGCGCCGACCCCTCTGCCGATCTCGACGCCGTCCTGGTAGACGATCGCCTCGACCTTCTCCAGCGCGGCGGGCGGGACGACGAAATCGCCCAGCACCACGCCGGCATTCCACGAATTGTCGGCGACCAGCGAGCGCACGTCCAATACCGAATAATCGGCATGGCGATCGTCCACCACCTCGACCGCCGCGCAGACGCCATCGACCGCCGCGGCGACCTCGTCGCGCGTATAGGGTGCGGCGCGCGGCGCGAGATCGCGGCCGAGTCGGGCGCAGATCTCGAACTCCACGCCGAGATGGCCATAGCCGGTCAGCGAGAGCTTTGCTCCGCTGTGCATAACCCGCCGCCCGAAAACGGCGCCGGCGACGGGATGGTCGATCCCGCACATGCTCTGCATGCTGTGCGAGGTCAGGCCGATCTTGTACCCGGCTACGCGGTCGTCGCCGATGATCGCTCCGACATAGGCGTCCTGCACCTTGTAGGCGGAGGCAAGGTCCGACAGCCCCTCGATCGTCACGAACTGCGTGTTGTCCCGATGGCCGCGCACCAGCGCTTGTGCCGCCCCAACAATATCGAATGCCATGTCAGCTCCCTCCATTCCCGTCCGACAATTCGCTCGCCGATTGCCGGATCAACTCGCCGTAAGCCGCCATAGACCACTTGGCGAGCTATGTTTCCTGCACCAACATTTCCTGGCCTAAAGATTGGTCTCGTCTGGGTTGAGCACCACCATCGTCGACGTCTCGGCCACCGATGGGATCGACTGCAGCACGTTGCTGATGAATTCGCGAAGCGCTGCGATGTCCTTCACCCATACCCGCAGCAGGTAGTCGATGTTTCCCGTCACGAGCAGGCATTCGGTAATCTCCGGGTGTTTCGTCACTTCGTCCAGAAACTGGCCGGCACCTTCGGGGCCTTGCTGCCCCAGGCGCACGGAAACCATCACGCAGACGCCGAGGCCCAGCGCCGCCGGATTGATGCGGGCCGCATAGCCCTGGATCACGCCCGTCTCCTCGAGGCGCTTCAGCCGGCGCGCGCAGGGCGTGGGCGAAAGGCCGACGCGCTCGGCCAGATCCACCGTCGAGATGCGGCCGTCCTGCCGCAGCTCGCGCAGGATGCGATGGTCGATACTATCCAGTGCAATCATGGCGCTTTCAGCTACAATTTCCTCCAACCTTGGCGATTATGCGCGAAAAGCAGGCGATAACAACCGAAATTTATCGTGATTGCGCTTTGATAAAGCTATAAGCTCGATTGAAAATCAAGGAGGAGGCCATGGCCGCTTATATGATCTGCACGATGAGGGTCCACGATCCCGAGACGTACAAGAAGTACACCGCGCTCACCCCTGCCACGTTGAAGAAGTACGGCGGGAAGTTCCTGACGCGGGGCGATCCGGTGATCACCTGCGAGGGCGAGGCTTTCACCGACCGCATGGTCATCCTGGAATTTCCGGACGAAGCCACGGCCCAGGCCTGGTACAACGACACCGACTACCAGGCGGCGTCGAAGTTCCGCCGTGCCTCTTCCGATCGCGGACGGATGATCCTGCAGCAGGGTCGCGGCGAAAGCGCCGCTCCCGATCCGCTCGTCTGAGCGACCGGTCCGTTGAGCCGGCAAAGTGCGTCCTCAATGCATGTCGCCCGGAAGTGTGCAGCGGTTCTGGGGTAACGACATGCATAAAAACAGAATGCATGTCGCCCAGAAGTGTGCAGCGGTTCTGGGATAACGACATGCATAAAAACAAAAACTTAAAGCACGGTCCGGGGAACGCATCTTGCGATCCCCGGAAAAGTTCATGCTACAAACGCGAGCGGAGCAGTGCGAGTTTTCCTTGAAACGCCGACCCGCTTCAGGTCGAACTTGCACGGCAGGGTCTGGCTCGTTGGAGGCCGGTCATGAGAACCGAGGATTTGCAGTTCGCGCCGGGAGCGTATGAGAATTATGCGGAATTCTACCGCAAGTCCTCCTATTCCGCCTTTCCCCAGCAGCACCGCACCATCCAGGGCACCGGACGGTCCAGCATGATACTGGTCGAGCAGGGAAGGCATGAGCTTGCCGACCCGGCCGTGGAGGAAGTCGTCATATCCACGCCTTTGTCGGCGCCGGCCTGTTCCTACGACTGGAACATGGGGGCCGGGTGGGCAGGGGGGAAATCCCGCACCGGGGATCTCATCATCGTGCCGCCCAACGTCGAGAGCCGCTGGCGCGTCGGCGGCCCCCGCAAGCTCGTCATACTGGCGGTGCCGGTCGACCATGTCAGGAGCCTGCTCGGTCCGGAATGTCCCGACGACCTGTCATCGGCGCTCGAGCCGCTTTCCGGCTCGACTGCGCCCAACGCCGTGGTGAGCACGCTTCTTCAGCAGCTTTGGACGCTTGGCGATCCGGGAGGTCCGCTGGGCCGCATGCTCGCGGACAGTATGGTGCTCGCGCTGATCTGCCAGGTTCTCATCCTCGCGCAAGCCGGGACGCCGCATCCGGCGACAGGCGCCTTCTCTTCGCGCGAATGGCGGCGTGTCTGCGATTACATCGACGCCCATCTGCAGGAGGAAATCGCGCTGGCCGATCTCGCCCGTCTGGCCGGGTGGAGCGTTCGGCATTTCACGCGCATGTTCCGCCAGTCCACAGGCCAGACCCCGCACAATTTCATCGTGCACAGGCGCGTCGATCGCGCCAAGGACTTGCTGAGGAAACAGAAGCTGCAACTGGCCGATGTCGCGCTTACCTGCGGTTTCGCCGACCAGAGCCATTTTACCACCTGTTTCCGCAAGGCTACCGGCCTGACCCCGCTGCGCTGGCGGCGCGAGCTCGTCTGAAGGGATAGGCCAGGTTCCGACGGGCGCCGGCCATGGCCGATCTGCGAAAGATTAAGGCATGTCGCCCGAAAGTGGGAACCGGTTTCGGGACAAAGACATGCATGAAATCAAGAACCTAAAGCGCATGGAGCGAATCTGAAGGATCGCGACGCGCTTTAGGCCCTATCGCGCAAGACTTGCCTTTCCCGCTCGCCCTACGCTCGCCGGCCGATGCAGATGAAGGGCAGATGAAGTATGGGAGAGATGCGATGAGCGACGACAAGTCCATGATCGGAACGAATATCGACTTCGATCGCGATGGGCTGCAGACGGGTACGCTGCGGCTGCCGCATTCCGTGCATCGCTCCGCCTATGGCCACATCGCCATCCCCATCGCGGTCGCGAAGAACGGCGAAGGGCCGACTATCCTTTTGACCGGCGGCGTCCATGGCGACGAATATGAGGGTCCGATCGCGCTGGCGCGGCTGGTTCGCGAGCTCGACCTTTCCCGGCTTTCGGGACGGCTGATCGTCGTTCCGGCGGTCAACTATCCGGCCTTTGTCGCCGGCACCCGCACCTCGCCCATCGACGACATCAACCTCAATCGCACCTTTCCGGGCAAGCGCAACGGCACGGCGACGGAGATGATCGCCCATTACGTGACCACCGAGCTGTTGCCGCGCTCGGACTACCTGGTCGATTTCCACGCCGGCGGCAGCTCGCTGCAATACCTGCCGACGCTGCTCGCGCCGCGCTGGTCCGATCCCGCGCAGAAGCAGCGCTTGGAAGAATTCATCGACGCCTTCGACCCGCCGAACGTGGTGTATTTCGACAGCATCCGGGCGTTGAGCGGCGAAGACCGCGTCATCGGCAATTATGCGCACCAGAACAACGTCTTCTTCGTCACCGGGGAGTTCGGCGGCGGCTCGACGGTCAATATCGAAGGGTTGGGCGTGGTGGAGAACGGCCTGCGCTCGGTGCTGTCGCATCTGAAGGTGCTGGCCCCCGCGGCACCCTTGCCGAAGCGCCGCGGAAAGGTCCGCCGGCTGGTGATGGACGATCCGGGCCTCTATGCCTTTGCTTCGCGCCGGGGTTTCTTCGAGCCGCGCTTCGCGCTAGGCGACGAGGTGCCGGCCGGCGCGCTTGCCGGTCTGATCTACGATCTGGACAATCCCTGGGCCGAACCGGTGCCCGTCCATTTCAGGCATGGCGGTTTCGCCGTCTGCATCCGCACCTTCTCGCTGGTGGAGGCCGGCGACTGCCTCGGTCACCTGGCGTCCCCGGCCTGAACGACACTTCGGTTGCGCGGGCACGGCCTGCGGCCCACATCGACAATCAGGATACCCATAGCATCATGCATGACATTCCCGTCACGCGCGCTGCAGCGCGCAAGCCCATCCCGCAAGATCTCAAGGCGAGCTTCGGCGACTACTTCTCCGACCATATATTCCAGATGGAATACACGGAAGGGCGTGGCTGGCACGATCCCCGCATCGTGCCGTTCGGCCCGCTGCAGCTCCACCCCTCATCCTCCGTCATCCAATATGCCCAGTCGATCTTCGACGGGTCCAAGGGCTATCGCCGCGAGGACGGCTCGATCCATCTCTTCCGGCCGCAGGCCCATATCGCGCGTCTCAACCGCAGCGCCGGCGAGTTGTGCATGCCGGCGGTCGATCCCGACCTCGTGCTCGCGGCGATGCGCAAGCTGATCGATCTCGACCGCGACTGGGTGCCGGCCAAGCGTGGCAACGCCATCTATGTGCGCCAGACCATGGTGGGAACCGAGGGCTACATGGTGGTGCGGCCTTCCAGGACCTGCACCTATCTCATCTTCCTCTGCCCCGTGGGCTCCTATTATTCGGAAGGCGCGGGCCCGGTCCGCATCCTCGTCTCGGAGACGCGCGTGCGCGCGGCCAAGGGCGCGATCGGCTCGGCCAAGGCCGGCGCCAACTATGCGGCGAGCCTCAAGGTCGGCCGCGAGGCCGCCGCCGCCGGCTTCAGCCAGGTTCTGTGGCTGGACAGCGTCCAGCGCCGCTTCCTGGAGGAGGTCGGCACCATGAACATCATGGTCAAGATCGGCGGCCGCATCCGTACGCCGCCACTGAGCGATTCGATCCTGCCGGGCATCACGCGCGACAGCGTGCTCGCGCTCATGCGCGACTGGGGCATGGAGGTGGCCGAGGCGCCCATCGACATCGAGGACGTGGTGGCGGCGTCGAAGGCCGGCACGCTGGAGGAGATGTGGGGCGTCGGCACTGCTGCGGTTATCTCCCCGGTGGGCGAGCTCGCCTGGCGCGACGAAAAGATCGTCGTCAATGGCGGCCAGACCGGACCGGTCGCGGCGAAGTTGTTTGAGCACCTGACGGGGCTCCATGCCGGGACCGTGCCCGACAGGCATGGCTGGTCCGTCGCCGTGGACTGAGACGGATGCTGGTGGAGTCCTTCCTGCAAAATCGTGTCCTGGAAAGACAATACCGGCATTTTTGTTGCAATCACTATGACCGCTTGGGTTGCGGACCGGTCAGGGACGGTTAGCATGCGGGTTCCGGTAGGAGTCGTGAACGCTGACCTTCCCGGCTTGGCCGCATCCCCACACCGGGAGTCTTCATGTATTCGGGACCGATCATCGATCCGCACCATCACCTGTGGGATCTTTCCATGGGCAAGCATCCGTGGTTGCTGCCCACAGACCCTTCGTTGCAGGCGGTGGCCGGTCTTTCCGAGATCGCCACGGACTATCTGGTGGACGATTACGTGCGCGATTCCCGCAGACATAACATCGTCGCCACGGTCCACATCGAGGCGTTGTGGGCCGGCGATCCGGTAGGGGAGACCCGCTGGCTGGAAACCTTGGACAAGTCGAAGGGCGTGGCCTCGCGCTATGTCGGCGGTGCTTCGCTGGGCAAGCCTGAAGCGGCGGACGCCATCGTAAGGCAGGCGGCGTTCGACCGGGTGACCGGCATCCGAGGCATTTTGAGCTGGCACCCGGACCCGAAGAAATGCTTCGTCACCGACCCCGAGCTTGGGCGCAACCCACAGTGGCGCCGCGATATCGCCCGGCTGCAGGAGCACGGCCTCAATCTCGAGCTTATGATGTATCCTTACCAGGCCGGCGTCGTGCGGGAGATCGCCGAGGCGCTTCCCGGCCTGCAGATCATCATCAACCATTGCGGCAGCCCGATCGACCGCGATCCGGAAGGCATGCAGCGCTGGCGCGACGGCCTGAAGCACATCTCCGCCTGTTCCAACATCGCCATCAAGATATCGAACCCGGGCGCCTATGATCGCAACTGGACGCTCGAAAGCGTGCGCGACGTCGCCATGCATTGCATCGACTGTTTCGGCACCGAGCGCAGCATGTTCGGCACGGATTATCCGGTCTCGAAGATCCAGATGAGCTTCGACCAGATCTATGACACCTTCAAGCAGATCGGGGCCGTCCTGTCGCCACAGGAGCAATCGCAATTGTTCCACGACAACGCCAAGCGCTTCTACAGGCTTTGACCGGCAATCGCTGCGCCGAACCGGACGGACCAGGACAGACAATGGCACATTCTTCCGAAATCGAGCTCCTGGGCCGGCTGGTCGGGTTCAACACCGTCAGCAGCCGGTCGAATCTGGAGGCGATCGACTTCATCAAGGCCTACCTTGCCGGTTTCGGGGTTGAGAGCGTCATCATCCCCGATGCGACCGGCACCAAGGCCAACCTGTTCGCCACGATCGGGCCGGCCGATCGCCCAGGTTATGTGCTGAGCGGCCATACCGATGTCGTCCCGGTCGACGGACAGGAATGGTCGCGCGATCCGTTCGACATGTGGCGCGACGGCGACAGGCTGCATGGCCGCGGCACCTCGGACATGAAGGGCTTCATCGCCTGCGCACTGGCCGGCATACCCGCCATGCTGAAGGAGCCGCTTGCCGCGCCCATCCATCTCGCCTTGTCCTATGACGAGGAGGTCGGATGCCTGGGCGTGCACGGCATCATCGAGCACATGGCGAAGACCCTACCGCCGCAACTTGCCGTCTTCGTCGGCGAGCCAACCGGCATGGGCGTCGTCGGCGGGCACAAGGGAAGCGCCGGCCTGCTCACCACCGTGACCGGCAAGGCCTGTCATTCGTCGCGCCCCGACCTCGGCGTGAACGCCATCTTCCACGCCATGGACCTGATGGGAGAATTGCGCTCCTACGCGAACGAACTTCGTTCGGCACCCGAGGCCGGGTCGCCGTTCGACGTGCCCTACACGACGGTGAGCGTCGGCGTCGTCCAGGGCGGCACGGCGCGCAACGCCATACCTGGCGATTGCGCCTTCCAGTGGGATGTCCGGGCGACAAGCGGCGGCGTCGTGGAGACGCTGGTCGAAAGGTTCCGGGCGTTCAGCGACGGCAAGGTCGTTCCGGCCATGAAGGAAGGCTTCGCCGGCTCGGCCGTGGCAACCAATATCGCCTATGACGTTCCGCCATTCGTCCCCGACGCGGGCTCGCACGCCGAAACGCTTGCCAAGCGTTTTGCCGGCCGCAACGAGGTGACGGCCGTGAACTATGGATCCGAGGCCGGCATCTTCCAGTCCGCCGGCATGTCGACCATCCTCTGCGGCCCGGGGCGCGACAGCGAGGCGCACATAACCGACGAATGGATCACCGTCGAACAGCTCGAACGTTGTGTCGGCTTCATCGACCGGCTGATTGACCATGCGCGTCATGCCTGAGAGGGCATGCCGTGGAACTGAACATCGCAAAAATGGGGAATGATCTCATGCAGAGGGGACTACTGAGACAATTGCTTCTCGTCGGCGCGCTGGGCGCGTCGGCTTTGGGCACGGCAATGGGCGTGGCGGCAGCCGACGTCGTCAAGATCGGCGTGCTCGCGCCGCTTTCCGGGCCTTCGGCCTCCGACGGCGCGGACTTCGTCAAGGGCGTCGAGCTCGCCGTCGACGAGCGGAACGCCAAGGGCGGCGTGGCCGGCCACACGTTCGAGATCATCTCGGCCGACGTCAAGGACGGATCGCCCGACAATGTCAGCAGCGCGGCGCAGCGCCTCATAAACACCGACGGCGTGCAGGTCGTGCTGACCGGCTATGCCAGCCTGTCGCTGTTCGAGGTCGATCTCTTCGCCGATGCCAACATGCCCTATATCTCGTCCGGTCCGTCCGGTTCGTTTGCCGGCATCGTCAGCAAAGATCCGGGCAACTACAATTGCTGCTGGTCGCTCTCGCCGTCCTACAAGGGCTACGAGACGGACGTGCTTCTCCTGTTGGATGGGCTGATCGCGGATGGCAAGTTCAAGCCGGCGAGCAAGAAGCTGGCGATGATCTCGTCCGACAACCCCTATTCCAAGGTCATCTCGGAAGGCATGAAGAAGTCCTTCTCCGCCGCCGGCTGGACCGTGACCGTGGACGAGATGGTGCCGTTCGGCCCCGTCAACGACTGGCGCGCGATCCTTGCCAAGGTGCGGCAGGACCCGCCGGACCTCGTGGTCAACACCGACTATCAGCCCTCGAACTCCGCGCTGTTCCTGAAACAGTTCCTCGAACAGCCGACCCAGAGTCTGGTGTTCCTGCAATACGCGCCTTCGGTGCCAGAATTCGTCGACCTGACCAAGGAACAGTCGAATGGCGTCCTCTACAACCTGATCGGCGGCGCCATCGACTCGCCCGGCTGGCCGCGTGGGCAGGAAGTGCTGAAGAAGTTCCAGGACAAGTACAAGGTTGCTCCAGGCGTCTACGGCTCGGCTCTCTACGAAGAGGCCGAAATGTATTTCGCCGCGCTTGAGAAGGTCGGCGATCCCAAGGATCACGACGCGATCGGCAAGGCGCTCGGCGAAACCAAGTTCGACGCCGCGCCGGGGCCGGTGGAATTCGACCCGGCAACGCATCTCGCCGTGCAGGACGAGAACCACATTCCGGTGACCTTCTACCAGATCTGGGACGGCAAGCGCTTCCTGATCGGGCCGAAGAAATACGCTACGGGCGATTTCAAGCTTCCGCCTTGGATCAAGCAGTAGCAGAAGCCTTCCGGTCGGCATCCTAAATGTCCGATTTGCCGGCGCGACGTATCGCGCCGGCACTTCTTCAAGGCACCGAAGCCCAACAGCGTTCCGCTTTCGTCAAAGCAGTCTTGCATGATCCTTACGGCTGAAAATCTCACCAAGTCCTTCGGCGGCTTGCGCGCCGTGGGCGGCGTCAGCTTCGCGCTGGCCGAGAACGAAATACTCGGCGTCGCCGGGCCGAACGGCAGCGGCAAGAGCACGCTGTTCAACATTCTGACCAACATCCCCTTTCCGGCCGACAGCGGCCGCGTCGTTTTCGAGGGGAAGGAGATCCAGAACGTGGCGCCGGAGGCGGTGAGCCGCTCCGGCATCGCCCGCACCTTCCAGCGCGAAAGCATCTTCGCCTCGCTGAGCGCTATCGACAATGTGCTGGTGGCCATCGAGCATAGCGGCAAGAGGCAAGGGCAGAAGCAGGACGAGATCGCCGCGATCGAGGTGCTCGACATGGTGGGCTTTCCCCAGACGCTGCACAACGCTGCGACCGCAACTCTCCCGATCTTCTTCCGCAAGATACTGATGATTGCCAGCGCCCTGGCTATGTCGCCGCGCGTGCTGTTGCTCGACGAGCCGGCGTCGAGCCTGACACCCGGCGAGATCGAGCACATGAAGGCGCTCATTCTCGGGCTGCGCCAGCGCGGCATCGCCATCCTGCTCATAGAGCACGTCCTGCCGTTGCTGATGTCGGTCTGCGACCGGCTTATCGTCCTCGACCAGGGCCGGGTGATCGCCCAGGGGCTTCCGCCCGAAGTCGTTGCCGATCCGAAAGTGATCGAAGCCTATCTGGGGCAGGCACGATGACGGACACGCTTCTCCTCGATGTCAGGGCCCTCGACGGTGGCTACGAGCCGCTGCAGATATTCCGCAAGATCGACCTTTCGCTGGCGCAGGGCGCAAGCGTCGGGTTGTTCGGCCCGAACGGCCACGGCAAGACGACGTTCCTGAGAACCCTGTCCGGCATCATCGATCCGTGGGATGGCGACATTTTCTTCGACGGTGTCCAGCTCAACCGTCCAGGCGCGCGCGGCAGCCGGCGCTGGCGCAATTTCAACTACGACGCCATAACCCGGCGCCGGATGGACCCGAAAGCGGTGGCGCGCGCCGGGCTGATCCATGTCCCGCAGGGAAACCTTTTGTTCCCGGACATGACCGTCGCGGAAACGCTCTCGATCGCGCCCTACGCTTCCCGCGGGCGCGCCAATGCGGCGGAGACGCTGGACAAGGTCTTCCGGCTCTTTCCCCGGGTGCACGAGCGGCTCGGCCACAAGATACGCTTCCTTTCAGGCGGCGAGCGCCAGATGGTGGCCATAGGCGTCGGGCTGATGGCGGCGCCGAAGCTTCTCATCCTCGACGAGCCGACGCTGGGGCTGTCGCCCAAGCTGCGCGGGGAACTCGCATCGGCAATCCAGACCATCCGGGGATCCGGCGTGCCACTGATCGTGGTCGATCAGGATATCGCCTTCCTCGAGGAACTGATCGACACGCTCTACCTCTTCGACCACGGCCGCATCTCGCGCCGCATCGAGAAGGCGGACATGCCAACGCATGAAGAGATCATGAAACTGATGTTCGGCGAGGATCACCATTGACCCTTGAGACGCTTAACCTGATCCTGCTCGGCGGCATCGTGCTGGGCGCTCTCTATGCGCTGATGGCGACCGGGCTGGCGCTCGTGTGGACGACGCTCGGCATCTTCAATTTTGCCCACGGCACCTTCATCGCGCTCGGCGCCTACATCGCCTGGCAGATCGCCAGCACCGAGGCCTCGGGCGCCGGTCTGCTGGCCGGGGCGGCGGTCTCCATCATCGGCATGTTCGTCATCGGCATGCTCGTCTACTACCTCCTCATCAAGCCTTTCGAACGAAGCCCCGACATCGTGGTGAAATCCGTCATCACCACGCTGGCGGGCGCGACCATCCTGGAAAACGTCATCAACCTCGTCTGGGGTCCGCGCAACAAGCAGCTCTCGCCGCTGCTCGGCGGCGACATGTCGATCCTCGGCATCACCATATCCCGCAACGAGATGGCGGTGGTGGCGCTGGCGATCGTCATCCTGGCGGCGCTCGGCGTGTTCCTGCAGCGCGCGCCGCTTGGTCGCGCCATGCGCGCCGTGGCGCAGAACCGCGAGGCGGCGCAGCTCATGGGCATCGATGTCGAGCGGCTCTACGCCATCGCCTTCGGTCTGTCGGCGGCGTTGGCGGCGCTGGCCGGCATCCTGATCGGCTCCATCCGCTTCATGAACCCTTCGATGGGCTCCGACCCGCTGATGAAAGCGCTGATCGTGGTGATCTTCGGCGGCATCGCGCGCTTCACCGGTCCGATCTACGCGGCCTTCATCGTTGGCCTGCTCGAGGCTGTCATGACCTATCTCGTCGGCCTCTACTGGAGCCCGACGGTGCTCTTCGCCATCATGATCGTCGTGCTCGTCGCCAAGCCAGAAGGCCTGTTCGGCCGATACAGGAAATCCGTCTGATGCGGTACAGCCCGTCCTTCGCCCGCAGTTCGGGGCTGATCCCGGTCCTGATCGTCCTGGCCGTGCTGGCGCTTGTGCCGCTGCTGTCTTCAAACATGTATCTGCGGCATCTCCTGGTGCTGGCATTCGTGTTCGGCATCGTGGCCTCGAGTTGGGACCTCAGCCTTGGGTATGGCGGCCTGTTCAATTTCGCCCATGTCGCGCTCTTCACCATCGGCACCTACGCGTTCGGGCTGGTCGGCCAGACCCTCGGCCTGTCACCATGGCTGGGCATAGCGTTCGCCGGGGTCGCCGCGGGGCTTGTCGCGGCCCTCATAACGCTGCCCATCCTCAGGCTTTCAGGCATCTACATCATCCTGGTGACCATCGCTGCCTCGCAGGTGCTCTACCAGATCATCATCAGCCAATCCGACATCACCGGCGGCACATCGGGCATGGTAAGCCTGCCGGCGCTCGAGCTCTTCGGCTATCGCTTCAACCGCGGCGGCAAGGTCGGCTATTACTACCTGGCCCTGCTGATGCTGGTGGCTTCCACCATCATCCTCTACAAAATCACCCACTCGCGTTTCGGCCGCGCCATCGTGGCCATGCGAGACCATAAATACTACGCCATCTCCCGCGGCATGTCGGAAACGCGCACCCGGCTGTTCACGCTGACGGTGAGCGCCGCGCTGAGCGGTGTGGCCGGCGGCTTCTACGGCTCCTACATGCGGGTTGCCTCTCCCGACAATTTCGGCCTCGGGCTGCTTGGCCTGCTGCTCTCGATGCTGTTGCTCGGCGGCGCCGGAACGATCTGGGGTCCGATCCTCGCGGCCTTCTTCGTGACCATGGTGTCGGAGGTCTTCGCCGCCTACGGCGCCTGGCGCAACATCATCATGTCGCTGTTGCTGATCGTCATCCTGATCTTCTATCCGGGCGGGTTGTGGGCATTGCTGCAGACATTTCGTGAAGCGCTCGACGTGGTGCGTTCGCAGGCGACGGCCAGGCTGCGCCGCCGCTTCGGCCTCGGGCAACGGCAAGCGATGACCGGAGCGCATGAGACGATCGTCGCCACCCGCCATGGCAGGATCGCGGTGGCCGACACCGGCGGCGACAAGCCGGCGCTTCTCCTCATCCACGGCAACTCCTCCGCTAAGGAGGTGTTCGCCAACCAGTTCAAGGCGTTTCGCGACCGCTATCGCGTCATCTCCTTCGATCTGCCTGGTCACGGCGTGTCCGACAACGCCGATCCGGAAAAGGACTATAGCGTCGAGGCCTTCGCCGACGTGGCCGAAGACGTGCTCAAGGCGCTCGGCGCGGCAAACCCCTTTGTGTTCGGATGGTCGCTGGGCGGCTATATCGCTATCGAGCTCGCGGCCCGCGGCTATCCGATGAGGGCGCTTGCCATTTCCGGCACGCCGCCGCTCAGGGTCGTTCCGGAAGATGTCGGGCGCGCCTATGACGCGACCAGCCATTTCGTTTTGGCGAGTAAGACCTTCCTGTCGCCGGCCGAGAGCCGCGACTTCGCCGCGTCGACGACCGGTCCGAAGGCACCGCAGACGGCTCATCTCCATCGCGCCGTGCGGCGGACCGACGGGCGTGCCCGCGCCTATACGCTGGGCAAGCTCCAGATCGTCGACTGGCCGCGGCAGATGCGCTTCCTGCGCTCGGCCTCGGTGCCGTTCGCCATCCTGAACGGCTCGAACGACCCGTTCCTGAACCATCAATATTTCCGGGACCTCAAACTGGAGCAGTGGACCGGCGAGCCGGACGACATCCAGGACGGCAAGCACGCGCCTTTCCTGCTGAAGCCGGCAATCTTCAACGAAAAGCTCGCCGCTTTCCTGGGCACGGCCGAAGCAAGAAGTCGGCATGACGCCGACGCGGTCGCCTGACGTCTTGAACCGGACGCCACGAGTGTCGGGCGCAAACTAAAGCGGTCCAGCCTCGAGGAGCACTGCATGCGGAAGCCTTCGCCGCACTTCGTCGAGCGCTCGCCGGAGTGGCTCCGATGAGCGTGCCGGCGCTTACCGGTCTCGTTCGGCCAATGCCCGAAATCTGTGAAACGCGCGCAAGCCTGTCATACGCTTTGAATGGACACAGGTGTACATTCGCGCTAAGTGTGCCCTTCGGGCTGGCCACGGGTGTTCGGCACCAACGGCAAAGCGGGTTATCGTAAGGGGCAATCGATGCACATGTTCGAGCTGGAGACACGGCGGCCAAGCCCTTGCGGTGGAGCGATGCCTCCGGCCTGTGACGACGGTTTGGGCGCATGACGAGGCAGTACTCGGCCCTTTCGCTCTTCAAGGAAGGCATCGCCGGTCAGACCGGTTGGGAAAAGGCCTGGCGCTCTCCTGATCCGAAACCGCGCTATGATGCGATCATAATCGGCGGCGGCGGGCACGGCCTCGCCACTGCCTATTATCTCGCCAAAAATCACGGCGTCACCAACGTCGCGCTCTTGGAGAAGGGCTGGATCGGGGGCGGCAATACCGGCCGCAACACGACGGTGGTGCGTTCGAACTACTTCTACCCGGAAAGCGCGGCGATCTACGGGCTGGCCCACAGCCTCTACAAGAGCCTTTCGACGGACCTGAACTACAATGTGATGTTTTCCGCGCGCGGCATCCTCACGCTCGCGCACAGCGAATCCGCGATGGAAACCGCCGCGCGGTCGGTCAACGCCATCCAGGTCAACGGCATCGATTGCGAGTTGTTCTCGGTCGAGGACGTGCGTCGCGTCGTGCCGATCTACAATTTCAGCCCCGGCACACGCTTCCCCGTCTATGGCGGCACCTGGCAGCCGAGCGGCGGCACCGCCCGCCACGATGCCGTCGCCTGGGGTTACGCACGGGCGGCGAGCCGTCTCGGTGTCGACATCATCCAGAATTGCGAAATCTCCGACTTCATCATCGAAGACGGGCGCTGCCGCGGCATCGTCACCTCGCGCGGCGCGATCCGGGCGGAGCGTACGGGCATGGCGGTGGCCGGCCATTCGTCGGTGCTGGCGGCGAAGGCGGGCTTCCGTTTGCCGGTCAATTCCTATGCGCTGCAGGCCTGCGTGTCCGAACCGGTCAAGCCGATCATCGACACGGTGGTGATTTCGCCCGACACTGGCGTCTATGTCAGCCAGTCGGACAAGGGCGAACTGGTGATCGGCGGCGCGCTCGACCGCATCCCGTCCTATGGCCAGCGCGGCAATCTGCCGGTGCTGGAAGGCGTGATCGCCGGTATGCTCGAAATGTACCCGATCTTCGGCCAGTTGAAGATGATGCGGCAATGGGCCGGCATCGTCGACGTGGTCCCGGACTCCTCGCCCATCATCGGCGAGTCGCCGCTGCCCGGCCTTTTCCTCAATTGCGGCTGGGGCACCGGCGGCTTCAAGGCGATCCCCGCCGGCGGCACCTTGCTTGCGCATCTGCTTGCCACCGGCAGGCATCACGACATCAGCCGGCCCTTCGATCTCGACCGCTTCGCTCGCGGCCGCCTGGTCGACGAGGCCGCCGGCTCCGGCATCGCCCATTGAAGGTGTAGAAAAGATGCAGCTCTTTCCCTGTCCGTTCTGCGGGCCGCGCGAAGAAAGCGAGTTTCACTATGGCGGCGAGGCCGGCAATCTGAGGCCGGACGGCAGCGAGGTGACCGCCGAGCGCTGGGCCGGTTATCTCCACATGCGCGACAATCCGAAGGGGCCGACCCGCGAGATCTGGGTGCATCTGACCTGCGGCGAGTTCTTCGCCATGAGCCGCGACAGCGTCAATCACAAGGTGTCGGGTTCTTCCGTGCTCGGCGAAGCGGAGCACGGCGCATGAGCGCTTCCCGTCTCACCGCCGGCGGCAGCGACATCGACCGCGACCGCCCGCTGAGCTTCACTTTCGACGGCAGGCGCGTCGAGGGTTTTGCGGGCGATACGATCGCTTCAGCCTTGCTCGCCAGCGGCCAGGCCGTGGTTGGCCGCAGCTTCAAATACCATAGGCCGCGCGGCATCTGGGGCTCCGGCGTCGAGGAACCCAACGCGCTGGTCGATGTCGGGAGCGCGGTCGGCCGCGTGCCGAATGCACGCGCCACGACCGTGCAAGCCGTCGACGGCATCAAGGTCAGGAGCGTCAACGCTTCGCCGACGGCCGAGAACGACCGCAACGCGGTCCTGGATCGCTTCGCGCGCTTCCTGCCGGCTGCCTTCTACTACAAGACCTTCATGTGGCCGGACTGGCACCTGTTCGAACCGCGCATCCGCGCCATGGCCGGACTTGGCGTCGTCGACAGCGACTGGAAGCCGCGCCAGGTCTCCGATCAGGTCAACCATCATTGCGACGTCCTGGTGGTCGGCGCCGGGCCCGCCGGCCTGGCCGCGGCTGCCAGCGCGGCAGCGGCCGGACACTCGGTCGTCCTGGTCGACGACAGGACGCATCCCGGCGGGTCGCTGCGTCACCGCGCCGGGGAAGTCGATGGCGTCGAGGGCAAGGCGTGGGTCGACGCGACGGTCGCCGAACTGAAGAGCGGCGGTCAGCTGGTGCTGAGCGATACGACCGCCTTTGGCCTCTACGACCACAATCTGGTCGCGCTCAACCAGCGTCACTCCGACGGCGGACCGGACACGCTCTGGCGCGTGCGGCCCCGCCGCATCGTGCTTGCGACGGGCGCGATCGAACGTCCCGTGCCGTTCGCCAACAACGACCTTCCGAGAATCCTGTCCGCCGATGCGGCGCTCAGCTATCTGCGCCGGCATGGCGTGCTTGTCGGCCGCGAGATTGTGGTCGCGACCAACAACGACAGCGCCTATGAGCCGGCCTCGGCGCTCGCGGCGGCCGGCGCTTCGGTGACGGTGGTCGATTGCCGGCGTGAGGGCGGCGCGCAAGCGGGAACAGGTGTTCGCGTTCTGGCGAGTCGTACGATCATGGCGGCGCGCGGGCGCAATGCTGTCCAGGGTGTACTGCTCGACGACGGCACGACGCTTGCGGCCGACTGCGTGCTTGTCTCCGGCGGTTGGACACCCACCGTGCATTTGTTCTCGCAGGCGAAAGGCAAGCTCGCCTGGAGCGATCAACTGGCGGCCTTCATCCCCGGCGAAGCCGTCGACGGGATTGGCGTCGCCGGCGCCGTGGCCGGCGCGGTCTCGCTTTCGGATGCCCTGGCCAGCGGCGCCGCGGCCACCGGTGACTTCCGCTCATCGTCGTCGGCGCCTCGCGGCACGGGAGCGGAAGCAACGCTCGGCGTCGTCAGCTTGTGGCCGAAACCCAAGACCAAGGGCCGCGTCTGGATCGACTACCAGAGTGACGTCACCGCCAAGGACGTCGAGCTCGCGGCGCGGGAGAACTTCGTCTCGGTCGAACACCTGAAGCGTTACACCACGCTCGGCATGGCTACCGACCAGGGCAAGACCTCGAACCTGAACGGCCTGGCGCTGCTCGCTGACATCACCGGGCGCGGCATCGCGGAAGTCGGCACCACGACCTACCGCCCGCCCTTCACGCCTGTCCCGTTCGCCAGCCTGGTCGGGTCGCGCCGCGGCAGCATGCACGCTCCGGTCCGCCGCCTGCCGCTGGAGGCAACCCACCGTGCGGCAGGCGGGGTGTTCCAGGAATATGGCGGTTGGCTGCGGCCTGCCTATTATGGCGGCGGCGAAGCTGGCGCGTCGATCCAGGATGAGGCGCGGCGCGCCCGGCAATCCGTGGCGCTCTTCGACGGCTCGACGCTGGGCAAGATCGAAGTAATCGGCCCGCGCGCGGCCGAGTTTGTCGACTTCATCTATTACAACACCATGTCGACCTTGAAGCCGGGCCATTGCCGCTACGGCTTCATGCTGTCGGAAAACGGCGTCGTCTTCGATGACGGCGTCCTGGTTCGCCTGGACGAGCATCGCTTCATCGTCTCCTGCTCGTCGTCGCATGTCACCGCGGTCCATGCGCGCCTCGAGGAATGGCGGCAGGACCGCTTCGGCCGCGACGCGGTCTATATCCACAATGCCACCGCGCAATACGCGACCTTGACCGTTTCGGGTCCGAATGCGCGCCAGGTCGTGGAAGCGCTCGACCTGGGCGCAGCACTTGACGATGCCAGCCTGCCGCACATGGCCGTCGCCGCCGGCCGCTTTGCCGGCAACGAGGTTCGCGTCGCCAGGGTCTCCTTCACCGGCGACCGCAGCTACGAGATCTCCATCCGCGCCGATCGGGCGGAGGCGCTGTGGGCAAGGATGCAGCAGGAGGGCCGCGCCTTCGACGCCGTGCTGCTCGGGCTTGAATCGCTGATGATCCTGCGCGCCGAGAAGGGATATATCGTCATCGGAAAGGACACCGACGGGACCACCATGCCGCATGATCTGGGCGTCGCCGGACCGCGGACCAAACGCGCCAGCGAGTTCGTCGGTCGGCGCTCGCTTTTCACCGAAGCGGGGAACCGCGCGGACCGCAATCAGCTCGTCGGCCTCGCGCTTCGCGAAGGCGAGGCGCCGCTGGCGACCGGCGCGCATGGCGTGGAGAAGCGCGAGGGCCGGCTCAGAAGCATCGGCTTCGTCACCTCCAGTTATCAGAGCCCAACCCTGGGACGTCCGGTTGGCCTGGCGCTCATCGAACGCGGCGCGGCGCGGCACGGCGAGACCATCGACGTTCAGCATCTTGGCGTTGTGCGGCAGGCGACGATCGTCGCGCCTTGCGCCTTCGATCCGGAAGGGAGTCGGCTCCATGCGTAACCTTGCCGAAAAGTGGCCGGCGGCGCCCGACTTCGCCACTGCTACGCTTAGCAAAGGCAGCGTCAGCGTGCGAACGCTTGGCGGGCTGAACCAGCTTCTGGTCAGCGGCGACCTTGCGGCTTGGTCGAAGGCTTCCGGGCTTGCTGGCGAAGGTGTCGGAGCCGGCGCAATTGCCAACGGCAACAAATACATGGTGCGGATCGCGCGCGACCGCGTTCTCGCGGTCGGGGGACAGCCATTCCCCATCGTGGCCGGCTGGCACGCCGCCGGTTTCGCGGTCACGGTCATGGACGCCGGACTGCATGTGTTCGAGATCGAGGGACCCGGCCTGGACCGCTTGATCGCCAGGGGCACGGCGCTGGATCCGGGGGCAGCAAGCCGCTCGGCTTCGATCCTCTTTGCCGGCGCCGGCGTTCTCTTCTACCGGTTCGGCGACTCCGATCGGGCGCGGCTCCACGTCGACCGCGGCCTTGCCCCGTATCTTTGGGAGTGGTTCGAACAAGCGCAAGTGTTGTAGTGGGGTGGTTTCAGGTCTATCTAGCCGGCGTTCAAACTTGGCCGGCCCGCTATGTTCTCCGATTCCAATGCTGATGAAGTCATGCGGCGGTCCGGTCTGATCGGCAATACAAAGGTGACGCGCGAGGACTGGATGAACCTCGCGCTGGAGACGTTGATCTCCGAAGGCGTCGAAGCGGTGCGCGTGCTTGCGCTGGGGCAGAAGCTGAACGTTTCCCGTTCCAGTTTCTACTGGTACTTCAAGAGCCGCCAGGACCTGCTCGACCAACTGCTGGACTACTGGCGCAACAACAACACGCGTTTCATCGTCGAGCAGGCCGGCCGGCCGGCCGCGTCGATCACGCAGGCGGTGCTCAATGTCTTCGAGTGCTGGCTGGATGAATCGCTGTTCAATCCGCGGCTGGATTTCGCCGTGCGCGCCTGGTCGCGCCAGTCCGCCAATGTGCATCGGATCGTCAGCGAGGAAGACGATACGCGGGTCGACGCCGTCCGCGCGATGTTCTCGCGGCACGGCTATGCCGACACGGAAGCGTTCGTGCGGGCGCGCGTGCTCTATTTCACGCAGATCGGCTACTACTCGCTCGAGATCGTCGAGCCGGTCAGCAACCGTCTTTTCCTGACGCCGGCCTACCTGCTCACGCACACCGGTGAAGAGCCTCGTGCAGGAGAGGTCGAGGCCTTCGCCGAAAAGATGCTGCTGAAAAGCCCCGGCTGACCGCTCCCCGTTCCGCGATCACTTCAATTCAGATCGCGTAGAAATTCCTTGACTTCCTCGCGGTCGACCACGACCTCCTCGCCGGCGCGGGCGATGAGATGCGTTTCCATGCGCCAGACATCGCGCAATGCGCGCACCGTGGCGGAGACCGAAACACGGGCGTTCCAGTCGCCGCGCGAATAGGTCTTGTCCCAGGTCACGGTCCCGCGCGCCGAGTTCGGATCGTCCGGGTGGACGATGAAGATCTCGGTCTGTCTCTGCGACAGGGTGATCCCGGTATGCGGATGGCGCACCGTGCCGCCGTCGATGACGACTGTGTAGGTGGCCTCGCCGGTGATCTGGTTCGTGGTCACCTCGCGCCGGAAAGGCTCGCCCGCCTTGATCACTTCCTGCGTCATCGGCGCGGCGCTTTCCGGCCCCTTGAATGCCGCGAGCGTCTTGTCGAGCGGCTGCGGCTTGCGCACCGGCAGGATCAGTCTGCTGCCGGCGCAATAGATCGAAAGCGTCGCGTTCTCCGGCCCCGGGAAGACGATCGGCCAATGCCCGGTGGCGATGGCGAGCCGGATGCGCTGGCCTTTCTCGAAGCGCTGGCCGCAGCAGCGCAATTTGAAGCGCACCGCCTCGGCCTCGCCCGGCGTCATCGGTTTGAGATCTAGATCGTCATGCCTGTGCGTGAGGTTGAGGACGCCGTAGCTCACGCGCGAGGCGGCGCCGTCTTCCTGCACCAACGACAGGGTCGCGGAGATCAGCGCGACCGGCTTGTCCGAGGCGAGCTTCACTTCGAATTCCGGGAAGCCGAGGATTTCCACGGCTTCCTCCAGCAGCTCGGTCTCGAAGACGAGCGCGTTGCCGGCCTCCATGCGCTGGTCGACCGGCAAGGTCGGCAGCACGCCGTAGCCGCACCACGCGCCAGAGGAGAGCCCCGCCGTTGAGGGCGAGCGGATCGTCAGGACATCGTCGCTGCCGGCGTCTTCGGCGAGTTTGCCGGGCGAGAGCGCGAGGGTGTGCTGGCCGACGCCGGGACCCGGCCAGGACGGTTCCGCCACCCAGCGCCCGGGGCGCTCGTCATAGATCGCGGCCGGCGCCGCCGGGTCCTGCATCCAGGCGCGCAGCATGGGTTCGTCGGCGATACCTGTGTCGATGCCCTTGAGATACTGGTCCCACCAGCGCAGGCATTCCTGGAGAAAGCCCATGCGCGGCCCCGGCATGGCGAAATGCGGATATTTGTGGCCCCACGGGCCGATCAGCCCCTTGCGGACGCCCGGCAGGCTTTCGAGCATGCGGAAGATCGGGTTCGGATAACCGTCCGCCCAGCCGCCGACCGCATAGACGGGAATCTCAACGTCGGCATAGTCCTCGCAGATCGAGCCGTGCTTGTAGAAGTCGTCGCGGCGCTGATGCTCGAACCAGTCCTGCATCCATATGCCGTTGCCGTTGAGGCGACCCTCCCACATCTGACGCCAACGGTCGCCGACGATCAGCGGATCGGGCGGCGTCATGGCGATTGCCCAGGCGGTCGTGCCCCACAACAGATTGTCGCACATCTGCGCGCCGCCGAGATAGTGGACGTCGTCGTTATAGCGGTCGTCAGTGGAGCAGAGCGAGATCACTGCCTTCAGCGCCGGCGGGCGACGGGCGGCGACCTGGAGCCCGTTGAAGCCGCCCCAGCTGATGCCGATCATGCCGACCGCGCCCGAGCACCAAGGCTGCTCCGCCAGCCATTCGATGACGGCGAGACAATCGTCCTGTTCCTGCTTCAGATATTCGCCCTTGCAGACGCCTTCGCTGTCGCCGGTGCCGCGCATGTCGACCCGCACGCCGGCATAGCCGTGGCCGGCGAAATAGGGATGGGTGAGCGCGTCGCGCTCCACCGTTCCGTCGCGCTTACGGTAGGGCAGGTATTCGAGGATGGCCGGCACCGGATCGGCCCCGGCGTCCTCCGGAAGCCAGATGCGCGCGGCGAGCTTCACGCCGTCCGGCATCGGGATCCACAGGTTCTCGATCTCACGGACTTTGCGCGGGAAATCGGTGACCACGCGGATGTCTTTCATCGGACGGACCTTCTTTAACTTGCGGCGATTGCCTCGACGGCGCTTGGGCCGGCATTGAGCGGGAAGTGACAGGTGAGCCGGCTCGAGCCGAGCGCGGACGGGGTGGGTGCCTGCGTCCGGCAGATGTCTTGCGCGAACGGACAGCGTGTGTGGAACTCGCAGCCCGAAGGCCTGTCGAGCAGCGATGGCACTTCGGCCGGCAGCGCGATGCGGTTATGCACCTTGTCCGGATCTGGTTCGGGGTTCGCGGACAGCAATGCCGCTGTGTAGGGATGATGCGGCGCCCGGAAAATCGCCTCGGTCTCGCCTTCCTCGACGAAGCGCCCGAGATACATCACCGCCATCCGGTCGGCGATCTGCCGGACCACGTGCAGATTGTGGGTGATGATGAGCATCGACAGGCCCATGCGGTCGCGCAGGTCGTTGAGCAGGTTGAGCACCTCGCCCTGGATCGATACGTCGAGCCCGGCTGTCGGTTCGTCGGCGATGATCAGCTCCGGGTCGAGCGCGACGGCCCTTGCGACGCCGACCCGGCGTGCCTGGCCGCCGGAGAGCTGGTGCGGATAACGGTCGGCGAAATCGCGCGGCAGTCCGACCAGGGCGAGCAGGCGCTCGACCTCGGCATCGAGGCTGCGGCCGGACAGGCCGTGGATGGCGAAAGGCTCCGCCAGCAGCGACCGGACGCTGAGGCGCGGCGACAGCGAGCCGACCGGGTCCTGGAACATCATCGACATCTTGCGCCGGAGCGGCTTCCAGTCCTTCTTCGGCAGGTCGCGCAACTCGCGGCCCTCGAAGCGGATCGAGCCGCCCGCGGCCGGCTGCAGCCCGTCGACGGCGCGCGCCAGCGTCGTCTTGCCCGATCCGGATTCGCCGACCAGCGCAAGCGTCTGGCCGCGCTCCAGCGTGAAGCCGACGCCGGAGACGGCTTCTATTTCCGTCCGCCGGCCGGCCAGCGCGCTCATCATGCCGCCGATGCGGAAACGCACCCGAAGATCGGAAACGGAAAGCAGGGGCTCTGTCGTCATGCGGCCGCTCCGGCCGTCTCGTCGGTGTGCCAGCATCGCGCGACATGGGACGTGCTCAGCGCTGTGTCGGGCGGCATCGTGGAGCAGACGTCGTCCGCTAGCTCGCAGCGTGACTGGAAAACGCAGCCCTTGGGGCGGTTGCGCAGGTCCGGCAGCGTACCGGGAATGGTGGGCAGCCGCGGCTCGCGGCGCGCGAGCCTTGCCGGATCGCAAGCGAGCAGCTTCTTCGTGTAGGGATGTCGCGGGTTGTGGAAGATGTCGCGGGTCGAGCCGCGTTCGACCACTTCGCCGGCATACATGACGATCATCTCGTCGCACAGCTCGGCGATGACGCCCAGATGATGCGAGATGAACAGCACGGAGCAGCCGATCTGCTTCTGCAGGTCCTTGAGCAACTCGATGATGGCGACTTCGAGCGTGGCGTCGAGCGCCGTCGTCGGCTCGTCGGCAATCAGCAGCGAGGGCCGCATCAGCAGCGCCATGGCGATGGCGATACGCTGCTTCATGCCACCCGAGAATTCGTGCGGAAACTGCGCCAGTCGGTGCTCGGGATCTGGAATGCGGACTTTGCGCAGCATCTCGACGGAGAGCGCGTCCTTCTCCTTGCGCGACCGTCCGGAGCGGTACTGGATGTCGCGCATCTGCTTACCCACGGACAGCACCGGGTTCAGCGCCCCCATCGGGTCCTGGAAGACGGTTGCGATCCTCTGACCGCGCAGCGCCCGCATGCCTGTGCCGTCGAGATGAACGAGATCGCTTTTGCCCTCGAACAGGATCTGGCCTGCCGTGACCCTGCCATTGTCGGCGAGCAGGCCGAGAACGGCGTTGATCAGCGTCGATTTTCCGCAGCCCGACTCGCCGACGACGCCGACGATCCGGTTCGCCGGCACCTTCAGGCTCACCTTGCGCAGCGCCTGCAACGTGCCGGCTTCGGTGGCGAAGTCGACGCTGAGGTCCTTGACGTCGAGGACGGTCATTCGCGCCTCTTCAGCCGGGGGTCGAAAACGTCGCGCAGGGTCTCGCCGAGGAAGGTGAAGCCGAGCGTGGTGAGGATGATCGGCAGGCCGCCGGCGACCACGATCCAGTATGAATCGCGGATGTTGACGAAGCCGTCGTTCAGGATCGCGCCCCAGCTTGGCAGAGGCGGCCTGACGCCGAGGCCGAGGAAGCTCAGACCCGCCTCGATCGCCACGACGACCGGGATGTCCATCGATGCGAGGATGAGGATCGGGCCGATGACGTTGGGCAATATGTGGATGGTGAGGATGCGCGCGGTGCTCGCGCCCATCGAGCGCGCCGCCATGACATGCTCGGCCGACTTCAGGACAAGCGTCTGTGTCCTGATGATGCGGGCATAGCCGGGCACATTGACCAGCACGACCACGATCAGCACCGCAAGCAGCGAAGGTCCGGTCAGCGTGACCAGCGTGAGCGCCAGCATCACGGTCGGGAAGCTCTTGATGGCATCGAAGAGCAGGAGCATCAGATTGTCGAGCCAGCGCGGCCCGTAGCCGGCGATGAGCCCGAGCACGATGCCGCCGATGAGCGACAGGCCGGTCGCGCCAAGCGCAATGGCCAGCGCGATGCGGCCGCCATGGAGCACACGCGAGAACAGGTCGCGTCCAAGATGGTCGGTGCCGAGCAGGTGCTGCAGGCTCGCGGGCGCGAAGCGCTCGGCCGGCGCGAGCTTCGTCGGTGAATAGCTGGTAAGCACGTCGGCGAAGACAGCCGACAGAACGACGATCACGACCAGGGTGAGACCGAACGCGCCGAGCGGCTCGCGAAGGATGCGCCGAAGCACGCGGCCGATCTTGGCGACGCGCTGCCGCGATGGCCGGTCAATTAAGACTTGTTCTGACACGGGGGTCCAACGCACCAATGAGGATGTCGGCGAGAGCGTTCACGACGACGAAGAAAACCGTCGTCACCAGCACGGCGCCGGTGACGACCGGATAATTGCGCACCGAGATCGCCTCGTAGACCAGCTTGCCGATGCCGGGGCGGGCAAAGACGATCTCGGCGAAGACGGCCGAAGACACCATGTTGCCGATGCCGACGCCGAGCAGCGTGACGGTCGGCAGGATGGCGATACGCAAGGCATAGGAATAGGTGATGCGACGATCGGTCAGGCCGAAAGCGCGCGCCGTGCGGATGTGGCTGGCTTCCAGCGTTTCCAGCATGGAGGCACGCACCATGCGCGCGATGTAGCCGACCCAGCCGACGCCGATCGCCAGCGAAGGCAGGGCAAGATGTTTCAGCTGGCTGGCGAGATTGCCGGGCTCGCCGGCGCCGATGGCCGGCAGCCACTGCAGGGCGACGGCGAAGATCAGCAGCGAATAGATCGCGATGACGAAGGATGGCACCGCGATCACCGCGACCGACAGGATGCCGATGACGCGGTCGACGAAGCCGCCGCGCCGCACCGCCGCGATGCAGCCCAGCGGAATGCCGAGCAGCACGGACCATGAGATCGCGCCCGCGATCAGCGCCAGGGTGTAGGGCAGCTGCTCGAACACGACGTCCAGCACCGGCCGCCCGGACAGCACCTCGGTGCCGAGGTCGCCGCGCAGCGCCGAGAAATAGAACCTGAAGAACTGGATCCAGATCGGCTGGTCCAGCCCCATGCGGCTGCGCAAGGCCTGGATCATCTCGGGCGTGGCGCGCGGGCCGAGCGCCACGGATGCCGGGTCGCCCGGGATCACATAGATCATAGCGAACAGCATCACCATCGCGACGCTCACGATGATGATGCCCAGCCCCAGTCGTTTCAGCGCATAGCGGAGCATCTCAGGAGCCGGCCATCCCGCCCCGCGCCGTGCCGTCGTCTTCCATCACGTCAGGCAGGTTTGAAGTCCGCGAAGCAGGGCTCGCCATTCGGCTTGAGGGCGGCCGCCACACTCTTACGGTACATCACGCCGGTGACCTCGTGGGTGAGGAAGACGTAGCAGCCGCTCTCCTCCATCAGGTCCTGCATCTTCTTGTACATGACGTCGCGCTTGGCCGGGTCGAGCTCGATCTTGCCTTCGGTGACCAGCTTGTCGAATTCCTCGCTGCTGAACTGCTCCCAGTTCCACTCACCGATCTGGCTGGTCGTATACCACTCCGTCGCCCAGCTCGGGTCGGGCTGCATCGAGAAGCGCGACAGCACCATCTGGAGCTTCTTGTAATAAGGGTTTTGCTTCGACCCCAGCGTCCAGAACGTGCCGCTGTCGTTCTGCTTGATTTCGACGTTGATGCCGATGTCCTGCAGGTTCGCCTGCACGACCTGCGCCGCCGACAGGCGTTCCGCCTTGTTGAGGATGTCGAGCGTGACGGTGACGCCGCTGGCGCCGGCCTTGTTGACCAGCTCGCGCGCCTTGTCGGGATCGTATTCGTAGAGGTTCTTCTCGCGGTGGCCGATGAGCCCAGGCGCGATGATGCCGGTGGAGGTGGCGGCGGCGCCGAAATAGGCCGCGTCGACCACGGCCTTGCGGTCGACGCCGTACTGCACGGCGCGGCGCAGGTCCGGATTGTCGAAGGGCGCCGCGATCTGGTTCATGCCGAGCCAGACGAAGGCGAGCGATGGCTTCTCGACCACGACGGTGTCGGCCGGCGGCGTTTCCTTCAGCCGCTTGATCGAGGACACGGACGTCCAGGTGTAGTCGAGGTCGCCCGCCTCATAGCCGAGCTCGGCGGTCTTTTCGTCCTCGATAGGATGGACGTGGATCTCGTCATAGCCGCCCTGCTCGTATTTCCAGTCGGGGTTGCGCACGAGCACGGTGCGCTGCTTGGGCGTCCATTCCTTGAGCAGATAAGGGCCCGACTGCGCCACCGGCTTCACGCCGAGCTTGCCGCCGGCCTCGGTCACGGCGCGCTTGGACAGGATCGTGCTCGACGGCGTCGGCAAGGTCGAGGTCCATAACGGCGCGAACGCCTTGTTCAGATGGATGATGCCCGAGAGCTTGTCCTTGATCTCGACTTCCTTCAGCGTCGCCCAGTCGCCCGCATAAGGGGATTTGTTGGCAGGATCGGCGAGGCGCTCGATAGAGAATTTCACGTCCTCCGCCGTCATCTGGCCAAAGCCGTCGGTGAAGCCGATATTGTCGCGCAGCTTGAAGGCGACGGTGAGCGGATCGAGCTGCTCGATCTTCTCCACTGCCATCGGCTTCCAGCCCCAGCTGTCACCGGGCGTGGCGACGACCAAGCCGGCGAAAATGACATTGGTGATATCGCCTTCGGGCGCGGCAAGACGAAAGGCCGGATCGAGCGTCTGGATATCGCCATATGAGCGCACCTTGAGAACCGAGCCGGCCGCCTGTGAGCGCTTGGTGGAATAGATCAGCGAGGCGAGGCCCAGAGCCCCGGCACCGGCCAGCACCCCACGGCGCGTCACGTTGATGTTCGCGGCTTTGATCATTGCCCTGCCCCTCTTGTTTATGTTGCCCGCCAGCGCCGGCTCGGCTGCGGGAGACCCTTCCAAAGGTCTTGTTTGCCTCAGCCTGCCCCGGCTATACACATATGTCTAGTGAAAAAAATGCGTCATATGTCGTCGAATGGGACGCCTTTTCCGGTGATGTGCGATCGACGCGACAGCCGTTTCGATCGCTATTTCCAGATCTCGCGCGCCAGCCGCATGAAGTTGCCGCCCATCACGTCGCGAACAGTGCGTTCCGAGTGGCCGCGGCGCAGCAGGACCTCGATGAGTTCTTTCGTCTGGCCCGGGGTGGAATAGGTGGTCTTGCCTTCGGGATATTCGTTCTTCGGCCAGAAATGCGGATTGCTGGAGATGATGTCCTCGATGCCTTCGACCTCGACCGGGAAAGCATAATCGAGCCCGATGCCGACATGGCGCGGCCCGGCGAGGTCGATCAGATATTCGACGTGGTCGGCCAGCCGTTCGGAATCGGTGCGGCCCTCGCCGAGGAAGCGGTTGAGGCCGACGACGCCGATGATGCCGCCGGTTCGGGAACAAGCCTTGATCTGGTCGTCGGTGATGTTGCGCCCATGGGCGCAGAGCGCTTTCGGGTTGGAATGCGAGAAGATCACCGGCCGGTCCGTATACTCCATCACGTCCATCGTGGTGCGACAGCCGGTATGGGTCACGTCCACGAACATGCCGAGGCGGTTCATCTCGTCGATCACCTGGCGGCCGAACGCAGTCAGACCCGTGTCCTCGTCGTGGCACCCGCCGCCGGCGAGGTTGTTGCGGTTGTAGGCGAACAGCATCTGCCGCACGCCGAGGCGATGGTAGAACTCGACCATTTCGACCCGGCCGTTCAGCGCGTTCATGCCTTCGATGTCGAAGGTGACCGCCAGCTTGCCTTGCGCCTTCGCGGCGAGGATTTCATCGGTCGACGAGACGAGCGCATAGTCGGCCGGGCGCGCCAGGATCCAGTGCCGGAAATAGGCAAGCGTGGCGACCGTCTTTTCCCAGGGCAGGAGATCGAAGCCGACATCGATGGAAAGATAGTCGACGCCCGCGTCGCGCCAGATCCGCAGATTGTTCAGGTCCGCGGCCGGGTCGGGCATGAAACCGGAATGCGCATCCCAGACGACTTCGCTTTTCAGGATCGACTGGACTTTGTCGTCAAGGCTCATCGTGTCTGTGTCCGGATTGTTTTCGCCGCCTTCGAAATCTGCGCGTTCCGATCATGGCGGGTCAACCGCCCATCGTGCCGCCCAGGCCCCTGGCCCAATCTAATGTACACCGGTGTCTAGACAATGCGCGGGCTGTCGTTATGGTTGGGGCCGTGAGCTTGCCGTGGCGACAGCGCCAGGTTGAGCGCGGCATTGGGAAGTCGAGATGAGCAGGGTGCGGAATTCCGGATCTGTGATCGCGCCGGCCGCCGGTCGGATGTCCGGGGATTTCCGCTCCGCAGCGGAATTCGCCGAGGCACAGGGCCTCTATGCCGCCCTCTTCGGACCGGATGGGCACGTCTTCGCGGCCCGCTCTCTTTGCGGCCACACCTCCGACGATGCGATGTTTTTCATCGGCCAGAGCTTCGAAGGCGGCCTCGATAGCGCGCCGGTCAGCCGTCTCTACCAGGTGCGGCGCGGCGATGGATCGCCTCGACGGCTCAATGATGCGGAGACCAGGCAAATCAGTCTTTCGCCGGACGGCCAGATCCTGGCGGTCGCCTATGCGGGTGGCGAGGCGGGCGTCGACCGCATCGAGATCTGGTCCGCCGGCGAGGGCACGGCGCTGGCGGACGTCCCCGGCCGGATCGAGATGATCGACTGGTCGCCAGACGGCCAAAGGCTGCTGCTTGTCGTTGCCGGCACCGGCGCGGATCTGGCTGGAATTCACGGCGGCTACGCGCAGAAGCAGAAGACGGATGCGCCCGCCTGGCTGCCCGAAGTCGGTTGGGGCGAGGGTGAGGACCTTTGGCGCCGGATCTGGCTCTGGGATATGCAGGCCGAACCTGCGCCGCTCACATCGGCGCCCGTCAATGTCTGGGAAGCGAGCTGGTGCGGCACCGACAGGATCGCCGCCGTGACCAGCGATGACCATGGCGAAGGCAGCTGGTATGCGGCGAAGCTTTCGCTCATCGACCCGAAGTCGGGATCGGCGAGGCTTCTTCACACGCCGCGCGACCAGATCGGCGTTCCTCGCGGCTCGCCCGATGGTGCTCGCATCGCCTTCATCGAGGCCTTCTGCAGCGACCGCGGCCTTGTTGCCGGGCAGCTGTCGATCCTCGATCCGTTGAGCGGCGAGGTTGCGATCGTTCCGACCAATTTGATCGACGTCACGTCGATCGAATGGCGCTCCGCCACCAGCCTGCATATGGCTGGCATCCGTAGCCACGAGACGGTGGTGGCCGATTGCGATGCCTCCGGTGCAGGGGTGATCGAACGCTGGTCGTCGACCGAATTGACCTGCGGCGAGTGGGCGCCCTCCAGCGCGCCGGTTGGGGCGGCGGGCTCGCTCTTGATCGCGGAGGCTTACGACCGGCCGCCGTTCCTTGCCGAGATCGCCGACGGCGGACTGCGCGAGCTCGCCTCGCTCGTGGCGTCCGATGCGCAATCCGCGATGGCAGGCCGTGGCAAGGCCGAGCCATTTTCCTGGCGCGCCCGCGACGGACTCGAAATCCAGGGATGGCTTGTCCGTCCGCGGGCGTCGGCCGGGCCGACGCCGTTGCTGGTCGATATCCATGGCGGGCCGATCTCGTCCCATCGCAACCGCTGGATGGCGCGGACGCGCGCCGCGCCGCTGCTCGTCTCGCGCGGCTGGACGATTTTGTTTCCCAATCCGAGGGGCAGCACGGGGCGTGGGGATGCGTTCGCCCGCGCCGTGCAGGGCGACATGGGCGGCGCAGATGCCGATGACATTTTGAGCGGCATCGATGCCCTGGTGGAGAAAGGCCTGGTCGACCGGGGCCGCGTCGCCGTCACCGGCACCAGCTATGGCGGCTTCATGTCCGCGTGGCTGCCGACGCGCAGCGACCGCTTCGCCGCCGCCATTCCGATCTCGCCCGTCGGCGACTGGTACAGCCAGCACCGCACGACGCAGATACCGGAATTCGACGCGCTGATGCTGGAATCCTCGCCATGGGAAGAGGGCGGCGCCTACTTTACCCGCAGCCCCGCCTTTTACCGGCAGCTCAGCAAGGTGCCGACGCTGGTCATGGCCGGCGGCATCGACAAGAGCACGCCGCCCGGCCAGGCGCTGGAGTGCCATTTCGCCGCCTTGCGCTCGGGTTCGCCAAGCGCGCTCGCGACCTATCCGAACGCCGGCCACAGCCTGCGCGGTTATCCGGAATATATCGACACCGCCGCCCGCATCGTCTGGTGGCTTGAGACCTATGTTGGCGGTTCTTCGACCGCGACGGTTTAAGGAGGAAGAGAAATGCCGGCAGCAACCAACAGCAAGCATATCGTGGTCGTGGGTGGCGGCATCATCGGCTGCTCCACCGCCTACCATCTGCTGAAATCGGGTGTGAAGACCGTGACGCTCGTGGAGGCGACCGAGCCGGGCGCGGCAACGACCAGCGCCGGCGCCGGCTTCGTCTCGCATTGGTCGGCCGGCATGATCCCGGCCGGCGAGGAAGGCCTTCGCCTGCAGCAATACGGCCTCGACTTCTACCGCATGCTGCATGAACTGGGCACCGAGATCGGCTACCGGCCGAACGGCACGCTGATCATGGCGCTGACGCCGCAAGGGCGCGAGGATTTCGTGATGCCGGTGCTCAGCTCGCCTTATGCGCCGAAGGAGATGCAGGATCTGAACGCCGCGCAGATCGGCGAGAAGATGGGCGGGCTGGTCGATCCGGCGAAAGTTCACTCCGGCGCCTACAATCCGCATGGCATCCAGCTCGACACCAAGCTCGCGCTTGGCGTGCTGGTCAGCGAGATCAAGAAGCTCGGCGGCGTCGTGCGCGACAGGACCAAGGTGCGGAAGATCAGCGACGTCGGCGGCAAGGTCACGCTGGAAACCGACCGCGATATCATCGAGGCGGATGGCGTGGTCGTGGCGGCGGGCGCCTGGAACAACGAGATCCTCGCCAGCCTCGACTGGCATCTGCCGCTGCTGCGGGTGCTGGCCACGCGCGTGGTCACCGATGATCGAGGCTTGCCCTCGACGCTGCCGACCATCCAGTGCCGCGAGCTGCGGCTTTGGCTGCGCGAGACCTTTGGCGCGATCATGTGGGGCACGGGGAGCCATTACACGCCGATGCATCGCCTGGAAGAGAGCGACCTCGAACCCGGCCAGCCGCATAACCGCGAGCTGATGCAATCCATGGTCGATCAGCAGATGGAGAAGCTGCAGGACGTCTTCCCGCCGCTGCGCGGCTCGAAGGTCGCGAACTGGTCGCAGGGCATTCCCTGCTACACGCCCGACGTTGGCTTGATGGTCGGGCATGTGCCGGGCCATGCGAACATCGTCGTCGCGGGTGGCGACAACGAGACCGGCGTCAGCCACGGGCCGGGCCTCGGCAGGCTGGCCGCCGAGATCCTGCTGGACGCGCCGCGCTTGGTCGATCCGGCTCGGTTCAGGATCGATCGCTACGCACGCGATGCCTTCCCGAGCGAGGAAGATGTCGAGGCCTCGATGCCCGCATGGAGCGCGCGCCACGGCGCCAGGCGTTTCGCCACCGCCGCGGCGTAAGATCAGCGCGCCGTCGCGCTGTCGAGCAGGGCTTGCGCCACCATCTGTTCGGTCGGCGTCGTCTTCCGGCGGGTGACGATGTAGAACGCATCGGCATGGCGGCGCGGGGTCCCGGTCAACTGCACCAGGTGCCCGAGCCTCAGCTGCTCTTCGACGAAGCCGGTCCAGGCGAGCGCCGCGCCGCGGCCGGCTATCGCCTCATGCATCATCGACAGATAGCTGGAGAATGTCGGTCCGGGCAGGCTCCGGGTGGTGCCGATCCAGGATCTCCAATTGTCGATAGCATCTTCGGGAGCGGCGAGATGCAGCAGCGGCACGTTGAGGAAGGCCGCCGGATCTTCCGAGGCCAGAGCCGGGTGCCGTTCGAGGAAGCCCGGCGAGCAGACGGGAAACCACTCCCCGTCGAACAGCTTGCGGGCGGCGAAGCCAGGCCAAAGCTCGGGGCGCCCGAAGCGTATCGAAATCCCGACCTCCGGCCGGCCGAAATCGTCGGGATTGCTGGAGGTCAGCAGCGTGACACGGCCATGCGTGACGAGCGAGGTCACGAGGTCGAACCGCGGCATCAGCCACGCCTGGACGAGGTCGTAGCCGCTGGCGATGACGAGGGAATCGCGATCGGCCTCCTGCAGGCGCGCGACGGCGTCGCGGATCGTGCCCAGCCCGTCTCGTATCGCCTCGGCCAGCGCGGCGCCGTTTTCGGTCAGCGATACGCGGTTGCCCTTGCGCGCCAAAAGGTCCAGCGCGAGCCGCTTCTCCAAATTGGCGATGTGGCGCGACACCGCTGATTGCGCAATGGCGAGCTCCTCGGCGGCGGCCGTCAGGTTGCCGCGTCGCGCGGTCGCTTCGAAAGCGACCATCGCGTTGAGCAGGGGGAGCGAGGCTTTGAGCGTCTTCATCGACGGTAACAGTATTCCATGACTTTTTGAGATGGAAGCCTGCCAAATCCATGGTTGATGAGTGCTGCAATTCGCTGCAACCCTGATCAAAAGGCATTAGCCAGCCCTGGAGCCCACCATGTATGCAAACGACAAGATGTTGTCCGATCTCGATCGCGCGCGCGTGGTCGGCTTGATTGACGAGCACCGCAAGGACTGGTCGCTGCAGCAGGCCTTCTACCTCGACCCGGATATCTTCGCGCTCGAGCGCGAATTGTGGTTCCCTCGCCAATGGGTCATCGTGGCCCATTCGAGCGAAGTTCCGGAGAAGGGCAGTTACGTCATCCGTCATCTGTTCGACGAGGAGATCATCGTCGCCCGTCATGGCGACGGCGAGGGCGACATTGCCGCCTATTACAACGTCTGCACCCATCGCGGCTCGCGCCTGTGCGTCAAGGATGGCCGCGGCAAGCTGCTGGTCTGCCCCTATCATGCCTGGTCCTTCCGGCTGACCGGTGAGTTGCAGACCCGGCGCGACCTGCCCGAAGGCGTCGATGGCGACAGTCTAGGGCTGCACAAGGTGCCGATGAAGGTGATCGGCGGCCTGGTGATATGCGGCCTCGATGCCTCCAGCCTGCCTGACATCGAGCCGGCGGCGGCCGGGCTGACCGATCTCCTGCGCGAGAACGGGGTCGCTAACGCACGCATCGTCGCGCGCAAGAATTACCTGACCAAGGCGAACTGGAAGCTGGTGCTGGAGAATTTCCTCGAGTGCTACCACTGTCGCCCGGCTCACCCCGAATATTTCCGGGTCAACGGCCATGTGAAGGTGACCGCCATGCGCGACGACTACAACGCCTCCGAATGGAAGCAGGAGATCGACGCCTGGCACAGCGCCATCGGCGATGCCGAATTCCACAAGGGCGTGTGGGAGCCTGGCGACCTGGACACGATGCCCTACGCCATGCATCGCAAGCCGATCGGCTCGGGCCGTCTCACGCTCTCCGACGATGGCCAGCCGGTCTCGTGCCTGATGGGTGGACGCGGCAAGTTCGACGGCGGCGAGAACGGCTTCCGGATCGGTCGGCTCTCGTTCCTGAGCGCGCCCAACGACTATCTGACCATGTTCCAGATGATTCCGCGCAACGCCAACGAGACCGACGTGATCCTGACGTGGCTGGTCGACAAGGACGCCGACGTGTCGGTCGACGCCGACAAGATTTCATGGATGTGGGATGTGACGACCGTTCAGGACAAGAAGATCACGGAAGACAACGCCGACGGGATTGCCTCGCGCGCCTATCGCCCCGGGCCTTATACGCCGCTGGAATCGCAGACGGCCTTTTTCATAGAGACCTATCTTGCGCAGATGCGCACTCTGATCACCGGCGAGCGCAGGGACGGCGACGAGGCCTGGGCGGCGCCATCGCAGCTCTATGCCTCGCCGCAAGCGGCCGGCAGAACGCAAAAAAACGGCCAAGCCACATCATAGGCATGTGACCACGGTCAACGTGGATTGTCGCCGAACGATCGTCGCTCGCCGCAACCACAAGCCCTGCAACGCGCAACACACGGCCAGACAGGACAATGGCCGATGCCGTGCATTGCGCAGCCACGCCGTCACCGAGCTATGGCGGCGAAGCTTCTTTCGAACTTGTCGACGACATCATCGACGTCCGCCATCGCCAGGCAGAGCGGCGGGCACATCCGGATGACGTTCCGATAGGGCCCGGATCGGCTGGCGACGAGCCCGTTGCGGCGCGTCTCCTCGAAGACCGCGAGCGTTTCCTCCGGCGCCGGCTCCTTCGTCGCGCGGTTCCTGACGAGCTCGATCGCAAGCATCAGGCCGCGGCCTCGGACGTCGCCGATGATCGGATAGCGTTCCTTCAGGCCCTCGAGCCGGGCCTTGAGCGCGCCGCCGACAACGCGCGCGTTTTCCTGCAGCCGCTCCTCTCGCATCACCTTTAGGACGGCCCTGCCGGCCGCGCAGGCGACGGGGTTGGCTCCGTAGGTATGGAACAGGAACTTGTCGGCCATCGTTTCGGCAACCGCGCGCTTGGCGATGACCGCGCCGAGCGGGATGCCGTTGCCCACGCCCTTCGCCACCACTACGATGTCGGGCACCACGCCATGCGATTCAAAGGACCAGAAGGCCTCGCCCGTACGTCCGACGCCGGCTTGCACCTCGTCGATGATGCAAAGGCCGCCCGCGGCGCGCACGCGCTCGAACGCGCCGGCAATGTAGCCTTCGGGGATGGGGACGATGCCGCCATAGCCCTGCACGGGTTCGATGATCATGCCCGCAAGCCTGCCGCTCGTCGACGTCGCGATCGCCCGGTCGATCTCCTTCAGGTAAGGCTCCACGCCTTCGCCGTGGATGCCGCGATACTGGTTCGGCTCGGGCACGAACGCCACGCCGCCAAGCTGCGGGACCGAGTGGCGAAAGCCGGCTATCCCCGTCACCGACTGTGCGCCGAAGGTAGCGCCGTGATAGCTGGAGGCGAGCGCCAGCATGTCGATGTTGCCAGTGTGCGAACGCGCCATCAGCAGCGCGAGGTCGATCGCTTCCGCGCCGGAGTTGGTGAAATGGACGACCCACTCATGACCGGCCGGCATCGTGCCCGCCAGTTCTTCGGCATATTGGGCGGGCACCGGATGGTAGAACATGGTCGTGCAGTGGGTCAGTTCGGCGACCTGTTCGCTCGCCGCCTTGACGACCTGCGGGTGGGCGTGTCCCACCGAGATGCAAAGGTTCATCCCAAGCAGGTCGATGTATTTCCTGTCCTGCTCATCCCACACATATTGGCCTCGGCCACGCTTGATGATCAGCGGATCCTTGTAGGGAACGAATTTGCGCTGGGAGGCGGAGTAGAAGCGGTTCCTGCGGTCGACGATACCTTGCGTCGACCAGTCGATCGCGAGCGATGAGTGGGTATGAGGAGCGTTCATATCTTGGCCTCCCGGATTGGATGGGAGCAGGATAGAACATGGACGCGCGCCGAAGGCATCCGGCAAAATCATCCATCAGGATAACTGATGCAGCCGATTAGCAGCTGGCGGATCTGACGAAGGCAATGCGGTCTGCCTCATGTTGAGGCGACGGACGGGTCCAAGGCGTAGTGGTCTGGAGGCAGATCGGGCAGGCGTTCGTTTATCGTCTGTTTGAGCACTTCGGCGGTACGTGCGGCAAAGGCCTCGGGCAGATCCCCAAGCTCGCGCTCGCGCGCGACCAGGAGGATGTTGCGGGACAGGCTGGTGAACGGCAGCGGATGGATGTCGATCTCCATGCCCTCGGCAAGGCCGTCGATGAGCAGTGTCGGCGTCAGGATGGCGAAACCCATGCCTGCCGCAACGGGCGCCATCACGACGCTGGAGCGGTCGCCTTCCATCGCCCGCGGCAATTCTATGCGCAGCCGGCTGAGATGCTGGTCGACGCGCAAACCGACCGGCGTCTCCCTGGAGAAACGCACGAATGCGAGCTTTCTTGCAAGCTTCGTGATGTCGCCGACGTCGCCGGAAAAGCCTTTGGGCGTCACCAGCAGGAACCGCTCCGTCATGACCGGGTAGCGCGTCAGCCCCTCGATCTCGAACAGCTCGCCCGAGGTCACCGCAAGATCGGCGCGGCGGGCGCGAAGCAGCGCAACATGGTCGGTGGCAAGCCCGGCAAAGAGGCTGAGCTCGGGAATACCGAAATTCTTGCGCGCCAGCACGGAAAGCGCCGGCGCCAGCGTGGTGGCGATGGAGGCCAGCAGCGCTACCCTGAGCAGCGGCAGCGGTGCGGCGTTGATGCGGCGGGCGTCGGTGCGCAGCCCCTCGACTTCCGCCAGGATCGCGGTGGCCCGGCGATGCAGCGCGATCCCGGCCTTGGTCAGCTCGATGGGCCTCAGATTGCGGTCGATCAGGCTGACGCCGAGGGCTATTTCCAGGTTCTTCAGATGCTGCGATGCGGCGGACTGCGTCATGCCGAGCATCTGCGCGGCCTGCGTCACATGCCGCGTTTCGACGACGGCCGCGAAGACCTCGATCGATCGAAAAAGGTTGAAGTCGAAGCTGCCGCTCTTCACCAGGGCTCCTTCGCGGGACCGTACATAAGTTTTCCTAATGTTGCAGAAATCCCATTGAGCGCAAGCCTGCTTGGCGGGAAAGATCGCGCCGTTTCGACGACAAGGGTATCGCATCGGTGAAGCAAGACGCGAGGATCGTTATCATAGGCGGCGGCGTGATCGGCTTGAGTGTCGCCTATCATCTTGCCGAGCTTGGCGTCACCGATGTCGTTCTCATCGAGCGCAACCAGTTGACGAGCGGCACCTCCTGGCACGCGGCCGGGATCGTCGGGCCGCTCAGGGCGACGCTCAACCTGACGCGCCTGGCGCAATACGCGACCGAACTGTTCCCGAAGCTCGAGGATTTGACCGGCCAGACTTCCGGCTACAGGCAAACCGGCGGGGTCTGGCTGGCGCGCCGGGAAGAGCGGATGAACGAGCTCAAACGCATCGCGCATATGGGCGACGTCTGCGGTCTCAAGGTGGAGATCGTTGGAGCGGATGTCGTCGGCGAGCGGGTTCCAGGAATTGCGCTGGACGGACTCGTGGGCGCGCTTTGGGTGGCGGAAGACGGCCAGGCCAATCCGGTCGATATCTGCGCGGCCTACGCCAGGCGGGCACGCGCCGCCGGGATCCGGATCCTGGAAGGAACGGCCTGTGCCGGCTTCATCATCGAGAACGGCCGCGTCGCCGGCGTCAAGCTCGCCTCGGGCATGACGATCCGCTGCGAGGTTGCGGTGAACTGCGCCGGCGCCTGGGCAAGGCAGATCGGCGCCATGGCCGGTGTGCCGGTGCCGCTGCAGGCGGTCGAGCACATGTATGCGGTGACCGAACCGTTGGCCGGGTTGCCCAGTCCTTTCCCGATCGTGCGCGACCTGGACGAGGGCATCTACGTCAAGGGCGATTCAGGCAAGCTGGTGCTCGGCGGCTTCGAGCCCAACGCCAAGGTCCTCGACGTCACCGACCCGGTTGGCGACAGGCCCTTCCTTGAATTGCCGGAAGACTGGGACCAGTTCGAACCCTTCATGTCGGCCGGGCTGCGGCTCTTTCCGGCGCTTGCCGAGACGGGCATCCGCCACTTCATGAACGGGCCGGAGAGTTTCACCCCGGACACCCAGCCCCTGATGGGCGAGTCGCCCTATCTGCGCGGCTTCTTCGTCGCCGCCGGTTTTAATTCGACTGGCATGATGTCGTCTGCCGGCGCCGGCAAGGCGATGGCCGAGTGGATCGTCGATGGGGAGCCGGGTCTCGATCTGTGGCCGCTCGATATCGCGCGTTTCGACCGCAGCGCGGCGTCCCGCACATTCGTCGAGGCGCGCATGGAGGAATCGGTCGCCGACCTCTTCCGCATGCATTGGCCGTACAAGCAGTCCAAGGCCGGCCGTGGCCTGCGCCGTTCGGCGTGGCACGGCACGCTGGCCGAGGCCGGAGCGGCGTTCGGCGCGCCGACCGGCTGGGAACGGCCGCTCTGGTACGCCCATAATGAAGGCGAACGTGAGCCGCGTTACACTTTCGGCAGGCAGCATTGGTGGCCGGCGGCTGAACGCGAGGCGGTCGCCATGGCGAGCGGCGTCGGGCTGTTCGAGCTTTCCCCGTTCACGAAGCTCGATGTCACCGGGCGCGATGCGACGAAACTGCTGCAACAACTGGCGGCCAACAATGTCGACGTTGCGGAGGGCAGGGCGGTCTACACGCAGATGCTCAACCGCCATGGCGGGATCGAGGCCGACATCACGGTCACGCGCTGCGGTGAGACCGCCTTCCGGATCGTTTCCGGCGCGGCGACCCGGCAGAAGGATTTCGCTTGGATCGCCAGGCACGCCGGTGATCTCGGGCTGGACGCCTTGGTGTTCGACGCCACCTCGGCCGAAGCGGTCCTCGGCGTCATGGGGCCGCGTTCCCGTGAATTGCTGCAGGAACTGACCGACGCGGACTTGTCGGAGGCGGCCTTTCCCTTCTCGGCGTCACGGCGCATCGACGTCGGCATGGTCGATGTGCGGGCGACGCGGGTCAGCTTCGTCGGCGAGCTTGGCTATGAGCTCTATGTCCCCGTCGAATGCGCCGAAAGCCTGCTGTCGACCATCCTGGACGCCGGCAAGGCGCATGACGCGGTCCTTTGCGGCCATTATGCGCTGGACGGTTGCCGCCTGGAAAAGGGCTATCGGCACTGGGGCCACGATATCGGGCCGAAGGAGACGCCGATCGAGGCCGGACTGGGTTTTGCCGTCTCCTGGACCAAGGGCGATTTCATCGGCCGTGAAGCGCTCGAAGCGCAGAGGGCGCAGGGCTTTGGGCGCCGCCTCCTGCATTTCGCGGTCGACGGCGCCAATCCGCTTCTGCTGCATGACGAGCCCATCTACCGGGACGGCAAGTTCGCCGGACTGACCACCTCGGGCGGCTTCGGCTTCCGCACCGGCTTGAGCCTCTGCCTCGGTTATGTCGCCTGCGATCCGGGCGAAACCAGGCAGCAATTGGCCGCTTCGAACTACGAGATCGCGGTCGCCGGGCAACGCTTCGGCCTCAGGCTTCTCGAAAGACCACCCTACGATCCAACCGGCAGCAGAATGCGCGGCCAACAGGAGACATTATGAGACAGCATGCCCGCGTCGTCGTGATCGGCGGCGGCGCCATGGGGGTTTCCCTTCTCTATCACCTCGCCAAGCGCGGCTGGGGCGACGTCGTGCTCGTCGAGCGGCAGGAGCTGACAGCGGGCTCGACCTGGCACGCCGCCGGGCTTTGCACGCATTTTGCCCACAACGCCACGATCATGGAGATGCGGGCCCATTCCGTGCGTCTCTATCGCGAGGTGCTCACCGCCGAAACCGGGCTACCGACCGGCTTCCATGCAAGCGGCGCGCTGCGCGTGACGCGCTCGCCGGAGCGGATGGCCGAGTTTCGTCATGTGCAAGGCCTTGGCCGCTTCGTCGGCTATGACTTCAACATCCTGACGCCGGCCGAGCTGAAGAAAATATACCCGCTCTGCGAAACCGACGGCATCCTCGGCGCCTTCCACGAGCCGCATGACGGCCATGTCGATCCGACTTTGGCCACCAACGCGATGGCTGCCGGCGCGCGTTCGCGCGGCGCCGAAATCGTCCGGCACAATCCGGTGCTGTCGATTGAGCGCACGGCTTCGGGCGAATGGCTGGTCCGTACCGCGCAAGGCGATATCACGGCCGAGCACGTGGTGAACGCTGCCGGCACCTGGTGCCGCGAGGTCGGCACGATGATGGGCATCGACCTGCCTGTCGTGCCGATGCTGCATCAATATGTCGTCACCGATACCGTGCCTGAAATTGCCGCGCGCATCGCGGCCGGCGAAAAGGAACTGCCGATCATCCGCGATCCGGAGGAAAGCTGGTACCTGCGGCAGGAGCGGGATGGCTACATCGTCGGGCCCTACGAGAAGGCGGCTCATCCGTGGGCGATCGACGGCGTGCCGCCCGAGTTCGGCATGGAGCTGCTGCCGCCCGATCTCGACCGCGTCGAGCATATCATCGCGCTGGCGATGGAACGTGTGCCGGCGCTCGCCAACGCCGGCATCAAGACCGTGGTCAATGGCCCGATCACCTTCACGCCGGATGCCAATCCGCTCGTGGGACCGGCTTTCGGCCTCCCGAATGGCTGGCTTCTGACGGGATCCAGCATGGGCGTGATGGAAGGCGGCGGCGCCGGCGCCTTCCTCGCCGACTGGATCGTCGACGGCGAGCCGCCGCGCGATGCGCTGGCCATCGATCCGCGGCGGTTCGGCAACTATGCCGACCGCGACTATCGCGTCGACAAGGCGGTCGAATGCTTCGGCCTGCAATTCGGCGTCCACTACCCTTACGAGGAACGCGAGGCGGCGCGCCCGCGCCGGACCACACCGGCGCTCGATATCCAGTTGTCGCAAGGCGCGGTGCTGGGCGCTGCCTATGGCTGGGAGCGGCCCAACTGGTTCGCGACCGGCAGCATCGACCGTAACCCGGAGCTGACCTTCAAACGCCCGGGCTGGCTCGGCGCGGTAAAAGGGGAATGCCTCGCGGTCCGCGACAGCGCCGGCGTCATCGACCTTTCGGCCTTCTCGAAATTCGAGGTGAGCGGGCCGGACGCCGAAGCCTTCATGGCTTCCCTGGGCGCCAACACGCCGCCATCGCGCCTCGGCCGCATCGGTCTCATCCACGTTCTCACAGAGCGGGGCGGTGTCGCGTCCGAGTTCACGGTCACGCGGCTCGAGCAGCACCGTTTCTACCTGACCAGCGCGGCGCTGGCCGAACGGCATGACGAAGACCTGCTTCGCGCCCGGTCGGCCACTTTTGCCGGTGTCGTCATCGAGAACATCACCGAGAGGCGTGGTGTGCTGGGCGTCATGGGACCGAACGCCGCCGAGATTCTGCAGGCGGTCAGCGAGGTCGATTTCTCGAACGCGGCCTTCCCTTGGCTGTCGGCGCAGACGATCAGGATCGCCGGCATCAAGGTGACCGCGCTTCGTGTGTCCTACGCCGGCGAGCCGGGTTGGGAGCTGCATGTCCAGCTCGCGCAGTTCCGCCGGCTTTACGAGACCATCGGCAAGGCCGGCGCCAAGCACGGCCTGCGCCCCTTCGGCGTCTATGCCTTGAACTTCATGCGGCTGGAGAAGGGCTATCGCGGCTGGGGCGCGGACTTCACGACCGAGCGTACGCCGCTCGAGGCCGGACTGGGCGCCCTGGTCAAGGCGGACGGGCGTTCCTTCGTCGGCCGCGAGGCGATGCTCGAACGGCAGAAGGCGCACCCTTGGCGGATGGCGCTGCTGGAGATCGAGGACGATGGCGAACGGCTCCCGTTCTACAGTCATGCCGTCCTGCACGAGGGCCGGCCGGTCGGCGTCATCACCAGCGGCGGCTACGGCTTCCGTACCAGCAAGGTGCTGGCGCTTGCCTATCTTAGGCCGGGGGTGCCCGAACTTGAGTTCGGCGTCTCGATCCTGGGCAATGAACGCGCGGCGCGCGAGCTGCGGGAAGCTCCCTACGATCCACGAAATCTGCGGTTGCGTGGGCTGGACCATTTGCAGTCCGCGGCATCCATCTGAACGTCTGGAGGCACACCATGGAAGATGTCGTCACACCTGGCGAGGCAGCATCCCCGGCGCGCTCGCGTGGCCGCGCCGCGCGTCTCGTACAACGCGGCGCGCCAGCACCGCGCCGTCCCTATATCAGCCGCAGGATCGGCACGTTCAACATCCTCGACGAGGAGGGGCTAAGCCTGATCGAGGCCAATGCCGACCGCCTGCTCAAGGAGATCGGCATGGAATTCCATGACGATCCGGAAATCCTCGGTCTTTTCCGCGACGCCGGAGCCGATGTGAAGGGGACGCGTGTCCGCTTCGAGCCCGGCATGTGCCGCAAGCTGGTCCAGGCGACGGCGCCGCGGCAATTCAAGCAGCATGCCCGCAACCCGGCCAACACCGTCGTGATCGGCGGCGACAACACGGTGCTTTGCCCGTCCTGGGGCCCGCCCTTCGTGCACGATCTCGACCGGGGCCGTCGCTATGCGACGCTGAACGATTTCCGCGACCTGGTGCGGATCCACCAGATGATCCCTTACCTGCATCATTCCGGTGGCGTGGTGTGCGAACCGGTCGACCTTCCGGCGAACAAGCGCCACCTCGACATGCTCTACACGCATGTGCGCTACTCCGACCGCCCTTTCATGGGAGCGTTCATCGGCTCCATGCGGGCGCAGGACGCGGTCGACATCGCCAAGATCGTCTTCGGCGAGGCGTTCGTCGCAGAGAACGCCGTGCTCTACAACGTCTCCAACACCAACGCTCCGCTCGTGCTCGACGCCAACATGTCGGGATCGCTCAAGGTCTATGCGCGCAACAACCAGCCGGTCGCCTGCACCCCATGGACGCTCGCCGGTGCGATGAGCCCCTGCACCGTCGCCGGCACGCTGGCGCAGGTCTTGGCGGAAGCGCTCGCGTGCCTTTCGCTCGTCCAGCTCATCAATCCCGGAGCGCCTTGCCTGATGGGAAGCTTCGCCAGCACCATCTCGATGCAAAGCGGTGCGCCGACCTTCGGCACGCCGGAAGCGGCAAAGATGGTTCTGGCGGCGGGTCAGCTGGCACGAAGGGTCGGCGTTCCGTTCCACACCGTCGGCACGCTCTCGGCATCCAAGCTGCCCGACGCGCAGGCGGAGCAGGAAGGGACCTGGGGCCTGCTGATGTCGCTCCTCGCCGGCGCCAACGTCATCAACCACGCGACCGGATGGCTGGAGGGAGGGCTCGTCACCGGCTTCGAGAAGACCATCATCGACGCCGATCTTTGCGGCAAGGTGATGAGCCTGTTCGAGGGCATCGACCTGTCGGTGAACGCGCAGGCGATGGAAGCCATCGAGGAAGTCGGGCCGGGGTCGCATTTCCTCGGCAGCGCCCATACGCAGTCGAACTTCCTGTCGGCCTTCTACCGCTCGACGATCAGCGACAACAATTCGTTCGAGCAGTGGAAATCCGAGGGCGGCCTGGACGCCGCCCAGCGCGCCAATCGCCAGTGGAAGAAGCTTCTCAGCGACTATGCGGACCCCGGCCTCGACCCGGCGATCGACGAAGAACTGCGGGCCTTTATCGCCAGGCGCAAGGAGAGCATGCCCGACCAGGATTATTTCTGAGCGTTGAAAAGCACGTTGCGCGTCAAGGCCTTATGCGAGTCATCGTTTTTGCTAATGCAGAAGAATAGGGGATGGATTGCCTGCCCGTTTCGCTAACCTGACGCCAAGATCAACAAAGACACCAGGATTGGGGAACCCGAATGAAACCTTATCTTCTCGGACTATCGGCCATGGCGTTTGCCGGCTCGATGACATCGGCTTTCTCGGCCGACGTCACGATGCCAGATCCAAACTACGCGACCGCCACGGCGGTGATGAATGTCATCAAGGCTGCGGCGGAGCAGGAACTCGGCCTGCAGATATCGACGGTCACCACCACCGCCGTGCCGGTGATCTGGGAAGCGATGGACCGCAACAAGGGCGAGGTCGACATCTGGCCAGACACCTGGCTTCCCAACCAGCAGGGTCTCGTCGACAAATACGTCAAGGACAAGAAGTCGGTTAAGCTGGCGCAGAACAGCTACGAAGCCCAGCAGGGCTATTGCGTGACAGAGGTCACCTACGACAAATTCGGCATCAAGAATGTCTCGGATCTGGCCAATCCCGACAACGCCAAGATCTTCGATCGTGACGGCGACGGCAAGGGCAACATTTGGATCGGAGCACCGGGCTGGCAGTCGACCAACATCGAAAAGGTCCGCGCCCGGGACTACGGCTTTGCCGATTTCTTCAATCTGGAGGCGACCGACGAGGCGATTTCGAACGCCACGCTCGACACCGCGGCCAAGCAGGACAAGCCCTGGGTTGGATATTGCTACGGCCCGCACCAGAATTTCGCCCGCTACAAGCTGAAATTCCTCGAAGAGCCGGCATATGATGCGGCCAAGTTCGTCGTCGTCCAGGCAAACGAAGACCCGCAATGGTTCGAGAAATCCAAGATATCGTCGGCGTACGCCAAGACGACTGTTCATATCGCCTACGCGTCGTCCTTGGCCGACCGCCAGCCGGACCTCGTCGCCGCGCTCGAGCGCATGCAGTTCAAGCCTGACGATGTGAGCAAATGGGCATACTCCATCATCGTGGACAAGAAGTCTGCCGACGAGGTGGCGAAGGATTGGATCAAGGCGAATCCCGAAACGGTTTCGAAGTGGTTCGGCCACTGACCGACAGGGCAAAACCTGCTGATCGTGACGGCTTCGCGGCGACAATGCGCGAAGCCGTTGCGCATAAGAGGCGGGAGCGATGATGCAAGCGCATCCTCCAGCCTCCTTTTCGCGCGACGCCGCGAAGGGTTCGGACGCCGCCATCGTCATGAAGGCGGTGTGGAAAGTTTTTGGCATCCGCGAGCGCGAGGCCATCGCGGCGATCCGAAGCGAGGGGCTGGACAAGCAGCAGGTCGCCGAGCGCTTCGGCTGCGTGGTCGGCGTCGCCGGCATCGACATTTCGGTTGCCCGCGGCGAGATCTTTTGCGTGATGGGTCTTTCGGGCAGCGGAAAATCGACGCTGATCCGCCACATCAATCGCCTGCTTGAACCTTCGGCAGGCGAAATCTTCATCGATGGCGAGAACATCCTGGCGAAGACGCCAGCCGAGCTTCGCGCGCTGCGTTCGCGCAAGATCGGCATGGTGTTCCAGAGCTTCGGGCTTCTGCCTCATCGCACGGTCCGCGACAATGTCGCGCTGCCGCTGGAAATTCAGGGCGCGACCAAGCAGCGTCGCTTCGACGTCGCCGAGGCGGCGCTCGCCAAGGTCAATCTCGCCGGCTGGGGGGACCGCTACTGCCAGGAGCTTTCCGGCGGCATGCAGCAGCGTGTCGGACTGGCGCGCGCGCTCGCGGCCGATCCCGCGATCCTTCTGATGGACGAGCCGTTCAGCGCGCTCGACCCGCTGATCAGGCGGCAGCTCCAGGACGAGTTCGTGGCGCTTTCCAAGTCGATGGGCAAGACGGTGATCTTCATCACCCACGACCTCGACGAGGCGATCCGCATCGGTGACCGGATCGCCATCATGAAGGACGGCGTGATCATTCAGACCGACACGCCGGAGGAGATGGTCACGGCGCCGAAGCACGACTACGTCGCCAGGTTCATCGCCGATATTCCGCGCCTCAACGTCATCACCGCGCGGCGCGTCATGCGGCCCGTCGCCGAGGCTGGCCCGCAGGAACACAAATTGCGCCGGGTCGCCGAGCAGGATCTTCTGTCCACCCTCGTGGACATCGCCGCGGCGTCGCCGGATCCGTTGGCCGTCGAGGACGCTAAAGGCAACATCGTCGGCATCGTCGACCGGCAGTCGATCCTCAACGGCTTGAGAAAGGGGGACACGGTGTGAACACGCATATGCCCCCAACTCCCGATGGGATGATCCCGCCGCAGGCCGGGTCCGAGGACGCGCTCGCCCGCGAATTCGCGGTCCAGGGTTCCGACTACTATGTCCGCGCGTTTGCAAGCATCAGGAACGCCACCGGAACAGCCTGGTCGTTCAACCTGGCCGCAGCACTGTTGGGCCCTGTCTGGGCGGCCTCGCGAAATCTGCTGCTGCTGTTCTGGATAACGCTCCTGCTCCACATGGCGGCCGTCGCGCAGATCAGCATCGGCGCCTCCGGCAATCTGGGAGCCGCGGAGCAGAGCCGCGCCGAGCGTCTGACGCAACAGGCGCAGGAGCGAGCCAAGCAGGCGCAGGCCGCGAAGGATTCAGGCGCCGCCAACGCCGATGGCCTCGACAAATCGGCAAAGGCGCTTGAGCGCGCCGCGACCCAGGCCGTGGCCACCGCGACGGCGGCGCGCGCCCAAGGTCCGCGCTTCCTTGCAACAGGCCTTGCCACGCTGCTCGTGAGCGCCGCGCTCGGCGGGCTGCTCGCCAACGGCATGCTTGAACGCCGTTTTACCCGATGGCGTTCGGATCGCACCCTTCATCGCGGTCGCAACCATCTGCTTGCGTCATTTGCCGCGCTTTTCTGCATCGCGATTTTTGCGCTCACGGCCTATCGTTTTGCCGTCGCCGCACCCGCGCCCTGGCTGGCGGCGGCGCCATCGAACAGGGATTGGCAGGCGTCGCTGTCGTCCGGGCTCGATGCGGTGATGCACCAGATCGCGCAGTCGGGCGATGCGTTCTTCAGCCTCATCACGCGTGGCCTGTCAGGCTTCCTCGATGCCCTGGCTTATGCTCTCACCGCCATGCCGTGGCCGGTGACGATGGCGCTGGTCCTGCTGCTTGCCTGGCAACTCGCCGGTCCCCGCGTCGCCATCTTCACCGGCGCGGCACTTGCCTATCTTTCACTGCTCGGCTTCTGGGAAAAAAGCCTCGACACGATCGCGCTGCTCGGCACGGCGGCGATCCTGTGTCTGGCGATCGGCATTCCGCTGGGCATCTGGTGCGGACGTCGGCCGCGCGTCTATGCCGCCATCCGCCCGGTGCTGGATTTCATGCAGACCATGCCGGCCTTCGTTTACCTGATCCCCGTCATCGCGCTGTTCGGCATCGGCAAGCCGCCGGGCATCATTGCCACGCTGATCTTCGGCACGCCGCCCGTCGTGCGCCTGACGGCGCTAGGCCTGCAGGGTGTTCCAGCCAGCATCCGCGAGGCCGCGCAGGCCTATGGCGCGACGCGATGGTTTCTCCTCACCCGGGTGGACCTGCCGCTGGCCAGGCCGTCGATCATGGCCGGCATCAACCAGACCATCCTGATGTGCCTTTCCATGGTCGTCATCGCTTCGCTGATCGGAGCAAAGGGCCTCGGCGAGGACGTGCTGAACGCGCTGCAATACGCCGCCGTTGGGCAGGGGCTTCTGGCGGGCTTCGCGATCCTGCTTTGCGCCATGGTGATCGACCGCATCGTCCAGGGCAATGTTTCGCAGTCGGGCAAGTAGCCTCGACAAGACCGGGTAACGACGGGACTCTCAAAACAAGGCAAAGGCGGGTCGTTGGGCCCGGCCGGTTCAGTCGTTTCGAAGCCTGCGAGCTCTGAGCAGGCCGGCGGGGGCCGGAGCACGCCATACGACTTGATAGGCTTCCACCACATTGCCGGCTGTCACACTCAGCCCGGGAAGCGCGATCCACGGCGGAGGCCGGCGTTCCAGCAGCCCAAGGATGGTGGCGACGCCGGCAGCGCTCCCCTGGTCGTAAGGCAATTGCGCGGCAATTCCTTTGATGAGACCGCCATTGGCAAGGTCGGTCGCTACCTCGTTGCCAAGGTCGACAGTGGTTATCGGTATTGTCTTCCCGGACTCCCGGATTGCCGCGGCGGCGCCCATTGCAGGCACGTCCCATACGGCAAACAGCCCGGAAAGATCGGGATTGTCCTGCAGCAGGGCGGCGGTCACGGTTTTCGCCTGTGTCACATCGGCGAACTTGCCGCGCACTACGGCAAGATCCGGGCGCCGGGCCGCCATCCATTTGCGGAAAGCGATCTCGCGCTCATGGGTGGCGAAGAAATCCACGCCATAGGCCAGAACGCCGACCTTGCCGCCCTGCGGCACATGCGGCGCAAGCAGTTCCGCGCTGATTTGCCCGAGACCGAAATTGTCGGTGGAAACGACGCTGACATAATCTTTTCCGGGAAGCATGCCTGTCGGAGCGTTGTCGAGCAGGACAAGCTTTTTTCCCGCGCCGGCTATGGCGCGATGCGCATCGGCGGCCCGGCTGCTGCCAATGGGAATCGAAACCACCGCGTCGACCGGATCGCCGGCAAGGCGGAGCAATTCGGAAACCTGCCTGTCGACATCGAAGGCGCAATCGATGACCTCGACCACCGCGGCGCTGTAGCGGCCAAGCGTCGCGACCATTCCGGCCAGTTCCTCCTTTGCCCAGTCGCTCTTTGTGGTGTGCAGAACGACGGCGACCGCGAAACGCCGGCCGCGGGCGGCATCGGCGTCGGCTTCCGACAATCCGACCTGATCGGCGGGAACCGCTCTTTCGCCATGCGGCCCAAGGCCCGTGATCGCCATTTTCTAACCTCCCCGGATTGTCGCGGCGTTGAGTCGATCGGCAAATGCTAGGCCGGCATCCCTGCCGGCGGTCTTGGTCTGACTGGCCGGTTGCTGCTTTCGGCTGAAGCCTGCGCGAGGAATTCCTTGAATTCGGGATGCTCGCGCGGCGAACCTAGCGTGATCCAGCCCTGAAGGAACCGCGCATCGAACAGCGATTCCGCCACAACCTGCGCGGCGCCGACCAGCCCCGCCGACCCCCCCATCTGCGAGCGCACGATGCGCAGGTCGCGGGTGACGACCGGATGCGCCTGGCGGTAGACCGCCTCGCGCACCGCCGCCAGCAGGATATCGCCGGTCTCGGCAACGTTGCCGCCGAGCGCGATCAGCGACGGGTTGAGAAGATTGGCAAGGGGCGCCAGCACCTCGCCAACGGCGCGGCCGCAGCGCCCCAGAAGATCGATGCAAAACATATCACCCAGCTGGGCGCCGTGGCCGGCATCAGTGACGGTGACATCGCCTGCGCGCGCCAGCACTTCGGCGAGATATGCGCTGCGTCCGCTTTCGGCGGCGAGACGCGCCTCGCGGCCCAGCGTTTCGCTGCCCGCGACGCTCTCGAGGGTTCCGCCCTCGATGAATGTGTGGCCTATCATGCCTGCCGCGCCCTGCGCGCCCCTGTGCAGCACGCCTTCCGATATCACGCCGGCGCCGATCGAGCGTCCAAGCTTGACGAAAATCATATCTGTCAGGCCGATGCCGCTGCCGGATTTCAGCTCGCCCATGGTCATCGTCTGGACGCCGCTCCGCACCCACACGGGCGCGCCGACCGCGGTGGCCAGCTGCTCGACGAAGGGAAAGCCGTCCCAGTTCTGGAACGCGTTCAGCGCCGGGGCGAACAGCCGCTGGCCATCCGATTTCTCGACGGCTCCCGGCACCGCCAGGCCAACGCCCCAGATGGCAGCCTCGCTGCCATGCTCCTCCAGCATCCAGGCAAATAGCGTTGCCAGCCGCTGGACCACCGGTTCAGGTCCCGCCGCAAGCTCGACGGCCTCATGATGCTCCGCCAGCAGACCTCCAGCGAGATCGGACACCCCGACTGCCAGCGACGAATGATCCAGCACGGCGGCAAGGATCATTCCCACACGCGGCCGGAAGCGAACATGGCGCGGTGCGCGACCGCCAATGGCCGGCCCAAGCTCGCCTTCCTCGATCAGCCCGAGCCGAAGCAGTGTAGCCAGACGGTCGGCAACGACGGCTCGCCCAAGTTCGGATTGGTTCTCCAGCCCCTGGCGGGTGGTCGCCGCCCCTGTCCGCACAAGGTTGAGAAGCATGGCCAGGCTTCCATGTGCGGATTCGCTGGCGCGTGGCCGGCCGGCTGCGCGCCGCGGCTTGGCAATGTCTCCGGCCGCCGTGCTGCCCTCGTCCATACCCTTGTCGCGCCTCATATCGAGCTTCTGGCCAGTCGTCCCGCTCGGCATGGGTAGCGCGCACACATTTACGGATCAAGCGCTAACTTATGCTGTTTTAAAACAAAAGTATGGCAGCTTTTGCATTTTAATGATTGACGGCGGCGGAACAGCGCGCATAAGTTCGGGTTTAGTTGGAGGAGAGCCGGCTTGAAAATCGGGTCTGGCCGCGGCGAGGCGACCTGAGCTTCTGGCTGCGCAGGAGGAAATAGACATGCAGGTGAAGCTGGCCTATCACGCGAATTGCTGGGGCGCGCTCGGCGGAAATGCCGTCGGTGTGACGTCGATCACCCAGCTGACCTATCGCACTTTCGGCGATATGGAGCAGGCGATCCGCGACATTGGCGCCGCCGGATATGCGGGCACCGAACTCTTCGACGGCAATCTTCTGGATTATGAAGGCCGCTATGGCGAGTTGCGCGGCGCGTTGAAACAGTCTGGCGTCGTGCTCGTCGCCGGCTATTCAGGCGCCAACTTCATTTTCGACGATATACTGGGCGAGGAACTGGTGCGCATAGAACGCGTGGCCGGTGCAGCCGCGGAACTCGGCGCCGAGCACCTTGTGGTCGGCGGTGGCGCCAAGCGCGCGAGCGGCCGCCAGCAAGACGATTTCAAGCGCCTCGGCGCGGCGCTGGACAGGGTCATCGACATCGCGGCCAAGGCGGGCTTGCGCGCGCACTATCACCCGCATTTGTCGACGATTGTCGAGGGCCCCGATGAAGTCCGCGAGGTCTTCAGGCATACCGCGATCGATTTCTGTCCGGACACCGCGCATCTGGCTGCCGCCGGCGGGGATCCGGCCGCGCAGATCCGCGAATTCAGGGACCGTATCAGCTACGTCCATCTCAAGGGCTGGCAGCGTGATCCCTTCGCCTTCACGCCGCTCGACCGCGGCGATCTCGCCATGGCGCCGATCGTCGAGGCGCTCAAGGATATCGGATTTTCCGGATGGATCGCCGCCGAGCTCGATGCCTGGCCTGATCCGAAGCAAGGCGCGGAACTCAGCATGGACTATCTGAAAAAGGCCTTGGGGCCGAGTTGAACCAACGGGCATTGCGCCTGTCATCAGGGAGGAGACCGAAATGACGCATTTCAAGACAATAGCCGGAGCTTTCACGGCGGCTCTGCTGGCCACCAGCCTCTACACGGCTGCCCCCGCCTTCGCCGATCCGGATTCAGCGCTTGCCGAGCTGCAGAAGACCGTCCTTTCGAAAGGACCGAACGGTGAAACGCCGGCTCCGGCCTCGGCTGTGTCATTGAACGAGGAGGAACTGGCAAAGATCAAAGCGATGAAGGCGACGGCGGCGATCGTCATGCATTATGGCGGCAATGACTGGTCGCGCGCTCAGATCGCCGGGCTCAAGGACCAGTTCGGCAAGATGGGTATCGAGGTGATCGCCACCACCGATGCCGGCTTCAAGCCGGAGAAGCAGGTCGCGGACCTCGAAACGGTGATGGCGCAGAACCCCAAGATCATCGTCTCGATTCCGACCGACCCGTCCGCGACAGCCTCCGCCTACAAGGCCGTGGCCGACAAGGGCGTGAAGCTCGTGTTCATGGACAACGTCCCGGCCGGCCTTGTCGCCGGCAAGGACTACGTTTCCGTCGTCTCGGCCGACAACTACGGCAACGGCGTCGCGGCGGCACATCTGATGGCCAAGGCATTGGGCGGCAAGGGTGACATCGGGCTTATCTTCCACGCCGCCGACTTCTTCGTCACCAAGCAGCGCTATGACGCCTTCAAGAAGACGATCGCCGACAATTATCCCGACATCAAGATCGTCGCCGAGCAAGGCATCGGCGGTCCCGACTTCTCTGGAGACGCCGACAAGGCGGCATCGGCGATCCTCACCTCCCACCCGACCATCAATGGCATCTGGGCCGTGTGGGACGTGCCGGCCGAGGGCGTCATCTCGGCGGCGCGCACCGCCGGCCGTGACGACCTCGTCATCACCACTTGCGACCTCGGTGAGAACGTCGCCATCAACATGGCGAGCGGCGGCTTCGTGAAGGGTCTGGGTGCTCAGCGTCCGTTCGACCAGGGTGTCACCGAGGCGTTGCTCGCCGGCTACGGCCTGATCGGCAAGCAGGCGCCGGCCTTCGTCGCCCTGCCGGCACTTCCAGTCACCAAGGACACGCTGCTCGAGGGCTGGAAAGCCGTCTACCACGCCGAGGCCACCGACAAGATCAAGGGCAGCATGTAGCGCGCCCTGCGGCCGGCGCACTCCCTGCCGGCCGCCCCTTCTTCATTCGATCAGGAGACCATCATGACCAGGACGCTCAACGTGGCGATGATTGGCGGCGGCTTCATGGGCAAGGCCCATGCAATGGCCTATGCGGCCATGCCGATGTTTTTCTGGCCCGCGCCCGCCAACCCGGTGCGCAAAGTGGTGGTCGACATCACCGATGCGTTGGCCGACGAAGGCCGCCGCCGCTACGGCTTCGAGGAATCGTCCGCGGACTGGCGCAAAGTGGTGACGCGGCCGGACATCGACGTCATCGACATCGTCACTCCGAACGACAGCCATGCCCAGATTGCGATCGCGGCAGCGCAGGCCGGCAAGCATATCATTTGCGAAAAGCCGCTGGCGCGCGGCGGCGACGAAGCAAAGACCATGCTCGATGCGGTCAACAAGGCCGGCGTCATCCACATGGTGGCCTTCAACTACAGGCGCACGCCGGCGGTGGCGCTCGCCCGCCAGTACATAGAGGAAGGCCGCATCGGCAGGATTTTGAACTTCCGCGGCACCTATCTGCAGGACTGGTCGGCCGACCCGGACTCGCCCTTGTCATGGCGTTTCCAGAAGAAGATCGCCGGCTCGGGCTCGATCGGCGACATCGGCAGCCACGTCGTCGACCTTGCCCGCTATCTGGTGGGCGAGATCGCCGAGGTCAGCGCATTGGTGCGCACCTACAACAAGACGCGGCCCGTCCAGCACGGCAATCTCGACAGGCTCGGCGCCGCCGAGAGGAACATCGGAGCCGAGCGCGTCGAAGTCGATGTCGACGACGAGGTGGTGACACTGCTGAAGTTCGCCGACGGCGCCATCGGTTCGCTCGAGGCGACCCGCAACGCCTATGGCCGCAACAATTTCATCACCTTCGAGATCCACGGCACCAAGGGCTCGATTGCATTCAACTACGAACGGCGCGACGAATTGCAGGTGATGTTTGCCGACGACCCTGCCGATGCCCGCGGCTTCAGGACTGTGTATTCCGGTCCGGCGCACCCTTATGGCTCAGGCCTCTGGCCTATCCCGGCGCTCGGCATCGGTTACTCCGAAACCAAGATTGTCGAGTGTTTCGATTTCTTCTCGGCCATCGCCTCGGGCAAGCAGCCGTCGCCTAATTTCGAGGATGGCTACAGGACCGAGCGCGTCGCCGACGCACTGATCGAATCCGGTGAAAGCGGTCAGTGGACCAAGGTAAGGCCATGACCGCTGCGACGCCCGTTCATGCGGTGGAGATGAAGGGCGTCAGCAAATCCTTTGGCGGGGTCAAGGCGTTGATCGATGTCGACCTGCAGGTGGAAAAAGGCGAGATCCACGCGCTGCTAGGCGGCAATGGCGCCGGCAAGTCGACCATCCTCAAAGTGCTGAACGGCGTGCATGTGCCTGACGCCGGCACAGTTCTCGTCGATGGCAAGCCGCTGACGGAGATATCGCCCGAAGCCTCGCGCCGAGCCGGCATCGCCATGATCTTCCAGGAAATGAGCCTGATCCCGACGCTGACGGTGGCGCAGAACGTGTTTCTCACCCGAGAAGCCAAGGGTGCGTTCGGCCTGATCGACGACCGTGCCGCCGAGAGGCGCGCCGCGGACCTGTTCAAGATGCTCGAGGTCGAGGTCGATCCGAAGGCTACCGTCGGCAATCTGGGCGCGGGACAGCGGCAATTGACCGAGATCGTCAAGGCGATCTCGCAAGACGCGAGGGTGCTGGTGCTGGACGAACCTTCGACGGCGCTGGCGATTTCCGATGTCGAACGCCTGTTCGCTTTCCTGCGCAAGCTGAAGTCGCAAGGCGTTGCCATCATCTATGTTTCGCACCGGATGGACGAGATCGCCCGCATCGCCGACCGCGCCACCATCCTGCGCGACGGCCGCCACGTCATTACCGCGCCGCTGTCGGAACTGCCGATCGAGACGATGATCGAGCAGATCGTCGGCAAGCGTTCGCGCGGCCTGTCGGATGTGGTGCGCGGCCAATCCAGTCTCGGCGAACCGCTGCTGGAACTCGACAACGTTTCAGGCCCGGAAAAGCCGAAGAATGTCAGCTTCGTCGTCAACAGGGGTGAAGTGGTCGGCCTGGCCGGACTGCTCGGTTCCGGGCGTTCGGCAATCGCGCGCGTCATTGCCGGGATCGATCCGGTCGTCGAAGGCGAGATACGCATCGCCGGCAAACCCGTGGCGATCACGAAGCCGAGCGAAGCCATCGAAGCCGGCGTCGCGCTGGTGCCCGAGGACCGCCTGCGCCAAGGCGTGATAGCCGAGCATTCCGTCGCCTCCAACGTCACGCTCGCAGTGCTGGACCGGCTGAGCCGCAAGACATTTGTCTCGGGAAAGAAACTACGCGACCTTACGGATGAGCAGATCGCGCGGCTGCGGATCAAGACCGCATCGCGCGACAGCGCGGTGCGTACGCTTTCAGGCGGCAACCAGCAGAAAGTCGTCATCGGCAAATGGCTCTCGACCGACCCGGAAATCCTGGTCCTTGATGAACCAACCGCCGGCATCGATATTGGCTCGAAGTCCGAGATCATCACGCTGGTGCGCGAGCTGGCGAAAGCCGGCAAGGCGATCGTCCTGATCTCGTCGGAGCTGTCCGAGATGCTGTCGGCCTGCGACCGCATCATCATCGTCTCGGCTGGCCGCCTGGTGGACGATGTCAGCCGCGCCGACCTCGACGATCCGTCGGCGCCGGTGGACGATCCGGTCGCGCGGCTGCAGGCCGCCGAGCGCAAGCTGCAGATCGCCATCCAGAACGCGCTGGCGAAGGGTGAGGGAGAAACACATGTCCACTAGCCAGGCAACCGCACCCAAAGCCTCGTTGACGGCGAGGCTTGGCCTGGCCAACTGGCGGCAGAACATCATCTATATCGGCTTCGTCGCCATCTTCGTCGTCTTCGCGGTCACGCTGTTCGACAAGGGATTCCTCCAGCCCAACAATCTGCTCAACATCGTGCGCCAGACGGCAATGATCGCGGTGATGGCGATCGCCATGACCTACGTCCTGTCCGCCGGCGAAATCGACCTTTCGGTTGGGGCGGTGGCGGGGCTGGCTTCGGTCACCACGGCGATGTCGATCGACGCGGGAGGACCGCTCGCCGGCATCGTGGCCGGTCTTGCCACCGGGGCCGTCATTGGCACCTTCAACGGGCTGCTGACGACGCGGATCGGCATTCCATCCTTCCTCACGACGCTGGCCATGATGGGGATCGCCACCGGCACCGCGATGTGGATCAGCGATACGGCCGCGGTGCCGATCATTTCGAAAACCTATTCCTGGATATTCGGCGGCGGCAATGTCGGACCGGTGCCGGTGCTGCTGATCTGGATGTTGGCGCTGGGCACGATCGGTCATGTCGTGCTGCGGCGGACGAGCTTCGGCCGGCGCGTGCTTGCCACGGGTGGCGGCGAGGTCGCGGCGCGCTATTCAGGTATCGACACCAAGTCCATCAAGTTCCGCGTCCTCATCATCTCGGCCATGGCGGCGGCGCTGGCTGGCATGCTCTACGCCGGCCGGCTGCAATCGGGCAGATTCCAGCTTGGGCAGGGCGACGAACTGTCCGTTATCGCCGCCGCCGTGCTTGGCGGCACCAGCTTGTTTGGCGGTTCCGGGACGGTGATCGGCACGATCGTCGGCGCGCTGATGATCGGCCTCATCAACAACGGCCTCATCCTTATGGGGCTGGAGTTCAGCCAGCAGCTCATCGCGCGCGGCGCCATCATCATCCTCGCGGTCGCGTTGAGCCAAGGGAGGAAGTGACGTGACGGCTCCCTACACCATTATCGGCACGGTCGTGGCCAGGCCCGAAACGCGCGAGGAACTGCAGGCGATCCTGTCGGGCTTCGTCGAGCCGACCCGCGCCGAGGATGGCTGCATCAACTACGACTTCCATGTCGATCCGGCCGACCCATGCGTGTTCATGTTCTATGAGAACTGGCGCACGAAAGACGATCTCGACCGGCATCTGGCGATGCCTCATCTGAAGCCGCTGTTTGATCGGCTCGATCAACTGCTGGCGAGCCCGGTTGAGATCCGGAACTTTGTGATGCTCAGCCGGATGGCGGCTGACGGTTCGGCTTAATCAGCGCGCCACGGCTCATCAACGATGACACGATGAGCGGTCGTTCCGAACGCGGCGCAGGGCGGTGAGCCCGTTGCGCGGGTTTGCCGAAATGCGATGAAATTCGCCTGACCACGACGCTCGCGTCGAAAGACAGACAAATTGAGCCAAGTGTGGAAACTGAGGCATGGACGCCTCAGCGAATGCCGGGACATGCGCCCGGAACGGACCATGAAGAGATGGTGCCAGGTAGCGGTACCGCAGTTGCCAGAGTTTGGAGCCGTTGTTCCGGACGAGGAGATAAAGCCCGTCGCCATCAGCAAGACGATACGGCTTGTCTTTGGGCTTAGCGTTCTTGCAGGCGAAGTCGGAGAGAGACATGGGTAACGGACCTCCCGGGTAATGGGTAACGCCTAAATCGTTACCCACAAACCGATGCGTTGCAACGGTACGCGGTGGGTCATCATAAACCGCCAAACTAGGCTAAGTCATTGATTTGTATTGATTGGTGAGACGTCGTGAGAAGCGATGGGAAAGTGAAATGGTGCCCAGAGGCGGATTCGAACCACCGACACGCGGATTTTCAGTCCGCTGCTCTACCAACTGAGCTATCTGGGCCTGTGCCGGCTAACGGGATACGCCCGCCGGGTTTCGCGAAGGCACCAGGCGGCGCCCCTTGAAAGCGCGTGGGTTATAGCACGGGAATCCTGCCTGTCCAGCGCCTAGGTGTTGATTTCGTCAGGAAAGAAAAATCGCTCGGAAACGGCCGGGCGCCGGCTGCGCTCAGGGCTCGTCCTTGGGCGTCGGGCCCGGCTTGGGCGCGTCGTCTTCTTCCTCTTCGCCGTCGCGGCCGGGAATGACATAGGCGCCCTTCAGCCAGCGGTTGAGGTCGATGTCCTTGCAGCGCGCCGAGCAGAACGGATAATGCTCGCGCGAGGAAGGTTTTCCGCATTCGGGGCAGGGCCGCTTCGGCCTCAGCGGCGTGACCTTGTCGTCCGAACTCATGTTTAGACTATGCTCATGAGCGCGCGGCGTGCCAGTTCTGGTGCGCCTTGAAGCCTTCGCCGGAAAGCAGCGCCACGCTCTCGTAGAGCGGCAGGCCGACCACATTGGTGTAGGAGCCGACCAGCTTGACGACGAAGGAGCCGGCCAGGCCCTGCACGGCATAGCCGCCGGCCTTGCCGCGCCATTCGCCCGAGGCGACATAGGCGTCGATCTCCTCGCGCGGCAGCCGCTTGAAGCGCACCCTGGTCTCCACCAGCCGCTGGCGCAGCTTGCCGCCGGGCGTGATCAGGCAGATGCCGGAATAGACCCGGTGCGAGCGGCCGGAAAGCAGGCCGAGGCAATTGATGGCGTCGTCGATCGTCTCGGCCTTGGGCAGGATGCGCCGCCCGACCGCCACCACCGTGTCGGCGGCGAGGATGAAGGCGGGCGCATAGTCCTCCTCGCCTTTCAGCGAGGCCAGGGCCTTCTCGGCCTTGTCCTTGGAAAGGCGCTTGGCCAACGAGCGCGGATGCTCGGCGCGCAGCGGTGTCTCGTCGACATCGGCAGGCAGCACCCGGTCCGGCTCGATGCCGGCCTGCTGCAAGAGTTCGATACGGCGCGGCGAACCCGAGGCAAGCACGAGCTTCTGCAGGATGCTCATCGCGCTTGAGGCCGGTTTGCTATTTGAAACGGTAGGTGATGCGGCCCTTGGTCAGGTCGTAAGGCGTCATCTCGACCAGGACCTTGTCGCCGGTCAGCACGCGGATGCGGTTCTTGCGCATGCGGCCGGCCGTGTGGGCGATGATTTCGTGTTCGTTTTCGAGCTTCACGCGGAACATCGCATTGGGCAGCAGTTCGGTGACCACACCTGGAAACTCGAGGACTTCTTCCTTCGGCATTCGATACCTTTGCTTGGATGGGCGTTCCAGCACCGGGCCGGAATTTGCGCGGAACCTATATGATAATCGTGCGCTTGTGAACAAGCTTAATCCGGGGCGCTTTTGGGCCCTGGTGCCGCAAAACGTCGGCTTATGCGCGCTTTCAGCCGCTCGCGCACGTCGCGATAGGCGGCCATGATGTGCTCGCGCGTCCCGCCGGTGTCGGTCGGGTCGGGCATCGGCCAGTATTCGACCTCGACGGCGAGCGAGCGGGTGAGCTCCAGCGCCGCGTGATGCGCTTCCGGCGCCAGCGTGACGATCAGGTCGAAATAGTCGTCTTCCAGCTCCTCCAGCGTCCTGGGCTGGCGCTCGCCGAGCGACAGGCCCTCCTCGGCCAGCACCGCGTCGACGAACGGGTCGCGCTCGCCGGCGCGCACGCCGGCCGAAGCGACGAAGGTGGTGGCGGGCAGCATGCGGCGCGCCAGCTGCTCGGCGATCGGCGAGCGCACGGCGTTCATGCCGCACAGGAACAGGACGGAATGCGGCAGGGCGGGCACTAGAACATGATCCCAAAAAGTGGGAACCGGTTTTTGGAAAAGATCATGCTCCAACAAAGAACTGGATCAGGATGGTGTTTCAACGAAACATCATCCTGATCTAGCCCCGCCAGTGCAGCACGCAGACCAGCGTGAACAGCCGGCGCGCCGTGTCGAAGTCGATCTCGATCTTGCCGGCGAGCCGGTCCATCAGCGTCTGCGAGCCCTCATTGTGCAGGCCGCGCCGGCCCATGTCGATCGCCTCGATATGGCTCGGCGTCGAGGAGCGGATGGCTTCGTAATAGCTTTCGCAGATCAGGTAGTAGTCCTTGACGATGCGCCTCAGCGGCGTCAGCGACAGGATGTGGGTGACGACATCGGCGCCGTTCTCGCGGCTGACGGCGAAGACCAGGCGTTGCTCGGCCAATGAAAGCTTGAGCCTGTAAGGGCCTGCGCCGTCATCACTGATCGGTCGGAAACTATTCTCCTCGATGAGGTCGAAGATGGCCACGGCCCGCTCGTGCTCGACGTCGGGCGTCGAACGTCCGATCGATTCGTCGAGCTCGACGTCGATCAGCCTGTCGCGGGTTTGGTCGTGGCCGGACATCGCTACATGTTCAACCTGATCGCGACAGAGCGGGCATGGGCGTCGAGCCCTTCCGCCTTGGCGAGCGCGATCGCGGCCGGCGCCAGCGCCTTGAGCTGCTCCGGCCCGAGCTTCAGGATCGATGTGCGCTTGACGAAATCGAGCACGGACAGACCCGACGAGAAACGCGCCGAGCGTGCAGTCGGCAAAACGTGGTTCGAGCCGCCGACATAGTCGCCGATGACCTCCGGCGTATGGCGGCCGATGAACACTGCGCCCGCGTTGCGCATCCTGGAAAGGAAGCCCTCGGCATCGTCGAAAGCGAGCTCGACATGCTCGGCCGCGATCCGGTCGACCAGCGGCAGCGAGGCTTCCAACGTCGGCACCAGGATCACCGCGCCGAAGTCGCGCCAGCTGGCGGCCGCCGTCTCGGCGCGCGGCAGGACGTTCAACTGGCGCTCGACCGCTTGCTCGACCGCCTTGCCGAATTCGGCATTGTCTGTGATCAGGATCGACTGCGCCGAAACGTCGTGCTCGGCCTGCGCCAGAAGGTCTGCCGCGATCCAATCCGGATCGTTGTCGGTGTCGGCCACCACCAGCACTTCCGACGGCCCGGCGATCATGTCGATGCCGACGGTGCCGAACACCTGCCGCTTGGCCGCAGCTACATAGGCATTGCCCGGCCCGACGATCTTGGCGACCGGCTTGATCGTCCCAGTGCCGTACGCAAGGGCTGCGACGGCCTGCGCTCCGCCGACGCGGTAGATTTCCGAAACGCCGGCAAGGTCGGCGGCCACCAGCACCAGCGGATTGATGACGCCGCCCGAGGCCGGCACGACGATGACGATGCGCTCGACACCGGCGACCCTGGCCGGCACGGCGTTCATCAGCACCGAGCTTGGGTAGCTCGCCGTGCCGCCCGGCACGTAAAGGCCAACGGCTTCGACCGCCGTCCAGCGCGAGCCGAGCTCGACGCCGGCGGCATCCGTGTAGCGGTCGTCCTTCGGCTTCTGCCGCTCGTGATGCGAGCGGATACGGTCGCGCGCGAATTTGAGCGCCTCGACCGTGGCCGGATCGGCCGCTTCATAGGCCTTGGCGATGTCGTCCTTCGAAACGGCGATGCCGAGCGCGCGGAGATCGGCCTTGTCGAACTTAAGCGTGTAGTCGATCAGCGCCTTGTCGCCTTCGGCACGCACACGGGCGATGATGTCGCGCACCACCGCCTCGACATCGGCAGACACCTCGCGCTTGGTGGTGAGGAAGGCCGAAAAACGCTGTTCGAAATCGGCATCCTGCTGTCGGAGCGTTATCGCCATTATGCTTTAGCCTCTGTGCGCGGGGCGCGAGGTGGCTTCCCAGGAGCCGCCGACATCGGCGAGCCTTGCCTCGACGCATTCGACGTCGAGCATGATGGTGCCGCCGCCCGAAAACACCAGCTCGACGATGCCGGCCGGCTTGCTGATGGCGATGAAGCTGACCGCAAGCAGCGACAGCACCTCGGCCGGCTTGTCGCGGGCAATGCCGCTGGTCTTGGCGCCGAGCACACGGTCGAAATGCAGGACGCTCTGCCGCCGTTCATTGTGCTGGCGGAACAACCCCGATTTCGCTTCCCAGACGAAGCGGTTCATGGTCAGCACGAAACGCTTGGCCGCCGGCAGATATTCGAGGTCGGAGACCTTCATCACGGCGTCCTGGACATGCGCCGAGACGATGCTCAGATCCTGGTCGTCGAGCGCGATGAGCTTGAGAGCTGCCATGCCGAATGCGCACCTGAAGGTTGATAATTCAGCCCTCTGTTATGCGGTCTTTCCCGCCGGTGCAACTCGCCCGAGGCAGATGCGGGCAAGCGTCAGCCCGAAATGCGCTCGATCACCGCGCCGCAGCCGGAGAGCTTTTCTTCCAGCCGCTCGAAGCCGCGGTCGAGATGGTAGACGCGGTTGACCGTCGTCTCACCCTCTGCCGCAAGGCCGGCGATCACCAGCGACACCGAGGCGCGCAGGTCTGTCGCCATCACCGGCGCGCCCTTCAGCTTGGAAACGCCGTCGACGATCGCCGTCTGGCCGGAAAGCGTGATGTGGGCACCCAACCGGGCCAGTTCTTGAACATGCATGAAGCGGTTCTCGAAGATCGTCTCGGTGATGCGCGACTTGCCGCTGGCCATCGTCATCAGGCCCATGAACTGCGCCTGCAGGTCGGTCGGAAAGGCGGGGAAGGGGGCGGTGGTCACGTCGACCGGCGCAATTCCGGCGCCGTTGCGCTTGACGCGGATGCCCTCATTGGTCGGCGTGATCTCGGCGCCGGTCTCGACAAGCACGTCGAGCGCGCTCTGCAAAAGGTCAGGCCGGGCGCCGGCGAGCATCACGTCGCCGCCGGTCATGGCCACCGCCATGGCATAGGTGCCGGTCTCGATGCGGTCCGGAATGACGCGCACGCGGGCGCCCGACAGCGCCTCGACGCCCTGGATGGTGATGGTGCCGGTGCCGGCGCCGTGGATCTTGGCGCCCATGGCGACCAGGCATTCGGCAAGGTTGACGATCTCGGGTTCGCGGGCCGCATTTTCCAGCACCGTCTCGCCCTTGGCGAGCGAGGCCGCCATCATCAGCACATGGGTGGCGCCGACCGAGACCTTCGGGAACACGTAGCGGTTGCCGATCAGGCGGCCATTCCGGGTCTTGGCGATGACATAGCCATTGTCGACGTCGAGCTCGGCGCCCAGAACCTGCAGGCCCTCGAGGAACAGGTCGACCGGGCGCGTGCCGATGGCGCAACCGCCGGGCAGCGATACCTTGGCCTCGCCCATGCGGGCAAGCAACGGCCCGATCACCCAGAAGGAGGCACGCATCTTCGAGACCAGCTCATAAGGTGCGGTGGTGTCGACGATGTTGCGGGCCGAGAAATTGATGGTGCGCGAATAGCCTTCCTGCTGTTTCTCGCGCCGGCCGTTGACGGAATAATCGACGCCGTGATTGCCGAGGATGCGGATCAACTGCTCGACATCGGCCAGATGCGGCACGTTTTCGAGCGTCAGCGTGTCGTCGGTGAGCAGCGAGGCGATCATCAGCGGCAATGCCGCGTTCTTGGCGCCCGAGATCGGAATGGTACCGGCCAGCACGTTGCCGCCGACAATTCTGATGCGATCCATAAGAAAACGTCCCCTCGGCCCGAACAGGCCGCTTCAATCGGTTGAGTGTGCCCGGCTTAGACCATTGGCCGGCTTGGTTCAAGAAATAGGATTTTCTTAAAACCGGACTGACCATGGCCGGGCAGTATGGCTGATTTGGTCAGTCCTTGTGCATTTTTCCTGCAGCCGGCAACCCTTCCGGCCGATCGTCGGCACTGCGGACGCGCTGCTTGTCAGCGTCGCCAACCCGGCGTGAGCGTGCCTGCGCCTTGCGCTTCTGCAGATTGGCGCGCAACGCCTCGGCCAGTCGGTCCTTACGCTCGCCGTCGCCTTTTTTCGGTGGATTTGCCTTGTCGTTCATCATCCGATCCCTGACCGGCGCTCAGCCGGCCGATTCCGCAATGGCTAGCATTTTGGCGCGGCCATGTCATGAAAGCGGGACGAGAGCCGGCTTCGCGCTGTGGATCAGCCGAGCATGCCGCCCCAAACCGCATGATGGCGGCCAAGAATCAGATGCGACGCTTTGGGTTTTTCTTGGCCTTGCGCTCGCCGGTTCGATATGGCAGAAGCGCCGCCATCGCAGGCTGCGGTAGCTCAGTGGTAGAGCACTCCCTTGGTAAGGGAGAGGTCGAGAGTTCAATCCTCTCTCGCAGCACCAGCTTTTCCAACGTAAGCTCAACCGCGCCGTGCCGATGCACTTCGAGGGTGCAGGTGGGTCTACCGCCATTCTTCCTAGGCCCTATGAAACCGGCGCATGCGCAGGACATGGTGGCGTTTCCGATACGCCAGCTTGACGAGAAGGAAAGCGGTATTGCCTCTGCGCCTGCCGATGACCCGCCACTTGAAATCTCCCGACCTGTTTGGCTCGATCGACCGTGTGCCGGCGCTTGGTGCGCCGGCTGGCGGACGTACGTTTGAGGTCTTCAACCCGTCGACCGGCGAATTGCTGGCGGAACTTCCCGACATGGGCGTCGAGGAGACGCGCGCGGCGATCGATAAGGCTTATGTCGCCCAGGCCGAGTGGGCAGCGCTGACCGCTCGGGAGCGCAGCGAAATGCTATGGCAATGGCACCAGCTGATCGTCACCCATACCGGCGACCTTGCCGCAATTCTCACCGCCGAGATGGGCAAGCCCTTCGCTGAAGCCAAATCGGAAGTTTCCCATGCGGCCGCCTATCTGCAGTGGTACGCCGAAGAGGCCAATCGCATCTATGGCGAGACGATCTCGGCGCCGTCGACAGACCGCCGCATGCTGGTGATCAAGCAGCCGATCGGCGTCGTCGGCACGATCACCCCATGGAATTTTCCCGCTTCGATGGTGGCGCGCAAGATCTCGCCGGCGCTGGCGGCGGGCTGCGCCATCGTATTGAAGCCTGCCGAGCAGACGCCGCTTGTCGCAGGCGCCATGTTCGCGCTCGCCGCCGAGGCCGGTTTTCCCGATGGTGTGGTGACCCTCATCTACGCCTCGGAGGGCGCCGCGGTGGGGCGTGAGCTCTGCCACAATCCCAAGGTGCGCAAGATCAGCTTCACCGGATCGACCGAAGTCGGGCGGCTGCTCATGCGCCAGTGCTCGGACCAGATCAAGAAGGTCAGCCTTGAGCTGGGCGGCAATGCGCCTTTCATCGTCTTCAATGACGCCGATATCGACTCTGCCGTGGACGGGGCGATCCAGGCGAAGTTCCGCAATGCCGGCCAGACTTGCGTTTCCGCCAACCGCCTCTACGTGCAGTCGGGCGTTCATGACGAGTTCGTCGACAAATTCGTCGAGCGGGTCCGACAGCTTCAGGTCGGTGACGGTTTCGATCCTGGTGTCGCCATCGGCCCGCTGATCGACGTCCACGCCTTGGCCAAGATCGAATCCCACATCGCCGATGCCGTGGGAAAAGGCGGCGTGATCCGCTGCGGCGGAGATAGGATTGGCGTGGACGGCACTTTTTTCCAGCCGACCGTCCTTACCGGCATCTCCAGCGCGATGGCGGTGGCGCAGGAGGAGACATTTGGGCCATTGGCTCCCGTCATCCGCTTCGAGGATGCGGATCAGGTCGTGCGTGAGGCCAACGACACGATCTACGGCCTCGCCGCCTATTTTTATGCTTCCAACCTGAAACGGGTCTGGCGTGTGGCGGAGGCCCTGGAATACGGCATGATCGGCATCAACACCGGGCGCATGTCCTCGGAGGCCGCGCCTTTTGGCGGGGTCAAACAGTCAGGCATCGGGCGGGAAGGTTCTCGCCATGGCCTCGAGGACTACCTTGAGATGAAGTATCTCTGCATGGGTGGTATCTGAGGCATAAACACCATGCCGCCCTTGAAGAACGATATGCCGCGGAATTGTGGCTCGTGGGGGCGTTGGGTTCCGCTCGCCGGCTCAGTTGGTGACGTGCGACAGCCGCAGGCCGGCTTCGTCAGGGGCCTCGGCCATGCCTTCCTCCGCGAAGCGGAACATGTCCTCGAAATCCAGCTCACGCTCGAAAATGACGCCACCGACGCTGATCGCAAGCACGTCCTTGTCGCCTTTCGGCGCGAAATAGATCTCGCCGACCGTACCGCGAATGCGCTCGCCCACGTCCTTGGCGTCCTCTTCGCTCGCGCCCGGCAGGAAGACGCCGAACATCGAGGTTCCGATCCGGCCGATCAGATCGTCCTTGCGCACCGCGGACCGGATGGCCGATGCGATCAGCCGCAACGCCTCGTCGCCCCATTCGAGACCGAAACGCAGGTTGATCGATGCCAGATGTTCCGGATGGATGACCAGAAAGGCGCCGGAGCGCGGACCGACCGGCCTCGCCGCCCTCCTGTCGACCATCGAGGTGAACACCTTGCCGTTCAAGCAGCCGGTCAGCTGGTCATAGGTGCCGGATCTGGTGAGTTCCTGCCGGTAGCGGCGGAGCTCGATCTGTTGCCAGCCGAGCAGGGCAAACAGCGGCAGACCGATGACGATCGGCACGATGACTGCCGTGACGGCACCCCGGCCGAATGGTGTGAGGCTGTCGCTGAAAAGCAGCAGGTAGTTCAGCGCGAGTGAAAGGCCGACGCAGGCGGCGGTGCCAAGCACGGCCAGCAAGATGAGGTGTCTCCACGTTTGAACCGGCGCGGTCGGTGTTTTCGTGGTCAAGGGCCAATCTCCTGTTCGACGCATTGCCTTACAGGAGGTCCGTTGCAATTTCGGTTTCACGGAAGCGTACAATTTGATGCAAGTCGGCATCTTCTCCATGGCAAGCGCTGGATCCGGCACAAAAGACTGCCGCGGCCGGCGGCTTGCGCATTGATGACCAGCCGGGGTCGTTGGCCTGATCCAGCTTTTAGAACCGCTGAATCGCTCTGGCCATTCTGCTTTCACGCAGGTTCCGCAACGGAACCGGCCGCCCGTTTTCCCGCAGCAGCGCTATTGCGGCGGGCCGAAAATGCCCATCCGGGCGTTTCTCGCCACCACCTCCGCCTTGCCGTAAATGCCGGTGGGGGCCGCCATCGCCCAGCCGTTGGAAACCAGCCAGGCGCCGACATCCTGCTTGCCGAGCGCGCAGGGCGCGGCGATGGCGAAACGGTCGGCGTCCGGCGGCAGCAGGCATTTGAGCGCCCGGCCGCGCAGCCAGGCGTTGAAGGCGGCCCGCGCCCGCTGGCCGCAGGGCCAGGCGGTATCGTCGAACGTGCAGGTCCTGTCGGGGTCTATGTCGACCGTGCCGCTGATGGCGACCGTGCGTCCCATGGCTTCGAAGACCGTCGAGGAGGTCGCGACCGGATGGAAGAGCAGCGTCCCGCGCCAATCCCGCGGCATCGGCGTCTTCGGCAGCGGTGCAAGTCCGAGCTCGCCAAGCGGAGGGCGCGGCTCGATGCGCTCGATCCCGGATGGGTCGAGCGGCGGCGGCGCGATGAGCTCCTCGGCGATCTTGCGCGCCGGCTCGCCTGGTCGCCTGTCGTGCATCGGGACGTGGGAGGCTGGCTTCAGGTCGCCAGCGCCTTGTGCCGGTGCGATGGAAGGCGGGTCGGGTGGCAGCCAACGCCCGCTCTCGGCGATCAGCGCCATGCCCGCGAGCAGCCCGAGCCCGCCGAGCGCGGACGCCAGCAACGGGCGGCCGGGCGGGCTCGCCTGGCTCACGCGCGGGACCCCGCGGGGTCGCGCCGGCTGTCGATGATCCCGCCCGAGCCCAACCCGTTAGCTCCTGTCGACACGGCGACACCCCCACCGTTGAACTGGATCATACATTAGACACGAGCGACATTCCTTGAAAAGCAAGGCGTTGCGTTAAGTGTCGCGCAACCAATGCAGTCTAGAATCGGTAATCGGATGTCGAGGGGATGACACGATGCGCAAGCCGATACTGCTTTTTGCCTTTCCGGCCCTGATGCTGCTTCTGCTGGCGGCGGAGCGGATGGCGGCGCTGCTGCTCGGCTTCTATCCAGCCAGCCCCGCTGTGTGGCACGCCTGGCTCGAGCTGCGCCCGTTCTCGACGATGTTCTGGCAGCAGACAAATCTCTATCTCGGCGGATCGATGGCGCTTGACGTTGCCATCATCGTCTTTGTGACAGGCGGCTGCTGGATGGCCAGCCGCTCAAAATGGTCCGCCGGCTTCTTCCTCGCCAACCATGCGGCCATGCTGTTCGCCGGTCTGATGATCGCGCTGAGCAGCCATGCGGAAACGGCAAGCACGATTGCCGCCTTCACGACGCCGCGCGGCTGGCGATACTCGCTGATGGTCGATCTCAGCCTGCAGAACTGCGTCGTGTTGTGCCTTGGTCTCGCGGCCTGCGCCTATTGTCACGTCGCATTCCTGGGCGAGAAAAGGCTGCAGAACGAAACCCGTGCGCTCCGCATTCTGGCGCTGCAGCGCAATCTGTACTGACGCGCGTCCCGGCCAAGCAGCCGGATGGCCCGCCTGCTCAGTTGATCTTCTTGTAATAGACCTTACCGTCGGGTTGCTGGATGCGCTGGTAGGACGGGTTGGGTCCCGGAGGCGCGACCTTCCGCTTGAACGAAGGCTGTCCTTCTGCGGAGCCAGCGCTTTCATCGGCCGCTGACGCATCCGCCACCGTGGTGTTGTCGAGCATGGTCGGCTCGGACGCACCGGGCGCCGGTTCGCTTGCCGCGACGGGCTGGCCTTGCTCCAGCTTGGCGATATTGCCGTTGATCTGGCCGAAACTCGCCTGCAACTGGCGGTCCAGCGTCTCGAACCGGCTCTGGAAACCGTTGTTGACAGTGTCGATGCGGGCGCCGATCCGCTGCTCGAACTGGCCGAGCTGCTCCAGCCGCGCCTCCATCGTCTTGAGGTCGTTGACGCCGCGGTAGAGATAAACCGCGGCCGTCACATTGACGACGGTGACAAGCAACGCACCCACCGCGACGACACCGATCATCCTGGCCCGGCTGGGCTTTCCCGGAGCGGCTTCCCGCAGGCCGAGTTCGATTGCCGGAGCGTCCGGCTCGCTGATCATCGTCATTCAACCACCACCTTTGCGCCCACCGCGACGCGTTTGAAGAGATCGATCACATCGGTGTTCGTCAGCCGGAAGCATCCGGACGTGCCGTCGAAACCGACGCCCTTGGGATCGTTGGTGCCATGGATGCGATAGAGCGTGTCGCGCCCGTCGCGCGACAGATAGAGCGCCCGGGCGCCGAGCGGATTGTAGGGACCGGCCGGCACCATCGCCGGCAGCTCCCGCTGGCGCGCGCGCATTTCCTTGGGCGGGCGCCATTCCGGCCATTCGGTCTTGGAGGCGACCTTGACAGTCCCGGTCCAGCCGAAGCCGTCGCGGCCGACGCTGATCTGGTAGCGCAGCGCCTGGCCCTGGCCCGTCACCAGATAGAGCGCCTTCTCGTTTTTGCGGATGACGATCGTGCCTGGCTGCTCGCCGGACTGGAAGACGACCGCCTTGCGCAGGCTGGGGCCCATGGCAGGCAGCGGCGGCAACCCGGATCCGGCTTGCGCGAAACCGCAGGTCGACACCAGCACCATGCCCGCCAGGCAGGCGCCGGCCAGATGCGCGGCGGTGGATCGGCTAGCGCTGGGCATTGTCCAGCCGTTCCTTGAACATGCGTTTCAAGTCCTTGTTGAAGCGCGCGCGTCCGTCCACCTCGGAAGGCAGGATGGCGCGGTTCAGCGCATCGGCAAGCAGCGCGTTGTCCAGCGCCAGCGACTTGATGTGCGGCGCCTTGAAGATCTTCTCCAGCTCGCTGCGTGAGAAGTGGTTGCCGAACCATTTGCGCTTGTGCTTGTTGGCGACCAGCGTGATGTTCACCTTGTTGCCGCGCAATTCGCGGATCTTCTTGTAGAGCCGCTTGCCTTGCCTCAGCGAGGCGACGTTGAGCTCGAAGACGATGAAGATCTCGTCGCTCGTGCGCAGCACCGAATCGTGCCACGGCGTCTCGATGTTGGGCAGGTCGATGACGATGTCGTCGAAACGGTAGGCGACGAGATCGAGCAGCCGGAAGACGAAGTCGGAGCCCTGCGGCTCGAACGGCAGCTGCGGCCGCTCGAAGGAGTAGAGCGTGAGCCCGGACGGCCGCGAGAGCTTGATGACGTCCATCAGCTCGACGTCGAGCCGGTCCGGCTGGCCGATGATGCCGGTGAGGTCGAACTGGTTGAACTGGTTGAGATAGGCGCCGCAATTGGCGCTCTGGAAATCGAGGTCGACGAGACAGGTCGAAGCCGCCCGCTCGGCCGATTTCGAGGCAAGGTGCTCGGCCGCCGAGATCGCCAGCGTGGTGGCGCCGGCGCCGCCGCTGGCGGCGATGAAGGTGACGATCCGGCTCTTGGTGCCCTGGTTGCCGGTGTCGTGGAAGGTGACGGCGTTGAGCAGCTCCTTGGCGTCGAGCGGCTTGTGCAGCCAGTCGGACGCGTTCATGCGCACCAGAACGCGCGTCTGCTCGGAAGTGAGCTCGTCCGAGATCGCGATCAGCGGCACCGAGGCCCAGGCCGCGCGCGCCTCGACGATCGCCGGATTGCCGAGCAGTTCGCCATTGCCGAGATCGAGGATGATGATGCCGGGCCGGCTGTCGACCGGCGGCCCCTTCAGGAACTCCGCCGCGTCCGAGATCTTGACGTCATAGATCGCCAGCGCATCGAGCCGCGTGGTGACGTCGCGCTTGAAATTCGCATCGGTGGAAAACAGCGCCACCTGCTTTCGCTTGGTCGGGAGAACTCTGGTGTCGATGGCGTTCATGGTGGCGCGCTCGTTTTCAGGTCTTCGCCCGTCACCGTGCTTAGCATGGAGGGCATGTTGATGTTGCCGAACCCCATCAGTCCGCTCAGGAAGAAGAACTGGAACGTTCGGTTCTGCAGGTTGACGGTGATGGTCGGCACAGGACCGCCAAGCCTGGTCTGGAAACCAAGCCCTGTCGCCGAGTAGGTTATGACGACGTTGCTTCGCAGCAGGCCCGGAAAGAAATGGCACATGCCGGGCCGTTGGGTTCCGGTGAGGGCAGGGCAGGTATCGTTGTTGGTGACGGTGGTGTCGCCCCTGAAGATACGGCTGAAGGCATTGGAGGCATTGGTGTCGAAATTGGTGGATGTGCCGTTCTTGTCTTTGCAGGCCCCGGTGCTGCCGGTATATTTGCATTCGAACGTATAGGAGCCGGCGACGACCGGCGCGCCCGGCACCGAGCTTGGCGCCGCATTGGCAAGCGTGGCTGCCGGTACCACGGGATCGGAGATCGAGGCAAGTCTCGCGCCCACCTGGACGGCCTTGGTCGCGCCGTTCCATTGGTAGAGCGCGTAGCCGAAATCGACGAAGCCGAGCGTCAGCGCAAAGAGCAGGGGCGCGACGATGGTCATCTCGACCATGGCCGCACCGTGCTCTGATTTTGCGAAGCGCCTCATCATCGTCAGAACCGGATCAACCGCTCCTCGTGGGAGCCGCTCAGGGTGATCGAGCCGATGTTGAGAAGCGCCAGCATGCCGACGCCGCTGTAGGGGTAGGTGCCTGCTGCTCTCACGATGCACACCTGCGCTGTCACCGATCGATATTGGGTAACGCCGCCGGAGACCGCGTCATGGCAGGAGCCGGCGGCACCGATGGTTACGGTCACATCCGCTTTCTCCCACCCGCTGACGCGAGGGGTATTTGTCACCTTGCCACTTCCGTCTACAGTCAGTGAGGCCGTGCCGTAGACCGCGATGTTCGTCGCGATGTCGGCGCAGTCGATCGCCGACAAGCCGGCATCAGTGTACATCTGGCTGTTGCAGCGAGCGCCAAAGCGGGCCGCGTCGGTTAGCCCGGCTTCCATCAGCAGCTTGTCGTGAATGAGATTACCGAATTCAAACACCCCAGCGGACAAGAGCAACATCAGCGGCGCGACGAGCGTCATCTCGACCAGCACTGCGCCGCGCTGATCTCGACGGAATTTCTTCAGATGACGTACGGCGTTTCGGAACATCGCCATCACCTGTAGAGCTGCGCTTCGTCGCGCAGATAGTTGTCCAGCGTGCCGCGTCCACCTTTGCCTGTGATGTCGACCAGTTCGACATAGATGTTCTTGCCGTCCTTGATCGGCTCGGTGATGAAAAAGCTGCCGAAGCGTCTGACAGGAACTGTCGCTCGGCCCTTGAAACTTACACCGCTTGCCTGGAGCGCATTGCAGTCCAGGATCGCGCCGTAGAGCAGGCGGCGATCGGAAGTGGTGATCGGATTGCCGGCTCCCGCCGGAGGGGTGCCCTTTTCGCCGCCGACCGAGGCGTCGCCGACAATGCTGTCGGAAGTGTCGCCGTCGCCATTAGGATCGATCTCGTAGCGATAGACCTCGTAGCGCGTCGGAAGGTCAGCGCCGGTACCCGACAGGGCTGACGGGACGGTACGGCTGGGATGGTTGGCGGCCCAATAGCGAGCGAAATTCCAGTCGCCGGCGCCCATGCGGCCGCCCATCATCGTGCAGTTGCCGGCGATCTGGCACGAATCCTCCTCAAGGCCGACTCCCTTGGTTGGATCCGTTTGGTAGTTGACTTTGTTGTCCGCGACGTACTGGTCCCAGTTTATTGCGCCCTTACGCACGTTGACCGCGGGTCCGTCCGAATAACTGGAAGAGTTGATGCCGAACCGCGAGTTGATCCCGTTCTGCACGGGACCGGAGTTTTGCCCTGGCTCCGTTTGGACGCTGTCGCGCGAATAACAATTCTGGGGTTTGGAGTCCGCGAGCATCTTTTCGAGCTCGTTGGCCCCGTTTCCAAAAGGCGAGGACAGGAAAGCGAAGTTGCCGGGCGCATAGGAGCCGTCGCCGCGCAGCACGATTTGCCGTCGGCGATACTGCCGGCTTTGCGCCGCTTGCTCCAACGTCACGCCGCCGGTGATGCTGGTGTCTTCGTAGGGATTGCACATGAACACCGGGGTGTAATCGCAAACGCTCGACGTGAAACCCGCGACAGCTGACGCGCCGATGTCGAAACTGTTGCTGGCAGAGTTGCCGGTTAGGAACGATGCCGGGAACAGAGCCGCGAACCCGGTCGGCGTGACCGTCACCTGAACGAATCGGGTCTCCAATTCACCAACTGCTGGGTCGGTATTGGCGTAATTGGTGGTGGTTATGGCGACGTTGTCGTTTGGAATACTCTTCAGGAAGCACCAGGAGATGTTTCCCGCGCTATTGCACCGCTGAGTGCCGCCTGGCTGTCCCGAGGTCAGGGGATTTCGGCCGGATGTGGAGAAGTTGGTTTCATTGCTGACAAGGGTCGCCATGGCGCGTTCTGCGCGGGCCCACGCTCCACTCGTACCGTCCAATTCGGCCGCGCCGGCAAGCGCAAAAGCGTCGGCACCCTTCTGCAGATCATTTTTCAGATTGTTCGCCCGACTCATGTCGATGACGAGCAACGAAAAGCCGATAATTGCCGGCAGCATGATGCTGACGAGGACAAGCGCCATGCCGCGCTGATCGCGCCAGAATCTTCGAATGGTCCCCAACATGACCTTACTCTCTCTTCGTCCTGCGCCGGCCCTCGTTGCCCGGCGCGACCATCGCATCCTTTAGCTCAGTTGGCCGCGCTCGTTCCAACCGACGGCCCGACATTGACTGTCATGTTCGTCGTCGGCGCTGCGGTGCTTGGCGGAAGTTTGTATTTTTGCACGACACCAACCGAACGCGCCCCGTCGCCCTCGATCTTCGTATTGTTCGAAACCGGGTTGTACGGGTCAACCGTTTGCAGCAACTGGTTGGTCCTCTGCGAGTCGCCCGCAGCCAGCGTCATCGTGTCGTAATTGTTCAGATAGTCGGCCGCACAGCCCGCGAGCAGGCCGGTGCCAAGAAGAACGAGCAGGAGCTTACTTTTTGACATAGAGCAGCTTGTCCTTCGATTTCACATCCAGCATGTGGCCGTAGGGCCCGGTGACGCCGTCGCCATGCTCGTACATGCGGATCATGTCCTTGCTGACTTCGAGCTGGCCGAGCAGCATGAGTTCCGGATCGTTGGCCGGCCTCGTCTTGTCGAAAGGCGTCGCCAGTTGCTCACCTGGCTTAACCGGCCGCACAAGATGCGGAGTCACGATGACCACCAGTTCGGTCTCTTCCTTCGCCGTGCTCGAATTCTTGAACAGCGCGCCGACGATCGGCACCTGGCCGAGCCATGGCACTTGGTTTTGCTGTATGGTGTTTTTGCTGGAGAGCAGGCCGCCCACCGCGAAGCTCTGGCCGTCGCGCAAGTCGACCACCGTCGACAGTTTGCGATTGGTGAAGATCGGATCGCCGGCGCTGGTAAAGCCGGTCAGGTCGCTGACCTCCGGCGCCAGCTTGATGTGGATCTTGCCATCGTCAAGCACCACCGGCGTGAAGTTCAAATTGACGCCGAACTGCTTGAACAGAATCTCGACCTCACCTTGCGCGTTGACGCTGCGCACCGGCACCTCGCCACCGGCATTGAAGCTGGCCGTCTCGCCGGACACCGTGGTGAGGTTCGGTTCGGCCAATGTGCGAACGACGCCCTTCGCCTCCAGCGCCTCGATGATTAGGTCGACCTTGATGTTGCTGTCGATGATGCGGGTGATCAGCGCCGCGAAAGGATTGGTGTTGGACAGAAGCCCGCTTACCAGGTCGCCCGCGCCTAGTTCGGCTCCGTCCTTATCTACCGTGGCTATGCCTGTCCCGACCCGGGTCGTGCCCCTGCTATTCGTGCTTTTGAACGAGACGCCAAGATCGCGGCCGGCATTGCGCTTGGCCTCGAGGATGCGGACCGACAGATTGACCTGCTCGCTGTCGTCAATAGTGACGGCATTGATGATGGAGTCAGGCCCGTATTGCTGCGTGACTTCCACGATCGATGCCAGCGTCGCGGCGTCCTTGACGTGACCGCTCAGGCGAACCTTGCCATTGATCGAGCCGATCTCGATGCGGGCTTTCGGCGCCACCTGGCGAATGGCTACCGCCATGTCGCTGACATCCTGGCCGACCTCGATCTGGATGGCACCGAGCGAGCGCTTGTCCTCGGAAAACAGATTGACGGTGGTGGTGCCGACGGTCTTGCCGATGATGTAGAGCGTCTTGTCCGTCATCGGCTGCGCATCGGCAATCTTCTCGTCGCCGACGACGATATCGCCCAGCGTCGCGTTGACCTGGATCGTGGCCGATTGGGAAACCGGCACGAATACGCGATGCAGCGACGGACGCGACACATCTATGAACCGGTCAGCCGCCCTGGCCGGATGGCCAAGCATCGCCGGTGCGACCAAAAAGGATAGCGCGACCGCCGCTATCCTCATCCAAGACCCCTGCATTCCCCGTCTCCCCGTTTGCTGCCTTGGGCAGCCCGCCGCGCCGACCCTCGTCAGTCTTGTCGCGGCACTTCGTATGATTCCAGCTTGACGCCCCGGAACACGCCGATTGTCGCGAGTTTGGGCGGTTCAGGCTGGATGTATTTGATCACTTCCTTCACCTGCGGCTGAGCCTGAGGCGCGGCGGCCACGACCGTGACGGGCTTTGTCTTGCTGATCTGGTCGATCTGGCTGCCGACCCGCTCCACCGCCTTGGCCAGTCCGTCGATCCTCTCGTCGGCTTGCTTGCGCGCGGCTTCATCGGCTTTCTGCTTGTCTAACTCGGCCTGGCGCTTGGCGACATCGTCCGGCGTGTCGCCGGTCAGATCCGCCAGCGTGACTCTCTCATTCGTCTCGCCCTTGCTGCCGGCAGCTTGGCGCAACGCCAGCGACAACTGGCCGGCACCCGCAGCCAAAGTGAGTTTCTGGGCATCCTTGGTGCTGACTTCGACCGTGACGGCCTTCACGACCTGCGGGGCATCCTTGCTCTCGTCGGCAACCTGGTCGACGGCAAGCACCTTGACACTCTGCAATAGGACGTCGACGAAACTTTTGTCGACACCGTCGTCACCGCGGACGTTGCGGGTCAACAGCACGTCGACCCTGTCGCCGGGAAATACAAAGCCGGCAACACCGAGCACGTCGTTAACGCGGATCGAAACTGCTTTCATGCCTTCGCCGAGCACCGCCGACAGCGTGGCACGCTGACCTGGTCCGGTGATCTTGGCGGCGAGGACAGGCTCATTGGCGCTGATCGATTGCAGCGCCTGGCGAGCCCCTTCGCCGGCCATCGCTTCCTTGACGGTCTTGAACGCACCGACCGGGACTGCTCCCGCCGGCCATGCAATTTCGCGCAATTTGTCGACGCTCAGAGCGTCGCCGAATTTCAAGGGCACCGCCGCGACCACGACGGTGCTCGCCTGAACGCCGTTGGATTGCGCCAAGGCATTGCGCTGGCCAGCAAGCCAGATATTGACGAGCACAACCGCCAGAACGCCGAATATACCGGCGAGCACGATCATAATCAGTGTATTAGCGCGCATTTACCCCAAGCCCCAATCAAGTAACCCGCTAGCGCAGACAGGCGGCGCCTATCCCGAGATTGCTTGCTACATCAAGTCGACCGGGCCCGACGGTCGTCTCCGGGACCGGTCAGTTTCTGGATCAGCAACCGGTCACGTTCGCATCGCTACCCTTGAGATTGGTGCAAAGCGTGGTCCACTGATCTTTGACGTAAATACCAACGCCAATGATGATCGCGATCACCGCTGCCGTGATGATGCCGATCAGGATGGAGTATTCGACCATGGCAGCGCCGTTGTCGTCGTCGCGGAACTGCCGGGCCAAGGTCATGAGCTTCTTCATGCTAATTTCTCCCTTGGGATCCAATTGACCAGGCCCGAAGGTCGTCGCCGGGCCTGGTCAGTTTCTGGATCAGCAGCCGGTCACCTTCGTATCCGCAGTCTTCAGATTGGTGCACAGCGTAGTCCACTGATCTTTCACGTAGATACCAACGCCGATGATGATCGCGATCACCGCTGCGGTGATGATGCCGATCAGAATCGAATACTCGACCATAGCAGCGCCGTTATCATCGTCGCGGAACTGCCGGGCCATCGTCATGAGCTTCTTCATGCCAATTTCTCCCTTTGGAGGTTTGAACCCGACGAGACAGAGCCAAGGATGAACCCCATACCCAAGCATCCCCCGTCACGTTCAATCCTAGGGTGTGCGAAAAAGCAGTGTCAAACGGATTAACGGAAGCTTAACCTTTCAATACTCGATTTCAAGCCGTTTCATTTTTGACAAAGGCTTGATTCGCCTCGATTTTCAAGTGATTTTAACCATTCGTTCACAATTCGGCCACACCGACGCCATCATGCTTCGATATTAGAATTCAAACATATCCCTTTATATAAAGCGAGTTAGCTGCATATTAGCGGACTTGCATCCAAAGGTCCTAGGACTTTGGTCTGTCGTGAGAATGGCGGATGAAAATAAAACCATTTCTAAAATCTTCCATTTCTTAACTATGTAGCAAGTAATACCTCTTGTGTGTCCTCCAGGCCGCTTGTGCCCCTCGTGGTTAACGCTTAGTTTCGACGTTGGGGAAATCAGCAGGGGTTCGGCGGCATGTTGGGTCGCTTCATAAAAGGGCAGGGTGACCAGCGAGCAATTCAGCCCGCACCGGCGGGCGCGGCTGCAAACGGCACTGCTTCGGCCGCCCCGGCGGAGGCCGAACCGCAGGATGACGGCTTTCTGACTCTCAAAGTCGAGCTGCATCGACATCTTATCGACCGTTTCAACCTGACCGCGCTGGAAAGCGCATCGAAGGATGAGATCCTGGATGAGATTCGGCCGATCGTGCGCGAGTTCGTGCGCAGCCGGAACGTGCCCTTGAATGCCCGCGAGCTCGATCAGCTGACCAGCGATACGGCTGACGAGATGCTGGGCCTTGGTCCGATCGAGCCGCTACTGAAGGACGACTCTATCGCCGATATCATGATCAACACGCATGAGCATGTCTTTATAGAGCGTCGCGGCACGATCGAGGAAACCTCGATCCGCTTCCGTGACGAGGCGCATCTGCTGCGCATCATCAACAAGATCGTCTCGGCTATCGGACGCCGCGTCGATGAATCCGCGCCGATGGCGGACGCGCGCCTGGCGGATGGCTCACGCGTCAACATTGCCGTGCGGCCGGTCTCGGTCGATGGCCCGCTCGTCTCGATCCGCAAATTTTCGAAGAATCCTTATTCGCTGGAGCGCCTGATGGCGTTCAATTCGATCCGCCAGCCGATGATCGACATGCTGCGCATTGCCGTGCAGGCGCGCAAGTCGATCCTGGTTTCGGGCGGCACCGGCAGTGGCAAGACGACGCTGCTCAACGCGCTGTCGAGCTACATCCCGTCGAAGGAGCGCCTTGTCACCATCGAGGACGCGGCGGAACTGCAACTGCAGCAGCCGCATGTCGGCCGGCTGGAAACGCGCCCGCCCAATGTCGAGGGCAGGGGCGAGATCCGCCAGCGCGAGCTGGTGAAGAATGCGCTGCGCATGCGGCCCGACCGCATCATCGTCGGCGAGGTACGCGGCGAGGAAGCCTTCGACATGCTGCAGGCCATGAACACCGGCCATGAAGGCTCGATGACCACCATCCATGCCAACACGCCGCGCGACGCCATTTCGCGCCTTGAGCAGATGGTCGGCATGGCCGGCTTGCCGATGACGCATGAATCGATCCGGGCACAGATCGCGTCGGCCATCGACATCATCGTGCAGACGCAGCGCCTGTCCGATGGCGGGAGGCGCGTCGTCTCCATCTCTGAGATCACCGGCATGGAAGGCAATGTCGTGCAGCTGCAGGAAATCTATCACTATGTAAGGCGCGATGTCGCCGCCGACGGCACGATCGTCGGCGATTTCCGCGCCACTGGCGTTCGCCCGCGCTTTGCCGGCGAAGCCGCGACGCTCGGCCTGCATTTCGCCAAGGATGCTTTCAACCCGCAGGTGGCGCTGTAATGCTGACGGGACAGGCTCTCCTCTATTTCATCTATGTGGTCGCGGCCGCCTCGGTCATTCTTGCCGGCGAGGCCTTTTATCTTTCACTGACCGGTCGGCGTTCGCGTCGGGTCGCGGTCAATCATCGACTCCGCCTTATCGCCAACGAGGCGCCGGCCGAGCAAACATTGCAAAGCCTGTTGCGCGAACGTGGACTGACCGACTCGGGAGACTTCATCTCCGGCTTTGTCTGGCTGAATCGGCTGTACACCCAGTCCGGTGTCACAGGAAACCCGATGACTTTCGTCGCTTCGTTTGTTCTGGCTGGCCTGGCGATGGCGTTGCTGCTTTGGTTTTTCCTGCACGTTGCAGCACCAGTAGCTTTCATCATCTTTCTCGTGGTGGGCCTTGCCTTGCCGCTTCTTGTTCTGCGCCGGGCACGTAACAAACGGATTCAGAAATTCGCCAAGCAATTGCCCGACGCTCTCGACATGATCGTTCGTTCGCTGCGCGCAGGTCATCCTGCTTCTGTCGCAATAGGTCTTGTCGCGCGTGAGATACCTGATCCACTTGGCACGGAATTCGGCATCGTCGCTGACGAGATCACTTTCGGACTAAGCATGGAGCAGGCAGTGCGGAAACTGTCAGAGCGTGTCGGCTTCGAAGGCCTGCATCTGCTGTCCGTGTCGCTCGCTATCCAAGGCAAGACGGGAGGCAACCTCACCGAGATTCTTGCAAACCTTTCATCCGTGCTGCGCGAAAGGCAGAAGCTCAGACTGAAGATCAGGGCGCTCTCGGCCGAGGGCCGCACGTCGGCATGGCTCATCTCGCTGTTTCCGGTCGTTATGTTTCTGATCCTGATGCTCGTTGCGCCTTCCTACTATGGCCAAGTTTGGGGCAGTCCGTTGATACCGCCGGTATTCACAGCATTTGGAATTTGGGCGTTGCTCGGCGACTACATCATGTATCGCATGGTCACTTTCGATTTCTAGGAGCGACTGTGAGCCTGCTTTCGAATACGGACAACCTGACCTTTTTCGTCTCTCTCGCGGTCTTCGCCGCCGCTGGGGCCCTGTTCCTGTTCGGTGCGTTGATATTCCTGCCCGCGATGCAGACGCGCAAGTTGGTGACGGATAGCCTTGTCGGCGACCGGCCAGTGGATCGCCGATCAATCCTCGGACAAGACAGTCTCGCCAAGGCCGCGGCGCAAAAGCCGATCGAAGCCTATTTCAAATCGATGGAGAAGGAGCGCAACCAGCCTGATGCCCTCGAGGCCAAGCTCTTTCGAGCCGGCTTTTATCATCCCAGCGCGCCTCTCATCTACACGCTTTGCCGGTTGGGCGCCGTCGCCATAGGCTTTCTGGTTATATATGCCCTCCTGTCGAGGATATTGCCGCCATGGCTGCCAGGATTCGTTGCCCTCGCCGGGTCGGCGCTCTTCGGACTAGCCTGTATCGTTATTCCTAGCATCATGCTTGACCGCTTCGAGGGGGCGCAAAAGCAGGTCTACCGCCGCGCCTTCCCAGACTTCATGGACATGATGATCACTTGCGCTGATGCCGGCATGAGCCTCGAGGCGGCGGTGGAGCGTGTGAGCCAGGAGATGGCCAGCACCCATAAATGGCTGGGCATCCAGCTCGCGATCATGAATCTGCAATTGCGTGCAGGGAAGCCGCTGCGCGAAGCCTTGCGCGAACTGGCGGACCGTATCGGACTTGATGAAGCCAAGGCGTTGGCGGTCCTGTTCCGGCAATCGGAAGAACTCGGCACCAGCCTCACCGACGCCTTGCGCGTCTATAGCGCCGAGATGCGCAGCCAAAGAATTCTGACTGCGGAAGAGCGCGCCAACGCATTGCCGGTCAAAATGATGATCCCGCTGGGGCTCTGCATTTTCCCTGTCGTGATGATGGTCATCCTGCTGCCGGTGCTTATCCGGATGAAGGGCATTTTCTTCTAGTCCGCCATATGATTAGGTTCTAAAATAGAGTCGGGGACTCGTGGGACACACAATGACAAAGCGCCTCGCAGTCGCGACCAGCCTGCTGCTGATCTTCCTGGCCGGTTGCCAGACCAACGACACCACGGGTGGCGTCGTGCGCACCAACGAGCCCGCCAAGGGCGATTATACCGCCTTCGGCGACGCCTTCGACGGCTTGAAGACGGTGAGCGACGTCGACTACTACGCCTCGGACCAGGCGGTCACCGAGGCAAAGACGCAGTTCCGTTCCGAAAATTACGGCAATGCCGGCGCCCTGTTCTACAAAGCGACACGGCTCGCGCCGAATGACGGCGTCGCCTGGCTGGGCCTCGCCGCGTCCTGCGACCGCATCCGGCGCTTCGATCTTGCCGACATGGCTTACGGACGGGCCTACCGGCTGCTTGGCGCGACGCCGGAATATTACAACAATCTCGGCTATTCCTATTTGCTGCGCGGCAAGCTGCAGGACGCGCGCAGCAACTTCCTCAAGGCTTATGAGCTGGTGCCGAACGATCCGACGGTTGCGAACAATCTCAAGCTGCTGTCATCGAGCGTGAAGAACATAGAACGGTAGGACGAGCCATGTTGCTGACCGCTTCGCTTGTCTTCCAGGGGCTGGCAATCCTGCTGCTTGGGCGGATTGCCTGGACAGATTTCACCACGCAGAGAATATCCAACTATCACGTGCTGCTGCTCCTCTGCCTCGGCCTTGGAACTCTGCAATTCCAATCATTGCAAAGTCATTCATGGCTGGAGATGGGCATGAGCGCGTTTGGTGGCGTTGCGCTGTTCATTGCGCTCTTTCCGTTCTGGCTTTTGCGAAAGGTTGGCGCCGGCGATGTCAAGCTGATGAGTGTCACGCCGTTTCTGGTTGGCGGAAGCAATCTTGCTTTGTTTTCCGTGTTGCTGCTGGTTTTCGCGATTACCACAGCGGCGGTGATCAAGAATCCCTTCGTGCTGCCGGCAGGCATGTTCCGCCAATATGTGCAGCACATGGACCAGAACGGCGTCGTGCCGTTCGGTGTGCCGATTTCGGCCGCCACCATCTGCGCGATAGGGTTCCAAATTTATCACGCCGTTGTGGTGGCAACCAGCTCGGGAATTCTTGAGCAGCTAAATTGATCGTTGGGGGCAGGTTCTGATTTCGCCACCGCGATTTGAGGTTAACGTGGGGAGTTGAGGGAACAAGAGGTGAATAGCGTCGGCGACTACATCATGGCCCGCTTTGAGGCGTGGTGCAGACTGGCAAACGATCCCAGTTCTTACTTCGTGGCCGCTTTTCTTCTCATCGTCTTGGGATGCGATGTTATTCGCAAAGGTTGGCGTCGTTCCTTGTCGCGACGCGCCATCGAAAGCGTAGCGGCAACGTTAGCGATCTTCCATATAAATATCGTCCTGGTCCCTGGAGTTTGGCTGCTTTCGGATCAGGTGAAGCAAGCTTATGACCTGCTTGGCATACCGAGCATTCCGGGCAGCGTTTGGACCGACCTTCCCACGTGGCTGCTTAGCTTCCTCGGTATCCTGGCGGCCGACTTCGCCAATTACTGGAACCACCGCCTCATGCATATGAAGTGGCTGTGGCCCGTGCATGCGATTCACCACTCTGACCCGGTCGTCAACGGTTTGACCACATACCGTGTACACGCGCTGGAGAATCTCGTGATGTTGGTCTCTTACACCCTTTTGCTGAGTTGGATCGGATTGCCGCGTGACGCGATCGGTTATGGCGCCCTGATCGTCCTATTCCACAACATCTATGTCCACATCGATGTCGACTGGGGACACGGCCCGTTGCGGTTGCTTGTCGCGTCGCCTCGCTTCCATCGCTGGCACCATGCCGATGTGCCGGCTGCCTACGGCAAGAACCTTGCCAATGTTTTTCCGTTCTTTGATTGGATATTCGGCACCTACAGAGTGCCCGGCCCCTGCAACGTCCCGTTGGGTGCGACAGGCGTGCCGCGCAACAACGTTTTGAAATTGACGCTCTGGCCACTGATTGAATGGCTCAGGCTCGCGGCCCGCTTGCTTCCAACGTTCCAGCGCCAAGTTGTTGATGATCGCAGGGATGTTCCCGCTGAATAGGCGTCAACCCACAGTTGGGTGCCGCAAAAGCTTTCCTGGAAATGCCCCCTAAAACCCCGACGTCTGCTTCTCCACCAGCTTCAGCTGGCCCTTTTCCACCCTGAAGAAGGGCATCGACCTTTGGCTCGAACCGTCGCTGCGGAAGCGGAACAGGCCGGTCGAGCCGCGGAAGCCCGTCGTGTTCTCCAGCACCTGCTTGTTGAAGCCGTCGGGCCCGGCCGAGCTCGCTATGCCCGCGCTCAGCGCCACCATGTCGTAGGCGTAGGCGACGTTGACGTCCGGCTGGTACTTGTAGGTCGCCTTGAAGCGATCGGCGATCGGCCCGGTCTCGCTTTCGTCGAGCGTCGCGATATAGGCGCCTTCGTAGAGCGGATCCATCGGCCGCTCGAGCCAGCGGTCGGTGCCGATCAGCGTCACGGCCTTGCCGCCTTTCGCCTTCAGCGCCGCCAGCACCGCCGTCGGGCTGCCGCCGCCGCTGGCGATGACCACGGCGTCGGGCGCTTCGACCAGCGAGCCCATGTCCGACACCACCTTGGCGCCGCCATCGGTCGCCGAATAGGGCAGCGTCACCGCAAGCGTCGCGCCATAGATGCTGAGCGCGTTGGCCACCCGCGATTCAATCGGGCTCGAGTCGGCGCCCGAAGGCACCATCAGCACGAATTTCCTGGCGCCCTTGCCGGCGATTGCCGCCGCTCCCGCCGCGGCGCTGTCGGCTTCGCTGAGCCGCACGGAATAGACGCCCGGGCCGCCGGCGAAATTGTCGGCCAGCGCCAGCACCGGCGGCCGCTTCGAGCCGGAGAGCTTGGCAAGGTGCTGGGCGGCCGGAAGCTCGGACGGCCCGATGACGACCTTCGCCGTGCCCGAGGTGATCGCCTTTACCGCGAGGTCCTTGGCATTGCCGCTGTCGCCGCGCGTATCCTCGATCGTCAGCGTCAGAAGCTTGTCGCCGAGATCGGCCATCGCCAGCCGCGCCCCGTCATACATTTTCCGGCCGTTCTCGCCCGTGCTGCCGGGCGCCGAAAGCGGCAGCAGCATGGTCACCTTGGTCGGCCCCGTGCCGAGCGTCAAATTGGCCTTTGCGTCAGCGGCCGAGGTCGGGCCGCCCGAATTCGCGCTGCTCAAGGTCTCGCCACCTGCCGGCTGGGCGGGTGCCGCCGGAACGCTCGCCTGGCCGGCGGGTGCTGCAATCGCCGACGGATCGAGCACGTCCGACGCGCCGCTCTTGGACTGGCATCCGCCCAGCGCCCCGACCAGCCCGAGGGCGATCGCCCCCAAAGCATGTCGCCCAAAAGTGGCCCCGGTTTTGGGAGAACGGCATGCATGAAACAAAGACCCAAGCCTCGCGCGGATCCGTTTCGACGCGGCGCGCTTCAGGCGCGGATCGTGTCGCTCAAGCTTCATGCTGCTTCCACCCATCTGCCGCAGGTATTCGCCCCGGCCTGTCTTCAACTGATCTTACCGTCTTGCTTGCGCCGCCGTCCCGTGATTCTCGCGTCATGGCTCAGCCATCGAAGAGCCGCGCCCTGAGCGCCTGTATCACCCTTGCTTGCGTCGGGCTGCGATATTCGGCGCATTTCATGTAGCGCGGCCCGGGCACGAACGATCGGCGCACGCACACGCGTTTCTCCTGGCCGGTCACGGCGCCGTCCAGGGAAGCGTCGAAGAAGCCGACCGTCGCCACCGGCAGCGGCCCGGCCACCTCGAGCCCCTCCCGCGCCAGGATCGCGCGAGCGCGCTGGCAGTAGTTGACCGAGCGGACCGAGAAGCGGGTTTCCCCGTGCCCGGCCCGGTATTTCATCACGGTGGTGCAGAGGTCGCCCGCGGCGAGCCTGTTTGCCTGCGCCAGATATTTGACGCCGAGCGCGATGTTGGTGGCGGGCTCGCCAAGCTCGTCGAGCGAGCCGCGAAAGCCGAGCATCCGCGCGGTGGCCGGCATCACCTGCATCAGGCCGACTTCGCCGTCGGCGCCGCGCACGCCGGGATCGAACCCGCTCTCGATCTCCATCACCGCATGCGCCAAAACGGCCTCGAGCCCGTAGAGCGATGCCTGGCAGGTGGCGAATGCCTTGAATGTCTCGCGGCTCCGTTCCGGCGCCGCGGCGCAATGGGCGGGCCGCGCCCTCGGCGGCTGCGGCCGTTCCAGCCAGTTGGCGTGGACAGGTGTCGCATTCAGGCCGAGCAAGGCAACCGCCAGCGCGATCGCCTTCGGCAATTTTCCGTCGGCCACCATCGCAGCCAAGCCGGTGCTCGATCGGCCGTCAGCTCAATGCATATATTCGACCATGCGGTCGTGGAAGCACTCGCATTTGTTGAGCGTGTCTTCGTCCTTGTAGTTCGTCTTCAGGTAGCCATAGGCCATGCCGCAGGCGACCTTGGCTTCCGAGGCCCAGACGAAGGCGGGACGCGACGAGTTGATCCATTCCGGGCTGTTGGCGACGGCGACCGATTCGTCCATCAGCTTCACCACATGGTCCTTGAGCTCGACCATGTTGTCGGTCAGCACCAGGTCCGAGGTTCCGGCGGTGCGGCAGTAATTCACCGCCGGCTCGCCGATGATATCGGCGGCGAAGCCCGTCGACCCGGCCAGCAGCAGCGCCGTGGCCGAAGCCAGCAATCTTGCGGAATGTTTCATGTAAGCCCCTCTTCAAACTACAAATTCACGGTTCGCTAATGCATAGCATGGAAGCGTGGCCTTACGCCACGCCTCCGAGCCACCAAGTTTGCGTCATCCAAACGATCGCACCGTCAAGTCGCATTTTCCGTATGAGTGTGGGTGTGATCGTAGAGGATGCTGATCGTGGATCCGACACCCACATTCGTCAGCGTCGCCACCTCGACCATATTGCCGCCGGCGGCAGTACCGTTGTCGTCGACCATCACGTGGGCTGTTCCGTTCGAGGAGGTGACATTGACCACGTCGCCCGTCTGCGCGTCCGTGGTCGGCGCGTTGGCCCCGAGGGACTTGAGCAGATCGGACAGGTCGATGACGTCCTGGCCCTGCGTATAGTCTGCGATGACATCGGCCACATGGACCGTGAGCTTGGACGGATCGATCACGAATGTGTCGTTGCCCGCGCCGCCGGTCAGGTGGTTGAGCCCCGCGCCGCCGATAAGGATGTCGTTGCCGGCGCCACCGTCCAGGAAGTCGTTGCCGGCGCCGCCGATCAGCGTGTCGTTGCCGCCGGTGCCAGTCAAATTATCATCTCCGGAAGTCCCGGCGATGGACTCGACCGTCAGCTGACTACCGGTCGTGCCATCGATGTGGACATTGAAGGTCTGCGTCGCGGTATCGCCATCGTGATCCGTGATCGTGACATGGATGCCGTTGAAGTCGAGATCCGCAGGCGGCGTTTCGGAATGCGTACCAACCTCGACGCCATTCACTCGGAAGCCGCCTTTGTTGGTGCTGTCGCTGAGGATTTTCACCCCGTAGATGGCATTGCCGGCTACATAGTCGCCGTTACCCGCGGCTGCCGACCAGTCAAGATTGCTGATCTGGATAACGCTGCCTGATGTCGCGTTGTTGACCGTCACTTGGTCGTAATGCGTCATGCTGGCATCGAGATAGACCAGGACGGTAACTTTGGCCGTCGACATGCCACCCGTGTAGCCCTCGGTGGTGAACTTGAAGTCGTCGATACTGTGGCCAGTCGAATTGTTGCTATCGTCAACGAATTTGAACGTAATGGATTCACCGGCATCATTCGTCTGGCCCTGTCCTCCCTTAACGGCCCAGCCCTGTGAACTGGTATTCACCTCATCCTTTCCGCTTTGGTTGGCTGGCGCAACGCCGTCATCGCCGGTCACGAGAATATTGAAGTCGGCGGCCGTGCCCAAATCCACCAGCAGGGAACCTGTCGGGCCTCCAGCAGTCGCTGAAGTTGCCGCGATTGGATCGAACACGACGTCACCCGCACGGTGCACCACTTCCAGCGAGTCGGTGCCGTTGGCGTTGAGTGTCAGGACAGCAACGACATCGGTGCCTTCCATCAGGTTGAGCACGATCTGGGACGATGAGCTGGAGGCGACTTGTACATTCTGCCCTGTCGCCGAAATGCTGCCAAACCCGTCGGCGCCATACTGCCACTCGGCGAACTGGCCGTTGTAAGTGGTGGCCGTTGACGGATTGAGCGCCGACAGGCTGACGATGCCGTCGCCATTGCCGTCATTGACGAGGGTAAATGCCGGCACGTCGTCGATGACGTTGATGCCGACGGTGCCGGTCACGGTGTTGCCGTTGGCGTCCTTCGCCGTGTAGGTGAAGCTTTCCGCGCCCGTCAGCGTGTTGGCGCCCTGCGTTGCGCCGCTGTCGAAGGGCGACGTCAGGGTGTAGGTCCAGGCGCCGCCCGCCGTCAGCTGGAATATGCCGTGCGCCGTCGTCGTGCTGATTGGCGTGTAGGTGACGCCGGTACCCGCCACTGCGAGCTGGCCGGTCACCGTCTCGGCCGTGCTCGACGGGTTGGAACCCGTCACGGTGCCGTGTCCGAGGTCGCCCGTATTGGTCACCGTGTCCAGCGCCGCCTCATCGACTGTCTTGGTCTGGTTGTCGGCGGCCAGCGTCACATTCGCGACATTGATGGCCAGCGTCGTCGTCGAGGTGTCGCCGTCGCCGTCCTTGATGGTGTAGACGAACGTGTCGGTGGCGTTGGCCGAGATCGTGTTCGCCGTCGCCTGGTAGGAGTAGGACCCGTCCGCGTGCAGCGTCAGCGTGCCGTACTGGCCGGCGATCTGCGCGTCGACGCCCGTGGTCGCCGGCGTCGAGGTGTCGTTGCCAGCGCGCACGCCGACCACCGCGCCGGTGGCGGCATAGCCGTCCGCGCCGGACACGTCGTTCAACAGCACGCCGTTGGCCGCAGCCACCGTGAGCAGCGCCCCTTCCGTCACGGCGTTGATGTCGGCACTGGCATGCGGCACGTCGTCGATGACGTTGATGCCGACGGTGCCGGTCACGGTGTTGCCGTTGGCGTCCTTCGCCGTGTAGGTGA